>NZ_CP170508.1:2012710-2683614 GCF_052055875.1 Methanosphaerula subterraneus
GTCGATATGAACATCTTTTGGTGCCGTGTCTCCTTTCTTCTGCGTTAAGAGCCAGGTTACTGTCTCCATCGAGAGGCTCAGCTCGTCGGCGATCTGACCGGGACTGTGCCCCTCGGAGAGGAGCATCCTTGCTTTTTGTATCAGCTCATCGAGGGATGACATACGAGAGAGGTACAAAAGGAATCTATTTAAGTTTTCTTTTAATCTCGGCTCCACAGACCAGGCATTCCCCGACCTCGTGGTAGTACCTGCCGCAGCCGGAGCACCGGAACCGCCATCGCCGGTACTTGGCGTGCCGCTGCTGGATCGCTGCGGTCCTGACCCCTGCAGCCTTCGCCGTGTTCTGCACTGCGAAGTCGTCGGTTACTAGGGTGGCGTCCAGGTCGAGAGCGAGGGCGAGTAGGGAGGTATCGGTCAGGGAGAGGACCGGTCGGTCCCCGCTGACGCCGGAGGCGAGGTCGACTCGGTGGAGTGACTCCTTTGATGGTGCCATCACCTTCAGCCCGGCCTCGGTCAGCGCCTCAAGCCGGCAGCGGGCGGAGAGGTCTTTCACCTCGTCCACCACCTCCGGCGTCGTGTACAGGTCTGTCTCCTGATCAACCGGTTGGGGTAGCCGCTCTGTCTCCGCCCCGGCGAAGAAGAACGAGGCGTCCAGCACATACATCATGCTGATAACTCCGTGACAGTGCCGCCTGCATGCCGGATTCGGTACCCGAAGAGGTCGAGGAGCCAGAGCATCGTCTCTGCGTGAAGCGTAAACCTGCCGGCGGTATATTTCCCTCCGGCCACTGCCAGATAGACCAGCAGCTGGTCCGCGAGGTACCGATCCACATCACCGCCTGCAACACGTTCCTCCTGCAGGTTTGCGACCGCCTCTGCCCCGACCTTTTCGGCGGGAAGTCCCCGCCTGCCGAGCATGCTCCCCCCATGGGTGCCGGCCCATACCGTGCACGACGACCCCGGGCCACCTTCAGTCCGCAGATCTATCAACTGCTCTGGGATTCCGATATCCGGGATCCCTCGCATCGCTCTCTCTGCCGCGGACATCTGTCGCTCGACAACATGGTGGGGGAGGCCAGCGGCCGAGGAGCAGATGCCGTTCGAACGTCTGAGTGATTCGCTGATCCTGATCGGGTCGAGGGTGGACGGGGCGACCGTGACCTTCACTGCTCCGCCCCCTGCCGGGAAGTACCCCCGCTGCTGAAGAGCGAGGGTGACCTCTGCTCCATGGTGCCTGAGCACCCGCAGCAGCAGGTGCTCCAAGTAATCGATCGTCGGCGCCCCCTGTACCTCGGTCCCGCCGGTCACCATGAGTGTTCCACCGTGTACCAGCGCGACCGGCAGCCAGGCCTGGATGATCAGCGGAACTGACCCGGCCGTCCCGGTGTCAACCCTGACCTCCGCTCTCCTCGCCATTCCCGGTCGGAAGACCAGCCGGCCGGATCCCTTCGTCGCCCCCTGTACCTCGGCACTGCACGTGGCGGCCACAGCCCGGATGGCAGCCAGGTGCTGGTTCTTCAGCCCCGGGTTGGATCGCCCGGTCCTGATGTGATCGATCTCTATCGGTTGACCGGTCAACGCAGCGCAGGCCACCGCCGTCCTGATGATCTGGCCGCCCCCTTCGAGGTAGGCACCGTCGATCGCAAGCATCAGTCCTGCAGAGATCTCGTGATGCAGTCTGCGGCCGTGATCCGGCTGCACGCCCGCTCGATCGTATCCGTGGCGATCACCTGGCCGACCCCTGATGCACAGAGGTGGGCGTAAGCCCCGCCGGTCAGCACCCCGTGGACGCAGATCGCGTCGACCCGGGACGCCCCCTGGACTCTCAGCATCCCTGCAGCGGTAGCCAGCGTCCCCCCGGTTGAGATGATATCGTCGATGATCACGACCTCCCTTCCTTCCACCGGCAGCGACTTGGGTGCGATGGTGATATGATCGCCTGAATGCCGGGTCTTCTGCAGATGATCGCAGTCCCAGCCGTCGGCGGCAGCGACATCTGCGACGAATCTGGCTGCTCCTTCGTCCGGAGCCAGCAATAGTGGATCAGTCAGCTCCATCTGCTGCAGGTGTCTTCCGATATCGGGGGCCATCGAAAGGTCCTCTGCCGGGACATCGAAGTACGAGAGGACCTCCTCCTGATGAATGTTGATCGTCTTCACCCTGCTGACCCCCCTGCTGACCGCCCTGGCCACAGCCCTGGCAGAGATCGGTTCGCCGTCCTTGAACCGCTGATCCTGACGTGCATAGGCCATGTACGGGAGGACCAGGGTGTTCTCCGAGGTGTCGCAGGCATCGATCAACAGCAGCAGTTCGACGAGCGCATCGTTGTCAGTGATGCTCCCGATGATGATGGTCTGATCGTCGAGACCACTCCGGTTCAGGTAGGACTCCCCATCAGGAAACCGCGAAAATTTGACGTCTACCAGTTCGACGCCCAGACTGGCTGCTACACGCGCACCGAGCACCTGTGAACGCTCTGTACTGATTACCTTCATGTGATCATACCTTAGCTGAAAGTACTTAAACAATCATGCATAAATTATATAAATTAAGAAGGATTGAAGAGGGAAAAATCATAATGGACAGTACTGTAAATGAGGAGCCCACGCACGAGGATACCATTTTAGAGAACGTGCAGGTGGAGACCTCATCCGAGATTGAGGTGCCGGCGCATCTGATCGATCAGGTGATCGGTCAGGAGCACGCGGTTGAGGTGATCAGGAAGGCAGCGATACAACGCCGCCATGTGATGATGATCGGTAGCCCGGGGACCGGGAAGTCGATGCTTGCAAAGGCAATGGCTGAACTACTCCCTAAAGAGGAGCTGCAGGACCTGATGGTCTACCCCAATGCCGAGGACTCCAACAATCCAATCATCAGGACCGTCCCTGCGGGAAAGGCGAAACAGATCGTCGCTGCCCATAAGGCGGAGGCCAAGAAACGGGCACAGTTCCGGAACACGTTGATGCTGCTGCTGATGGTCGGGATCATCGGCTATTCGTTCATCACGATGCAGTGGCTGATGGGGATCATCGCCGCAGCCTTCGTCTTCATGGCCCTCCGGTACAGCACCCCCAAGGATGAAGCGATGGTCCCGAAGCTGCTCGTCTCCAACGATACCACCGCGACCGCTCCCTTCATCGATGCGACCGGTTCCCAGGCCGGGGCACTGCTCGGTGACGTCCGGCATGACCCGTTCCAGAGCGGCGGGCTCGAGACCCCTGCCCATGACCGGGTAGAGTCCGGGGCGATCCACCGTGCCAACGGCGGTGTGCTCTTCATCGATGAAATCAACACTCTCTCGCCGGGCTCACAGCAGAACCTGCTGACTGCGCTGCAGGAGGGAGAGTTCCCGATCACCGGGCAGAGCGAACGCTCGAGTGGTGCGATGGTCAGGACCGAGCCGGTCCCGTGCCGGTTCGTGATGATCGCGGCCGGCAACCTGGACGCGGTTCAGGGAATGCACCCGGCCCTCCGGTCCCGTATCAGGGGCTATGGCTACGAGGTGTACATGGCTGAGTCGATGGAGGAGACCCCCGAGAACCGTGAGAAATTCATCAGGTTCATCGCCCAGGAGATCAAGAACGATGGCAAGATCCCGCACTTCGACCAGGGTGCGATGGCAGAGGTGCTCAGAGAGGGCCGCCGTCGGTCAGGGCGCAAAGGGCATCTGACACTGAAGCTGCGTGACATGGGCGGACTGATCCGGGTGGCCGGCGACCTGGCCAGGCAGGAAGGGGTCGACCTGACCACCGCTGCCCATGTGCTGGCAGCCAAGGAGACCGCCCGTTCTATCGAGGATCAGATCTCAGATGAGAACAGCCGGCGGCTGAAGGACTATGACCTCTCGGTGGTGAAGGGGACGAGCATCGGCCGGGTGAATGGGCTCGCCGTGACCGGGGCCGACTCGGGCTCGGTGCTCCCGATCATGGCCGAGGTCACCCTCAGTCAGAGTCAATACGGCCGCGTGATCGCTACCGGGCTGCTCAAGGAGATCGCTCAGGAGTCGATCACCAACGTCTCGGCGATCATCAAGAAGTTCACCGGGCAGGACATCCAGAAACTCGACATCCATATCCAGTTCATCGGTACCTACGGTGGCGTGGACGGGGACTCAGCATCGGTTAGTGTAGCCACGGCTGTCATCAGTGCGATCGAGGGGATCCCAGTCAGGCAGGACATCGCGATGACCGGGTCGCTCTCGGTCCGAGGTGACGTCCTCCCGATCGGCGGAGTCACCTACAAGATCGAGGCTGCGGCCAAGGCAGGGATCAAGAAGGTGCTGATCCCGGCCTCAAACATGAATGATGTGATGATCGAGGAGCGGTACCGCTCGATGGTCGAGATCGTCCCGGTCTATCATATCGAGGACGTGCTGAAGGAGGCCCTGGTCCCTGAGAACGAGGAAGGTTTCCTCTCTAAGATCAAGAACATGGCCTCACGGCCGGCCGCCAACCTCCTCGACAAGACCGGAATCCGCCCAACGGTGATCTGATGGAGGAGATCCGATACTATGATGTCAGGCATGTACGTGGTGAGGCCACCCACATCGACATCGATAACGGCATTGTGGAGTCGGCCGGCACCTCGTTCTTCGATCAGGCTGTGATCCGGGTACTCGGAGCGAAGGGCTGGGGTGTCTACTCCCTTGATTCCTTCCGTCCGACCCCTGCCCGGGTCACAGAACTCCTCGAAAAGGCTCGCGATATCGCCGCGATCACCGGTGAAGAGGTGACCCTCGGGGACGCCCCTCGCGGTGTGATGAATGGTCCTCAGATCATCGAAGATCCGCTGAATGTGGACCTCGAAGAGAAGACGGCCCTGCTCGGCGCGATCGAGCGGGCGGCCCGTCTACCCCGGATCGTGAATACGCGAGCCACCTACATCGAGCGGCACGAACAGGTCCGATTCACCGACTGTCATGGAACCGAACTGGAGTTTGAACAGGTCCGGTCCGGGTTCAATGTGCTGGCCGTCGCCTCAGAGCAGGGGATGATGCAGATGGGGTACGAGCGGGAACATACGATCAGCGGCTTCAACCTCAGTCACCGCGAGGAGATGGGGAGCAAGGCCGCGGCGACGGCGATCTCCCTCCTCTCAGCGAAGGTCCCGAAGGGCGGATCGCTCCGTGCCGTTCTCGATCCAGAACTGGCCGGGGTCTTCGCTCACGAGGCGATCGGCCATGCCAGCGAAGGGGACCTGATCCATGAGGGAAGTTCGGTGCTGAAAGGAAGGATCGGCGAACGGATCGGCAACGATACCCTGACGATCGTCGACGATCCCTCCCTCTACCTCTTCGGGTTCGAACCCTGCGATGCAGAGGGGGTGCTGCCTGTGCGGACCGAGATGATCAGCCACGGCGTGGTCTCGGCGTACCTCCATAACCTGGAGACGCTCGCGGCGGTCGGCGACGGGATCGCCGGCCATGCCCGTGCGATGCCCGGGCAGGTTCCGCAGGTCCGGATGTCCAACACGTTCATCGAGAACGGGGACTCCTCGTACGACGAGATCCTTGCAGAGTGCAGGGACGGGATCCTCCTCTGTGGTTCCCGTGGCGGACAGGTGGACCCCGGACGGGGTGTCTTCCAGTTCAATGCAGAGTATGGTTATATGATCGAGAATGGGGAACAGGCCGGCATGGTCCGGGATGTCTCGCTATCAGGGGAGATCCTCTCAACCCTCCACAACATCGTGCTGATCGGCAATGATCGGACGATGGGACAGGGATACTGTGGAAAGGGCGGGCAGAGCGTGCCCGTCTCGGATGGGGCTCCCCATGTTCTTCTGATCGATGCGGTGGTGGGTGGCAGTGGCAGTGATTGAAGAGGTGCTGCGCGAAGGCGCACGCCATGCGGACGAGGTTGAGGTCTACTTCGTCGAAGGAGAGATGGTCTCGGCAGATTTCAAGCGGGGGACGATCGCGGTGGCCGAAGCCTCGCATGAGTGCGGGCTCGGGATCCGGACGATCGTCGGCGGGAGGATCGGAACCTCTTCGACGAACGATCCCTCCCGGTGGAAGGAGTGCCTGGCGGCGGCCCTGGCCAGCGGCCGGCTCGCCACCGGGCAGGACTGGAACGGCCTCCCTGGTTCAGCAGCCCTGGACCGGACTCCGCTCTGTTATGACTCGACTCTGACCCCTGATGCCGGGCAGCTCCACGAACTGCTGGATGGAATCCTACAGGGGGCCGGCACCCACCCGGCCACAGTGACCAGCGCCTCGGCCGTCCTCTCCAATGCAACGACGACACTGGCCAACACCCATGGGGTCGAGTACACGGTCCCTGAGACCGGTCTCTCCCTCTCGTGTGAGGCGATCAGCGGCCAGTCGACAGGGTACGAGGGGCAGAGCTCTGCATTCCTCGACATCGACCCGGCCGCGATCGGGGAACGGGCCACCTTCTTCGCCGCCCATTCGGTCGGCGGCGACGACCTCGCCACCGGCACCTATGATATCATCCTCTCCGAGACCGCGTTCGCCGAACTGCTCGGAACAGTCTTTCTGCCGGCCCTCTCCGGCCGGAGTGTCCATGCCGGCCGGTCTTTCCTGGCTGACAAGCTCGGCACGGCGGTGGGGGTCCCCTCGCTGCAGATCTTTGATGATCCCCACCGCCCTCATGGGCCGGGGTCTACGTTCTGGGACGCCGAGGGGGTGCCGACCAGCCGGCTCGACTTTGTCAGAGACGGGATCCTCAATTCGTTCGCCTACGACCTGCGGACCGCATATCGGTATGGTGCGACCTCTACAGCCAGCGCCGTCAGAGGCGGCTACGGCGGCAACCCCTCGATCGGGTTCCACTCGCTGGTCGTCGAGGGCGAGGTGCAGCCGATCGAACAGGACCGGGCGGTCTATGTTCGGGATGTCGTCGGTGCCCACACCGCAAACCCGATGTCAGGCGACTTCTCGGTGGAGATCTCCAACCCCTGCTGGATGGAGAATGGTGAGTTTGGCGCCCCGATCCGCAAGGCGATGCTGGCCGGGAACGTCTTCTCGATGCTGCACGAGATCGCTGGCGTATCAGAGCGCGTACGGACCGTCGGGTCGATGATTGTCCCGTCTCTCCGGTTGAATACGCAGCATCTCATTGGTACCTAGAATGATTGCATCAGTGCTGACGGTGTTGATCGCCTTTGCAGCGGCCGCCGCCATCTACTACTTTTTAAAGAAGTCCCTGACCCTGCTGATCAACTCGATCGTCGGGATCACAGTGCTCTTCGGGCTGAACTACTTCAACCTCTTCACCCCGCCGGTCCCGATCGACGTCGCATCGGTACTGGTCTGTGCGTTCGGCGGACTTCCCGGGCTGCTGATCGTGGTTGTTCTGCATCTGGCCGGCATTACGATCTGATCAGAAGATGTATACGATCAGTTCTCCATTCATTCACCAATGATTGTGGAACTGATCGTTCTGATCCTGGCCATCGCCCTGGCCGTGGGACTCTATTATTTTATGAAGAACCTGTTGTACCTGCTGGTCCATGCGATAGTCGGGGTGGTCGTCCTGGTGCTGGTCAACCTGTTCCTCTTCCCTCCTGTCTCGATCAATCTGATCACCGTGCTGGTCGTTGGATTCGGTGGAATCCCCGGGCTGCTGATCGTTCTGCTCCTCCACCTGACCGGGATCGCGTTCTAGTTTTTTGTAAAAGAGTGCTCCTCCCCTATCGGGGAGTCGCGAGTTGCTTCCTGCTCACCCTTTCAAGGTTCACAGCAAGCAACCACTCGCCCTCCTTTCGAAGAGTTTCGTGGTTAAAAGACGTTCGCCTCAGAGTAGACGTTCACCCGGTCGCTGAGGATCTCGTAGGGCTTGATCTCCCGGGAATGGGCCGAGAGGCGCATCTTCGCGACCTCCAGGGCCAGGTGGACCTGCGACGACTCATTGGAGCGGATATACCGGAGCAGGATCACTGTGTCGACCAGGTACTCGATCAGGTTGTGCCGGCTTGAGTACTGGTTGTTCTTGTCGGCCTCGCTGGTCATCAGCACTGTACAGTCTTCGCTCCTGAGCATATCGACGAACCTGAAAAGTTCATACCGGCGTGCCGAGTCGGTGTCGAAGAGATCCTCAAAGAGGGAGATCGGGTCGAAGACGACCCGCTTGGCATTGTACTTTTTGATCAGGGGCGGCAGGTCATTCCTGATCGAGTTGATCGAAAGGTTGAAGTTGGTCGGATCGAGTTTCAGGACAAAGAACGAAGTGTTCCGGTATTGGTCGATGTCCCAGCCCTTCACCTGCATGTACCTGACGATCGACTCCTCGCTCTCCTCCAGGCTGATGTAGATGGCGGTCTCCCCGCGAATGAGCCCTTCCCAGATGAACTGCAGGGCAAACGTCGTCTTTCCTGTCCCGTAGGTCCCGACGATCGCAGCGAAGCTCCCCGGGATCAGGCCGCCGCTCAGCATCTCGTCGAGTCCATCGATCCCCATCCTGGCCCGCTCCTCGTTCTCGCTCATATGATCACCCTGATGTTCGAGACCTCAAAGCCGATCTTTGGCGATATCCTGACCGAGAACTTCACCAGATCGTTCTCTTCGAGATGAGGCATCACCCCGCGGAACTTCTGGAAGTACATCACCCGCTGACGCCGGGCAGCAGCGCTCTCCTCCCATCGGAAGAGAATCACTGCATCGGTGATGTCGGCGATCTCCTGGATCTGCGAACGGTTCAGGATTCCTTCGGTCAGGAGCATGTAGATGGTCGTGTTCCAGCGCTTTGAGACCCGCTGCAGACCACGCAGGTACGCGGTCAGTTCCTTCCAGTTCTCCGTATCGCTGTAACTGGTTGCGATATCGGTCAGCGAATCGAGGATGACCAGACTGTTCTCAGCCACCGTACCCAGCACAGTTGCCAGCTGCACCAGGGTGGACTTATGTTCGGAACGGCGTTTCAGTCGGCTCATCAGGTCCCGTTCGGTATACCAGTCGCCGGGTACCGTGCTCGCATCGAAGTACTGTTCAGAGAGGTCATCAAAGTGGACATCGTCCCCCAGGCCGGCAGTGATCTCCGGGTCAAAGGAGAGGTGAATATCGCGCCGGATGTCATCCTCCATCTTGGTGAACGTGATGTACCGGATCTCCTCTGGGAGCATTTGCCGCTGGTTGTTCGGGTTCCTCTTCAGTACAGAGAGGTTGATCACCGAACTGTAGACGAATTCGGTCGAACCGGCCCCAATATCTCCGAGCAGCAGGATCACGGATCCTGGCGGCACTCCCCCCTCCATCACTGGATCAAACGATGTGATCCCTGTGGGCATACGCATGCTATCAGCCACTGATGACCTCCACGACTCCTCTTCTTTTTGTATGCAGGATGTCTGGATTAAATGTTGTGTCATGGACTATCTCCCCCAGATCCAGCTCTGCAGATTCCAGCCCTTCTGCTGCCAGGATGAGCGGATGATAGTAACAGTGGGTAGGTTGATGTAGCCTGAATACACACACTGAGGTAGCGGTACCGGAGCTGGGCACTTGAGAGGGTTACGTGATCTGATCAGCGGGTTCAAAAGCGAAGAAGTAAAAGAATCCGGACTTCAAAAGCCTCGCTCGCTCTTTTCGTCCCTGAAGGGGAAGGTCTCCGATGATAAGAGGATCGCCGAGTACGACCCGGCTGTGCATGGATCCCTGGTGGATCGGACCCTCCCGAATGAGTATGAACTGGTCGAGAGTTACTGGGTCGATGAGGGGTGCTCCCAGGTCAACATCGTCCATAACAGAAAGAGTCAGCAGGAGGAGTACGTGCTCTATGAACCCGAACTCTCCCCTTTTGAGTATGAACTTATCGAGCGGATCTTTGAAGATCTTCGTGACGTGCTGATCCTGACCGACGATGAGATCGGCTTCGACAAGAATCAGCTCCTCTTTCAGAAGATGAATGGTCTTTTGACCGAATACGGGCTGGTGCTCGAACAGTCGACGATGTTCAAACTCCAGTACTTCCTGATCCGAAACTTCCTTGGCTGGTCCCGTATTGACGCGGTGATGAAGGACCCCCATATCGAGGATATATCCTGCGATGGGACCAATGTCCCTCTCTTCCTCTATCACCGGAAGTACCGGAACATCAAGACCAACATCAAGTTCGACGAGGAGTCGCTGATATCCCTCGCCATCAAACTGGCTCAGCGTTCAGGAAAACATATCTCGATCGGGAGCCCTCTGATCGACGCGACGCTGCCGGACGGTTCTCGGCTGCAGCTGGCGCTCGGCAAAGAGGTCACCTCCCGGGGGACATCGTTCACGATCCGAAAGTTCCGGGAGGAGCCGTTCACTCCGATCGAACTGATGGAGTACCACACCTTCAACGCCGATGCCCTGGTCTACTTCTGGCTTGCGATCGAGAACAACAAGAGTCTCCTCTTCATCGGGGGCACGGCTTCAGGAAAGACCACCTCATTAAACGCTGTTTCGCTCTTCATCACCCCGCTTGCAAAGGTGGTCTCGATCGAGGATACGCGTGAGATCACGCTGTACCATGACAACTGGATCGCCTCGGTGACCAGGGAATCGGTGGCTGAGAGTGCGTCGACGATCGACATGTTTGCCCTGCTGAAGTCTGCGATGCGACAGCGGCCGGAGTACATCATTGTGGGGGAGGTCCGGGGGAACGAGGCGCAGACCCTCTTCCAGGCGATGAACACCGGCCATACCACCTTCTCGACAATGCACGCAGGGAGCGTGGATGCGGCCATCCATCGTCTGGAGAGCGAACCGTTGAATGTGCCCAGGAACATGGTGCAGGCGCTGAACGTGATCTCGATCCAGGGGCTGATCTACCAGGGGACCGCCAGGGTGCGCCGGTGCCAGGAAATTGTCGAGGTGGTCGGGATCGATCCGTCGACCGGGAATCTCCGGGTGAACAATGTCTTCACCTACGACCCGGTCAGGGACGTGATCGCGTACACCGGCAGGTCTCAGGTCTATGCCTCGATCGCCGAGCGGCGGGGTTGGTCGCGGGAGCAGCTCGATGACGAGATCGCCGTTAGAAAGGAATTGCTGATGGCGATGCATCAGCAGGACATCAGGGATTACCGATCTGTATCACGGATCTTCCAGGCCTATTATATCGATGCGCAGCGGGTGATGCGAGTCAAGGCTGACCTTCGCAGGATACTTGAATGAAGAAGTGGCAGTTTGTTCAGGACTGGGTGGCGCGCGACCCGATCAAATGGCAGACCCTGAACGCGGACCTGATCTCGAGCAGGGCCGGAGTGACGGTGGAGCACTACCTGGTCACGGCAATCGGGGCGTCGATTGGGATTGGAATCCTTTTTGCAGTCGTTGGGTTTGTGATCTCAGGCCTGGTGATCGCGATGCAGAAGGCCAGCGGCACTTCGATGACCACTCCCGTCATCGGCTTTCATCTGCCGGCTTCGATCGGTCCGATCCCGATGGGGATCATCGAGCAGGTGGGTGTCGGGATCCTGGCCTTCTCGATCGCAGCTGCCATCACCTACTTTATTGCCCTCCAGTGGCCTGGTATCCAGAAAGGGACCCGTTCGACCAAGATAAACCTGACCCTTCATAATGCGGTCGCCTACATGTACGCGATGCGGAAGGGGGGTGGTGAGATGATGGTGATCTTCCGTTCGATCTCAGATCACTCCAACATCTATGGTGAGGTGGCCCTTGAATTCAGACAGATCGTCAGGGACGCGGACTTCTTTGGGCTTGATGAGGTATCGGCCATACGAAGGCTGAATCTGACCACCCCGTCGACCAAGTTGAAGGACTTTCTCCAGGACCTCCTCTCGGTGATCGAGAGTGGCGGTGATATGGCCACCTTCCTCTCGACGAGAGTCCATCTCTTCCAGGAGGAGGCCCGGTTCGAACAGAAACAGTTCCTCGGGTTTCTCTCGCTGGTCGCAGAGTCGTACGTGACCCTCTTCGTCGCCGGCCCTCTCTTTCTGATCATCATCATGGTGGTGATGGGGATGATGGGAGGCTCTGCGGTGTTGCAGCTCTCGATGGTCACCTACGTGATGCTACCGGTCGGAACCTCCCTCTTCATGGTGATGATCGACCTGGTCTCGATCAAGAGCGAGGTGGTCTCCCGGTTCACCAAGAAGAAACTTCTCCATGAGTACTCTGACGTCAGGGTCAGGTCCACGGCCGGTGAAGAACCGTTCTTTGCAACCCTGGCCCGGTACGACAAGTGGCGACAGGTAAAGACCTTCCTCTCCAACCCTTTGCAGGCATTTGTGACGAAGCCGTCCAGGATCCTCTTCATCAGTGTTCCGATTGGGATTATCTATGCACTCGTCCACCTGCTGATGGTTCATGGCGCTGCCGACCTGGAGACCTACATCGACCTGATCGACGACCACATCATCGTCGCGATACTGCTCATTCTCGTCCCGTATGCGGTCTTCTTTGAGGGATGGAACCGGAAACTGGGCGGGATCGAGTCCTCGATCCCCGAGTTTCTGGACCGGATGGCAGGGATCAACCAGGTCGGGCTGACGATGGCCCAGGCGATCACCATCATGGTCAACGCGAACCTCGGGGTGCTCGGCTACGAGATTAAGCGGATCAAGCGGGACATGGAGTGGGGGGCCAACTTTTCCGAGGCGCTGATGCGGTTTGAGCGGCGGATCACCACCCCAATCATCGCGAGGATGGTGGTGCTGATCACCAAAGCCAGCGAGATGAGCGGGCAGATCAACGAGGTGCTGAACATCGCGGCCAGCGATGCCAGGATGTCGGATGTCCTCAAGAAAGAGCGGCTTGGTGAGATGTTCATCTATACGGCCATCGTCTACCTCTCGTTCATGGTCTTCATCTTCGTGGTCGGGGTCCTCTCCAGCCAGTTTCTGCCGGTGCTTGGGGGTATCCAGCCCGGTTCGGTCTCCCAGGCCGGAGGTGCCTTCTCTGGTCTCGGTTCAATCCCGATCAAGACCTTTGACCGGCTGCTCTACCATGCCTGTGTGCTGCAGGGCTTCTTCTCAGGGCTGATAGCAGGGCAGATGGGTGAATCCTCGATCGGGTCAGGGGTGAAACATGCCTGTATCATGGTGATTATCGCCCTGATCGCATTCAACACGGTCGTCTGAAAATCGATACTCTTATCATCTCTGATGGAGACGTTTCGGTGGTGATTATGGGATGTGTACCGTAGGCGGACCGATGGATGTAGAGTATGAAGAACGGGTGAAAGGAAAGGATTACAAGTGCAGGGAGTGCGGGACGCGGTTCAAGGGGCTCGGAAAAAAGCCGATGTGCCCGAGCTGCCAGTCTGAAGAGATCGATCCTGCATGAATGTCCCCCTCGGGGACGACTACCTGCTGATCAAGGGTAAACACTCCTTCTGCGTGGTTGGAAGGGCGCTCGCCCGGTTTCCGCTCTGCATCGAGACCTCCCGTGACGAGGTAGTGCAGAGAGTGGAACAAGGGGACCTGATCGCGGCCTCTGCCCCGGAGGGCGGCCTGATCAGACCCGCATTGATGCTGATCGAACTGGTCAGGACCTACCGGATGCCGCTGGTGGTGATGGACCGGGGTCATCCCGGTTCCGCACGGCTGCAGCTCATCGTCTCGGCAGGTCCCATGATCCACCTCTCCTGCGCAATAGAGCGGGGGACTCACCCTGACCAGCACCTGCTCTGCGGATCAGACGAACTTTCAGGTATCACCCTCTCCGGCACTGACCAGGGGGTTCTGCTCGCAGGACTCTCTGCCGGTATCTCGTTTGAGATTTTGGAGAGACTGCCGGTCACCGACTTTGATCTGGCTCAGGCAGAACGAAATCAACAATTATAAAGATAATTTTCGCTAAATACTGTATTCATAAGAGGAGGGATGGATGAAGATAGATGTTCTCAAGAGCATTAAGAAGACTGAAGATGACTATCGCAAACTGATAAGTGAAGCACAGGCTGAGAGGAAGCGCAATCTCTCCAATGCAGAGCTGGAGGCCGATAATCTGATTACCAAGGCTACCCTTAATGCCGAAGAGTACAGGAAGAAGAGGCTTGTCGATGCGCATACCGAGGCACAGAAGAGACATGCCGCGATCATCAGGGAGGGTGATGCACGCGCTGCCCAATTGACGGCAAAAGGGCAGAAGAACCTTGACCGGGCAGTTTCCCTGCTCGTGTCGAGGTTCAAGGAGCAGGTGCATGTTAAGGCCTAGATCTATGAGTCGTCTGCTCATCGTCGGTTCGAAGGAGCAGATGGGGACGATCGTCACAGAGCTGTACCGGCATGATCTCTTTCATATCGAGGATTTTGTCGACCAGGCTACTCCCGAATACGAGGGATTTAAGATCGGGATGCCCCTTGCAGGGGCGACCGAGGCCTCGAGCGAGTTGATCCGGCTTCGGGCAGCACAGAACGCGATCCACATCGGTCCGGACGAGGGCGACGAGGTCCAAAAGGTCTCGACTGCGATGATCAGAAGTCAGATCGCCCGGGATCTTCCGAAGATCGAGGAGAAGGCAGAGGGGCTGGTAGCAAAGCGAAACGCCCTGGATGCCCAGTTAAAGGAGCGGGAGCAGCGGGTCGCTGAATTGACGCCGTTTACAAATGTTCCCCTTGACCTCGATCTGTACCGCGATT
This sequence comes from Methanosphaerula subterraneus, assembly GCF_052055875.1. Lineage (GTDB taxonomy): Archaea > Halobacteriota > Methanomicrobia > Methanomicrobiales > Methanospirillaceae > Methanosphaerula > Methanosphaerula subterraneus. The sequence continues at coordinate 2,027,258 of NZ_CP170508.1, forward strand.
ACGCCGCGATAGCCCCGATTGCCGGGTATATCGTAGAAGATGTCGAGATTCCGTTTCCGCATGAGAAGTACCTGACCGGGAAGAAGGGCGAGCACTTTATTGTGGTCTTCGTCGAGATAGCCCATAAGGAGGAGACGGAGCGGCTGCTTGCCGACGCAGGGTTCCAACCGGTAAAGATACCGACTGAGGACGGAGCTCCCACTGAGGCTGCATCGCGGTACACACAGGAGCTCACTTCACTGAAGGGTCAGATCAGCACGATCGACCAGCAGGTCGAGAGTCTCAAGGCGCAGCATGCCACATTCCTGATGGCCTGTGACGAGATGCTCTCCGCCGAAGTAGAGCGTGCAGAGGCACCGCTTCGGTTTGCGACAACAGAGAAGACGTTTGTGGCTGAGGGCTGGGTCCCTTCCAATAAGGTCGACGCCGTGACTTCAGGCCTGATGCAGGTCACCCGTGGCAGTGTCTATGTTGAAGAGCTCCCGGTGGACCTTGAGAAGGACTCTGTGCCGGTTGAGTATAACAACCCCTCGTTTGCACATCCGACCGAACTGTTGATGGACGTCTATGCACGTCCCGACTACCGTGAGGTCGATCCAACACTGATGATGGCGATCGTATTTCCGCTTTTCTTTGGTATAATCCTTGGAGATGTCGGATACGGGCTGATCCTGCTGGTGGCCAGCTATGCCCTTCGGAAGGTTCTGAAGGGGGAAGGGGCATCGCAACTCCTTGATGTATTCAGGAATGCCTGTGTCGTAGCGATCGGTTTCGGTCTGTTGAACAGTGAGTTCTTAGGGTTTGAACTCCCGTGGCACCCGGTACTCTTCAGCCGTGCCCTCCAGATAGGGGCCGAGACTGGCGGAGAAGGGCCTGCAGCGGTACCGCTGCTGGTTCTGGCGGTCTGGATCGGGTTGATCCATATCACGCTGGGGCGCAGTATCTCAATCGTGAACCATGCGAAGATGGACCACGGCAAACACAGAAGCAAGGCGATCATGGCCCAGAGCGGATGGCTCGCGGTCATGTGGGGCATTGTCATCACGATCTGGTCGATGTTTCCAATTCCACTGATGCCAGATCTGAGTGGTATGGGCCAGGTTCTCTTTGGCCTGAACCCGGCAGGGCTCATCGGAATACTGATGATTCTCTACGGTGTCGTCGCGATCGGACAGGAGTCCCTGCTCGATCTGATGGAGTTACCGACGATCATCTCGCATGTGCTCTCATATACCCGTCTGACCGCAGTCGGGCTCTCATCGGTGGCCATCGCAATGGTGGTCAATTACATCGCAATCGGACTGATCATCGAACCACAGTTAAAGGCGCTCAGTGCAGTTGGTGTGGTCATGATCATCGTCGGTATTGTGATCTTCATATTAGGTCACACACTGAACACCGCCCTGGGCATCCTTGGTGGCGGCTTAAACTCAATTCGTTTACATTACGTCGAATTCTTCACCAAATTCTATAAAGGTGGAGGCAAAAAGTACAACCCATTCGGGATGAAAAGAAGATTTACGGAGGATTAAACATGGCAGTAGCAGATCCAACATTAGTAGCAACATCAGCAGCAATGACACTTGAAATGGTCCAGGCATCGCAGGTAGGAATGAAGGCAGTCGGTGCAGGTCTCGCCGTGGGACTTGCCGGTATCGGTACCGGTCTCGGTGAGATGGGTATCGGTGCGGCAGCAATGGGCGCGACAGCAGAGAACAAGGACATGTTCGGTCTTGCACTGCTCTTCACGGTTATCCCGGAGACAATCGTTATCTTTGGTCTTGTGGTAGCACTGCTGCTGTTATTCCAGTAGGAGCATCGATCATGGGACTCGAAGCGGTCATCGATGAGATAACAGAGAAGGGCCGGAAAGAGGCAGAGGCGATCAGAAAAGAGACAGAGACCGAGGTGGCCACGATCCTTGCGGCCGCCAATGTCAAATCAGACCAGATCAAGACCGCGGTCGACGAGGACGTGGCACGGCAGGAGGCCCGGATTATTAACCAGGAGATCTCCGCTGCCAACCTTCTTGTGAAGCGGTCGCAGTTGAATGCAGAGAAAGCACTGCTCGATCAGGTTTACGCAGCCGTCCTTCTGGAGGTCCGGGGTGCATCCCCCGACTTCCACCGTGCTGCACTGTCGTCCCTCCTTCAGCAGGCCCAGGCAGAGATCGGCGAAGGCCTGATCCATGCCAGCGCACGGGATCTCCCCATGGTGCAGGAGCTCCTCAACGGGGGCTCTTATCCCGGGTTTGTGGCAGGTACGCCTGTCGAGATCGACGGGGGCATCATCGCAGAGAGCAGGGATGGTCTGCTGCAGGTCGACTACAGTTACAGGACGTTCCTTGACAGGGTCTGGGAATCAGGGCTGAAAGATGCATCTGATATCCTGTTCGGATAAGGGGGGTGGCCGATGACAGAGGTGAAGTCAGGGCCGGCTCCCTATATCTATACCTCCACGCGGCTGCGTGTACGGAAGGCGAAACTTCTCCCACGGGACGACTACCTGCGGATGCAGAACATGTCCCTTCCGGAGATCGCACGGTTCATCGGAGAGTCTGAATATAAGTCTGAGATCGACGAGCTCGGTGGCGTGTTTCACGGTATCGATCTGATCGAAATCGCACTCTCCTGGAACCTCGCAAAGGAGAACCAGAGTGTCCTTGGGATCACCCAGGGCTCGCTGATGCAGTTCACGGCGAACTATCTCCGGAGCTGGGATATCGGGAACGTGCTGATCATCCTCCGCGGCAAACGGCAGGGTTTCTCGGCCAACAAGATCAAGGAGGTCGTGATCCCTGCAGGTGAACTGGATAAGATCTTCCTCGACCGGCTGTTGACTGAAGAGTCACCCGACCGGATCGTGGAACTGCTGAAAGGGTGGCGCCTCTATCCTGTGCTCGAACGTGAGTACAGCGCGGCCCTTGAGAGTGGGTCATTTGCACGGCTTGAGAACGAGTTGTACAAGAAGTACTACTCCGACCTGATCGCCATGGCCAGGAGTGGGATCAAGGGGGGGAGTGAATTCCTCCAGTATCTGCAGCTCGAGATCGATACCCGGAACTTCCAGTCGCTCTTCCGCCTTCGGGCGAGCGGCATGCCCGAGGATGTCAGAGAACAGATGATCCCCGGCGGGGCCTTCTCGCTCGATGAGTTGGCACGCCTCGGCGGTGTGGAATCGAACGACGAGCTGATCGATGCACTGAAGAAGCGGACACATATTCAGTCGCTGATCGAAGCGCTGGAGACGTTCCGGGAAGGGCGGCCGATCCATGAGATCGAGAATGTGCTGACCAGGATTAAACTGGAGCAGATGGACCGGATGTCCAAGCGGTACCCGTTCTCCATTGCACCGATCCTGGTCTACCTTGAGAAGAAGAAGTACGAGGTGTTCAACCTCCGTGCCCTCGCCCGTGGCAAGGAGTCGAACCTGCCGGGTGAACGGATTATGGAGTACCTGGTGATCTGATGGAAATCGCAGTGATAGGAAACAGTGAATTTATCCTCGGTTTTCGGCTCGCCGGCATCAGAAAGACCTATGCGGCGACTGATGACGAGAGGCTGCATGAACATATCACCAGCGTGCTCCAGGATTCCGAGGTTGGGATCCTCGTGCTGAACAGCACGGATATGGAACGGCTTCCCCGCCGTCTCCTGAGCACGCTTGAGAACTCGGTCAGGCCAACGGTGATCGCCATCGGCGGCACCGAGGGTGACATGTCCTTACGAGAGAAGATAAAACGATCGGTGGGTGTTGATCTGTGGAAGTAAACGCTAAAGAAGGAAAAATCGAAGGAAAAGGTGTTCTCAAGCGTATCGCAGGGCCAGTGGTGACTGCGGTCAACCTTGACGCACATATGTATGATGTGGTGAAGGTCGGGAACGAAGAACTGATGGGTGAGGTCATCAAGATCGAAGGGGAGAACTCGATCATCCAGGTGTACGAGAACACCTCAGGGATCAAGCCCGGCGAGCCGGTCAGCAACACCGGTCTCTCCCTGGCAGTTGAGCTCGGACCCGGTCTGCTGACCTCGATCTATGACGGAATCCAGCGCCCCCTTGAAGTCCTGATGGACAAGATGGGCAACTTCATCGAGCGCGGGGTCAGTGCCCCGGGTATCAGCAGAGAGAAGAAGTGGGAGTTCAAACCGCTGGCAAAGGTCGGCGATCAGGTCACTCCGGGCATGATCATTGGTGAGGTCCAGGAGACGAACATCGTCCACAAGATCATGGTCCCGCCGAACACGAAGGCGGGTGTGATCACAACGATCACCCCTGGCACATTCACCGTCGAAGAGGTCGTCTGTGTCCTCGACAACGGCGCCGAACTGACGATGATGCAGCGCTGGCCTGTCCGGGTCCCCCGGCCTGTCGCAGAGAAGATGAACCCGACGATCCCACTGATCACCGGTCAGCGGATCCTCGACGGGCTCTTCCCAATCGCGAAGGGCGGCACTGCGGCCATCCCCGGTCCTTTCGGGTCCGGAAAGACGGTCACGCAGCAGCAGCTGGCCAAGTGGAGTGACGCTGAGATCGTCGTATACATCGGCTGCGGCGAGCGCGGCAACGAGATGACCGAGGTTTTGACCGAGTTCCCTGAACTGGAGGACCCAAAGACCGGGAAGCCACTTATGGAGCGGACAGTCCTGATCGCCAACACCTCGAACATGCCGGTCGCAGCTCGTGAAGCATCGGTGTACACCGGGATCACGATCGCCGAGTACTTCCGGGATATGGGGTACGATGTCTCCCTGATGGCAGACTCGACCTCCCGGTGGGCAGAGGCGATGCGTGAGATCTCATCCAGACTTGAAGAGATGCCTGGTGAGGAGGGTTACCCTGCATACCTTGCAGCCCGCCTTTCAGAATTCTATGAGCGCGCAGGGCTTGTCAAGACCCTGAGCGGTCAGGACGGCTCGGTCTCTGTGATCGGCGCGGTCTCACCGCCTGGCGGTGACTTCTCCGAACCGGTTACGCAGAACACGCTCCGTATCGTCAAGGTCTTCTGGGCACTGGACGCCAAGCTCTCGCAGCGGCGTCACTTCCCAGCGATCAACTGGCTGGATTCGTACTCCCTGTACCTGGACACGCTCCATGACTGGTATGACCGCGAGGTCTCCCCTGAATGGAATCTGATCCGATCGTGGGCGATGGAGATCCTGCAGAAGGAAGCCGAGCTTCAGGAGATCGTGCAGCTGGTCGGGTCCGATGCACTGCCAGAGGCAGAGCAGATTACGATCGAGGTAGCCAGGATGATCAGAGAGATCTTCCTGCAGCAGAACGCCTACGATGCGGTCGACACCTTCTGTTCGATGAAGAAGCAGTTTGATATGCTGAAGTCGATCAAGACCTTCTCAGACCTTTCGTACGCAGCACAGACCGTTGGAGTCTCTCCACAGCAGGTGATCGCGGTTAAGTCCAAGAACGAACTGCCACAGGTGAAGTTCACGGCTGATTACGAACCCCTGCTTGAGAAGATCCTCAAGGATATGGATGCAGAATTCAATGCACTGAGGGCTGGAGCATGAAGGAGTATCGGACAATTAACAAGATAGCCGGGCCTCTGGTCTTCATTGAGAAGACCGAGCCTATCGGCTATGAAGAACTGGTCAACATCGTGCTCTACGACGGAACGATCAAGCGGGGTCAGGTGCTGGACACCAGCGACGACCTCGTCGTGGTCCAGGTCTTTGAGACGACGACCGGTATCGGCAGGGACTCGGGCGTCCGGTTCACCGGCGAGACGATCAAGATGCCGGTCGGCAGAGATATGCTCGGGCGTATCCTCTCCGGCGGCGGTAAGCCTATCGACGGTGGACCCGAGATCGTCCCGGAGAAGCGGCTCGATATCACCGGCGCTGCGATCAACCCGTATGCACGGGCATCTCCGTCGGATTTCATCGAGACCGGTATCTCGACGATCGACGGGACCAATACCCTGGTCCGTGGTCAGAAGCTCCCGATCTTCTCGGGAGCAGGGCTGCCACACAACAACGTGGCGCTGCAGATCGCACGACAGGCCAAGGTTCCCGGTTCGACTGAGCCGTTTGCGGTGGTCTTCGCCGCGATGGGTATCACCCAGGAAGAGGCCAACTACTTTATGCAGGACTTTGAGCGGACCGGTGCGCTGGAGCGTGCCGTCGTGTTCCTCAACCTGGCCGATGACCCGGCTGTCGAGCGGATCATCACCCCGCGTCTGGCCCTCACCACTGCAGAGTACCTGGCCTTTGAGCTCGGTATGCATGTGCTGGTGATCCTGACCGATATGACCAACTACTGCGAGGCGCTCCGTCAGATCGGTGCGGCTCGTGAAGAGGTGCCAGGCAGGCGTGGGTATCCGGGGTACATGTACACCGATCTCGCGTCCCTGTACGAACGGGCAGGGATCATCAAGGGACAGAAGGGCTCGGTTACCCAGATCCCGATCCTGACGATGCCGGGTGACGATATCACGCACCCAATCCCTGACCTGACCGGGTACATCACTGAAGGTCAGATCGTCATCTCCCGTGAACTGCACAGAAAAGGGATCTATCCACCCATCAATGTGTTGCCATCCCTCTCCCGGCTGATGAATCTCGGTATCGGCAAGGGGCAGACCCGTGATGACCACAAGAAGGTCTCTGACCAGATGTACGCTGCCTATGCAGAAGGGAACGATCTCCGTGGCCTGGTGGCCATCGTCGGAAAGGACGCGCTCTCTGAGCGTGACCGGACCTTCCTCGAGTTCGCAGACCTCTTCGAGAACCGGTTCGTCAGGCAGGGCTTTGACGAGGACCGGACGATCGCGGACACTCTCGACATCGGCTGGGAACTGCTCGCAACGCTGCCGGTGGAGCAGCTGTCACGTATCGACCGTGACCTGATTGCGAAGTACCACCCCCAGTTCAAGAACGCAGGCGCTGCGCAGAAGAGGTGATCGCCCATGGCTCTTCGAGATATCAAACCCACCCGTTCAGAACTGATCGGCCTGAAGCGGCGGATCAAGCTCTCTGAACGTGGGTACAAGATCCTGAAGATGAAGCGCGATGGACTGATCATTGAGTTCTTCAAGGTGCTTGAGGAGGCCAAGACCACGCGGAGCCAGCTGAACATGAACTATGCCAAGGCCGTCGAGATGATGGCGGTCGCCAACACCGTTGAGGGATCCCTCGGGGTGAAGGCCGCTGCATTCTCTGTTCAGCAGGTCCCGATGATCACGCTGAATAGCAAGAACATCATGGGGGTTGTGGTCCCCCAGATCACCTCCGCCTCGGTGAAGAAGCGGATGATCGACCGTGGATACGGGGTGCTCGGCACCTCCTCGACGATCGATGACACCGCCACGTCCTTTGAGGACCTGGTGGAGTCGATCGTGAAGAGTGCCGAGATCGAGACCACAATGAAGCGGCTGCTCGAGGAGATCGAGAAGACCAAGCGGCGGGTCAACGCGCTCGAGTTCAAGGTGATCCCTGAACAGAAGGCGGCCCGTGACTTCATCAAGATGCGGCTCGACGAGATGGAGCGCGAAGAACTCTTCAGGCTCAAGAAGATCAAGGCCCGGAGCGTGGCGAAGGCGAACGGGTGATCAGCACGGAGATCGGTACACTCGCCTCACTCGGCACCACAGGGAGGGTGGTCCTCCTCCGTCTTGACCTGAACTCGCCGATCGATCCGACATCAAATCAGATCCTCGACGATAAACGGTTCCGGGAGCATATCCCGACGATCGAGGCTCTAAAAAAGAGCCGGGTGGTGATCATCACCCACCAGTCGAGGCCCGGAAAGAAGGACTTCACAACCCTCGAGATGCATGCCAGAAAGCTGGAGCATCTGCTCCACCGTCCGGTCACCTACGTGAACGACATCTTCGGCCAGTGCGCCAGGGATGCGATCGCGGCGATGCGGGACGGAGACGTGCTGATGCTTGAGAATGTCCGGTTCAATGCGGAGGAGAACCTGACCCTGCCGGCAGAGGATGCTGCAAAGACGCATATCGTCAGGAACCTCTCCGGGATGGCGGACTTCTTTGTCAATGACGCGTTCGGGACCGCTCACCGGTCCCAGCCGACGGTCGTCGGTCTCCCGATGGTGATGCGGTCGGCCGCTGGTCTGCTGATGGAGAAGGAGGTGTCGACCCTCTCCCGAGTCTTCCACGGAGCCCCGTGCCCTGTGATGATGGTACTCGGCGGGACCAAGGTGGACGACTCGATCGATGTCGCGCAGCATGTGCTTGAGAACGGGATCGCCGACAGGGTGATCGTGATCGGAGTCGTGGCCAACGTCTTTCTGGCGGCGGCCGGCCACTCGATCGGCACCCCGTCGTTGCAGCTGATCCAGCAGCTCAAGTACACCAAACAGATCGAGATCGCCGAGGGTTTGCTCTCCCGGTTCGCCGACCGCATCGTCCTCCCGACCCATGTGGCGGTCAGGGAGGAGGGCAAGCGTGTCGAGTACCCGGTTACGGCAATCCCGGACGGGACGCCGATCATGGACCTTGGACTGGAGGCGATCACGGCCCTGACTGCTGAGATCGGCAGTGCGGGTACGGTCGTCTTCAACGGCCCCGCCGGGGTCTTCGAGGAGCCTGAGTTCGCCATCGGCACCCAGGCCCTGCTGAAGGCCGCCGCGTCGGTCGAGTTTTCGGTCTGTGGAGGGGGGCATACCGCGGCCGTGATCGAGAAGATGGGACTGGAGGGCCAGTTCACGCATATCTCGACCGGTGGTGGGGCCTGCATTGAGTTCCTGACCGGGAAGGTTCTCCCGGCAGTGGACGCACTGCGGACGTCAAAGGAGATCTTTGGCTGACATCCCCGCTCTTCTCTTTTTTTTTGCCGCCCTGCAGGCGGTGTTCTTTCGATGCACATATGCCTTACAACGATCATACAGTTGCAGTACGAGAGGTGGCAGCTGGTGCGTATATTAGCAATCGGACTGGGGGGGGCTGGTTCCCGGATCGTGGACACCCTTCACCGGCATGACCGGAAGAGTGGTCTTCCCTGTGTCGAGGGGATCGTCATCGACATCGATCCCAATCTTCTGCGGTCCTTAGTATCCCTGCCTGAGCATGCCCGGATGTTCTTCCCATCGGTCGGACGAGCCAGGCCTGAACGAGTGGTCAACGCCGAGGAGGTCTTTTCCCAGGTGATGCGGGAGGATATGGCAGGGATTGATGCGGTTCTGATCTGTGCCGGCCTTGGGGGGAAGATGGTGGACGCCGCTCCCTCTCTGATCCATGAGTGCCGGCGTTCATTCCCGGACCCCGTCTTTGCCCTGGCGGTCCTCCCCTGCATTGAGGAGGGGCCGTGTATCCAGGCCAAGGCCGCCGATGACCTGGAGATGCTCGAACGGCTGGTCGACGGGGTGATCCTCTTTGACAACGAAACCTGGCGTGGACGGATGTCGCAGCCATCGGCGCCACAGGGGCTTCGAGGTTTCCTCCCTGAGCAGATTGCATCCCGGTTCCTTGAGCCGGAGACTCCTGGGGGGGTCTATGCAGAACTGAACGAGAATATTGCACGCCGGATCAGTCTTCTCCTCAGGGCCGGCGAGCTCGATCAGGATGGGGTCGAATCCGCCCAAACGGTGCTCGATGCCGGGGAGGTGCTGAACACGATCACTGGGATGGGGATCTGTGCGATCGGATATGCCGTCGAGAAGCTCCCTGACCAGCAGCTGACCCGGTTCTTCAAATCCAACTTTAAGCCGAAGCCCAAACCGGTCGTCATGGAGAGCGATGACCAGTACCAGAAGGCTTCCCGTGTGGTGGACCTGGCCAAGAAGGCTGTGTACCAGGAGATCTCCGTCCCCTGCGACCTGACTGGGGCGGAGAAGGCGCTGGTGCTGGTGGCCGGCCCCAGTTCTGCGATCTCTCTAAAGGGCTTTCAGACTGTCCAGCGATGGATGGACCAGTCGATTGGGGGGCTGGAGGTCAGGGCCGGCGACTATCCGATCACCCGGTCCTCGTTCATCGGGGTGATTGTGATCCTCTCAGGCCTCTCCAACATCCCTCGGGTCGATCAGATCAAAGCGGTCAGGGATCGGTACAGAAAACAGTGCGAGGAGGCCCGGCTTCAGGGCGAAGAACGCTGATGGCCCTGCTGGTCGAGGGTTTGCAGGTCCTCCTCTGGCTGGTTCTGCTGCTGCTCTTCGCTGCAGGGCTGTACCCGCAGATGCGGAAGATCGCCCCTGTATGGGCGGTCCCGTTCTCTCTGAACGGAGGTCTCCTCCTCTTCACCGCCATCAGCTGGTACTGCGGTCTGGTGCACCTGCCCCTTCACCTGGCTGCGATCCCATTCGTCCTCCTGGTCGGCTGGCAGGTGGTGACCCGGCAGTACCGGCAGAACGACTATACCGCCGACCTTTCGTACCTGGTCGCAGGGGCGGCGGCCTTTCTGCTGCTGCTGGAGTTCCGGTTCCTGACCCCGATGATCAGCACCAGCGAGAAGTTCATGGATCATGCGATCCTTGCCTCGATCATGAGGACGCCGGTGGTTCCGCCGCTCGATCCCTGGTTCGCCGGCGGGTCGATGAACATCTACTACTACCTCGGCCACTGGATGATGGGGGCGCTCGGGGTGGTGACCAGTATCCCCTCCACGGTCGTCTTCAATCTGATTCTGCCGACGGTCTTCGCGCTGACGGTGATCAATCTTCTGGCTCTGGGCCGGCTGATCGTCCCCCGTCTCCCCTGGCTTCCGGTCCTCCTCCTTGGACTTCCTGATCCGGACTTCCTTGTCAGGATCGTTTCAGGGCAGGAACTGCACCATGTCTTCTGGGAGAGCAGCCGGGTCATCTCCGGTGCAATCGACGAGTACCCGCTCTTCTCGTACCTCTGGGGAGACGCCCATGCCCATGTGATGGCTCAGTTCAACCAGGCGTTTCTGCTCCTTTTGCTCGCGTTCTGCTGGTACCGCTGGTCCACGCTCTCCACCCGATCCCGTCTTCTTGTCTGTGGCCTCCTGACGCTCTCGCTCGGTTCGATGGCGCCGATGAACTCATGGGATGTTCTGGTCTACGGGCCGCTGACCGTGGGCGTCGGGGTGCTGCTGACACTGCACAATGAGGAAGGGTCAATCAAGGATAGAATTGCTCATATACTGCGGAGAGGTATACGCTCGCCCGGGCCGCTGCTCTGGCTGGCTGTCGGGGTTCCCGCCGCCGCGGCCCTTCTCTACCTCCCGTTCTACCTGATGATGGAGACGGCCGGGACGATGGGGCTCTTCTTCATCGGGGGGGCGGCCCATCCGCCCTCCGGGGTCGTTCCGTTTCTCCTCTTTCACGGGATCTTTTTCGTGCTCCTCCTGCTGGTGCTGGTCCCTGACATTCGGGCACGGCCGTACCTGCTGCTGATAGCCGTTCCGGTGGCGCTTGCCGGCTACCCTGCCGCTGCGGTGGCGCTGGTCCCGCTCGTCTACCTGGTCACCCGCAAGGAGTATGAACCGGCCGGCATCTTCGCGGCTGCTGGGCTGCTGTTAGTCGTCCTCTGCGAGTTCATGTACCTGGAGTCCACATTCATCACGACATCATCGTTCCGGATGAACACGGTCTTCAAACTCTACTGGGCCGCCTGGCTGTTGATCGGGGCCGGAACGCTCGCCCTCGTCGGCAGCGTTGCCGCCTCCCGACTGTCTTATCCATTCCTCTCTCCGATCCGCCGACGGGGTCTGATCGCAGTGGTGCTGGTCCTGCTGCTGGTCACACCGCCGTGCCTGGGGCTCGACTTCGACGCTCACCTCTTTTATCAGCCGCATAAGGGGGGGGCGTACACCCTCGACGGCTCTGCGTACCTGATCTATGATCATCCGGCCGATGCCGCGGCGATCGCATTCCTTCGGAACAGATCCGATATCCCCTGCATCATCGAGGCCGCCAAGAACGAGCATAGTTACTACTCCCGGGTCTCCTCGTTCACCGGGATCCCGACTGAAGTGGGCTGGCTCTTCAATGAATATCTCTGGCGCGGAAACCCTGACAACTGGTACTTCCAGCGGATGGGGGATATCCGGAGGATCTATGAGTCGCCTGATGACGCGGTCCCGCTGATGAACCGGTACGGGTGCCAGTACCTGTACGTCGGGCCGCTGGAGGGGGAGACCTACAACCTGAGCCTCCCGCACACCGGGCTGACGCCAGTCTATTCAGAGAATGGAGTGATGATCTTTTCTACGACGAGGTCGACGACGAAGTCGGCGACGTAGCCAGGTATGGCGTAGTCGCACGACGAGGTCGTGATGGGTCCGGGACTGCAAACACTCCTGAAAGTGACCAAACCAGCATGGCGTAGCCGTAACAACGGGCAGGTGAAGGGCCGGCATCGTTGTCGCATGTCACCATCCAACAGTTGATTATCCTGCAGTGGCAATGATCGTTCACTATTTCGGGTCCTGGTGACCGGGGTCTCCCCGGGTCCTGCTGGCCTGTCAGATCCCGGACATATTCGGGAGAGGACACTCAGGGCCGGACTCTTCTGAGGTATCTGTCCATGCAACGACACACACTCTATTATATCCTCGTGATCGGGCTGCTCTTATCAGCTGCTGTGGGAGCGGTCTCGGCTGCCGACAATTCGGTGCCCGTGCTCTCATCTGCAGTGAACATATCCTGGGATCAGGCGCCGTCCTCCGATCCGTTCATGCACCCGTCGCCCGAAGCGCTGAAGCGGTGGGTCGATGAGTACAACGCGGCCCCGGAGGCTCCGCAGCCAGGATTTTTGAAAAGGATGATGGCCTCGTTTCAGAGTCAGCAGAACCTGCTCTCTCTGATCTCCTATGTCCCATCCGAGCGGAACCAGAATCCTATTGGGAATTGCTGGGTCTGGGCCGGCACCGGGGTGCTGGAGGTGGCCCATACCGGGCAGAAGAATATCCGTGACCGGCTCTCGATCCAGTACCTGGATTCAAACTACAACGGTGGTTCGGGTCCTGACTGGGCCGGCGAGGGTGGGACGCTGGGGGACTTTGTCGGGTTCTATGGGGAACAGAAGATCGCCGTCCCCTGGTCCAACGCTAATGCGAGTTTCCAGGATGGGACGGCCTACTCGCAGGCTTTCAAGAAGGCCGGGGTCGCAGCGGTCGACATCCAGATGATACCGAACTATCCGATCACGTCGATCACCGAGCAGCGGATTCCAACGATGGGGGTCGGGAACAGTTCGGCGATTGCGTCGATCAAGGGGACGCTTGATGGGGGGAAGGCGATCTACCTCGGATTTGTGATGCCGAATGCCGACGCGGTCAGCAGTTTCAGCAACTTCTGGTATTACCAGGGGGAGGACGCGGTCTGGGACCCGTCGCCCTTCGTTGGGAGAGCGTACGACCCTGCCCGCGGAGCCAGCCATGCGGTGACGATCGTCGGATACAGCATGGCCGATCCGAACAACCGTTACTGGATCGCGCTGAACAGTATGGGGACCGGCGCCTCTGGCAACCGGCCTGACGGGACGTTCCGGATCAAGATGGATATCAACTATGATGCCACCTGTCCGTACTTTTTCACGGTTCCGATGACCACCTGGGAGACAGTGGGCGTCACATTCGGAGACTCTCTGACCCCGACGCCGTTCGATGGTCCGCACCAGGTACCGGGGGTGCTCCAGGCTGAAGAGTATGACTATGGTGGAGAGGGTGTCGCCTACCACGACACCACCGCTGGCAACGCAGGCGGGGCCTACCGGACTGATGACGTGGACATCGAGGAGATGTCGGCCGGTGGGGATACGGTCGCCTACATCCGGGACGGCGAGTGGCTCGAGTATACGCTGAACGTGGCCAGTTCCGGGTCGTACACCACTACGTTCCGGACGGCGGCCTGGGGCAGCGGAAAGGCAATCCGCATCCAGGTGGACGGTCAGATTGCCGGAACTGTGCAGATTCCCAACACCGGCAGTTCAGAACAATATACTATAGTCTCGACGACCCTTCCGCTCACGGCCGGCGTCCGTCATCTGACCATCGCCTTCGTCGGCGACGGGCAAAATCTTGACCAGATCAGCTTCACCACCGGCCCGGCAGTCCAGGTGGTGCCAGGGGCGACAGTGCTGCCGCTGGACCTGAACGGTGATGGACTGTACGAGGACCTGAACGGCAATGGTGGGCTGGACTTCAACGACGTGGTCCTCTTCTTCAACCAGATGGACTGGATCAGCGATCACGAGCCGGTCGGTGCCTTCGACTTCAATCAGAACGGGCGGGTCGACTTCAATGATATCGTCCTCCTCTTCAACCAGATCTGATCAGGGACAATGCCCTGACCCCTCTTTTTTCTCCTCCTCCACTTGCGCGTCTTTTTTCAGGATCTTCCGATAATTAATGTCGCGAATTAAGGGTACTCTTATATTCTGTTACGACCTCAAGTGGCTACCTGAGGTCTTTAGTATCTCAACCCTCAGGGCTTCTACCATGAAGTCGATAGAGGCGATCTCTGGACCTGATATACGAGAAAAGACCGCTGAAACACTGGGCTGGCATGGCATTCATCCCGGGGTTGGTGGGGAGGTGAGGTATCGATGCAGGTCCTCCCTATGTCGGGGGGAAAGGAGTTGAATTATGGCCAAAAAACGTGAGTAATCGTACATTTTGACCAATCATCAGGATTCGGATCAGGAAATGTATATAAAGGAATTCGATAAAATGGAAACGTTTAAACCGTTTGGGATGGTTAAATCTACTATGAACCAAAGGAGGTTATTGATATGAGATTACCCAAGAGTAATCCATCCGGGAGACTGTTCCTAGTCTCTCTGATGGTAATCATGGCCTGCCTGTTGATTCCAGGGGCGTTCGCCGCCTCGGCAACAGCAGACCTCAACGATAAAGGATACAGCGGCATAGGGCCGATCGTGAACTTTACGACAGACCCTGCTCCAGTAAGTGGCAATGTCGCCATCACAGCGGGTGAGACCGTCACGTTCACCGATGCCTCGTACGACAACATCACGTCATGGGCATGGGACTTTGGCGATGGATCGTTCTCAACTGATTCAAACCCGTCTCACACCTACACTTCAGCCGGGACCTATGTCATCGGTCTTTACGTGCAGAACGCAACGGGAACCGCTTCGAATGTGAGTGGACAGATTGTAAATTCATCATACACGCTCCCACAGGTTGTGGTTTCAGCGGTCCAAGATGTTTCACCACAGTTCAATGTTGAACTGAACGGGAACACATATGGACCCTTTGGAACAGCAGCGGAGACATTCTCTGACGCAACTGTCAATGTCGGGGACGCCCTGACCTTCACTGACGCCTCCACCAATGCACCAACCAGCTTCTCATGGAATTTCGGGGATGCAAGCCCTCTGGTCACAACCCAGAACGCGACCCATACCTTTACTCAGGCCGGTACCTACGTGGTCTACTTCACTGCAGGTAATGTCAATGGCCCAAAAACCTCAAGTTCGTTTACAATAACTGTCGCTGGATCGGTTGCACCGGTATCAGCATTCACCGCCACAGCTGACGGTGTCACCAAGGATTCCCAGGATGGAACCTCTGCGTTCGTTGCCGGGGATCTTGTCCTGAACGGCACTGCACCACTGCAGGTCACCTTCGCCGATAAATCGACCAAGGCGCCATCGGCATGGAACTGGAACTTCACCTACAACATCGGTGGGTCCAATGTTTCAACGCTTCAGAACCCAACCTACACCTTCCCTCAGGGGCAGTACCAGATCGTCCTGAGTGCAAGCAATGCACAGGGCAGCAATGTCTCTTCCATCTGGGTGAATGTAGCAGGTCCATCAACTCCTGATGCGAGCTTCACATCAACTCCATCGTCAGGAACCGCACCACTGGCAGTCCAGTTCAACGACACCTCAGCAGGTGGCCTTGCAGCACCGACCAGCTGGCTCTGGAACTTCGGTGACGGAACCCAGGGATCAACGGTCCAGAACGCGACCCACACCTACACGGTAGCAGGTACCTACACGGTAACCCTGCAGACCCGGAACGGGGCCGGAGTATCCAATCTGGCTACAGGCACCGTAACAGTCAGCAGCTCGGTAGCACCAGCCGCGAATTTCTCAATCAATGGCACCGAAGCCGGCAACTACGCAATGAACACACAGACTGTTCTCGTCGGTCAGCCGATCAACTTCAATGACACCTCGTCAGGCGCTCCAAGCTCCTTCAGCTGGGTCTTCAGCGACGGACAGCCGGTGCCGGCAACAGCCAATGTCACTCGCTCGTTCGCCATGCCAGGTAACTACTGGGTCTACCACACTGTCTCGAACGCAGCAGGATCAGACGCTAAGCTGAACCTCTTCACCGTCACTCTCGCTCCGCTGAGCCCAGCACCAATTGCGAGCTTTACGAAGAACGCAACTGGCGGCGAAGCACCACTGACTGTTAAATTCACCAACACCTCAACCGGAGGAGCACCAACCAGCTTCCAGTGGCTCATCAATGGACAGCAGGCAGGGACCTCTGAGAACCTGACATACACGTTCACTACTCCGGGCACCTACAATGTTGCACTGATCGCGTCCAACGCTGGTGGTTCAAGTGCAGCCAACGGGCAGGCAATCGTTGTCACCGGTGTCAGCGGCAAACCAAATGCTGATTTCACCAAGACTTCGTCCAGCTACGCTGCACCATCACAGGTCCAGTTCACCTACAGCGGCGGCAATGCGACCTCGTTCGCATGGAACTTTGACGACGGGACCACCTCGACCGAGATGAACCCGCTGCACACATTCCAGAATGCCGGAACCTATACGGTCAGGTTGACCGTGACCAATGCAGCCGGTGTCAACTTCACGACACAGGATGTAACCATCACTCCGCTCGGCAACCCAGTTGCGAGCTTCAATGCAAACACAACCGCAGTTAACGACGGCTCTGCCGCTACTGCCCAGGTTACTGGACAGTCACCATTGACCGTTGTGTTCAATGACACCTCCTCAGAGAGGCCAAACGCATGGTACTGGAACCTCGGTGACGGCACCACTGCAATCACACAGAATATCACCCACACCTATACCACACCAGGCAAGTACGCAGTCTACCTTGTTGTGGCCAACAGCCTCGGCGCTTCAGACTATATCTACAGCCCGCAGCTGATCAACGTCACAGCACCAGCTCCAGTCACTGACTTCAGTGCAACCCCGAGCACCGGCGCTGCACCATTAAACGTGCAGTTCACTGACAAGTCCGGAAACAATCCGTTTGCCTGGTCATGGAACTTCGGCGATGGAGCCATCTCCGGAGCACAGAACCCAAGCCACACCTACACAGCAGCAGGTAACTACACCGTTACCCTGACAACCCAGAACAACGTCGGGACCAGCCAGAAGACCCAGGTCATCCAGGTCATCTCACTGAGTGCACCGGTCAGCAACTTCACGTTTGCTCCGGCAGCAGGACAGGCACCCCTGACCGTGCAGTTCACTGACACATCATCGAACTCACCGTCATCATGGAGCTGGACCTTCACTGATGACTTCTCGACCAGCAATGAGCAGAACCCTGTGCACACCTTCAAGAGTGCAGGCACCTACGGCGTTCTTATGACCGCCTCGAATGTAGCAGGGTCCGGTCAGATGAAGCTGCAGACGATCACCGTCAACGCATCACCGGTCATCACTCCTGTTGCTGACTTCTCAGCAACTCCATCAACCGGCGTTGCACCACTGGCAGTTCAGTTCGCTGACAAGTCGACGAACGCGGACCAGTGGCTCTGGAACTTCGGCGACGGCACTGAGGGCGTTACACTCCAGAACCCAAGCCACACCTTCCAGACTGCAGGCACCTACCAGGTATCACTGCAGGCCATCAACTCAACCTCAAGTAAATTCAACACCAAGACGATGACGATCACCGTCACCGCAGCACCGTCGACCCTCCAGGCAGCCTTCACTGTTAACGCAGAGAGTGTTCAGCTCGGACAGGCAGTCACCGGCACCGATGCATCCACCGGGTACCCAGCAGCATATTCCTGGGACTTTGGTGACGGATTCACCGCATCAAGCCAGAACATCAACCACATCTACAGCGCTGTTGGTGCATACACCCTGAGTCTGACCGTCACGAACGGAACCCAGACCAGCACGGCCAGCAAGACGATCACCGTCACCGATGTACCGACGACCCCAACCACAACCGTGGCACCAGGTCAGCCATACAACGGACCACACAACGCACCTGGCACTGTCCAGGCAGAGGACTATGACCTCGGTGGCAACACCGTCGCCTATGCAGACACCACCTCCGGCAATGCAGGCGGGGCATACCGCACCGACGACGTCGACATCGAAGCAGTCGCAGGCGGCTACGCTGTTGCCTACGTCATCAGCGGTGAATACCTCACCTACTCAGTCGACGCAGCAGCAGACGGCGATTACACCATCGCACTCAAAGCAGCCAACCCTGACGCAGCCGCAAAGACGGTGACCGTCTCAGCTGGCAGCTCTTCGACCACCGTCAGCGTCTCATCCACCGGCTCGTTCAACACCTTCAACTCCTTCACCTCTGCAGGAACACTCCACCTCGAGCAGGGCAGGAACATCGTGAAGGTGGCCTTCGGTGCCTCAAGGATGAACCTCGACTCATTCACGATCGGGGCTGGCGTTCAGCCAACCACGACCGTTACCACACAGCCAACCACCGGGGCGGCCAGCTTCACCGTTAGCCCAACCTCCGGCAGACACTCACTCTCTGTTGCACTCACAGACACCACCACCGGCGGCAACCCTGTCTCCTGGAAGTGGAACTGTGGGAACGGTCAGACCTTCACTAATCAGAATGTTGGCCTGAACAGAATCTGGTACAACAACGCAGGTACCTACACCATCACCCTGACCGTAACTGATGCGAACGGTTCAACAAGGACCGCTACACACACGGTTACTGTCTCGTGAGCATCTGCTCACCAGGGACCCAATTTTTTTAATTTTCTACACACTCTTCTCAGCCAGTTTTCAGCAGTTGCTTTATTTCTCTGGGTCTCACTTTCTGCTCGTCATATTAAGGCAGTTGGCAGGTGAATCGTGGTTACGTCGCCGGGTATTGCTTGTTCTCTTGAGAGCCCTCATCAGGATTTGAGAAGAGCGGTGTACTTCACAGAAACCAGAACCTGGATCCCGTACCGTCTGCCTCTCCACTCTGGGGAGATCTCTCTCCTGGTGGTTCTGTTCCCTCGCTCGCAGAGATCCCGATCGTCCCTGACCCCAGCATTCGCGATCATCTTCCAGGGAGGGCTCGCCGGCGACCCAATCTACTGATCGGTTGCCGGCAATTCTCCGATCTAACCGGCCAGAACCAGGGACCTGGATATGAACAACTCCAGTTCGAAGCCTCGGTAAAGGGCGATTAAGAAGAAGGAACGAACAGACCGGCCGATTCTAGAATAGACAAGTCTCCGACTCATGGGAGTTACAATACGTCAGGAACGGGTGGGTTCGCCACGATAAAAAGAGAAGGGTATCAGAGGGCATTGACCAGCGAACGCCTGGTCACGACCCCTGCAATCCGGCCGTCCTCGACCACCGGCACCGCACTGATCGAGCGTGCCAGAAGCAGTTGGGCGACCGAGGCCGTGTCGGCGCCGGCGTCCACTGAGATCAGGGGTGATGACATGATATCCCGAACAATCAGATTCCTGATACGGTGGTCCTGGTGCTTGTCCGGGATATCCTCGCGGAACTCCCGCATCGAACGTGCCACATCGGTCTCGGTGACCATCCCGAGAAGCCCCTCGCTGTCGGTCACCACGTACCGGCTCTCATTGTCGTCGATGATCCGGCGCCGGAGGTGGACGACCCGTTCATCGGCATTGATCGAGTTCACCTTCTCGATCACTCCTTCCAGTGGCACCTGGGGCACCATCACTTTGAGCAGGTCTGCTGCGGTCACCTGCCCGATCAACCGGTGATCCTTGTCCAGCACCACGACCAGTTTGTAGTGCTGCAGCAGGGGGATCAGCACATCGAACCCCTGATCAGGGTACGCCGAGGTGAACTCCTCCTCGACCACGTTGGCCACATGGATCTTTGTGGGTGAGAGTGCGGCATTCCTCTTGGACCCGAGTGCCTCTGCGATCGCCTTCCGTGAGACGGTGCCGGCGACCACGTTCCCCTGCGTCACGATCAGGGGATCGATCCCCTCGTTCAGCATCTTGTCGAGCGCTTCGGTGACAACTGCAGACTTTGCGATGGTGACTGGCTTTGCCATGATATCCTGAATTGAAAACTCTCCGTTCATCGTGCAACCTCTCGTATAATATCGTCTCTCTTGAGAATTCCTATGAGTTCGTCGTTCTCTGCCACTACAAGGCTGTTGATTGCTCGCTCTCTCATCCTGGCAACTGCCTCCCCGACCAGACTATCGGCTCCGATCGTCTCCACCGGGCTGCTCATCACGTCCTCCGCAATGAAGGTGACATCCCTGACATGCCGGTAGGCCTTTCTGCCTGCCGGCACCTCTTTCCGAAGCATCGTCACATCCTTGTCCAGGACGTCACCTGCTGCGTACTCGAAGAAAGCCAGGTTACTCTCGGTGATGATCCCGGCCAGGGTTCCATCGTTGTTGATGACCACCAGTTTGTCGTTCCGCTCGCTGATCAGGTTGACCACGTGGTCGAGCGAGTGGTATCTGCTGACCGTCGTGACGTCCTCCATCAGATCGCCGACGGCTCCGCGGATCCTTCCCACAAGTGACGATCTCATCAGGTCAGATTTGGTCACGATCCCAATCAGGGTGCCTTCTTCGACTACCGGCAGGCTGCTGACCCCTTCATTGACCATCAGACGGGCTACATCCCGGATGGTGGTATCAGGGGCGATGGTGATCGGGTCTGTGACCATCAGGACACTGACCGGGATCTGATCGATCGGACGCCTTCGCCAGGACGGTTCCGATTGCCGCAGCCGGTACGCGAGATCCTTCTTCGTGATGATCCCGGTCAGCATGTCGTTTGTCACGACCAGCAGTCGCGAGATCCCATGCCGGAACATCAGGTTACGAGCCCTCGCCACATTCTCTGCGGGCTCGATCACATAGACCGGCGCAGACATAATTTCAGATGCATGCATGCACTTCACCGCCCTGCAAATGCTTTGACCAGGTCGAATTCGGTGACCAGGCCGATCAGCCGTGCGTTTTCTATCACCGGGAGGGCCCCGATCCCCTTATCGAGCATCTCCTTGGCCGCCTGGGTGATGCCGGTGTCCGGGGTCGTGGTGATCAGGTCTCCTGACATCAGGTCCCTGACCGGCAGTGACATCACCTCGCCGACATCCCCGGTCACCAACTGGTCAAAGACCCGGCCGGTGCCTAAATACTTGACGATATCGGTCGAGGTGATGATCCCAAAGAGCACCTCATCGCTGACCACCGGCAGACGCCGGAACGTATGCTTCACCATCTCCCTGGTGACTGCACTGATTGGACTGTCGGGTCCGATCACCCGCAATGGGGAGGACATGATCTCCTCCACCGTCAGCATACTCCGTTCTGTCTCAAAGAGGCGCATCAGATCGCGTTCGGTCACGATCCCCTCCAAGACGCCCTGGTCGTCGAGGATCGGCACACCGCCGATCTTCTTCCGGACGATAAGGTCGATCGCGTCCTGAATCGAGGCCATCGGCGTCAGCGAGATGAATTGCTGGCTCATAACCTCCCGGACACTCTCGTTGAGGGCTGCGATCAGGTTACCCCCGTTCTTCACCGTGACGAGACTGTACCGGTCCCCTCCACCCATCAGGCTGATGATGTCGCTTGCGGTCACGATCCCTCGCATCTTCCTGGTACCGGGGTCGACGATCGGCAGCCTCCGAAACCCGCAGGTGGTCATCGTCTCGACCGCGTTGATGATCGTTGCGGTCTGGGCCACCGCGACCACGTCCCTGGTCGCGATTCCCATCACCTGCCCCTCCTGCTCGACGATTCTGGACTCGAATTCTACAGGGCCACGGTCAAACTTTCCTGGCATCTTCAACAGTTTGTCCCCCTGCTTGGTGGCTCGTCCATTCTGGTTCATATCACAGCGTCCTCTCTGTCTGGATCTTCAGTCCGCTCAGCACGTCGTGCCGATCAAGGATCCCGATCACCTTTCCGTCCTCTTCGACGGGCAACCTGCTGATGTCATGCTTGACCAGCAGCTCTGCAGCGGTTCTGATCTCCCGATCAGGAGTGATCGAGATGACTGGGGTGGTCATCAAGTCCTCGACCTTCACTGCCCCAGCCTGAGCCAGCGAACGCCTGGCATGGCCGGCGTCGAGGAGATCGCGCCTTGAAATCATCCCGATCAGCATATGCTTCTTCATCACTGGGAATGCCGTGTACCCACTCTCGATGATCAGCGTATAGACTCGCTGGAGCGGGTCAGATGCATCTGCGGTCACGACCTTTCTCGACATGCAGTCAGCGACCTTCCCCTTTGGCTCGTGCCGTGAGAGCACGATCGGGAAGAGGTCGGAGACCAGGATCCCGCCGATCAGTTTTCCATCGGTGTCCACAACTGCTACGCTGTCGGTCCGCGACTGTATCACAGCCGCTGCAACCGTCTCCAGCGTGTCCTCCGGGGTTACCACTGCTGCCGTCTTGACATATCCTTCCAGCGTCACATTCGACTTGGTCGCGTTCACCCGCAGTGCATCGGTGATATCGATATATCCGATGCACCGCCCCTTTGCATCAACGATATAGGCCTCACGAAATGCGTCCTCACGCAGGACCTGCCTGGCCCTGGTGATATGGTCGTGATCGCCCAGTATCGGAACCGCTGATACAATATCCATCGCCACTTTCACAGGTGTTCCTCCTCGCGGCAGTTGCCGCAGAGCATCATCGAGTCGATACGCAGCAGGTCCGTGGCCATGATCCCACATCGCTCACAGATCCCCCCGTCATACCGGTCAGGCCTGTTAATCTCGATCAAATCGTTCATGATCTCATTGATTTCACTGGTCACGGACAACAGGTCACGAACGGTAACGATACCGATCACCCTGTTGCATTCGTCCACGACCGGTAGTCGCCTGACCCGGTGCTTGACCATCATACTGGCAGCTTCGCCGACGGTCCGTTCAGCGCCTATTGTGATCAGGGGGGTGCTCATAATCTCACTGACTCTAACCTCCCCTGGTCGCTGGTTCTTTGCAACCACCTTGCAGTTGATGTCCTGTTCGGTTACAATCCCTATCGGGAGGTTATTCTCCAGCACTATGCAGCTGCCGACATCGGCCCTGCACATAGTCATTGCAGCTCTGGCTACCGTTGCGTTGTAGTCTATCGTTGCGGGATGACGACGCATCATCTCCTTCAACTGCACGTGGGTCTCCAGGTGGATGGAATCAGAAGATTGTTTCATGGATTCTCCCCCTTTGTCAACGTTCAATGATAGTCATTCTGATTCATTAAGGTTTGCTACGGGAGAGAAGGAGCATTTCTCCTGATCAGAACTGTTCAAAAAGAGATAACTATCCCGAAGTACCATAGTATATCTGCAAGGTTGTTGATTGTGCACAGGGGGTGCTGAATGGATATTTTTACACTGGCAAGAAAGCGGCTCTCGAAGTTCTTACGGGTATTTTTAAAGAAAAGGCGGTCCCGGATTGGGATTTATGGCCCGCCGAATGCGGGAAAGACAACACTGGCCAACCGGATCGTCCGGGACTGGACAGGGGATGCCCTCGGGCCGGTCAGTGAAGTGCCTCATGAGACCAGGCGGGCACGGCGCAAAGAGGATATCACGATCACCTCTGCGAACGGCAACTCGATCGCCATCGATATCGTCGATACCCCTGGTGTGACCACTAAGATCGACTATCATGAGTTCACCGAGTACGGGATCGAGAAGGGTGAGGCCGTCAAGCGGGCCCGCGAAGCCACTGAGGGAGTGGCCGAGGCGATGCACTGGCTTCGTGAGGACATCGATGGGGTCATCTACCTGCTCGACTCGACCCTTGACCCGTTCATGCAGGTGAACATCATGATGGTCGGGATCATCGAGTCCCGGGATCTGCCAGTGCTGATCGTCGCCAACAAGATCGATCTCCCTGATGCAGCCCCCGCCCGGATCAAGAGCGCCTTCCCCCAGCACCCGGTGATCTCAATCTCTGGACTGGAAGGCCAGAATATCGATGAGCTGTACGAGAAGATGACCAATTACTTCAGGTGATTAAGGATGATACAGGGTGTACAGTTGGATCTGATATCTGAGGAACGTCTCTCGCGGATGACCTCGATGGAGAAGATACGCCTGATCCTTGATGAGGTGATGGAAGGGAATATTGTGGTGCTGGAGCGGGGACTCGCACCCGAGGAGTCGAGCAAGCTGATCGAGATGACCATGATGGAGATCAGTCCTGACGGATTTTCAGGGATCGAGATGGAGACCTATCCCGGGAAGAACACGTCAGGTGGGCTCTTCTCACGGATCTTTGGCAAGCAACCAGCACCGGCCAGGCTGACGGTGATCGGCCCGGCGAACCAGCTGAAGATGCTGCGCAAAGAGAAGGACCTGCTGAGTGCGTGGGTCTCGTCACGGTAGATATGGTACACCCCTATGCCCCATAAATGCACACACTGTGAGAAGATCTTTGAGGACGGTTCCCCTGAGATCCTCAAGGGCTGTCCGGCCTGTGGCGGAAAGAAGTTCCTCTATGTCAGGGAGGAGGACCGCCCCGTCGACCTGGTGGAAGAGAAGCCGGCCCCGATAGCCGGAACTGACACCACCCCTCCTGCAGGATCGATTGAGGAACTGGGTGACGACCGGGAGGCCGTTGGTGAGCAGCAGACCGTTTCGGTGAGGCCGGCCCATAAAGAGCGGGAGAAGGACATCTTCGATCGGATCGAGAGCATCAGTATCAATGGTCCCGGCTCGTACGAGATCAATATCGAGAAGCTCGCCCAGAATGGTGGAGTTGTGCTCGGGCTGGGAAAAGAGGGGCAATATGCCGTGGATATCCTCTCGATGAGCAAGTTCAGAAAGAAAGATAGAAAATAACCATCTTCAATCCTTTTATACAACTTTTTTTGTTACGTCTTCTTCAGGCGGGATCGGCTTCGCCGCGATGGGGCATACACCAGTATCCTTATTATCGTCTGGTCCCCTATAGGTAGGGTAGCACTGTGTGAACGGTGTAATCATACGTAAGTCCGACGTGCTGGATTGCAGAATTTTTCTGCAGATCTCTGAACAATCAGGGGAAGGCACTGCCCGAAAAACCGGGCTCAGGGATTACAGAGCTGATGCAACAGACGTACGCACAAATCCGTACATGCTCTTTTCTGGACTTACTCTGATAAATTTGGAGGTGAAATATGGCACGAATGCATGCCCGATGTAGGGGTAAATCCGGTTCAGTGAGGCCGCACAGGACAGAAGCGCCTGCCTGGTCCACAACTGACAGCACAGAGATTGAGAAACTGATCGTAGAACTCAAGAAGAACGAGAAGTCGACCAGTGAGATCGGGCTGATCCTCCGTGACCGGTACAGCGTCCCAGACGTGAAGCTGGCAACCGGAAAGCGGATCAACGCGATATTAAAGGAGAACGGGCTTGCCTCCGAGATCCCAGAGGATCTGCGGAACCTGATCGTCAAGGCGCTCGGAATGCGAAAGCACATGGGCGAGAACAAGAAGGACCTGCTGAACAAGCGGCAGCTCCAGCTGACCGAGTCCAAGGTCCGGCGGCTGGTCAAGTACTACGTGGGCTCCAAGAAGCTCCCGGCAGGCTGGGTCTACAAACCCGATACCGCTGAGATTCTGCTCTCACGTTAAATCACAGGCATCGTCATGTCACTTGAGGAGAAGGCAGCGCTGATCGCCGATCATCTGCGTGAACAGGAGTATGTCGAGGTGTACGGGCACCATGATGCAGATGGGATAGCAGCAGCTGCGATCCTCTGCCATGGGCTCTACCGGCTTGGCATCGGGTTCCGGCTCAGGATAGCTGGCAGCCTTCCTGCACTCGCCGATGACCCGGAACAGCCTGTCATCCTCTGTGATATGGGATCTGGCAGTGCAGGTCTCCCCGACCAGACGATCGTGATCGACCACCACACGCCCGGGTTTTCGGGGACCTATCATCTGAACCCGAACCTCTTCGGGTTCGATGGTGAGCAGGTTCTCCCGGCGTCAGGGTGTGCTTATCTGATCGCAGCCGCCCTCGGGGACAACCGCGATCTGGCGGGACTTGCACTGCTTGGAATGATCGGCGACCAGCAACAGATGGAAGGGCCGAACCGGGATATCTTCAATGAAGGAGTCGGCAACGGGGTGGTCTCGCCGGAGCGCGGACTCCTCCTCCCGGGTCGGACCAGGGAAGAGCAGTTACTGCTGGCCACTTCGCCCTACCTGGCCGGGATCAGCGGCGATGAGGAGATCGTCAGGCAGATCCTCGCAGAGGGGGGGGAGCAGGAGTCAAAAGAGGCTCTCCTCTCGGCGATCGTCTTTGCTTCGGCGGAGCAGGCGGCTCCTGCAGCCTTTGATCGGCTCTACGGGGACCTGTATGGTCTTCAGCGGGAGGTGATCGAGGACGGTCACACCCTGGCCGCCGTGATCGACGGATGCGGCAAGGCTGGCATGGGGGGGCTCGCTGCCTCCCTCTGCCTCAGGTCCTCCGGTTCGATCGCCGAGGCATGGGCCGTCACCGCCCGGTACCGGCAGCAGGTGATCACGGCCATCCGTGGACGTGAACAGATCGGCGACTGGAGCGGCTGCTACACAGTGCCGGATTCGGCGCTGGTCGGAGACGTGGCCGACGCCCTTCAGAGAGACCTGCCCTCCGGCGACATGGTCGTCGTCGTGGCAGCGGAGGGAGCCAGCTGTCGCCTCTCGGTCAGGACATCCCCGGCCAGGGAGATCGACCTCGGCCGGCTGCTTGCCGACCTTGCCCCGGATTATGGGGGCACCGGTGGCGGCCACCGGCACCGCGGGGGAGCAACCATCCGGTCTGCGGCCGTTCCCGGTTTTCTTGAACAGTTGACGGAGGCCCTGGTATGATCCATACCGAGGGAACAATCCTGACAGTTCATGTCGATGCAGCCTGCTGTGCCGCCGCGGTCACCCCTGACAACCACGGGCTGATCCTGACCGCCCTCACGGACAGAGGCCTGGAGAGCACGGTCAGCGGCACCAACCTGCGATCGATCATTGCGACGGTGGACGATTATCTGATGAATCTAGGAGTTGCGGAGGAGACATGTTTGTACGATTCGCATTAACGGCTGACCTCCAGTTCAGCGGGGAGATCCCTGCGGAAGCGGCCGAGGCGGTAGAGAAGACAGTCACCGACTCAAACACAGTGATGTTCCGGCGTGGAGTACCCAAAGGGGCAGCTGAGGATGAGATCGGCAGGATCACCGACTGGAAGATCGAGGGGAACACCCTCTCGCTGGCCATTGAGAGCGGGCCGTACACCCGTGTGCATGACGCCCTCTTCCGGTTTCGAAAGCAGATCACGGCCACGCTCGGCAGGTTCCGGCTTGGTCTCCGGGATATCCTGGTGACCAGGTACGAGATCACGCTCACCGGTCCGGTGCCAGAAGGGTTGAAGATCCCGACGCTGCCGTTCATCAGCAGCGCCGTGGTGACCGCGGAAACGATCGAACTTTCGCTGCAGGTCAGTGCCACCGACCTCGAACAGAAGATCCCTGATCGGATCGTGAAACTGGTCGAGGAGAAGATAGAGGCTCTGACCTATGGCGGCAAGGGTGAGCACTGGGAACTGCTGTACGAGAGTGGAAAGAAGGAACGCTTCTTCAACGGTGACCCGACCGCCGAGATGATCGAACGCGGCTGGATAAAACACGCCCTGTCACGTGGACAGTGGATCCATGGTCCACAGTCTGTGCAGCTCTTCCGGGCCTTCGAGCAGATCGTGATGGAGGAGATCATCAAAACCCTCGGATTCACTGAGATGATCTTCCCGAAGCTGGTCCCCTGGGAGGTCTGGGAGAAGTCCGGGCATGCCAAGGGTGTGTACCCGGAGATCTACTATGTCTGCACCCCCAAGACCAGGGATCCTGCATACTGGGAAGAGGTCGGTGACTACTTCAAGGTGACCGGCGAGGTGCCGGTCGAGATGATCCGGGAGAAGGTCGACGGTCCGATCGGCGGTCTCTGCTATGCGCAGTGCCCGTCCTTCTGGCCGTTTGTCCAGGGCCAGACCCTGGCCAGCGACTGCCTCCCGATCAGGCTCTTCGACCGGAGCGGAACCTCCCACCGGTATGAGAGCGGCGGGATCCACGGGATCGAACGGGTCGACGAGTTCCATCGGATCGAGATCCTCTGGCTCGGGACCCCCGAGCAGGTCGTCGAGACGGCCGACAAGCTCCATGCCGCGTACAAGCACCTTTTCGATGAGGTTCTTGACCTGGAATGGCGTTCCGCAAAGGTCACTCCCTGGTTTATGGCACAGGAAGGGATGCTCGACGGCGAAGGGGTGAACGAACGGATCGGGACCACCGATTACGAGGCCTACCTCCCGTACAGCGACTCCTGGCTTGAGTTCCAGAACGTCTCGGTGAACGGGGACAAGTACCCGAAAGGGTTCAATGTCAAGGTGCAGACCGGAAAGGACTGTTGGTCAGGGTGCTCGGGCATCGGGCTTGAGCGCTGGACTGCATCCTTCCTTGCACAGAAAGGGTTTGATATGAACAACTGGCCGGAGCGGGTAGCCGCCCTGGTCGGTCAGCAGAAGGAACTGTTCAGGTTCCTCTAAAATAATCAGATGGTGATAGAATGGCAAAGAAGAAACAGATTGGACGTCGTGTAGAAGGCTGGAAAGCAAAGAGCTGGTACAAGGTATATGTGCCTGAATCATTCGGGAGCACCCCGATCGGCGAGACGATCGCTGCAGATTCAGCGAACCTTGTCGGCAGGGTCATGAGCACCACCCTCGGTGAGATCGCTCAGGACTTTGCAAAGCAGCACATCAAGATGAAGTTCAAGATCTCCCGGGTCGCAGGCGATGCAGCCTACACCGAGTTCATCGGACATGAACTGACCAAAGACTACCTCCGCTCACTCGTCAAGCGGCGGACCTCCAGGATCGACTCCCATATCATGGGTTCGACCAAGGATGGCAAGCGGATTCACCTGACCGTGACCTGCTACACCCTGATCGGAGCGAACTCGAGCCAGATCCATGCGATCAGAGGCGTGATGTATGCGCAGATGACCGCCTTTGTCGCTCAGAACGACTGGGCCACGGTCGTCGACGGCATCGTCACCGGTTCGATCTCCCGCGACCTGCTCGCGCAGGTGAAGGGGATCTTCCCGATCCGCAGAATCGAAGTGATCAAGTCAAAGATCGAATCCAAGGTTATCATCGCATAACCCTGGATAGCCGATCGCAGCCCGCGGGCAGGGGATCTCCCCTCGCCCCGCTATTGCTGCAGCACCGTTTCTCCTCTTCTCTGATCAGCAGTCCTCCTGGATCCGATCGCCAACCATAACTCTCTCTGCATCCAACCTTCTCTGATGACTGCTCACAAGATCGTCATGCTTGTGCTGGACGGAATAGGGGACCGTCCGTGTGTTGAACTCGCCGGACTGACCCCTCTGCAGGCCGCAAAGACCCCGGTTCTCGACCGGCTCGCGGCTGAAGGGGTCACCGGCATCATGGACACGATCAGTCCTGGGATCAGGCCCGGATCTGACACCTCCCACCTGAGCCTGCTCGGATATCCCCCTGAGAGCCATTATACCGGCCGCGGGCCGCTCGAGGCCGAAGGTTGTGGGATCCACATGGAGCATGGAATGATCGGCTTCCGGGCCAACTATGCGACCCTGGACGATCACGGGCTCGTGACTGACCGGCGCGCCGGCAGGATCCATGACACCCGCCTCCTCTCGGCGGCTATCTCCGAGCAGGTGGACCTCTCGGCGTACGGGGTCACCTTCTCGTTCGTCTCAGGGGCCGGCCACCGGGCAGCCCTTGCCCTCTCCGGGGAGGGGCTCGGTGCCGGCGTCACCTCGAACGACCCAAAAGCGGAAGGGGTCGCCCCGCATCAGGTGATGCCGGTCTCGGCGAACCAGAAGGACCAGAAGACCGCCGCGGTCTGTAACGATTTCATCTGGCAGTCCACCGCGATTCTGGCCGATCACCCGGTGAACCGGGCACGGGAACTGGCCGGGGAACCGCCGGCCTCGGTGGTGCTGATCCGGGGGGCAGGCGAGATGGGCATGTTCGAGCCGTTCCAGCAGCGGTACGGCCTCTCCGGTGCGGTGATCGCCGCCGCCACCCTGATCAGCGGAATCGGCAAGGCCGTCGGCCTCGAGCAGGTCCCGGTGGAGGGGATCACCGGCTCCACCAATACCAACCTCACCGGCAAGGTTCAGGCGCTGCTGGCCACCCTCGATACTCATGACTTCGTGCTGGTGAACATCAAGGGGGCCGACGAGGCCGGCCATGACGGTCATGCCCTCGAGAAGCGCGACTTCATCGAGAGGATCGACGCTGCCCTTGCACCGCTCCTCGAACGAGAGGACTGCGTCATCACGGTGATCGGCGACCACAGCACCCCCTGCCCGATCAAGGACCACAGCGCAGACCCGGTGCCGGTGCTGATCCGGGGTGACGGGGTCAGGGTCGACCAGGTGCAGGTCTATGATGAGATTATGTGCGCCACCGGGGGGTTGAACCGGATCCGGGGGGCCGACCTGCTCAGGATCCTGCTGGACCTGATCGACAAGACCCACAAGTACGGGGCATAACCAGATAATGACCGCCCAGACCAGTGAACAGGGAGACGAACGGGTTCTCTGCTGCATCATCCCGGACAGGACCGAACTGCAGGAGCGGACGCTGATGACCGACCGGACGATCGTGGTCGGGGACCGGAGCAGGATCGACTACGGGCTGCACGGGGCCGACGTGATGATCAGCGAGTTCTGCACTATCAACGGCGCGATCACCGCGAACGGGGACGTGCATATCGGGAACTGGACAGAGGTGAACGGGGACCTGTCTGCGACCGAGCACGCCTTCCTCGGCGAAGGGGTGAAGGTCCACGGCCGGCTCTCGGTGAATGGGGACCTGGAGATCGGGGATAAGGTCCAGATCGAGCACGGGTTCGAGGCGAAGGGGATGATCACGATCCGAAATCCGCTCCCGGTGATCGTCTACTTCCTGATGTACCTGATGGCCGTCCTCCGTATCGACCGGGGCGAGGACGCCGATACGGTCTTTGCCGACCTCTTCTCCGACGATATGGATGAAAACCCGCTGGTGATCCCGTCTGGGGCGGTGCTGGACATGGAGTACTTCTCAGTGCCCGACACCATGCAGATCGGCGAGGCGTGCCGGCTGCATGGCAATATTCGCGCCCACTCGGTCACGGTCGGACAGGAGACCACCGTCTTTGGCTCTCTGAGGGCTGCCGGCGGGATCGTGCTGCACGAAGGGGCCACGATCCATGGTCTCGTCTCCTCCGAGGGTCCCGTCGAGGTCTATCCCGGGGCCCATGTCCTTGGAAATATCGTGGCCGGCGATCTGACCATCCACGAGGGAGCACGCATCGACGGTACGATGTCGGCCGCCGACGGGCTCCGGATGGTGCCGCATCCGGTCCTCATCGAAGAGGAACCGGAGGAAGAACCAGTAGATGAGCCGGTTGAAGGACCGGAGGAAGGATCAGATGGAATACCTGGAGAACAATCAGGACCGGAACCTGTGGAGTATACAGCAGGGGCGGCAGACGAGCAGGTGAAGGAATGAACGCACTCCGGAGAGCAGCCAGGATCCTCGACCTCCCGGAGGTCAGGATGATCGAGCCGAGCCTTTCGGCGCTGACCGATCCGGTCTATTCGGCGATGATCTGCGAAGACCCTGCAGCAGAGGGGCGACTGCTGATCGATGAGCAGGAGCAACCGCTTGCGGCGGCGTTCCGTCGCGATGACGGGTGGACATGCACCACCTTCCTGTACCGGCCTGTCTCTGTCGATGTGCTGGAACTCTTCGAGGAGACCGGCGGCGACCTCTACCAGGAGAGTCGTGAAGCCTGGGCCGCCGCGGCCAGAGAGTACTATGCCGAGGAGATGCTGGCCATGGTCACCCCCGCCGCAGTCGATCTGACCGACACCCGGACTGCACAGCTCGAGAGCCTGCTCACCGATATCTGGCAACCCGGGCAGGAGATCACCTGTCTGGACTGCTGTTGCGGTTCAGGCATCGGATCTGCCGTGCTGCGTGATATGGGGATGCATCCGCTCGCTTACGACAATGATCCCCATCTACTCGCCCTCGGCCTCGCTGCCGGCAGGCTCGTGCCGACGGAGACACTCTGTATCGATGGAACGGAGGCCAGTATCTTTCTCTCCCCTGCAGAACGGGGGATCGGGAGCATGCTCGGGGCGATCTACCCGTTCACCGCAGACCTCTGGCACCAGATCGTGGACGAGCTCCTCTTTCTGACCGGTGAGACCGTGATCACGGTCGGCACTGAGCCCGAGCAGCAGCTGGTCAGGCAATGGTGTGAAGAGGAGGGCCGGACGGTCGAGGTCTTTGAGAACGAGCGCGATCCGATCTATGACCGGTTCGTCTGCGTAGCACGGCGCTGAAAAAATAGATTTTTTTGTATCCCAATTTTCAGGGATGGATCATTGTTCCGACCCCGTCCCTGGTGAAGAGTTCGAGGAGCAGGTTGTGCTCGGTGTTTCCGTTGATGATATGGGCAGAGCCGACACCCTGGTCCAGCGCATAAATCATCCCCTCCACCTTCGGGATCATCCCCTCGCTGATCACCCCGGATTTGATCATCTCGTTGGTCTCATCGACCTTCAGCCGCCGATAGACATGGGTCCGCTCCGCATCCATCACCCCGTCCACATCGGTCAGGTTGATCAGCTTTGCAGCGTGAAGGGCGACTGCGATCTCAGCCGCTGCCGTATCGGCATTGATGTTCAGACTGTTGCTCTCACGGTCGATGGCGATCGGGGCAACCACCGGGATATATTCGTTCGAGAGGAGCATCTGAAGGATCGCAGGATCGACCTCCTCGATCTCACCGACATGTCCGAGGTCCACCCGTTCGGTCCGGTCCTCGATCGTTACGACCTGCAGTTCCTTTCTTTTGGCGATCAGCAGGGAACCGTCGTTGCCTGAAAGCCCGACACCGCGCGCCCCGCACTTGGCGATCAGCGAGACGATCCCGTCATTGATCTTGCCGACCAGCACCATCTGGGCGATCTCAAGTGTCTCCTGGTCAGTGATCCGGAGGCCGCCGACGAACTTGGGCTCCTTACCCATAGCCTTCATCTTGTCGGTGATCTCAGGGCCGCCACCGTGAACCAGCACGACCCCGATTCCGATGTAACTGAGCAGCACCACGTCCCGAATCGCGGCCTCGAGCACCTGCTGATCGACCATTGCATGCCCGCCGAGTTTGATCACAAAGATCTTTCCATGGAACTGCTGGATGTAGGGGAGTGCCTCCATCAGCACATCCTCGCGCTTCATGTGGTGTACCTCCCGTTTATCTCGACATACTTCTCGGTCAGATCGCAGCCCCAGGCGGTCGCGGAGGCTGTACCGGTGTTTAATTCCAGTTCAAAGACGACCTTCTTCCCCTGCATGCCAACCTTGGCTGCGGCCAGGTCGACGACGATCGCGCCGTCCCTGACCAGCGGAACCCGGTCAGCCCCCTCCCCTGAGTACAGAGAGATCCGGGCCGGGTCGAACACGACCCCTGCCCTCCCTGCCGCCGCGACGATCCGTCCCCAGTTCGGGTCCTCGCCATAGACCGCTGTCTTGACCAGCGGCGATTCGATGATCGTCTTCGCCACCGTTGCGGCCTCCTCTTCAGTCGGAGCCCTGGAGACGGTCATCTCGATCAGCTTGGTCGCTCCCTCCCCGTCTGCGGCGATCTGGATCGCGAGTGATCGGCAGCATGCCTCGAGGGCAGCGCTGAACGCTGCCAGGTCGACTGATCCCCGCCGGTTGGTCGCGGTACAGAGGACGATGTCGTTGGTGCTGGTATCCCCGTCTACCACGATCCGGTTGAACGACCGGTTTACTGCTGCTGCGAGCATCTGCTGCAGGGCCGGCGCCTCGACCGTCGCATCGGTGTACAGGAATGCGAGCATCGTCCCCATATTCGGGGCGATCATCCCACTCCCCTTGCAGAGCCCGGCGACGGAGAACCCGTCCCCTCTGATCAGTGCATGCTTCTCGACCAAATCGGTGGTCATGATCGCCCTGGCCGCCTGCACCTCGGCCTCCTCGCTGGAGGTGAGGTGCGGGGCCACGGCCGCGGCCTGCCGCCGGATCAGGGCCAGGTCCAGGTGCCGACCGATAACGCCGGTACTGGCGACCCCGACCAGGTCAGGGGTGGTGCCGAGCGCCTCGGCTCCGATTGTGGCCATCGCCTCTGCGTTCTGGTAGCCGAGTTCCCCGGTATAGGCGTTTGCACAGCCGCTATTGACGATCACCCCGGCCAGCCGCCCGTTCTGGATACGGTTGACCATCGCCTCGATCGGGCCTGCCCGGACCAGGTTCCTGGTCAGCACCCCGGCGACGGTTCCTTCGGCTGCGATCAGGGAGAGGCCGTACTTCCCCTCTTTGATCCCCCAGGTCCTGACCCCTTCGATTGCGCAGATCGACTTCATATGGTCTCCCCTTCTCCTGCTTTGCCGATCCCCTGGACGATATCCGACCTGGTCACGATCCCGACCAGGTTTCTCTTATCCATCACCGGAAGCCTGACGACCTTTTCGCGGAGCATCACCGCTGCCGCCTCGCTGATCTCGGCCTCCTGGTCGACGGTGATCGCCGGGACGCTCATCACCTCGCGCACCTTCATCCCGCTGATGTCGCGGAGTGCTCCCCTAGTCTTCTCCCAGTTGATGAACTCCCTGATCGGAACCTCGATGATCTCCAGCGGTGACGGAAGCCAGAGGTCGTCTGACAGGTCGCCGGTCGATAAGAGCGAGAGCAGATCGGAGTCGGTGACCATCCCGACCAGCCTGGTTCCGTCCAGCACCGGCAGTCCGCCGATATGATTCTCGCGCATCATTCTTGCTGCTTCACTGACCGTTGCGTCGGCCTGGATCACCAGGGGACCGGTCGTCATGATCTCAGATACCTTCATCATCACACCTAGGGGAAGAGCCCTGCACATGCAAGGCCATCGTTCTCTTTATATCCGCACATCAGGTTCATGTTCTGAATGGCCTGTCCGCTCGCACCTTTGACCAGGTTATCGATCGCTGATACCGCGACCACCCTGGTCCCCTCGCTCTCGACGATCAGGTCGCAGAAGTTGGAGCCCCTGACCGCTGCGATCGAGGGCTTCTGGTACCTGACAAAGTACTCGTCTCTATAGTAGTCCTGGTAGATCCGCTCGACCTGTTCCTGATCCAGGGGCTCGTGGAGGAGGATGTGGGCGGTCGTCAGGATCCCTCGGTTCACCGGCAGCAGGTGTGGGGTGAAGTAACAGGCGGCTTTTGTATGGAGCCGCTCCAGTTCCATCTTCATCTCGGCGAGGTGGCGGTGGGTGGTCATCTTGTACGGGGTGATCGCATCGGCGACGTTGGGGAAATGAGTGGTCGCTGACGGGTTGTCACCTGCCCCGGAGACTCCGCTCTTCGAGTCGTAGATGATCGTATCGGCGAAGGCTGCGAGCGGCGCCGCTGCCAGCGTCGCCCCCGTTGGGAAGCAACCGGGGTTGGCGATGAAATGTTTTCCCCGGATCTCCTCCCGGTGCAGTTCGGGTAGTCCGTACGGTGCCGTGAAGTAGTCGGTGTGCGTGACCCCGTAGACCTTCTCGAAGGTCTCTTTTGGGAGACGGTAGTCGGCGGAGAGGTCGACGACCCGGATCCCCCGGTCCAGCAGTGCCCGCACATATTGCATCCCGGCGGTATGGGGGACGGCGAGGAACGCGACGTCTGCCTCGATCTCATCCACGTTCGGGTTGGTGAAGGAGAGGTCTATAAAACCGTTCAGCTGGGGGTGAACCGCGCTGACCCGGGTGCCCTGTGCCCTTCGCGAGGTGGCGCAGACCACCTCTGCAGCAGAGTGCGAACCCAGGAGTCTGATCAACTCCCCGCCCGCATACCCTGTGGCGCCGATGATAGCAATATCCATGAGGAACTATGCCTTTATAAAAATATAATGGTTTTTAGATGGGAATGCGGAGATCGGGCTGATCAGCGCACGATCCCCTGTGACTTCAGGAGAGCTGGTGCATCAGGTAGCCGCTCAGCAGCTTCGGTTCGAACCAGGTGGACTTGGGCGGCATCACCTGGCCGTTGTCAGCGATCGCCAGCACCGTTCCGGTCGAGAGCGGCTGGATAGAGAAGGCGACTGCGTACTTCCCTGAGTCAACCACTGCGGTGAGAGCAGAGAGCGGCCTGGCCCCTCCCATGTACGCGAGGCGCGGGTCCCCGCGGGGATCGCCGATGCCGAGCATCGGCTCAAGAACCCGGGTCTGTAAAAACTGGACGTCTAGTGCCTGGATCTGGTCCTCTGCCGGGTCCGCCGGAAACGAGAGTTCGTGCCAGGTTGAGTCAAGGTACATGTGAAACAGGTGTCTCCCGCTGATCTCGCCGGCTGGAGGGATGTGGTACTGGCTGGTGTCCACAGGACCGTACTCGGTGACGGTGCCGAGGGACCTCAGTTTTTCGATAAATGTACCGGTGGTATATGGGCCGAGATCGGTGACCAGCCGACTGTAGCCGTGGAGTTTGACCCGGTCGTCGGCGAAGAGGACGGCCATGAACCGTTCGGACTCCTCGGTGGCGGTCTTCTCCTGCCGCCGTTTCAGCGCCACGTTCACCGCCGACTTGGCACGGTGGTGACCGTCGGCGATATACAGGGCAGGCACCGTCGCGAAGAGGTCCCGGATCGTTGTCAGGGTCTGTTCGTCGGTAATCCGGTAGACCTGGTGCCGCTCGCCCTGCTTGTTGGTCACCTCGGTATCAGGTGCCCGCGCAGGGATCAGGGAGGCCAGGCGGTCTGTAAGGGCTGCCTGGTCGCGGTACAGGATGAAGACCAGGCCGGTGTTGGCGTTGACAGCCCCGATATGCCGGGTCCGGTCCTCCTCCTTGTCATACCGGGTCAGTTCATGCCGTCGGATCGTGCCGTTGATATAGTCCTCGACGTCCAGGCAGCAGACGAGCCCGAGGAAGGTCTGGTCTCCCTGGACCACTCGGTACAGGTACAGGCCGGGCTGGTCGTCAGCCCTGATCTGTCCGGAGGTATACATCTGGTTGTACCGCTGCTGCGCGGCCAGGTAGACCTGATCGTCGTTGGGCGGAAGATCGGGCAGTTCCGCATCGGATCTGATCACACGGAGGAAACTGAGTTCATTCTTCTGGATACAGGCCCGCGCCTCGTCTGCACTCACCACATCATAGGGAACAGAGGCGATCTGCTGGGCCAGTACTGGGTCGGGACGGATTGCCGGGAACGGATAGAGGATCACCATAGATATCAGCCAGTGTCTGGTCTGTATATTTTTGATCGAAGGCCACTTATAGCAATCACATATATGATGGCTCTGCCAATCTCTACCCCGTACATTCCATGACAGACGAGCAGTTGCTGATACACCGTGCACGTCCGTTTGATCTCCCCCATATTGCCGCCATCGAGGAGGAATCGTTCGCTGATCCCTGGGATCTGCCGACCCTCGAGTGGGTCCTCGAGACCTGTGGGGACCACTTCTTCGTCGCCCATTACCGGCAGCAGGTGGTGGGGTTCATCGCGGGTGCGCTAGAGGACACCGGAGAAGAGCGCTATGGCCATATCTGTAACTTCGCGGTCAGTGGAGAGTTCCGGAGGATGGGAATCGGGCGGAAGCTGGTGGCGAGGGCCGAGCACCAGTTCGTCCTCGAGGGGGCCTCCGGGGTCCAGCTCGAAGTCAGGGTCTCCAACCTCTCTGCCCAGCGTTTCTATGAAAAAAATGGTTACCAGGATGTATTTCTGATCCCGGAGTACTACGCTAATAACGAGGACGCCCTGGTGATGATGCGCTGGTTCAGGTTCTAGAGACCTCTCCCCGTCCGAGTTGCTGATGAGCCCTGGCTAGGTGGCCGGCGCCGAGAGCCCCGAGCAGAGAGAGTTCTCCGGCCAGTACCCCGGCGGCGATGATCTCGGCCAGTTTCTTTGCATGGCTGCCGGCTGGTTCGCCGCCTCCACTGACCCCGAGCAGGGAGAGGCATTCCTTCTGGGTGGCGAGGCCGGTCCCGCCGCCGACGGTGCCGACCTGCAGGGCCGGAATCGTTACGGCCACGTAGATACCGTCCTTGACCGGGTCGACGGTGGTGATGCAGGAGGAGCCCTCGACCACATGAGCAGGGTCCTGTCCACAGGCGATAAACATCGCCGCAATCACATTGGCAGCTTGGGCATTGAACCCGAGCGCACCGGCCCGGGCCGATCCGACCAGGTTCTTGCGCATGTTCACCTCGGCGATGATGGCCGCCGAGGTCTTGAAGATCGTCTGGCAGAGATCTTCGGTCAGATGGACCCCGGCAACGACAGTCTTGCCCCTGCCGAGGACCACGTTGATGGCTGCCGGCTTCTTGTCGATGCAGAGGTTGCCGCTGACCGCGATCAGGCGTGCCCCGGTCTCCTCGGCCACCATGGTGCTGACCGCCGTCGCAGCGATCGTGGCCATATTCATCCCCATCGCGTCCTTGGTGTCGAACTCGAGCCGGAGATAGACACTGGTCCCGGCCACACTGGTCATGATCCCGATCAGCCTGCCATGCGATGTGGTCGACTCTGCCGTGGCCCGGATCCGGTCCTGGTTAGCTTCCACCCAGTCGACGACCGAGCGGGCATGGATCACCGAGTCGGTGGCGAAGACCGGGGCCCTGGTCATCCCGTCGCGGATGATTCTTACCTCTGCCCCGCCGGCTGCGGTGATGGCGCTACACCCCCGGTTCACCGAGGCGATCAGCGCCCCTTCGGTGGTGGCCAGCGGGAGGTAATACGCTCCTTCTGCGTACTCTCCGTGGACCCGCAGCGGTCCGGCCACCCCGACCGGCACCTGGACTGCCCCGATCATATTCTCGATGTTCTTTCTGACCGCCTGGTCGATCGCCATCGTGTAGGCGCCGACATGCTGGAGGCTGGTTCCGGTCTCCTCTTCGATGAAGGTCCGCCTGACCCGAACGGCCTCTTCCGGCGGAAGAACCTTTTCGAGGGCATACAGTTTCTGCGTTCTGTTCCGGAGCGCTGCGAGGTACTCATCCATGAATAGTGTTAGGGCGTATAGATAAATGATGGATCGTGAAGAGGTGCTGCCGGTGAGCCAGTGGTGTCTGCAGGTGGCGAAGTGTGAGGGGGAGGTGGTCAGGCAGCGGTTGATTCACGAGGGGGTGCTGGACCTCTCCCTCCGGGTCAGGTCTGAGGGGGACCAGCTCCTCTTCCCGGTGACCGAACCGGTCAGTGGAGCGGTCAGAGCGGAGTTCGTCCGGCAGCCGGGTCACGCGATCCTCTCCCGGCATGAACAGATCGGTGGGATCGCGATCCAGCAGGAGCGCGACCTGGCCGGAGCGGCCACCCTGCTCGCCTCCCGCCCCTCCCTCCATACGGTGCTGTACCCGGTCTCCCCGGTGGAAGGGGAGTACCGAACCCGGCAGTTCGAGGTGCTGGCCGGGGAGGAGACAACAAAAACCGTCTACCAGGAGTACGGCCTTCACTTTGAGTTCGATCTTTCGACCGTCTACTTCTCGGCACGCTTGGCCAACGAGCGGCAACGGCTTCTCTCTCTGATGGAGGAGGGTGAGACGGTGCTCGACATGTTCGCCGGGGCCGGGCCGTTCGCGATCACGCTGGCCAGAAGAGCCTTGCAGGTCGTCGCCTGTGATCTGAACCCGGCTGCGGTGCTGCAGATGCAGGTCAATGCCCGGTTGAATCGGTGCACAAACCTCCTGCCGGTACTGGCCGATGCCGGCCATCTGCGGGGTATCTTCCCACCGGGACAGTTCGATCGGGTGGTGATGAACCTCCCGCTCTCAAAGGGGTCCTTCGTTGCAGACGCTGTCTTCCTCTGCCGGCCCGGCGGTACGGTCCATCTGTATATGCTCGAGTCGGTTGAGGGGGAGGCGCTGCCTCTCCTCAAGGGCCTGCCCGTTGCCGGGGTTCAGGAGCGGAGGGTCCGGTCGTACTCTCCGGGGCAGTGGCATGCGGTCTATGATATCACCATCTCCGAATGCGCGGAATCGACCTAAATATCTTTGTTAATCCTTTAAGATACTATTATATCTCATAGGGTCTTCTCAGGGCCTGGTGAGAAGATTGGAGGAGAAGAAGAGAAAGGAGAATGAGGCCGAAGAGGTTCCAGTCCGCGGCATGGAGCAGGACCTCTCGTCCCGTGTGGAGGGAGATCTTCCGGGAGAATCTCCGGAGGCAGGCCAGGAACCTTCGTCTGAGCCAGGCTACTGGGTTGGGATGAACCCTGAGGATTCGAGTGACACCGATATGAACAAGAGCCGGTTCGCCGTCTGGCCCAGCGAGGAGAAGGGTGAAGAGACGACCACACCAGCGTCGCTATTAAAATCTGCACGGATGGCTCGTTCATCCCGCGAGACCACCGAGAGAATGGCCCGAATCGGGCACGAACTCCATGGACCTGACGAGGTCGTCCTACCAGGTGGAGCGATCAGATCCTCTGACCCCGGCGCCGGGGAAGGGAAGGGCCAGAGGGCAGGTCCCGGTGATATGGAGTCTGGCGGCAGGATGCAGAAAGGTGATGAGGGCAAGCATTCTGGGGAGTGGCGGATCGTCTCTGGCAAGAGCGAGCAGGCCCGTCGTCAGGCAGAGGAACTCCTGAAGAAACGGCAGGAACACGATCTCTAACAATGATCCCTGTATGGTTGAAGGTGGCCTCCCTGACTGATCGCTCCCTCTTTTTTAAAATTTTTTTATGACCAGCCTCAGAGAGGCCGGTTAGTGATCGATGAACCGACGATTACGGGCATGGCTGTATCAGGATATTCCAGGATGTACTAGAAAAGTATATATCTTATTAAACCCCCACAGGGGTGGTGATAAGAATGGTAGAGCATAAGAAGGCTCAGAAAGAGGAAACCATGCGTTCCGAACCTGTGCCATCCCAGGAGACGGTACGCAAAACCACTGGTGGCGTACGTGGTGGCACTCCCGAGCAGCACAGTCTGAGTGCCCGCGGGATCAAGTCCTCAAAGAACCCGAAGAGTTCAAAGAGCACCGGAGGTGTCCGTGGTGGCACTCCCGAGCAGCATAGCCTGAGTGCACGGGGGATCAAATCGAGTGGAATGAGCAGGTCAGCGGAGGAGTCCTCGCGTCATACTTTCAGTCGCCGATCCTGAAGTGTTTCTGGGAAGCGTTCCATGGCAGGTCTGATGGTTTCTGACCGTGATCAGGTCTGCGGGTTACTTCCCCTGCCGGTTGACAATCCCTGAATAGGGGTTATAATATACCTGTATGTCCTGGATGTTCCGCTATTACTAATGTTTAATAGGTTAAAAGTTCAATCAATCCTTATATAGCCAGATGATATTTTGATTGAGCCAGTTGACAGTACCCTGAATGCCAGCACCGGGAATATGCCATGCCCCTCTGCCTTGCAGGAAGGCCCCGGGTTTCGGCTGTTCACCACTGCCCTGGTATGCAACTCGTCTGGTGATCAGGGAGGGATCCCGTTATGGAACATACCCGAGTCAGAGAATTTGTAGCCCTCTCCCCAAACAGCAGAGTATGGGGTGAGATCATCACAGAACCACTGTTGACCGTTGCACAGGTGGCCGCGATCCTGCAGATACGCGAAAAACTTGTCCGGAACCATATCAAGGAGAAACGGCTCAAGGCGGTAAAGATCGGAAAATACTGGCGGATCAAGTCGGAGGACCTCTCAGATTTTATTGAAGGGAAGACCGGGAACAGGATGCCTGAGAGCACGGCGCCGTCCCAACTGGACGGGGATGATCCTGACCTCACCCCAGATTCCGAATCGCTCTGAATTTTTTTGGACAGGTAGAAAGCCCCTGACCTCAGTTTCTTTTATCCACTGGCTGAGTGGAGACAGCCTGAACGAGTCAGGTTTAGACTAGTAAAAAAAGGATTGGACAGCCTTATGGCTGCTCGTCCGGGACGAATTTGGTCCCATAGTAGATTACACCACTGTTCCCCTCGGTCGCGACCTTGCGGAAGACGCTCTTGACCCGCATCCCGATCCTGATCTCTTCAGGCAGGCAGATGACCTGTGCGGTGAACTGGGGCCCCTCGTCCAGTTTGATGATCGCAAGCACATAGGGGGTCTGCTGTGAGAACTGGTCCGAGGCTGACCTGATCACGGTGTGGGTGACGACGGTCCCCTTCCCCTCGAAGGTATGGTCCTCAATGACTCCGGTCCGCCTGCAGTCCGGGCAGAAGGTCCGGGGCGGGAAGAACTTTCTCCCACAGGTTGTGCATTCAGTCCCGACCAGATTGTACCGCTGTGGGATCTTGCGCCAGAATCGTGCGACTGGCATGATCAGACCCTCCCGAGGATATGGACAGCCACCGAAGCCCCGGTACCGCCGACATTCTGGGTCATTCCGATCTCTGCCCCGTCGATCTGTCGTCTGCCGGCCTCCCCGCGGAGCTGCTGCACAACCTCCCAGACCTGCTTGATCCCGGTCGCGCCGACCGGGTGGCCACAAGCTTTCAGCCCGCCGCTGGTGTTGACCGGAAGCTTGCCGTTCAGTGCGGTCACACCCTCTTCGGTCAGCTTGCCGGCCTCGCCCTTCTTACAGAACCCGAGGTCCTCGATCGCACAGATCTCTGCGATCGTGAAGCAGTCGTGCACCTCGACCAGGTCGATATCCTGCCGACCAATCTTTGCCATCTTGAATGCCCGATCTCCTGCAGCGACCGTCGCGTCCATCGTGCTGATGTCCCGCCGGTCATGGAGAGCGATCGTGTCCGATGCCTGTGCGGTGGCCAGCACCTTGATGGGAGTGTCGGTGAACTCGTGCGCCCTCTCCAGTGGAGCGAGGATCACTGCGGCAGCCCCGTCGGTGATCGGCGAGCAGTCGAAGAGCCGAAGCGGATCAGCGACCAGCGAGGAGTTGATGACGGTGTCGATCGAGATCTCATGCTGGAACTGTGCGATCGGGTTCCGAGCCCCATTGTAGTGATTCTTGACGGCGACCTGCGCCAGCTGATCTCTGGTCAGCGAGTACCGGTTCATATAATCGGTGGCGATCATCGCGTACAGCCCGGGGAAGGTGGCTCCGACGAACCCTTCCCACTCACGGTCTGCCGCTGCTGCCAGGGCGTCCACGCTGGTCGGAGTGTCGACATCGGTCATCTTCTCGACCCCGCCGGCGACAACGATATCCTCCATCCCGCTGGCCACCGCGATGACAGCCTGGCGGAACGCGAGCCCGCCTGAACAGCAGGCCGACTCGACCCTCGTCGAAGGGGTGTGCGTTGAAGCGAGACCCGAATAGTCCGCTATCAGGGCACCGATGTGCTCCTGATCGATGAACCGGCCTGCACTCATGTTTCCAACATAGAGGGCGTCGATCTTTTCGCCGGATATGCCGGCGTCCTCGATGGCCATCCCCCCTGCCTCGACGAAGAGGTTCCTAAACGATGTCCCCCACTTCTCTCCAAAGGTGGTACATCCCACCCCAATCACTGCGACATCTCTCATTCTTGCATCACGATCTTTCCTTTGTGTCTTGCATACAGTGCATAGTCCAGGTAGATGGGGTTCTTCAGCAGATCTTCAACTGAAGGGGCCGCCTTCCTGTTGATCAGGTCGGACTCGATGTGATCGGTCACTTCGATGTCGAATGCATCGCTGCCGGCGCCTGACCCGAACGAGGCGACGAAGATCCGGTCGCCTGCCTTCGCGATATCGAGCGTGGCTGCGAGGCCGATCATCGAGGCTCCCGAGTACGTGTTTCCGAGCCGTGGAACCACGAGCCCGGGCTTGATCTGTTCGGGGGTGAACCCGAGCATCTTTGCAACCCGCTGTGGGAACTTGGCGTTGGGCTGGTGGAAGACTGCGTAGTCGTAGTCCTTCGGTGTCTTTCCAAGCTGGTCGAAGAGCAGATTGACTGCTCCCATCGTATGCTTGAAGTAACCGGGTTCACCGGTAAACCTGCCGCCGTGCCGTGGGTAACTCTGCCCTTCACGCCTCCAGAAGTCAGGAGTGTCAGTGGTGAATGAGACGGTGTGGTGGAGCTCTGCGATCGGATCGTCCTTTCCGATGATGAACGCCGCCCCCCCTGCCGCCGCCGTGTATTCGAGGGCATCGCTCGGCGCCCCCTGTGCGACATCCGAGCCGATGGCCACGCCGTACTTGACCATGCCGCTTCCGACCAGGCCCATGCAGGCCTGGATGCCGGCGGTCCCAGCCTTGCAGGCGAACTCGTAGTCGGCCGCGGTCATGTTTGGGGTTGCGGCGATCGCCTCTCCAACGGTGCATGCAGTCGGTTTGACGGCGTACGGATGCGACTCGCTCCCGACATAGATGGCTCCGATCGCTTCGCGGTCTACATCCCGTCGCTTCAATGCGTTCCTGGCCGCTTCGACCGCCATCGTGGCGGTGTCCTCATCCAGATCAGGGACGGACTTCTCCTTCACCCCGAGCCCTGACGTGATGTCATGTGCATTGTCTCCCCAGACCCGGGCGATCTCTTCGAGTTTAATCCTGTACCGGGGAATATACGCCCCATATGTAATGATGCCTACCATTCCTGACCTCTCAGAACTGCAATAATCTTCTCAATCTCCATACTCGTGCAGAGGACCGTGATACGGTCCTTGTCTGCAAGCAGTGGCACAATCGGATGCACCTCCTCGGGAGTGATCCCCTGCAGCACCACACATCGCGGTTTGAACGAGGTGACTCTGATCGCGACCATCGGGGACTTGCCATTCGAGACCCCGTTGAAGATCATCGCACGCTCGGTCGACCAGCCATAGAGTCGGTTGAACTCATTTGAGGAGAGCTGCAGGATCGCATTCTGGCTGTTGATCACCGTATATCCGTACAGCGACTGGTCGAGCGAGCC
This sequence comes from Methanosphaerula subterraneus, assembly GCF_052055875.1. Lineage (GTDB taxonomy): Archaea > Halobacteriota > Methanomicrobia > Methanomicrobiales > Methanospirillaceae > Methanosphaerula > Methanosphaerula subterraneus. Next base: position 2,072,184 of record NZ_CP170508.1, read on the forward strand.
GCAGAGGTGGGTTGCATTGATCACCTCTGCAAACTCCCGGAGGGGGACCTGGACTGCATATTCATGCATATCATAGATCACCTCGTCGTCGAAATCTGCATAGAGCATCGTGCAGAACTTCTGGATATACCGCCCTCCCTGGGCCTCGTCCATCGAGAGGATCGTGTCGACGATCTTTCCGACGACCGCGGTCCCTGGTGACTTCCGCCTCCCGCTCTCATAGTCGCTGATCACAGACGGGGATACTTCGAGCCGTTCTGCGAGCACACCCTGCGGAATGTCGAAACTCATCCGCCACTTCTTCAGGGCCTTCCCTGGTGAGTCCGAAAGCGTGATCTCACCGGCCATTTTTTCGGCGAGCTGATGACGCAGTCCGGATTTCATGGTATAGCATCTGGGCCGGTATATTAAATAATTAACGAATGGTCATTCGACAGATCACGTATGCACCCCTTCATCCTGCTCCAAAATCCATAAATAGTAAGCATCTCAATTTTGATATATGATCGAAGCAGAGGATCTCCAGTGCCTGAAGGCGATTGCACTGATCGGCGGGTGTAAAGGCCCTGTTCTGGTCTCGTCGCAGACGCTGGCCGGGACACTCGGGATCAGCCCGCAGACCGCCTCTCGGCGGCTCATCGCACTCGAGGCCGGGCTGCTGATCACACGATCGCTCCATCCTGATGGCCAGTATGTGGCGATCACCAGGGACGGCGAGGAGGCCCTGCACCGGGAGTACTCAGACTACTGCAGGGTCTTTGAGCGGAAGGCCGCTCAGTTCCAGCTGAACGGCATCGTGGTCAGTGGTGTCGGGGAGGGGCGGTACTATGTCGGCCTGCCCCATTATCGCGAGCAGTTTTTAAAGATGCTCGGTTTCTCCCCGTTCCCCGGGACCCTGAACATCCGGCTGAACCGACCGAGTGTCCAGGTCAGAAAGAAGCTCGAGTCCGTGGACTGGGTGCCCATTGAGGGTTTCACCGCAGACGACCGGACCTTTGGCGAAGCCAGGGCCCTCCCCTGCAGCATACAGGGATACCAATGTGCGATCGTGGTTCCGGGCAGGACTCATTACCCGGACGATGTGATTGAGGTGATCGCCGCCGAGGGGCTGCGCGAGACCCTGAAATTGAAGGATATGGATACGGTAACCGTGGAGGTTCTGGATGATTGATGATGCATTGAACGCACTGCGCGATGGAAAGATGATACTGCTCTATGACTTTGAAGACCGGGAAGGGGAGACTGATTTCGCCATCTGTGCCGACGCGGTCACGCCGCAGCATATCCTGCAGATGAGGAAGGACGGCGGCGGACTGATCTGCACTGCGATCGATCCGGTGGCCGCAGAACTGCTCAGGCTCCCGTTCGCGACGGATCTACTGCAGGCCTCGGGTGTGGTCGAGCAGGACGGGGATATCCCGTACGACCGCAGGAACCACTCCTCGTTTTCGCTCTGGGTGAACCATAAGAGGACCTTCACCGGGATCCCTGACCGCGACCGCGCCCTAACCATCTCGTCCATCGGGGCCCAGGTGAAGAAGGTACTGGCCGGCGAGGCTGAGACCTTCCATGCCGAGTTCCGGACTCCCGGTCATGTGGCACTGCTGCGGGCCGCGGACGACCTGCTCGCCCAGCGGTGCGGGCAGACCGAGCTCTCGGTGACCCTGGCCCGGATGGCCGGCGTGACGCCGGCCATTGCGATCTGCGAGATGCTGGACGACGAGACCGGCCTGGCCCTGAAGAAGGACGATGCGATCCGGTACGCAGAAGAGCACGGACTCGTCTTCATCGAGGGGAAGGACGTCTTCGACGCCACCGGGATCCCCCGCTGCAAGTGAGGGTGCATGCCGGACGAGCGGTACGAGTATTACCGTGGACTGCTGGTAGATCCCGATCCCGCCACCCGGTGGAAGGGGGCTGAGGCCCTCGGCAGGCTGGGGGATCCCCGGGCTGTCGACGACCTGATCGGGGCGTTGCAGGACGAGGACCGGCTGGTCCGGAAGAAGGCGGTCTGGGCGCTTGGATCTATCGGGGACTCTCGGGCGATCCCACCGCTCCGTGCGCTGTACCGAACAGAAGGGCCTGAGATTCAGGATCTGATCCGGGAAGTGCAGCAGATGCTTCTCCACGCCGCCTCCGGTCGGCGTTAACACCATCTCAATTCTTTTTTTCAGGTTGGTCGCTCTATCAAACGATCGGAACGACCGTCGAGAGGTAGTATCCGCCGAAGAGGATCAGCAGCACACCGCAGCCCCGCAGGACCATACGGTACGCCGGCTCAGGGAGGATCTCGCCCCCTCGATGGACCCCTGTCGAGACGGCCGTGAACCAGCCGAGGTCTGCAGCCCAGTGGCCGGCCATGAAAGCCGCCACCGCCAGAACCCCTGTGCTGAGTGTGTCGACCAGAAACCCGCTTCCGACCGAGAGCCACCAGATCCAGAAGAACGGGTTGGCCACACTGGTCAGCAGTCCGGCCAGGATCGGTCCCTGGGATGTGTTGGTCCCCTCCTGATTCAGCGAGGCCGACGAGGCGCCGCGGAGGGTCAGGAGACCGAATCCGATCAGGGCACAGCCGCCGACCACTGCGATCAGACCGGTATACCCCTGCACCACCGTCGAGACTCCAGCCAGGACCAGCAGGGCGACCAGCGCCTCGATGACGATATGCCCGAGCGTGACCTTCGGGCCGGTGATCCACCCGCCTTTGATCGAGGCGGTGACGGTCGCGACCAGAGTCGGCCCCGGGGCGAGCGCGCCGGTGAAACCGATCAGAAGAGAGAAGAGGAAGACCTCCACCAGGGATGGGGACATTATTCTCTAAAGATGGGTGCTGATCCTATTTTTTGATAGGGGCTCGTTCATCTCATTTATCAGGCCGGATGTCTGACATTTATGAATATGGAGACACCCGCCTGGTCTATTGCCCTCTCGCCGTCCACCGCCGACTGGCGGTTCCGGCAATTCCAGCGGGAGATAAGGGAGCAGGCCTCCGGGGACGTCTCTCCGATCCTCCCAGTGCTGACCCTGGCTGGGCCATTCACCCCCAGGCCGGGTGTCGACTTTCTGATGGTGCAGAACGCCGTCACCTCCGCCGGGGCTCGGGGACCGGCCGGGTACCTGCTCGACGACTGGGGGTGGAGGCGGAACTCATCGGGCTGGGTTCTCGGCTGCAGGGTCATCCCCTCGGCAGCGCTGAGGGCCCTTGCCGATTCATTACATCAGCGTCTCCTGCCACTCGTTGGGGACGGCGGTCTCTCCCCTCCCTGCTGGGAGGTGCCGCTGGTCCGGGTCGAGGGCCGTCAACCACCGGTCTCTCTCTCCACCCCTGCCGCTCCCCTGGAGGGCCGCGGTCTCTTCTCCCGCCTCCTCTCCCGGCTCCGGCCGCGGGCACCGGTCTCTTTTGAGGTCAATTCTGATCTGATACCTCTCTGCCTCCCGCAGGACGGGCTCCGGCTGACAATCTACTCCGAGGAGAAGTCCGCCGGCGGGTACGACCTGGTCACCCAGACCTGGTTGAACCGGTACCGCTCGACATCACGGGAGGCATGGTCCAGGACCCTCGCCGGGTATCGGGAGAAAGCGTTCTGTTCGTCATCCCGGGGAGGGGGACCGCCGTACCTGATCAGTGACCTCCATCTCGGCCACGCCGACATCATCCAGTACTGTAGCCGGCCGTTTCCTGATTGCTCCACGATGGATCGGGTCCTGATCGCCGGCTGGAACCAGGTGGTCAATGCCGGGGACCAGGTTTTCTTCCTCGGGGATCTCTGCGGTAGCGCTGCCCAGGTTCCAGAGTACCTGCCCGCCCTTTCTGGGGCGATCACCTGGGTGCGGGGCAACCATGACCCCTTCTCCGAGGGGAATCCTGAGTGCCTCGCCATGACCGTCGACGGGGTCGACCTGCTGCTGGTCCATGACCCTGCCGATGCGCCACCAGCGTTCGAGGGCTGGGTGGTCCACGGACACACCCACAATCGACGACTCCACCGGTACCCGTTCCTCTCCGTCCGAGAACGGACGATCAACGTCAGTGCCGAGGTGATCGGGTACCGGCCGGTCAGCCTCTCCTGTCTCGTTGAGATGATCCGGACCTCTGACCAGGATCTGCTGTTCCTCCCTTTCCCGGGCTGAGGACAGGTGCCATCCGGAGCCCTTATCTGACCAGACGTGAGATAGTATATCAATGAAGGAACAGAAGAATCCGGGGGCAGGGAAAGGTAGGAAACCTTCTTCGAAGGCAACTCAGCCCACTACTGCGAACTGGAAGAAGATTCTGGTCGTTGGGGTCGGGGTGCTCTTTGTGGTCCTGATGGTCGTCTCCTCGATGGGGATGAGCTGGCTCAATGCATTCACCACCGTTCAGAACGGAACCGTGGTGACCGCGGATCTGACCATTCGAGATGATCTCGGACGTCCGATCATCACCTCGGATAAGGCGATCTACACCGCAGCAGCCAAGGAGAACAAGACGGTCCTGCTGACCGACCAGCTCACCGTCCCGGCAGGTGGAGTGTATGACAATCAGAGCATGCAGTCCCTCCCGGTGACCGCACCGTCGGCGGCCAACTTCACTGTCTTTGGTAACGAGTACCAGACGATGGTGAACGGGCTGATCGGGATGCATGTCAATCAGATGAAGTCGGTCCCCTTCGATCAGAACGCCTCAGAGGAGCAGAACGTGACGCTCAGTTCCATGCAGTTCGAGCAGCTCGGTATGAACTTCACCAACGCGACGATCAATGAGCAGGTCATCCTCTCCCGTGCAGAGGGGCTCGATGACACGACTGATATGAATGCGACCCCAACCGGGTACTCACTCAGGACGACCACGATCGTCGACAAGGGTGCCGACAACCTGACGCTGAGCTTCGCCTACAAGGGCGTCGACCTGACGGTATCGTCCATCGCGACCACCTGAAGAAACACCTTTTTTATTTTCGGTTCAGCCGAATATACTCAAGACTGGGAGGTACTGAGGTCACTGATAGAGTCCTGTTTCTCCCCATACTGCAGTTCCTTCACAAGGGATCGGGCACTATGAAGGGGAGGATCTTGCTAAGATCGAACCTGCCACAGGAGATAGTTCCGTAGATCCTTTACATGGATGGGAGAATGGAGTCTGATGTAGGAGAGGGTAGGGGATCAGAAGGTTAATTGAGGCTAATTTTGGGAATTAAACAGTACTATCTTCTCCCTCTTGGTAAAGTGGTGGTTATAGGTATTTTTCTAGATCTGAAATGTTTTTTGCGATCTTCCCTTTGAGAGCTCCAAGGATCAGTGGGTTATCCAAATTACCCATCAAATATCGAGAATCAGTTTTTAAACCGATGCATTTTTTGTTTAAGGCGTATGCAATGCCCAGTTCTACACATGCCCCTTCATCTGGAACACGGCCATCTAATATGAGGAGCAGAATATCCGACTTTTTAATCTCGTCGACATCAAGATTAAAAATCGTATGTATTGCGCTTTCTTTCGATTCTCCTTCTTTCAACAACTCAGCCAGTAATTTCCCATCTCTTTGTGGAAAAAATGTCAAATACCCTTTTTTTCCACATAATCATTTATTTTTTCATTATAATCTAACTCTGCTCGAGAGAACAGAGGTCCCGCAATATATATCTTTTTTTTCATCTCTTGATCATCTCTCTTTTTTGAATTCTCTCAGTTATGGTTGTCCGATATTTCATAAAATTTCATTTGAAAGTTAGGTTTCAATGAAATGAACATTATGATTGTCTTATCTCTTTTAACAAATTATTACTATTTTATCTGAAACAAAATTCAGTAGTTAAAATCTCGATTTATTTGAAAATTAACCGGATCTTTAGGGGAATTTTCCTTTATACTTATCAAGATTATCAATCTGACCAGAATTATTAATCTGCATATAAATAGTTTCGAAATATCGATCAGTCATCCCTGCAATATAATCTCGAACAATCTCAGTTGGTTTGGGATTTGTTCTGTATTTTTCGGAAATCCAACTTAGATTAAGCATATCCTCGTATATTTTTGATTTTTTATTTTCGGTATCCAAATCGGTTAAAAATGTTTTGAATAAAATATTAAATTTATTTTCTATCTCATCATTTTGTTTTAGTAGAAGGGGGTTATGGTAAATATGTTGATAATTGTATTTTTTTAATTCAGTAGCACAATTTGAGATTTCATCAGAGAATGAGATGGCGTCTTGTTCATAACTATTATTGATTAAATCTTTTATGAAGATATCAAGGATCAGCCAATTGATTGAATTCCAATTTTTCCCTTTTAATATATCCTTACAATTCTTTGGAAATAGATTCTTAATTTCATCGAACAATTTTTTATCGATTAAATTTACTTCGAATGCATCCTGTAAATCTCTTCCTAAGTATGCAATATTGTCTGCAAACCTGACTACACACCCTTCATACGTTAATGGGAAAATTTTTCCCGCTTTATCATTATACTGTATTTTTTTAATTTTTGAATCAAATGAGTTCCAATCTTTTGTTCCCTGTGGTTTTAGTGATTTATTATTGACTTCACCATTATGGCACAAAATTCCATCTAGGGCCTGTATTGTAAGATCATAATCTTCAATCGTATCGAGAAACTGGACACTTTGTACATTGTGTTTGAAAGGACCAATTCCATTCTTTTCACACAGTTTGCTTAAGCATGATTCCCCGAGGTGGCCATACGGCACATGACCGATATCGTGCCCCAGCGAAATTGCCTCAATTAAGTCTTCATTCAAGCCCAGGGCTCTTCCGATTGTTCGTGCAATTTTTGAAACCAGTTGAACATGGAGCACCCTGTGGGTAATGTGATCATTTTCAACGAGAAAAAAGACTTGAGTCTTATCGATATATCGAGTATATGCTCTGGAATGAAGTATTCTGTCTGCATCACGAAAAAACGGAGGACGAATGGTAGGTTCTTCCGGTTTCTCATTTTTTCGTCTTAAATAATCAGAATCTCTCGTAGCATGATCTGAATAGTCCTGTTCTTTGTATTTAATTTTAGCAGATAATTTTTTTGTTATTTCTGGATTAAGTTTCATTATCCAATGTAGATTTATAGGATTTTAAGATAATCACCCTTATAAAAATTCAAACTCCCAATCACTTTCACCCTGCATTCTCTCCGGTTTATCTCCTCCGCCACCTCACATACCTTCATGACAACCAAGTCCCCAGCATTCAAACTCGCCGGCTTCGTCCTCCTCGTCAGCGACATGGAGCGATCGAAGCGATTCTATCAGGACCTCCTCGGGCAGGAGGTCGCCATGGACGTCGGGCTCAATGTGGGGTTCACAAGCGGCCTGGCCCTCTGGCAGAGGGACTATGCCCTGACCGTGATTCATGGAGATGGGGTTGAGCCCCGGAAAGGAAACGACGTGGAGGTCTACTTCGAGACAGAGGCGATCGACGAGGTCTGGGAGATGATCCAGGGCCGGGATATCGCAGTCGTCCACGACCTTCGTGAGCAGCCATGGTGCCAGCGTGTCTTCCGGGTGTATGATCCGGATCAGTTCATCGTCGAGGTTGCAGAACCGATGGATGCGGTGGTCAGGCGGCTGCAGAAGGCTGGCCATTCGGAGGAGGAGATCGTGCAGAAGACGATGATGCCGGCAGAGATCGTCAGGGCGATCCTCGGGTGAAGGAGGTGTCTGTTCATCACTCTGAATAAAGGCCTCTCAAGCAATGCAGCCAAAAAACTATGAGTCATTTGAGGGAAACCCTTGAGGTCTCCTGGAATCATTTTTTGAATAACATGAATGAAAATGTTGAAAAGTGCAGTGACCAATCAGCAGTCCCTGTCATTCATAGAACACTTTGGGGTACACGACCGTTCCTTTCACCTTATCGAGGCTGCCGTCCATCAGTTCCAATGCCATAAAGGCCTCTTTTGAGACGTCAAATGGGGCCTTGATTCCCCAGAGGTGTGCCGGCTTAAACCCGAATCTCGGATAATACGTGTCGTAGCCGAGCACAATCACCGATCTAAAGCCAAGTTCTCTGGCAACCTCTATACTTCTCCTGATCAGGGCGCTGCCGATCCCTTTCTTCTGATGCCGGGGGAGCACAGAGACCGGGGCCAGGGCCAGGGATTCATGCTCCTCTTCGCCGTCTTTGATGACCAGGTTTGTGAGCAGAATATGTCCGACGATCTCTCCCTCATCTTCTGCAACCAGAGAGAGTTGTGGAACAAATACATCACTTTTCCTCAGATTGGCGACTAAAAGATGCTCCGTATGATCGCTGTACTCGGCCTCCGCAAATGCCTTTTCAACAACCTGTTCTGATACCTGATAGTCCTGTTCTGTCTCCTGTCGTATACGTAGCGTCATCGTTACCTGCCCCCTCTCCAGCGTTTAAGTACCATAGAGAAGTGAGTCTATCTAAAAAAGCCTGTTATTTTTTTACCGCGGGATCTTCCGATCAGGACCGGACGGCCTGACCACCACTCCGGATGGCAAGGCCCATCTCGGTGACCTCGTCCGCAACGTTCACGAGCCGGAGCCACATGTTCAGGGCAGCCCGGAGGGCAGCCAGATCCTCGGCAGCGATCGTCATCACCAGCGTGGTCTGGTCGACGCAGGCGAGGTCGACGGTCGACCGCATCCCCTCCTGGTCGATCAGTTCTGGGGCCAGCGCCCGGTACAGGAGCGGGGCCGTAGGCGTACTGAATGTGAACCGTGCCTGATGGATCATTGCTCAATCCCTGAGTTTCAGCAGATACTGCTTCTTCTGTGGACCATCGTATGAGAGGGTCCGGTGTTCGTTCGCTCCCCCGAGCCTGACCTCTATGAACGGAGAGAGTGTTTCAAAGAGACCCTGGTCCGAGACCGTGATCCCATGGGCCATCGTTCCCGCCCGTTCCTGTATCCCGATTGAGTCGACCGTGAACTCGGTGACCGTACTGTTGTCGCGTATCAGGGCGACCCTGATCGACTTCGCCTCGCCAGAGACTAAAAAAAGGAGTGGGCCCCGTTCATTGAGGTCCTGTACACCCATCTTCCCACGGGTCAGGTACTGCCATCCCAGAGCAAATGCCAGCCCTTTTGCAAGGGTTCTTACTTCAGGGACCGGTTTTCGGGAGGTCGTGACGAAGGTCATCGAGCCTTTAACTCTTTGATCCCGGCGCCCCGTTCCTTGAAGAGGATCCGGTGGCCGCAGAAGGGGCATCTGACATTGACGTCGATCTCAACCCTGTGCTTGCACCGTGCGCATTTGTAGGTGGCTGTCACCCGGATCAGGCCTCCTTCTGGAGGGCCCTCTCGATGGTGCGGAGGGCAACGTTATGAACCGGTGTCTGTGGCACATAGGCTCCCCCTGCAAATTTGAAACCGCACTTGCGGCATTCCCAGATCCCGGTACCCCGCCGCTGGACAGCAACGGTGTCACACCGCAGACAGCGGTGGAGTGCACCTGAGACCTTCTCCATCTCGTTCACTCTCTTCCGTACAAAGCGACCGTACCGGCAGCCGAAACGTCCGGAACTACCAGTGACCTTTCCTTTTGCTTTCTGATGATGGCTGGCCATTCTCATTCACCCCGAATTTATCTTTATCTATTGGTTCTCTGACTTAATATATCTGATTGAGTTTCTTGACCTCGCCTTCACCCTTGGTGACCCGGTTGATGGTCGTATAAAACTCGTTCTGAATGCCGGCCGGGATCCTGACGACGCAGACCCAGGACCCGTCCCGCTGCCATTCGTCCTTCTCGATCACTGAGCCCGACTGGATCTCAGGATAGGCCTTGGCCGCGTAGTCCGGCGGGATCTTCACGGCGAGCCGGAGTTCCTCGAACCGGATCGGGATCAGCGGGCGGAGTGCCTTCATCGTGTCCTTGACCAGTTCGTCAAGGTGCCTGAACGGGTCGATGTTCACCCGGGCCTCCTCCATCGCCATCTCAATCCGCGTTGGCGGATGCGGGTACCCGGTCTGCGGGTTCACGGCATTACGGGCGATGAAGTTCACCACCTGTTTGCGCTTGTCCGCGATCAGATGCCTCCGCTGTTCAGAGGTCAGGTGAATCTCTCCCTTCTCGATGATCCTTTTAGCGATCGTCGGGAAGTCCAGCGTTCCAAAGACCTTCTGCAGGGTCTCATCCGATGCCCGGTCCCCGCGGGAGGCGTTCTCAAAGATATTGAGCGCCGCGACGATATCCTCGATCTCGATCGGCTCCCCCTGCTTGAATCTGCTCGCCTCGTCCGGGTCGACGAGCAGTTCAAACCGTTCGGCATGGCTCTCCAGCCTGGCCACCACGGCTTTATCCAGTGGAATCATGGATACATCACTGTTCTATCTGTTCAACGAACGAGGCGACTTCCTGTCTGCTCATCTTTCTGAACGCAGGCGTGTCTCTGCTGACAACCCCGATCTCGACAGTGTTCACATCAAACTTTCCTTCGGTTGCAGCGTGAAGTGCCTTGAGTCCGAGCAGGATCGCGTCGCGGATGCTGGCTTCGGGGTTGTACTCCTCCTCAAAGACCTTCATCACCGCATTCCTGCCGATACCAATCCCGGTCGCCTTGTACTCGAGCAGCGTGCCGCTCGGGTCGGTTTCAAAGAGCCTGAACTGGCCGTCGCTTATCCCTGCGATCAGCAGTGCCGTGCCGTACGGACGTGCACCGCCGAACTGGGTGTAGGTCTGCATATGGTCGCAGAGTTTCTTTGAGAGCATCTCGATGTCGATCTGCTCGTCGTAACTGACCCGGTTCACCTGAGACTCCACCCTGGCACGATCGACCAGCGAGCGGGCATCCCCGACCAGGCCTGAAGAGGCGACCCCGATGTGGTTATCGATCTTGAAGATCTTCTCTATCGACGAGGGCTCGAGCAGTTTGGAGTTCACTCGCTTGTCTACGAGCAGAACGATTCCTTCACTGCATTTGATCCCGACCGCAGTCGTGCCGCGCTTGACCGCTTCACGTGCGTACTCTACCTGATAAAGCCGGCCATCTGGGCTGAACACCGTTATGGCCCGGTCATATCCCATCTGATATTGTGGTTGCATTATCTCTCCTCAAGATCCTGTTCGACGAAGAACAGTAGCTTTTGACTGTTACATCCCTTCTCTATTAAATCAACCTTTTGGGATTCTCTGGCATGGACTTCGTAGATCACGTCGTCCATCTCCAGGTCTTCACGTTCCGGTTGTTCTGTCGGCTGCCGCATTCGCCCGCGGAGCGCATGGATCGTTCCCGAGGTCGCGAGCGTCCGAAGGGCTACTCGCCGGCCGTCCACCGCGGTGACCCCGGCGAGGGCCGTCGCGAGCTGGTGCTCGGTCCCTCGACTGCAGCGTGCGATCAGATAGCCGTTGCCTGAGAAGACGACGGCATGGTGGAGAGCAGCTCCTCCGGCGTCGCCGTACAACTCGGTCACCGCATCTGCGATCGCCAGGTACAGGGCCTTCGAGTCGATGGAAGGGTAGTTCGGTACGACCGCTGCCAGCACGTACCGCTTCTTGATCCGCATCGTCGGTGGTCTGGGTTTCATTCGACCACCCTGACTGACTCCAGCGGGTGCAGCACCCCTGGCAGCGAGGTGAGCCCTGCGAGGACCTCCTCCTTCTCCATCCCGAAGAGGGCGCAGAGCAGGGTCATCTCCCGAACCGATCGCTGATCGAGGATCGAGCGTGCAAACGACCCGATCACAAACGGGAACCCGTATCGCCGGTGCAGGGTCAGCAGGTCCGCGTACCGCTGCAACACCCGCTGCCGCTGCAGCCCCTGCAGATGCAGCAAGGGATGGAGATCGATCGTGACTCCCACGTTCTTCTCTGCGGCGAGCCGGGCCGAGACGTGATCGAAGGCGTTCTTCCGCTGCTTCTCGACGCCAGCCAGCAGGTGCACCCCGCGGAGCGGGACCACCCCCCGGATGAACGAGGCGTCGCCGGCCACGACGATCACGACCTGGCCCTGCCTGGCACGCCCGAGGTCTTTGATCACCTCCCGGACATGTCGTGTCTCGATCACCCGTGCAGGTAGCACCCTGACGTTGCCGATGACAGCCGGCTGCTCCCCGGGGAGCACGATTGTGTCAAAGCCGAGAGCTCCGGCCTCCATCGCCATCCTGGTCAGGGAGGAGTCCCCTGCCGGATACGGACAGGTACAGATGTCAGTGCAGCGCATGACCAAAAAAAAGAGATCGGGTTACTTACCCTTGTTTGCATTTGAGCGGATGGACGGGCGGGTCTTCTCGGTCCCTCTGCCCCTGGTCCGCATACCGCGGCCCTTCATCCCTGCACTGGTCTTGCCGCGCTCTGCACGTCCACGCTGGGTGGCGTTTCCAAGCCAGCTCAGCCGGGGATCGCTCAGAACCACGGGGTGGTGACCGTCGACAAGGATCACTTCGTACCACTTCTGTCTGCCGTCCTGGCCGACCCAGTACGAGTTCAGAACCTCCATGTTCGGGTACCGGGACGAGGCACGCTCCTCACCGATACGCTGCAGGCTCTTGCCGGGGGTCAGCTTGCGCATACCCATGTTGGCCGTCCTGCGTCCGCGGACGTACCGGGAGGCTCTCCGTCCACCACGGCGGACCTTGACCCTGACCACAATGACGCCCTGCTTGGCCTTGTATCCGAGCGACCGGGCGCGGTCGATACGGGTTGGGTGTTCGAGTCTGACGACGGTCCCTTCGCGGCGCCATACCTGCATACGGTCCCAGAGGAGCTTCTTGACACCGGTCTCCTCGGGTTTCTTCCATGCCTCACGAACGTAGGCATACATAGATTTGGACATGATCTTCACCAAGGTTCAGCTCAGGTTTTGAGCTACATTCCTTTACGGGACGCATCCCGTATTCCTTTATATGTCGACTGCCCGGTTATTAATAACAGCGGTGGTTCCGGTCAGCCTTTCACCTTCTCGATCACCCGGATATCGCTGATCCCGGTCACCGGGTACTGCCCGTTCTCGTCCTTCTCCGCCGATTTGACCATGTCCCATATGGTCAACAGTGCCACCGAGACCCCGGTCAGCGCCTCCATCTCGACCCCGGTCCGGCCGTACGAGGTGACCGCCACCTCTGCCGTGATCGACTGCTCGGTCTCCGTGAAGTCGACCGTGATCGCTCCGATCGGGATCTGGTGGCAGAGCGGGATGAGCTGCGGGGTCTGCTTGACGGCCAGCGTCGCGGCGATCCTGGCCGTGGCGAGTACGTTCCCTTTCAGCACAGTCCCGGCTCTGATGGCGGCCACTGTATCTGCCCTGAGGGTGATCGTACCCTCAGCCCGGGCCATCCGCTTCACCTCGCCCTTGGCGGTGATGTCCACCATCTGCACCTTGTCGCCGTTGATATGGGTAAACTCAGGCATCCTCTTCCTCCATGAAGAGTTCGCGGGGAATGTACTCAAGCATATCGGAGGCGAGCATCCCCTCTCCTCTCCCTGCGGCGGCCCGCTCACCCGCCCTGCCGTTCACATAGGCCGCTACTGTGGCCGCCTCGAAGGGGGAGAGCCGGCAGAGGAGGGCCCCGGTGATCCCGGCCAGCAGATCCCCGGTGCCCCCGACCGTCATCGCCGGTGACCCGGTCCAGTTGAACCTCACCCGTTTTGCATCGGCGATCAGGTCGATTGGTCCTTTTAAGAGGATCGTCCCGTTCACGGCGGCGGCCGCGGCCCTGACCGCCCGCCCGCGCTCCCTGAGAGAGGACGGGGCCGGGGAGCCGCTGATCCGGGCGAATTCCCCGCTGTGGGGGGTGTAGATCGTCTCCTCGGCCACCGGCAGCGGCAACCGGAGGGCATCGGCATCGAAAACCGCCTTTCTGCAGAGCGGTGCCAGGTGGGTGATCACCGGGTGGGAGGAGGGGCCGAGGCCGTTGCCGGCCACCACCACATCGGCCCTTTTGACCTCCCCTTCAAGGGTGGCCAGGTGCGCCTCGCTGATCGTCGATCCGGGGAGCGGGACGTGGATCAGGTCGGGGTACTGCTGGGCGATCGGCGAGGCGACCCTGACGATGTCGGCCCCTGCCCGCAGGGCTGCAAGGCCGGCCAGGTACGGTGCCCCCTGGTACGGACCGCCGCCGATCACCAGCACCTGCCCGCCGACCCCTTTGTGGCTCGCAAACGGCCGCCGCTTCAGCACGGTCAGGTCGCCGGGGCCGACACAGCACTCGGCCTCGATCGGGATCCCGATATCGGCCACCTCGGACCCCGCCTGTTTGGGGCGGTGGAACCCCAGGATCAGTGTGGCCCGTATCCCTGGCGTCGGGAGGTCGGCGGCGATGATCGGTACCCCGGCCCTGTTCGCATGGTCGACACAGCCTTTCAGGGGTTCGCGGAGTTCGCCCGATCCCCCGGTGCCGATCATCGCGTCGATGATCAGGTCGGCCCCGGAGAAGTGCCTGGCCAGGGCGGCCACGTCCTGGTCGGACCGGACCGGGCAGAGGTGGACGGCCGCATGGGTGAGAAGCGCCTGCTCGGCAGTCCAGGCGCCGGTTGCGTGGCCGCAGTCGGGATAGATGACGGTCGTCTCGGCGATCATCTGCAGGTACCGGGCGGCCACCAGCCCGTCCCCACCGTTGTTTCCTCTGCCGCAGAGGATCAGCACCGACCTGGGGGAATACCTGAGCGCCACCTCCGCCAGGGCCCGGCCGGCACTCTCCATCATCTGCAGCACCCCGAGCCCCAGCGCTGTTGCGTTCCGGTCCACCGCCTTCATCCGTGCAGGGGTGATGATCCCCTGTTCAGCGAACTCCTTCATCGATCTCCTCCTCCTTCGCGCACTTTCTTGTGCATTGAGATGCCAGTTATGATCAGGATGGGCTTTAATGATGATGTAACTGCAGCCGCAGAACGGATCGCTGCTGCAGAGGAGGTGACCATCATCTCCCATATCGATGCCGACGGGATCACCAGCGAGGCGATCCTTGCCGAGGCGGTGCAGCGGGCCGGGATCCCCGCCACCACGCACTATATCCGGCAGCTCGACCCGCTGACGATCCGGACGGTGCCGGAGGACCGGTCGCTGAAGGTCTTCGTGGACCTCGGGGCGGGACAGCAGAACCTGCTTGAGGAGCGGGGGCTCACGGTCGACGAGGTGCTGATCGCCGACCACCACGTCGCCCAGCCGGCCACCCTCCCGTACCAGCAGGTGAACGGGGTCCCGTACGGGCACACCCGCCTCTCCGCGGCCGGGGTGGCGTACCTGATCGCCAAGGAGATGGACCAGCAGAACACCGACCTCGCCGCAGTCGCGGTGGTCGGGAATGTCGGGGACATGATGGCCCGGGAGACCCTGGGGCTTACCGGGGTTGCACGGACGATCGTCGACGACGGGGTGGCCAACGGCACGATCCGGGCGACTGCCAGGGATCTGAACTGTTACGGGACCTCGACCAGGCCGATCCATGTCTGCCTCTCGTACAACGACGACCCGCTCCTCCCGGGGATCAGCAACGATATCAATGGGTCGCTTCGCTTTCTGCAGAAGACCGGCATCCCGCTGAAGACCAGGGACGGGCGCTGGCGGGTCTGGGAGGAGCTCGAACCCGACGAGAAGCGGGCGATCACCAGTGCGCTGGTCCAGCAGCTGCTCGCCCATGGCGAACCGGTCGACCGACTCTTCGCAGAGACCTATGTCTTTCCAAACGAGGCGGTCCGGACACCGCTTCGGAACGCTTCCGAGTTTGCGACGGTGCTGAACGCCTGCGGCCGGTGGGCCCGCCCGCTGGTCGGGAGTGCGATCTGCAGGGGTGACCGCGGCACCCAGTACCGCGAGGCCGAGTATATGCTGAACAACCACCGGACGATCATCCGGGAGCTGCTCACGTATATTGTTGAGACCGGGGTGACCGAGCTCTCGCACCTGCAATATCTGCATGTCGGGAACCGGTTCCCCGATACGATCATCGGGATCGGGGCCGGTATGGCCCTCAGTAAGCTGAACTGGCGGAAACCGATCCTGATCATGTGCACCCTGCCCGACGACCCGACCCTGACGAAGGTCTCCATGCGGACCAACGAATGGGCGGTCAGGCAGGGTGTCGACCTGCAGGCAGTGCTGACCGCGGCATCAGCGACGATCGGAGGGGCCGGCGGGGGCCACCCGATCGCAGCAGGGGCATTCATCCCGCACGATGTTGAAGAGGAGTTTGTTTATTGTGTCAACCGATTGCTCGGAGAACAGTTCGCTGTTCCGGATCAGAACCATCGCTGAGTACCAGTTCGGCAGAGGGGCCGGGGAAGCCCTCTTTCCGGAGGGATGTACGTTCCAGTATTCGACCACCGGCAGGATCCGGCATGCCCTGTACGGGAAGGAGCGGCTCGCTACCATTCGCGCGCAGGACGGGCGGCTCACGCTCGGGATCAGAGGAGCGGAACGGCTCCACGAAATCCTCCCGCCCGACAGCTACCGGGTGGTGATTGCGGCCGATGTGCTCGAGTTCGTCTCTGCCGGAAAGAATGCATTCGCCCGGCATGTGATCGCGGCAGACCCGGAGATCCGGGGGGGTGACGAGGTGCTGGTCGTCGACGAGGAAGGACGACTGGTCGCCACCGGCACCGCGATGCTCTCCGGCTTTGAGATGATGGAATTTAAGTATGGGGTTGCGGTAAAAGTTAGGGCAGGAAAGGTGAACTGATGTTACCAGGGAATATCAATCCAAAACAGATGAAGGCGATGATGAAGAAGATGGGGATGCAGATCGACCCCATCGAGAACGTCGAGAAGATCGTGATCACGACCCCTGACGGGACCTATACGTTCGATGAGGCCGAGGTGGTCGGGATGACGATGCAGGGTGTCACCACCTACCAGGTGACCGGGACGCCCCGGTTCGATGCGGCATCGCCGGCGATCCCCGAGGAGGACGTCGCCATGGTACAGGAGCAGACCGGGGCCTCCGAGCAGGCCGCCCGGGATGCGCTCGCAGCGACCAGGGGCGACATCGCCGAGGCGATCCTGAGGCTCGCTTCACATGATTGAGGCCGGCGACCGTGTGCTGCTGATCGGGAACAGCAGAGCCTATTACGTGACCGCCGGCGAGGGGATGCTCAGCACCGACCTGGGCATGATCCCACTCTCAGATCTCATCGGCAGGGAGGGGGGGGACCAGGTCGTAACCCACCTCGGCACCGGGTTCTCCGTCCGCATCCCGCGGCCGACGGACTTCTTTGTCCATGCCAAGCGGAGCGGGGCCCCGATGCACCCCAAGGACATCGGATCGGTGATCGCGTACACTGGAATGAACAAAAAGGATCATGTGCTGGACGCAGGGACCGGTTCAGGAGTTGCGGCGATCTTCTTCGGTTCGATCGCAGAAACGGTGACCACCTATGAGCAGCGGCCCGAGTTTGCGAAGCTGGCCGAGAAGAACATCAAGGACGCGGCCCTTGACAATGTCACGGTCGTTGCAGCAGACATGCTGACCGCGACCGGCACCTATGATGTGATCAACCTCGACATGCAGATCACGCCTGAGCATGTCAGGCACGCCGCGACGCTGCTGAAGCCCGGCGGGTACCTGGCCTGTTACACCCCGTTCCTGGAACACCTCTTCCTGGTGCTGGATACGGCGAAGGACCTCTTCTCCGAGGTTGTGACGCATGAACTGATCGAGCGGGAGATGACCCGGACCGACCGGGGCACACGACCGTCGACCCGGGTCTGTCATACCGGGTATATCACCATAGCACGGCGATAACATGAAGGATTTTATCTCAATTCGGGACTTTGACCGGGCTGCGATCGACCGGCTGATCGCAGAGGCCGAGGGAATCGATCACCATCAGTACGATCCCCTGGAGATGAAAGGAAAGATTCTGGCACTCCTCTTCTTTGAGCCCTCGACCCGGACCCGGATGTCGTTTGAGGCTGCGATGGCCAGGCTCGGAGGGACGTCCCTGACGCTTAGCTCGTTCGAGGCCTCATCGATGGCCAAGGGGGAGACGCTGGCCGACACCATACGGGTGGTCAGCGGTTATGTGGACGCGATCGTCCTCCGCCACCCCCGCGAAGGGGCGGCCAGGCTGGCGAGCGAGGTCTCGTCAGTGCCGGTGATCAATGCCGGCGACGGCGCAGGGCAGCACCCCTCCCAGACCCTGCTCGACCTCTACACGATCCGCCAGTCGATGCCGATCGACGGGATCAACATCGGGCTGCTCGGAGACCTGCGGTACGGCAGGACCACCCACTCGCTCACCTATGCGCTCTCCCTGTACGACGCCGTGATCCACACGGTCGCCCCTGTGGGGCTGAACCTCCCCTCCGGGCTGGTGCACGAACTGCGGGAGCGGGGCACCGAGGTGATCGAGCACGAACATATTGAGGACGTGATCAAGGAACTCGATGTGCTCTATGTGACCAGGATCCAGCGGGAACGGTTCCCTGACATGGCTTCGTACTTCAACGTCGCCTCCAGTTACCGGATCACCCCGGAACTGCTCAGCGGGACGAAGGAGCATATGGTCGTGCTCCACCCGCTCCCCCGTGTCGACGAGATCGACCCCCGTGTGGACAGCCTGAAGAATGCCCGGTACTTCGAGCAGTCGCACAACGGGGTGCCGGTCAGGATGGCCATGCTTCGGCAGGTGATCGCATGACCGACAAGTGCTGCACCGAAGGGCTGCTGATCAGCCCGATCCGGAATGGGACCGTGATCGATCATATCAAGGGCGGCGAAGGGCTGAACGTTCTTCGGATCCTCGGGCTCACCGGCACCTGCACTGTCTCGCTCTCGGTGGCCACCAATGTGACGAGCCGGCAGATGGGGAGAAAGGACATCGTGAAGATCGAGAACCGGGAACTCCTCAAGGAGGAGGTGGACCGGATCGCGCTGATCGCGCCGCAGTCCTCGATCAATATCATCCGGGAGTTCCGGGTCTATGAGAAGAAAGGGGTCGAGATCCCGGACCAGATCTGTGGGGTGATCCGGTGCCCGAACCCCGGGTGCATCACCAACACCAACGAACCGGTCACCAGCCGGTTCACTGTCCAGCAGTCAGGGCTGCGGTGCCATTACTGCGACTGGCTGATCACGAAGGACATCGCGTCCCATATCATCTGATCGGTCACCTGATCACGCGACCGTGCGGGTCGATCTCGCCGCGGTAGATCCGGGTCGACGAGATCCACCGGCCGTCATCGGCCAGCACACAGGTGATCTGGTGGATGTCGACCTTCCGCCGCCCCTCTTTTCGCCGGAGCGTGTTGATCTCCATCGCCGTCGGCAGCGTCTCTTCACTGACGATCAGGGCATCGAAGTCGATCTTCAGGGCCGACCCGAACCGGTCTTCGAGCGGCTCCACCGACCAGTCAGCCTCAAACCCTGACTCCTCGATGAACCGGGTCAGCTCTGCTCTCCGCTCCTCATAGGGTCTGACCGGATGGACCTTATTAGAGGCGAACCGATCTGAAGTGAGGCCGATGATCACGGTTCCCTTCGGCCCGGCGAGCTGAAACGATCTGCTGAGCAGCCGTTTATGCCCGTCGTGGAGGGGATCGAAGGTGCCCCCTACCATAATCTTCATTGCGTCTGGACTGTTAATTTCTAATGTTATTATGCATACTGGTACAGTGACCGGATCAGAGGTCTTTGTCGCTAAGAATGCGACCGTCATCGGGGACGTGGTGATCGGCGACCATGCAGGGATCTGGTTTGGCGCAGTGATCAGGGCTGATAAGGACCATATCACGATCGGCAGTCACGCCAATGTCCAGGACAACGCCGTCGTCCATACAAGCCGCGGCCACCCTGTCAGGATTGGGGATCAGGTATCAGTCGGCCATGGTGCGATTCTGCACGGGTGCACCATCGAGGACCGGGTGCTGGTCGGGATGGGGGCGATCGTGCTGAACGGAGCGGTGATCGGCAGCGATTCGATCATCGGGGCCGGCGCAGTGGTGACCGAGGGGAAGCAGATCCCGCCCGGTTCGATGGTGCTCGGGGTGCCCGGCAAAGTAATCAAGGAGACGAACCCTGAGCAACGTGAGGGGATCGTGAAGAATGCAGAGAGTTACACGCTGCTTGCAGCAGAGTATATCCGGGCCGGGGAACATGCAGAGGAGTATACCCATGCGTGAAGTCGCCGTCATCGGAGCAGGGGTGGCCGGGATTCAGGCCGCCCTCGATATCGCCAACCATCAGGTCCACGTCCATCTGATCGAGCGGGAGCCCTCGATCGGCGGGCATATGGCGCAGCTCGACAAGACCTTCCCGACCAACGACTGCTCGATGTGCATCCTCTCCCCAAAGATGGTCGAGGTGGCCCGCCACCCCTGGATCACCCTCCACACCTGCACCGAGGTGACCTCCATCGAGGGAGCAGTCGGGGACTTCTCGGTCACTCTTCAGACCAGCCCCCGGTACGTGGACCCTGACCTCTGCAATGGTTGCGGGGACTGCGAGCAGATCTGTCCGGTCGAGGTCTACAACCGGTTCGACGCAGGGATCGGTGTCCGAAAGGCGATCTACAAGCAGCATGCGCAGGTGGTCCCGAACATCATGATCAAGGACGATGAGCACTGCATCGAGTGCGGGCTCTGCTATGATGTCTGCGGCAGAAACGCGGTCCTGCGGGAGCAGTCTGCCGTGGAGACGACGGTCCATGTCGCGAGCGTCGTGATCACCACCGGATATCAGGTCTTTGACCCGACCAAAAAGGCTCAGTACGGCTACGGGCTCGTCCCTGATGTGATCACCAGCCTGGAACTGGAACGGATGATCAATGCCGGCGGGCCGACCAGGGGGGAGGTCCGGCGGATCAGCAACGGGCAGACCCCCCGCTCGATCGTCTTCATCCAGTGTGTCGGTTCACGGGACCTGCAGGTGAACCGGCCGTACTGCTCGTGTGTCTGCTGCATGGCCGCGATCAAGAACGCGATGCTGATCCGGGAGAAGCACCCGGAGATCGAAGTTGCGATCTGTTACATGGACATCCGGGCGTACGGCAAGGGCTATCAAGAGTTCTATCAACGGGCACAGGACCTCGGGGTCCGGTTCGTCCGCGGGATGCCCGGCGCCGTCATCGACAGCACCGGCCCGATGGAACTGCAGGTCGAGGACACGCTCTCGGGAGAACTGCTGCAGATTCATCCCGACCTGGTCGTCCTCTCGGTCGGGATCGAGCCTGCCAGCGACCCTGCAGTGGTCGCCGCCCGGTTCGGGCTGACCTGCGAGGAGAGCGGTTTCCTGGAAGGGGCGAACGCTGCCATGAACACTGTCGGCACGGTCCGGCCCGGGATCTACATCGCCGGGACCGCGACCGCACCCAAGGATATCCCTGACTGCGTGACCCAGGGGCAGGCCGCGGCGATGCGGGCCTATACCGACGCAATCAGGGTGAACTAGATGGACGAGATCAGGACCCTCTGGTGGGACCATCAGGCAGGGCACCTCTCTTACATCGACCAGACGCTGCTGCCGGGGGAGTACCAGGTCAGGTCCTGTGCCGACCCCGAGGATCTGATCGCCGTGATCCGGACGCTCGCGATCAGGGGTGCCCCGGCCCTCGGCGTGGCCGGCGCCTACGGGGTGGCCCTGGTGGCGAAGGGTTGCCAGAGCTTAGGTCCTGAGGATGCCCTCTCTGCGATCGCTACTGGTGCTGCCGGCGTGGCCAATGCCAGGCCGACGGCCGTGAACCTCTCCTGGGGGGTCGGCCAGGTGTTCGCGCGACTCGACGCGATGGCTGGCGAGGATGGAGCTGCTCTCTACAGGGCCGCGGTCAACGCGGCCGACACCATCGCGTCGGCAGATCTGCAGACCTGCAAAGAACTCGGCGGAAACGGGGCCGCTCTCCTCCCAGACCACTGCACGGTGCTGACCCACTGCAATGCCGGGGCGCTGGCCTGCAGTGGATGGGGGACCGCGCTCGGCGTGGTCAGGTCGGCGGTGGCGGCCGGCAAACAGGTGCAGGTGATCGCCTGCGAGACCAGGCCCCTGTTGCAGGGCGCCCGGCTGACCGCCTGGGAACTGGCCAGGGACCAGATCCCGGTGACGGTGATCCCGGACAGTGCGGCGGCCTTCCTGATGGCACGCGGGGAGATCGATGCCGTGATCGTCGGGGCCGACCGGATCACCTCCGACGCTGTCTTCAACAAGATCGGCACCTACTCGCATGCAGTGACCGCCCGGTACCATCAGATCCCGTTCTATGTCGCTGCCCCGGCCTCGACCTTCGACTGGCAGTCCTCTGCCCGCTCGGTGGTCGTCGAGGAGCGGCGGCGGGACGAGGTGACTGGGTTCTTCGGCAGGGAGACGGTCCCTGCCGGCGTCCCGGTCAGAAACTACGCCTTCGACCAGACGCCGCTCGACTTGGTCACGGCCATCATTACCGAGCACGGAGTCTTCTCTCTCCCCAATGACACAGAGAAGATGCGGAATGCAATAGGAGGGCAGACCTGATCATGGTCGAACTCTCCCTCCTCGACCACCTCCTCCTTCTCATCGGAGAGGTGACGCTGCTGCTGCTCATAGCGCTCGGTCTGCAGATCCTGCTGCTGCTGGTTCTCTCGCTGGCTTCGTTCCACAGCGGCAGGCTTTACTTCCCCAGGCTCCTCAAGCCCGGCTTCACCGCGCTCGAAGGGGTGATGCGGGCGATCTTCAAGTTCATCGGCCTCGACGACCAGGAGATGCTGACCTTCTCTGTCCGGCTCCTCAACACGATGAACCTGAAGGCCTTCGCGGCGATCCCGGTCAATGAGCGGGCGATCTTTCTCCCCCAGTGCCTCCGGGCAGCCCGCTGCCCTGCCCACCTGACCCCTGAAGGGCTCAAATGCGTTTCGTGCGGACAGTGCGGTATCGGGGAGGTGCGACCGGTGCTCGAGGACCTCGGTTACCGGGTCTTCCTGGTGCCCGGCTCCTCGTTCATCAAGCGGATGGTGAAGAAGTACCGCCCGCGTGCCCTGATCGGGGTCGGGTGTCTGCTGGAAGTGAAGGAGGGGCTCGAGATGGCCGACAAGATGCACCTGATCGGGCTTGGCGTAGTGACACTAAAAGATGGGTGTGTGGAGACGCTGGTGGACTGGAGTGCTCTTCTCGAGGTCGCGACCCTCGGGCTCGATCCCTCAACTATTCCCGTAGACCTTCACGTGCCGGCCACTTAATCCGCCGCTCTTGATCTTGCCGTAGATCCAGATCGTCCCGGTGGTTTTGACGCCGCGTGCGATCACACCCGGCCGGAGGATCACGGTCCCTTTCGCCTCGACCGGCCCGAGGTGAGCGTTGTCTGAGATCGTCACATCCCCTGCAGAGTTCAGGCTCCCTTCGATGGTGGCCCATGCCCCGATCACGGCACGGCCGCACCGAACCGATCCCTTCACCAGCGAGCAGGGGCCGAGGTCGACCCTTCCGGAGACGACTAGGTTACCCCAGACATTGGTCTTCGCTGGCAGGATCAGATCTCCGTTGATCATCACATTGCCGGCAAAGACTGCCCCGGGCGGCGCGATATAGGTATCTCCAATCTGACGGATCTTCATTCCTTTTCACCTGGGGCCGGCCAGAACGTGCCGGCTCCGTTTCTCTCCTAAACTCTTCGCGCCAGAACCATTTAGCATTGTATCAGAGGAGGAGGGCGGAGATGGTAAAGGCCGCGAGGGCCGTGAACATCCCACCCTTCAGCAGCAGGGTCGCGCGACCGCTTCTGAGGGTGGTGCTGTCGACGGCTCGAAGTCCCTGCAGGGCGCCGGCCAGGATCAGCAGGTCCGGGAGGCCGATCAGGGCCAGATACTCCCGTCCCCAGGTCAGGTACGGGAGGAACGAGGTCCCGATCCCTGCCAGGGCGAAGAGGCATGCGATCCGTCCGTTCTTCTGTATCCCGATCAGCATCGGCAGGGTGCGGGCCCCGCCGGCCCGGTCCCCCTCGATGTCTTCGCCGTCCTTGAGGAGCTCGCGGGCCACCATCCCGAGGAAGGTGATTGCGGCGATCGGGAGCGTCATCATCACCCCGGGAATCCCGGAGAGCGCCCCGCCGAAGATGAAGATCGAGGCGGCCAGGTACGAGACGGTCAGGTTGCCGATCAGGGGGACCGCTTTGAGGCGTGCCGCATACATGATCAGCAGCAGGGCGTTCAGGACGGCCAGGAGGGCGCAGAGCAGTGTGGTGCCGAAGGAGAGGAGCACTCCGGCGACGAAGAGGAGCAGGGCATACCTTCTCGCGCCTGAGAGCGAGACGGTGCCGGCAGGGATCGGACGGTCAGGACGGTTGACCTGGTCTATCCTGTAGTCAAAGTAATCGTTGATCACGTTCCCGGCACCGGTGATCAGGATCACCACGGCGATCAGCAAGGGCACCGGCCCGTCCAGTCTCTCGGTGGCGATCAGCACGGCCAGGGCTGCGGTCAACCCGGAGACCATGGCATTGACCGGCCGGATCACCTTCAGGTACCCTGCCAGAGACATCGTCATGATCGTCGGCGGGGATCTATTAGAAGGATGCGGAACGGGGAGGAGAGGGACGAGGTGAATGATCAAAAAACAGAACGGGCGTGGAGGGATTTGAACCCCCGACCATTAACTTAGGAGGCTAACGCCCTATCCAGACTAGGCCACACGCCCTGTGCATATAGGTTGGCAGAGGAAGGTATAAGTTTAACGCGCTTCCACCTGTCCAGAACCATGGATCTGATACAGATGACCGAGGGGAGGACCCGGTTTTCGATCCCGGTCCAGGATCCCGACTCCCCGTTTCCACCATCCAGCGCACCGGTCTTCTTCAATCCGAAGATGGCTATGAACCGGGACGCGACCGTCCTTCTCCTCTCGGTGCTGAACCCTGAGGAGTACCTGGACACAATGGGCGCGAGCGGTATCCGGGGGCTCCGGGTGGCCGGGGAATGTCACATCCCTGTGGTGATCAATGACCGGGATCCGGCGGCTGCCGACCTGATCCGCGCCAACCTGACCAGTGCCGGCCTGGAAGGGAGGGTGACCGTCGAGGACGCGAATGTCCTCCTCTCGCGGGAACGGTTCGATGCGGTGGACCTGGACCCGTTCGGCACCCCCGCCCCGTTCACCGATGCGGCCTGCAGGAGCGCCAAACGCTATCTCTTTGTGACAGCGACCGATACGGCCCCACTCTGTGGGGCGCACCTGAAGGCAGGGATCCGGCGGTACGCGACGAAGCCCCTGAACACCGAGTATCATGCCGAGGTCGGCCTCCGGATCCTGCTCGGGTATGTTGCCAGGACAATGGTCAAGTACGACCGGGGGCTCTCCCCGCTCTTCTGCTTTGCCAGCGCCCATTTCCTGCGGCTGCACCTGCAGGCCGAGAAGGGAGCCGATGCTGCGGACCAGACGGTGGCCAGACTCGGGTTTCTGCACCACTGCCCGTCATGCCCGGAGCGGGCTGAAGAGCCGGGGGTGCTGCCCCATGACCATATCTGCCCCCGCTGTGGTGCGATGATGCTCCCGATCGGGCCGCTATGGCTCGGTCCCCTGAACGATATAACACTGCTCGATCAGATGAAGGAGCGCCTCCCCGATCTCTCCCTCACGACCGAGCGAAGGCTTGGAAAATTGCTGGACATCCTCGGGGCTGAACTCCCGACCTCCAGCCACTACGACTATCACCGGATTGCAAAATGGATAGGAGGTTCGCCGCCGGCGATCGATGTGGTGATCGCCAGGCTCGCCGCGGCCGGGTACCGGGCGAGCAGGGCGCACTACTCTGGCACGGCCCTCAAGACCGATGCCCCGCTCGATGCGATCGCTGCAGCGCTCAGTGCTCAGTGATGATCGAGAGGATGTCGCTGTCCCGGATCTTGTGCGGCAGCCCGACCCGCTGGCCGGGGTGCTTGACCGATCGCCCCCATACCCGGGCGTACCGGAACCTGCTGACAAAGTCACGGTGGAGTTTTCTGCAGATATCGGCGACGGTGGAACCGGTCCTGATGATCAGCGGCTCCTCCAGGTCTGCGACCCCGTTCTGCGGCTTTAAGAAGACCCGCATGAACCCGAGTTTGTCGTAGACCTCGTCCTTGAGTTCGTCCATGTGGAGCCCGCTGTGTGCCGAGATCATCAGCGGTTCGACCCCGATCTCATCAACGATCACTTTTCTGATCTCCTCCTGGGTCTCGGCATCGACGAGGTCGACCTTGTTGACCGCGATGAACGCCGGGATGTAGACCCGGTTCCCGATCATCGCATCGATCAGGTCGTCCTGGGTCGCCCCACCCCTGACCAGTACATCGGCGTTCGTGATCTTGTTCTCTGCAAGGATCGACCTGACCTCCTCGATCTCGAGGTCCAGGGTGCCGACCGCATGGAGGAGCACCCCGCCGCAGGAAGTCCGCTTGATGGTGATGTCGGGCTTCGGCTTGTTGATCCGGATCCCGGCATCGTATAACTCCTTGAGCAGCACGCCTGCATGGGCACCGTTGAAGACATCGAGGAGCACCACGATGATATCGGCCGACCGGACGACGCCGATCACCTCTTTGCCGCGCCCCTTCCCCATCGCAGCGCCGGCGATCAGACCGGGGATATCGAGGATCTGGATCTTCGCTCCCTTGTAGTCCATCGAGCCCGGCACCACCGTCAGGGTCGTGAATGCATAGGCCCCGACCTCGCTCCTGGTCCCGGTCAGCTTGTTTAAGAGCGTACTCTTACCGACCGATGGGAACCCGACCAGCACGACCGTGGCATCACCGGACTTCTTGACCGAAAACCCCTCAGCGCCACTGCTGGACTTCATCGCCCTGGTGACCGCCTCGTCCTTGAGTTTGGCGATCTTGGCCTTCAGGCGTCCGATATGTTTTGAGGTGGCCTTATTGTAAGGGGTCCGCTCAAGTTCAGCTTCCAGTTCCTGTATCTGATCATCAAGGCCGCTCATTGTCTATCCCAAGAGTTTGTTCTCTCTATTAATAGGAAAGCGGGTGCAATATAGGTGTGGGTCAGGGATCTGGCAGCCGATCTCGCGCACCCTCCCGTTTCATCAGGTAAAAATCCCTTGCCGGCCGGCGATTCTAATAAGGGACAGATATGTTTAAATCTCCGTGCATGCCATGTTATTAGAAGATCTGCTGCTATAGTGTAGACCGGCCAATCATGAAGGACTCTCACTCCTTCGACTGGGGTTCGAATCCCCATAGCAGCATTCGTTTTTGTTTTTCTCTTCATTCTGAACCCAAAGGGGTTTTTCCGCTTTTCCGCCCCCCAGCGCCGTGTTCTCTCATGAATTGC
Organism: Methanosphaerula subterraneus; assembly: GCF_052055875.1. Classification (GTDB taxonomy): domain Archaea; phylum Halobacteriota; class Methanomicrobia; order Methanomicrobiales; family Methanospirillaceae; genus Methanosphaerula; species Methanosphaerula subterraneus. Next base: position 2,099,308 of record NZ_CP170508.1, read on the forward strand.
GCAAGTTTCTGCTCGTCCTGCTCCTCCTGGGAGAGTTCGATATATCCTTTCAGAGCCGTGATCTGGTTGAGGAAGTCATGCAGGGTGATGTTCGAGAGGGGGTTCAGTTTTTTTACTGGCAAGCGCCAGTGCATCCTCTGCATGTTCGCGCTCGGTGAGATCCAGGACGATACCACCCCGGCGACTACGAGGAATAAGCCGGCACACGCGATCGCCGAGATCATTTCAACCGTTGTTGGGGTGACGAAGGTGAGCAAAATGGCGCAGTAGCAGTTCGAGAGGCCGGCGGCGAAGAGAAGGCCGCGTCGTGGATTGTAGTAGAAGGTCAGGATGATCGGGATATAGAGCAGATGGGGGAGCACATAGGTGATCCCGAGTAGGAGTCCTACGCATTCAGGAGGACGGATGCAAGGGAACTGGCGACGATGAGGGCCGACACAAGGTATGGTTTTTTCTGTAACTCATCGAAGAATTAGAAGTCCATGTCTGCGCAACTCCGAACGAGTGATATCCATCATTTCCGATATGGTTTGATCATTTAGGTCTGAACAGTTCGAAATGTAATGGGAACGATCAGATCATCCTCCTCCATCCCGCCCCCCAGTTTCGTTCAGGGTAGTCGCCCTTTTTCTCCAATCACCACCCATTCCAATCCAGCGATGACCACCATTGAATACCAGGTGACGGATGAACGGGATCTCGACCGGATCCTGCCGCTCTGGAACCAGCTGAACAGCCATCACCAGAGCCGGTCGAGAATGTTTCAGCGTCAGTTTAGAGAGCGGACCTTCGACGACCGGAGGGCGTACTTCGGAAGGATAGCGGTTGCCGGATCCCTGCGGCTGGACCTCGCCTTCGATCCCGGGAGGGAACGGTATATCGGCTACTGCGTGAGCTCGCTCTCGGCGGAGAAGGAGGGGGAGATCGAGTCGATCTTTGTCGAAGCGGGGTACCGGGAGCAGGGGGTCGGGTCGACCCTGATGACTCTCGCCCTCTCCTGGCTCGACCAGCACGGTTCGGTCAGAAACCGGGTCTCTGTCGGGGAGGGGAACGAGGAGGCCTTTGGGTTTTACGGGAAGTTCGGTTTCTCTCCCCGGACGACGGTCCTCGAGCAGAGAAAGAAGTGATCATTCAATGACGCAGCTGTCCGCCTGGATTGCTTCGCCGGCAGCACCGGGGATGGCCGGATGGGTTCTGCTGTGGAACGTCCCCGGAATTGGATAGGCAAAACGTGATACGGTGACACATCAAAATTTTAGGGAATGACAAAAGCAGACGAGGCGGTTGCCTCATTTAAGAGCGGTTTCTCCTGCTCTCAGGCGGTGCTCTCCAGTTTTTCAGAGGAACTGGGGCTGGACCGGGATACCGCAAACAGCGTTGCCTGCGGGTTTGGGGGCGGCATCGCACGGACGGGAAACATCTGCGGTGCGGTGGCCGGCGCCATCATGGTTATCGGCATGAAGTATGGCATGACCCGGCTGGATGATAATGCAGCACGAGAGAAGACCTACGCCCTCGTCCAGCAGTTCATCAGGGACTATACGACGAAGAACGGGTCGATCACCTGTCCGGATCTCCTCGGGTATGATATGGCTGACCCGATGCAGTTCAAAGAGGCCAGGGAGAAGAAGGTCGCCGCCCGGATATGCCCCGGGCTGGTAGAGGATGCCGTGATCGTCCTTGAGCGTATTCTGAACGATTGATGGGATGGATCCCTGGCTTTCGATCCGTTTCGGCGAAGGGTGCGGGAGCCATCATTAGATGGTTCCAACAGGGGCGGAATTTTAATAAACCTCACTAAGGCAGAAATAATTGACTGATCTTCCAATTTCCATCCTCCTCCACCACTGTTCTCCCCCTGTCGCCGGCGATGTTTCCAGCCCGGCTCGGGCAGTGCCGGGATACCTGCACTGGGGAGATGGGAAAAAAGGTTATGGCTGATTCCTGACCTTTGTCGCATTCAGACCATTCGTGGTGGCCGTCGCTGCCGGCCCACCATAGACGCCGGAGCCGAGGAACCAGCCATCGTCCACCTTCTCCACGTATCCGAGCTTTGCTTCGACCGCATCGTTGTGTGCGGGATTGGGGTAATAATACCGGGAATAACCGGTCCCGTTCCTGGCCGCGTCGCTCAGGTTCCTGATAAAGAATCCTCCCAGTGAATCTGTCTCATTCAGACGGTTGACGCCGACCTTCTCCTGATTGAACGGAAGGGCCAGGGTGGTGCCATTGAAGTCATAGGCATAGATGTAGAGTTCGCCTTTGATGAACGAACCGTTCGGGTTGTTGAATTCTGCAAGGGCCTTCTCGCTGCCGTTGGTCTGTGCATAAGCAACGGCGCTGTGAACAAAGGAGACGAGCGATGCATTGGAGGTGATATTCCCCTGCTGCAGGGGAACGGTTCCCGCCAGCATGGTGGTGTTTGTCGTGGTGGTGACAGCGGGCTGGTTCTGGACACAGCCGGCGACGAGGAGGGATGCGCCGATGACGAGCAGGATAAAAAGCGAAAGGGACTTTTTTCTCATACGTGAGATGAGGTGTTCCCGACATGATAAACAGGCGGTTTTCATCCAGACACTTACGAGAGCCGGTCCAACGGGTTAGAAAAATTGGACCGGGGATGGGGAGATCCCCGGGGATACGAATCTTCCGTCGTCACCAAAAAAAGTTCGAACAATTACCCGAAAGATACGTACACCACTTCGTCCAGCAGAACCCCGTTCTTCGTGATAGCCTTCGCATGGACCGCCTCCCTCACGAATCCACACTTCTCCAGCACCCGCATCGAAGACGGATTGCTCGAAAAGATGCCGGCCTCGAGCCGGACGATGTCGAACGCTTCAAACGCGGCCGGCACCAGCGAACGGACGGCATCGGTGGCGATACCCCTCCCCCAGCAGGATTCTGAAAGCCAGTAGCCGATCTCGGCTGACCGAAGCCGGACATCCTCCAGCCGGTGAATCCCGATCCCCCCGACCGCCTCGCCGTCGACCTCGATCGCCAGGAACAGGTTGGAGGTCCGGTCCGCCGCCATGCTGATGAAGCGATCGGCATCCTCCCGCGTATAGGGGGAGGGGAACCCGTCCCGCATATTTGCTGCAATGCGGGGATTGTTCGCGTGCTTCGTCAGGGAGCAGGCATCGTCCGGCCTCCAGTCGCGGAGTGTGGAACTCGGGGTATTGATACGCATGATCTGGTCGATAGAATGATAGGAGCGGCGGGGTTTTTATGGATTCGATCATCGTCCGGTGAACCGGAGGGTTGACGCTGCGTGACCAGACCCGGGACCCGGGGCCTCTGATCACGGTCTGCGGAGCATGAACAGATGGGTCCGATTGATGTCTTTATATGCCTGAAAGAACATCCGTTCACCTGCTCCGGTCCCCTGAGATCGGAACTGGCATGGTGAAATGATGAGCAGAATTGCGGTAATAATCACTGATATGTTCGAGGACGTGGAATACCAGCAGCCCGCGGAGGCGTTTCGAAAGGCAGGGCACGAACTCGTCCTTGTTGGGCTCAGTGCAGGATCGATCGTGAAAGGAGAGCATGGGGCTGTCGCAACGATCGACAGGGCGGTTCATGATCTTCCGGCAGATGATTTTGACGCCCTCTTCATCCCGGGCGGCTACTCTCCTGACAGACTTCGGGTCGACCCCGACGCCGTCCGGTTCGTGAAAGAGTTCTTTACCAGCAACAAGCCGGTCTTTGCGATCTGCCATGCACCCCAACTCCTCATCACGGCGCAGGTGCTGAAAGGCCGGCATCTGACCGGCTGGATGTCGATTGTGCAGGATATCAAGAATGCTGGTGCAGAGTACGTGGACGAGGAGGTGGTCGTGGACAACAACCTCGTCTCGAGCAGGAAGCCGGCAGACATCCCTGCGTTCATCCGCGAAGCACTCGCGATGCTTGCAAAGCAGGTGTGACCCCTGGACCGGGCTCGATTGAAACCGGGTGGGGTGGAAGGGGATTGAGGGAAGTCCCCCGATCCACCCAGGAGATCCCGGCCGTCCTCTCAGCCTCCGTTCCGGGTCCCTGGCTCTTCAGAGGTCCTTTAGAGGTTCTCCATCGGGACGAAACTGTTCCCAGCGTGGAGCACGACGGTCCGGGGGAGTTCGATACCGAGCGCCTCCCGCAGCACCTCCTCGACGGTCTCCACCGGCACGAAGGCCAGTTCGCTCCGGACATCCTCGGGCACATCCGCGAGGTCCCGCTCGTTCTCCTTCGGCAGGATCACCTTTTTGATCCCGGCCCGGTGTGCGGCCAGGATCTTCTCCTTGATCCCCCCGACCGGCAGCACCGCCCCGCTCAGGGTGATCTCCCCGGTCATGGCCAGGTTCGGGTCGACCGTCCTGCCGGTGATCAGGGACGAGAGAGCCGTGAAGAGGGTCACGCCCGCAGACGGCCCGTCCTTGGGCGTCGCCCCCGAGGGCACATGGACATGGATGTCGCTCGTCATGAAGTTGAATCCGTTCTGCGTGTTCGCCAGCCGTGAGCGTATAAGGCTCAGCGATATCGTCGCCGACTCCTTCATCACGTCCCCGAGCTGGCCGGTGAGGGTGAGCTTGCCGGTGCCGGGCATGAACGTACCCTCGATGAAGAGGATCTCCCCGCCGACCGGCGTCCATGCCAGACCTGTCACGACACCCGGGACCGGTTCCTTCCTCGCCACCTCCTGCCGGATCATCTCCTTCCCCAGGATCGCCTGGAGCTTATCCACCGTCACGACGAACGGCAGCTCGGCGGTCCCGGATACGATCTTCTCGGAGACGTGCCGTGCGATCTTCGCCAGTTGTTTCCCGAGCGACCGGACACCTGCCTCGCGGGTGTACTTTTCGATGATCACCTTCAGCGCCTCGTCATCGATCCGGAGTTTGTCTGCATCGAGCCCGTGCTCTTTCAGGGTCTCGGGGATCAGGTGGTCCTGTGCGATGGCGAACTTCTCGTTCCTGGTGTAGCCCGAGATCTCGATCAGTTCCATCCGGTCGAGCAGGGGTGGAGGGATCGTGGCGAGGGAGTTGGCCGTGGCGATGAAGAGCACGTCGGAGAGATCGTACGGGACCTCCAGGTAGTGGTCCGAGAAGGTGTTGTTCTGCTCCGGGTCCAGGACCTCAAGGAGGGCACTCGCCGGGTCGCCGGCATTGGATGCTGTCAACTTGTCGACCTCGTCCAGGATGAAGACCGGGTTTTTCGTCCCGGCTTTCTTCATACCCTGGATGATCCGTCCTGGCAGGGCCCCGACATAGGTCCTGCGGTGCCCCCTGATCTCTGCCTCGTCCCTGACACCGCCGAGGCTGATCCTGACGTACTTCCGTCCGAGCGCCTCGGCGATACTCTTCCCCAGGCTCGTCTTCCCGGTACCGGGCGGGCCGGCGAAGAGGAGGATCGAACCCTGCTTCTCCCCTTTCAGTTTCATCACCGCGAGGTGCTGAACGATCCGCTCCTTCACCTTCTCGAGACCGTTGTGGTGGCTCTCGAGGACGCGGCGAGCCTCTCCGATATCGATGCTTTTCCGCTCCCCTGTGACCCAGGGGAGGTCGAGCAGGAGGTCGAGGTAATTCCGGATCACCGGACTCTCATGATTCTGGCTCCCACCAGTCTCCAGTTTCTTCACCTCTGCCAGTGCCTTTTTGCGCACCTCGTCCGGCATCTCTGCCTTCTCGATCCGTTCCCGGTAGCTCCCGTCACCGCCGGCACCGTCACTCTCGCCCAGCTCCGCCTGGATGACCTTCATCTGCTCACGCAGCATCGCTTCGCGGTTTGATTTATTCACCCGGTCGGAGACCTTCTTGGCCATCTCGATCCGGAGGGTGATCTCCTCCCGTGCCCGAACAAGGATCTCGAGGAACGTGTTGTACCGCTCCTGGACCGAGGCGATCTCAAGGAGGGCCTGCTTCTCGGCGAGGTTTATAGGCATGAAGGGCATGACGAAACCGATGATCTGGTCGATGGATTCCATCCGGTCGATCGGCTGGGTGAACTGTTCGGAACCGGTGAAGTGGCTGCTGATCTCGTTGATGGTGGATTTGATCTCCGCGAGGATCTGATTTTTCTGGTCTTCATCAAGGTCCGAAAGATCGGAGATCAGCTCGAATGTGGCAGAGATCCCTCCGTCCTTCTCTGAAAGGGAGACAACATTCACCCGATGGACGATCTGAACACAGACCAGGTACCCGTCCTCAGCCGGCTGCAGGTGCAGGATCCGGAGCAGGGTGCCGGTCGTATACAGCGACCCGATGGTCACCTCTGAGGGGAGTACCCCGCTCTTCACCGTCAGACCGACTGCGTACTCGGCCTCTTCATCCTTCATCGCTGCCAGCAGGAGGTCCCCGGTGGCTCGGTCGACCGGGATCTTTGTCCGGCTGTCCGGGTAGACGACGATCTCAAAGAGCGGTATGACCGGTTTTTCTAATAATCCATCAGTTATGTCTGATTGCATGGTTTCCTCATTCATTTAGTTTGATTTTACCTAACTAATGTGCAGGAGAAAAAAAATTACCTGACTTTCTGCAGGATCTCTATCAGGAGTTCCTGCTCGTGTTCATCCAGTGAATGCACCATCCGTTCGATCACCCGGCGCAGTGCGGTCTGTTCGGCCTTGGCGATCTTCCGTCCCTTTTCGGTCAGGCGGATGTACAGGATCCTGCCGTCATCAGGACAGGACTCCCGGTACACGCACTCCATTCGGACAAATCTGTTGATCATCTCGGTGATCGTGGGTTTTGAATTCCTCGTGATCTCAGCAAGCCTGCTGAAGGTGACATCGCCCTGTTCATCGATGACTTTCAGATAGGCGATCTGTTTTACCGTCATATCTGAGAGTCCGCATTCGGAGAAGACAGTGCAGGAGCATTCGTTCCTCATCCGGTGTAGGTTTTCAAACACTTCCAGCAGATGTTCTTCTCTCTTCATCATACTCCGACCTTTAATTAGTTAGGTCTTACCTAACCTTAAAGGTGCCGGTCGGGGTATCCCGGTCCAGACCTGATCGCCTGCACTGGCTTTCGCAGGACTCTCAAAAAAGCGGAAGGGGATCCTGTTTCTGCCCGTCCTTCTCGTTTATATGGTGGTCTTCCGGAAGAGGAATGCTCCGATTGCCGTCATGGCCAGGGAGAAGACCCCGATCACCGCAAAACAGACCACCGGATTGATCTGGGAGACTCCGGTCAGCCCATACCGGATCCCTTCAACACCATAGGTCAGGGGATCGACGAGGGTGATCGGCGTTATCCACGAGGGCAGCGAGCTGATGGGAAAGAGTGCCCCGGAGAGGCCGAATATCGGGAAGATGACAAAGTTCATGATCAGCTGGAATCCGGTCATGTCCTCCATCCTCGACGCAATGGCGATCCCAAAGGCCGTGAAGGAGATGCCGATCAACACCATGAACAGGAGTGCGACCAGGAATCCGATCACGCTTGAGATCTGGAGCCCGATGAACAGAGAGATGACCAGGATCATGAACCCCTGCAGGACGGCCGTCGAAGCCCCGCCGGCGGTCTGGCCCAGCATGATCTCCAGCCTTGAAACCGGCGCGACGAGGGTCTCCTTTAAAAAGCCGAACTGCTTGTCCCAGATGACCTGGATGCCGGAGAAGACGGAGGTGAACATCACGCTCATCGCAACCATCCCCGGGATCAGGAACCCGATATAGTCGCCGCCCATCCCGGGCAGCTGCACCACGGAGTTGAGGCCGAAGCCGAGGAAGAGCAGGAAGAAGAGCGGCATACTGATACTGCCGATGATCCGGCTCTTTGAACGGACGTACCGCTTCATGTTCCGAAGCCAGATGGTATAGATGATCTCCATGATCAGTGCCTCCCCATTCTCTGGTGTGTGCGCATCTGCTCCTTATGATCCGCTTCCTGCTCCCGGATGGTCTTCCCGGTGAAGGAGAGGAAGACATCCTCAAGGGTGGGTTTGTGGATCGCGATCGAGGTGATCGGCACCTGTCTCTGGTTGAGGAGCGTGACGATCGTACTGACGAACTGGTCGGCATTCTTCAGGCTGACGACCACTTCATCGTTATGGGTCTCCACCCTGACGACCCAGGGTTCCTTGAGGGCTTCAACCGCGGCGGCCGGCTCGGGAGATCGGATGGTGATCAGGTCCCCGCCAAGCCCGTTTTTGAGATTCTCCGGGGTGTCGATGGCGATGATCCGGCCGTGGTCGATGATGGCGATCCGGTTGCACAGCCGGTCTGCCTCCTCCATGTAATGGGTCGTGAGGATGATGGTGATCCCTTTCTCTTTTGCGAGGGCAGCGATGTAGTTCCAGAGGAGATTGCGGGTCTGGGGGTCGAGACCGAGGGTCGGTTCATCGAGGAAGAGGACCGAGGGGTGGTGGAGCAGCCCGCGGGCGATCTCAAGCCGGCGCCTCATTCCCCCGGAGAAGGTCTTGACGATGTCGTCCCTCCGGTCGTTCAATTCCACCAGCATGAGGAGTTCGGTGATCCGCTGGTGCCGGGTCTCTGTCGGGATCCGGTAGAGCCGGCCATGAAAGTCCATATTCTCCCAGGCGGTCAGTTCCTCGTCGAGGCTCTGGTCCTGAAAGACGATACCGATCGCTCGCCTCACCCCGTCCGGATCTTTTTCGATATCGATGCCATTGATCGTGGCCGAACCGGAGGTGGGGGTGAGCATGGTGGAGAGCATCGAGAGGGTCGTCGTCTTCCCGGCCCCATTGGGTCCCAGCAGGCCGAAGATCTCTCCCTGATCGATATCAAAGGAGATGTCGTCGACGGCGACCAGGTCATTGAAGCGCCTGGTCAGGTTCTGGATATGTAATGCGACTGTCATGAGATCGTCTCCTCTCTGCCGATGCAGGAAGGTAGTATGATCTATTACTACTCTGCTCTGTTAATACGCTATTTGTAGGAGCCCTGGAGAGGCGGACCGGCCGGCGGCTGTAGACGACGGGGCAGGGTCAGAATTGAGTTGACGAGGTGTCGGAGTATCCCTCCTATGAGGGGAACTCGGCGCCATCGTGGATAAAAAATGGGTTATCTCTGGTTCATGGTCTCTGTTCCATTCTGACCGTTCGTTGTGGCGGTCTCTACCGGCCCGATATAGATCCCTGAGCCAAGCCACCAGGTATCGTCCACCTTCTCCACGTACCCCATCTTTGATTCGACCGACCGGTTATGTGCAGGGTTGATGTATGAGAACCGGACGAAGCCGCTTCCATTTCTGGCCACATCTCTCAGGTTCCTGATAAAGAATCCTCCCAGTGCATCCGTCTCGTTCAGACGGTTGACGCCGATCTTCTCAGGGTTGAATGGGTGGGCCAGGGTGGTTCCGTTGAAGTCATAGGCATAGATGTAGAGTTCGCCCCTGACAAACGAACCGTTCGGGTTGGAGAACTCTGCAAGGGCCTTCTCCCTGCCGTTGGTCTGTGCATAGGCAACGGCGCTGTCGACGAAGGAGACAAGCGAGGCATTGGAGGTGATATTCCCCTGCCCCAGGGGAACGGTTCCCGCCGGCAGTGTGGTGTTTGTCCTGGTGGTGACAGCGGGCTGGTTCTGGACGCAGCCGGCGACGAGGAGGGATGCGCCGACGATGAGCAGGACCAGGAACGAGAGTGATCCATTTTTCATACTCTAGTGATGCGTGAACCTGCGAAATAAACCGGTGGGTTTGATCTCTGATTCTGTGAGGTCTCCTTGGAACTGGTGTTCCAAATTGTCCCCTGGAACTCTAGAACGAACTCTGGATGTGGTGTGACCCTGGGAGAGCGTGATCCGGATGACCTGATCGGGGCATGGCCATCAGATCCTCCGGGTCGTCCTCGCCGTGATCCCGTGCGGGCGCCGGCTGCCGGCGAGGTCGGGAGGGGAGTACCCTGCCGCCGCTGACCTGGCGATCAGGTTCTCCTGCCTGGAGGTGATATGGGCCGGAATCCAGGCCCCCTCGCGATGAGTTTGGACTGTGACAGTTCCCTCCGTCCGCAGGCTCACGTTCCGGCCGGCCTTGGCCTCGGCTTCTCGCTCTTGATGGTCGAGGACTCCCGATCCATATCGAAGAGAGGGGTTTCTCGGCGAGCTGCCGGACGCCGGCGAACCCGAGCAGGAGTAAAGAGGAGAAGATCGAAGAGTGTCCAGCTTCAGCAAGCGTGAGGACCCTTGAGGGTGCACAAGAACAATAGCTCAACACCGATTGAAAAGGTACTCTGCTGATCCCGGTTCTGGATACAATAGTTTAAATTATTTATGCTCATATGAGTAATTATCGTGCGGCAACCGTACGGTTGGTGAAGAGATGCCAGAAGATGTACAACCGGCAAACAACGATACCAGTAACCCCATCGACGAGACTGAATCCACCTCCCTGCACACCTGTGCTTGTGGTGAGCAACACCAGGACAGCGCCGGTCACCGGGAATCCTGCACATCTCCACTGAAATTCGGTGATACCTGTTGCTGTGGATCCAGCCATGCACCAGAGGACGATCAACGCCACTGCCCGAACTGCCAGTGAGGATAGCATCCCACTTTTTCACCAGATCATATCAGACAATAATGGGGTTGGGGCGCATTCAGTAAAGTAGATGGTCGAGACGAAGGTGGTGTCAGCCGATCTTCGAGCGCCCGAAGTCAGGTCCCTTTCTGCCTCAACTTCTCAATCAATGACGATACCCGTGCCCGTGCCTCTTCAGTCTCGCGTATCTCACGGGTCGCCGTGATCTCAAGAATGTCCCCTTCTTCTACGCCCGGCAGCAATTCCCGGGGGAAGAGAATCTGTTGAGTTTCTTCGGGCCGCACCAGGAGGACCGCGATCTCTCCCTCAAATCTGTCGACTGTCACTTTCATGATCATCCCTTCTTCTGGCTGACGAGCCGGCCCGATCCATCATAGAGATATGCCGTGTCGCCGTCGTTGTTCCAGACGTTGTCACTCTTCCATTTGATATCGCCGGTCGCGGTGCCGGAGGCGATCGTCACCGAGCCGGCCGCCGGCACCGTGGTACCTGTGAACGTGTACGAATGCTTTGCTCCTTCATCGGTCAACTTCCACCCGGCCAGGCTCACAGATGACGAACCGCTGTTCGTGATCGTCACCGTCTCGCCTTTCAGGTCCAGGACTGTGATCGAGACCGAGCCGGACGATGCCGGCATTGAACTCTGCTGTTGAGTCACCGCGACCGGTGCAGCAGCCTGGGCGGCGGCCGCCATGGTAGCCACCTGGACCGGGGCTGAACTTCCAGTCTTGTCGGTCGCCACTGTGTAGGTGTTGCCGTCGGTCGTGACCGTCACCGTGCCGGCCTGGTCCGTTCGGTAGATCTTCGCCCCGACTGCCTGCAGCCGGCCCAAGGCCTCTGCCGTGGGATGGCCGTAGGAGTTCCCAGCCCCTACGGAGATGATCGCGACCTCGGGCTTGATCGCGGTGAGGAACGCTGCAGAGGAGGAGGTCCGGCTTCCGTGGTGCCCGACCTTCAGGACCGTGGTTGGCTTGAATGAGGAGGCAATCTGTTTCTCCAGGGTGTCGGGCATATCCCCAGCAAGGAGGAAGGAGGTGCTGCCGTAGCTCAGCCGGAGCACCAGCATGTTATCGTGGATCTCCCCGGTGTTCTTTCCGTCCGGAGAGAGCACGTCGATCCGGATAGCCGGATCGAGGTCGATCGTCTGGCCGGCGGTTGGGGTGATGAACCTGATGTTCTTCTGGTCGATGGTGGTCAGGAGGTTCTCGTAGATGGACGAGGTGGATGGATAGCCCGAGTCGTAGAACGTCCCGACGGGGAACTGGGACAGGACCGCCTGGTAGCCGCCGATATGATCGGCATGGGCGTGGCTCGCGACGGCTGCGTCCAGCGACGTCACACCCCTGGCCTTGAGGTCTGCGACGACCCGCGAGCCGGCGTCGGTGTCGCCGGCATCGACGAGCATGGTCTTCCCGGCCGGCGACTGGATCAGGATCGAGTCGCCCTGGCCCACGTCCAGGACAGAGACCCGGAGGGTGCCGGCCGTTGTGCCTCCGATGGTGTAGGTCGCCACTGGTGTGGAGGTGACGGTCGCTGTCGCCGGTGTCGAGTTCGTCGTCGATGTGCAGCCGGCGATTAGAATTCCGCATAGTAAAAGACCTATAAAGATCTTATATATCTTCATAAGGTCCATTAGATATCTTTTAGACTTCTATCTCTTTGGTAAGGGGCACCTCTCTTCGCCCCGAATAATTCAATTTTATCTGAAATAGTAACCTATATACGCCACCTCACCATATTCAATAAATGTTGAAATGCATCTCTGGATGGTATCAGGGCCGGCAGGAGACGATTGTTTGAGAAATGACAGGGCGGACAATCCAGCACAGGGTATGATGAGAGTGGGTGAAGGCTGGCGATGAACGAAAATACAACGATGAACGGAAGAGGTGAAGAGCACGGTCTTTGAAGTGGTGCAGACAGCCGCCGACTGGCTGGTCTATACCGTCCTCGGCCTCGCCCCGGCATCGCAGGCCGGCAGCGCCCTGAACTTCTTCATCTACGACACGGTGAAGATCTTTATCCTGCTGCTGGTGATCATCTATGGGATCACCTTCCTCCGGAGTTTCTTCACCCCTGAGAAGACCCGTGCCTGGCTCGCCGAGCGGAAGGGCTCGACCTTCGTCGGCAACATCCTCGCAGCCCTGCTCGGAATCGTGACCCCGTTCTGCTCCTGCTCGGCGGTGCCGCTCTTCATCGGCTTCGTCGAGGCGGGCATCCCGCTCGGGGTCACCTTCTCGTTCCTGATCGCGGCGCCGATGGTGAACGAGGTGGCGCTCGGGCTGCTCTACGGCCTCTTCGGCTGGCAGATCGCCCTGACCTACATCGCAGCCGGCGAGATCATCGCGATCGTCGCCGGGGTTGTGATCGGTAAACTCGGCATGGAAAAATACGTCGAGGAGTACGTCTACCAGATCAAGGTCGGGTCGCTCGGGGCTGCCGGCGCCGCACCGACCCTCCCCGAACGGTTGAAGGAGGCCTGGGCCGGTTCGGTCGACATCATCAAGAGGATCTGGATCTACGTGGTGATCGGTATCGCGATCGGCGCTCTGATGCACGGCTGGGTGCCGGCCGGAGCGCTCGCCGCCTACGCCGGCAAGGACAACCCGTTCGCAGTGATCATCGCGGTGCTGATCGGTATCCCGCTCTACTCCAACGCCGCGGGCGTGATCCCGCTCGTCTCGGAGCTGACCCGGGCCGGTGTCGCGATGGGTACCGCCCTCGCGTTCATGATGGCCGTCACCGCCCTCTCGATCCCTGAGATGATCCTCCTCCGGAAGGTGCTCAAACCAAAGCTCCTCGCCATCTTCATCGGCGTGGTCGGAACCGGAATCATCTTCGTCGGCTACCTCTTCAACTTCATGATGGGGTGACCAGCGGGACTTCGGCCCCTTGCCGGGATGACGAGCTCTCGATAGAATTGGTGCAAAAACAACAGAACAACGATAACAAGACGAGATGACCATGACAACGATTGAAGTGATTGGAACCGGGTGTGCCAAGTGCCACCAGCTTGAGAAGAATGTACTGGAGACCGTGAAGACACTGGGGCTTGCGGCCGAGGTCGTCAAGGTCAGCGACATCGCCGAGATCATGAAACGCGGGATCATCTTCACCCCGGCGCTGATGGTCGACGGGGAGCTGAAGGTCTCGGGCCGTGTCCCCTCGGTGAAGGAACTGAGCGAGATGCTTGCAAAGGGGGGATGATCGTGGCTGAGGCACCATGTACCTGTGGAGAGGGGAAGCGCATTGTGGTCTACGGGTGCGCCGGCGCATCGAACACCGGACAGTTGGCCAACGCGGCCACCGTCCGCCTGACCCAGCAGGGCAAGGGCCGGATCGGCTGTCTCGCCGGCATCGGGAGTCAGCAGAAAGGGTTCATCACGGCCGCCAAGTCAGCCGACGAGGTGGTGGCGATCGACGGCTGCGAGGTTGGATGCGTGAAGAAGACCCTTGAAACGGCCGGGATCATCCCGGATAAGCATATCGTCGTGACCGATCTCGGGATCGCAAAGTCCGGGGACCTGAACCTCCGCGAAGAGGAGATCGAGCAGGTGGTCGACGCCGTGGAGACGGCGGGGACAACCGCGACCGATCAGAAACAGCCGCCGGCCGGGGACCTGGGAGAACAGAACACCGAGGGAGGCTGCGGTTGCGGCGGTGGCTGCAACTGCGGGTGAACTGATGTCGATCGTGCTGATCACCTGCTCGGGCCTCTCGAACGTCGGCAGGCTCACCGAGCAGGTCGGCCGCCAGGTCCTCACCCGCCGGCCGGGCCGGGTCGAATGGATTCGGGCACAGGCAGGTCCCGAGGCGATCGCTGAAGCGGTTGCTGATGCCTCCCGCGTGCTCGTGCTCGACGGGTGCGAGGACTGCTGTGGCAGTTGTAAGGCGGGCGAGGCCGGTGTGGAGCCGTCCATCCGGCTCATGGCCACCGAGCTCGGCATCGTCAAGGACGGCCGGGCCGAGGTCCGGTACGACGAGATCGAGACCGTCACCCGGGCTGTGATCGCTGCATTGGAGGCACCATGACCAGGCTCGTCGTCGAGTGGCGCCACCTCGCCGTGGAAGGAAAAACCTGCGAGCGCTGCGGGTCCACCGGTGCGAACCTCCGGGCCGTGGTCGCTGAGCTCACCCCGGTCCTCGGGGTCCGGGGGATCGCGCTCGAACTCCAAGAGGAACTGCTTTCACCGGAAGAGATCACCCGGTCCAACGAGGTCCTGGTCGGGGGTACGCCGATCGAGGAGCTCGTCGGAGGTAGAGCCGCGGCCACCGCCTGCCCGTCCTGCAGCACCCTCGTCGGGATCCCCTGCTCCTGCCGGACGGTCCGTGTCGGTGACGAAGAGTTCGAGGAGCTGCCGGAATCACTGATCGCGGCTGCGATCCTGAAGGCAGCGGACCGTTTGTAGGAGTCCCCCTCAAAGACCGGCACTACCACGGAGCATCGCCATGTCAAAAACCACGCAACATCTCTCATTCCTGGATCGGTATTTAACCTCCGGATCTTTCTCGCGATCGGGCTGAGCGTGATGATGTCCAGCCGCTCGCGAAGGTCCGGTACGAGGAGCTCTGAACGGTCTTCCGGGGGGTGCTGGTCGGGGACCCCGGGGCGTACCCTGGGAACCCGATCGGAGGAAGCCTCACCTGGACAGTGACGCAGCCCTGGGCCGTGCCGAAGGACGAGAAGGAGCAGGCGGCAAAACAGAAGGCCCTCGATCCGATCGAGCGGCTGAAAGCCCGGAACGCCGGCAGGTCATGAGCGTTGTGAGGCGAAATGTCAGGGATTCAATGCTGGGGCGGGTGGCAGGTGCAGCTCGAGCCGGCCGGGTGGAGGGCCTCCCGCTCCTTTTTGTAACAGTCCTCGCAGAGGTAGACGAGACCGCGGTCTCGGTGGATCGCTTTCATAAAACGGGTGCCGGAAGCCCCGCAGATGCTGCAGTTCATCGATCCAGGTCTGTCCTTCCTGAACATAAGCGTATGGTTCTATATCCATGCCAGTCCACACATCTGATCCTATGGTGAACCTTCGATGAGAGTCGACCGGCTGCCGGCGATCTTCGTCTCGCACGGGGCCCCGACGCTCCCGTTCGAGCAGGTCCCGGCACGGGAGTTCCTCCAGAGCCTCGGCAGGGAGTACAACGATGTTTCAGCGGTCCTCTGCATATCGGCCCACTGGCAGACGAGAGAACCTGTCGTCGGCGCTGTGCAGCGCCCTGAGACGATCCATGACTTCTCCGGCTTCCCCGAGGCCCTCTACCGGATCCGCTACCCGGCGGCCGGTTCGCCCCCGCTTGCAGATCGGGTTGTCGATCTCCTCCATGGGGCCGGCCTCTCCTGCGGGACCGATCAGGTCCGCGGCATCGACCATGGGACCTGGGTGCCGATGATGCTGATGTACCCGGATGGACACGTCCCGGTGGTCCAGGTCTCGATCCAGCAGCACCTCGATCCGGCCGCCCACTATGCCGTCGGCCGGGCCCTGGCCCCCCTTCGGGATGAGGGGGTGCTGATCCTCGGCAGCGGCGGCGCCGTCCACCCGCTCGGGTACGCAGATCTGCGGGAGGGGGCGGACCCGGACCCCTGGGCCATCGCCTTCAACGACTGGCTGAACCGGGCCGTCACTGCCGGCGACCACGACGCCCTCCTCCACTTCCACGAGGAGGCGCCCTACCCGGCCCGCGCCCACCCGTACCCCGACCACTTCATGCCGCTGCTGACCATCGCCGGCACGGTCGGCCCCGGGGCAAAGGGGACGATCCTCCACCAGAGCTGGGACCTCGGCGACCTCGGGATGGGTGCCTTCGCGTTTCAGGGAGACCGCATCGCTTAATGCCGCGAGGGCTCAGTACTGCTGATCAACCATGAAGGTCGTTGTGGTGATGCACACGCCGGAGGAGCCGGCAGAGATGCTTGGAGAGGAATTAAAGGAGCAGGGGGCCGAGGTCGAGGTGGTCAATGTCTACGAGACCGGCCACCTGGTCATGCCGGTGTCGGCGACCCACCTGGTGCTGCTCGGGGGGCCGATGAGCGTGAACGATACGGCGACCCTTCCGTTCATCGAGGAGGAACAGCGGGCGATCCGGGAGTTCGTCGCGGCAGGAAAGCCGGTGCTCGGGATCTGCCTGGGTGCGCAGCAGATCGCCACGGCCTTCGGCGGAATCGTGACGAAGTCGGTGGAGGAGATCGGGTGGCGAATGATCGCCGGCGACGGGACGATCTTCCCGAACCGTTTTTTGGCCTTCCAGCTCCACGGGGAGACTTTCTCGGTCCCGGCCGGAGGGACGCTCCTCTGCAGGGGAGAAGAGGTACAAAACCAGGGATTTCTGTATAAGTGCGCACTCGGCCTCCAGTTCCACCTGGAGATGACCTCCGAACGGATCGAGGCGCTGATCACCGATCGGTCGCCTGCAGAGCAAGCGGCGATCCGGGAAGAGAGCCGGATGTACGCCGGGCAGGGCCATCAGCTCTGCCGGCGGGTGACGGGATTCTTCCTCTCGCTCTAATACCGGACGTAAGTCCCGTAGATCCGCTTGATCCGCCGGGCGAAGGCCTTCCACCCCTCTTTTCTGAGGATCGGGCCGTCCCGGAGCTTGATGTGCGAGATCCGGATCTTCTTGCCGGCGAAGTCATAGACCCCGTCCACGGCGAACTCGTCCTCTCCATCGCACTTCTGGTACAGGGGGATCGTGACCCTTCCGTTGTGGACCGAAGCCTTCACGACGACGTCCTCGACCGCACGGGTCCAGAGGGTATCGATCTCCGAGGCCGCGGCGATGATCGGCCGTTTGGCGCCGACCTCGATGGCCGTCACCTCGACCCCGATGGCCGTTTCATCGTCCAGCTCTGCGACCAGCATGTCGCCGAGCGAGATCTTTTCGTCAGGGAGGAGATCGATCACGCCGAGCCGGGAGACCGACTCTGCGCTGATCACAGTCTTCACATTGATGGGTTCGGGTTCCTTCTCCTGCGGCATATGATAGATGTGGCCGCAGGCACCGCACTGGACCAGCAGATCAGCGGCCTCGCGGAGCACCTGGTGCGACGACTCCTCGCCGCAGGCAGGGCAGCATGCACGGATACTCATGCGGTACCTATTGGG
Source organism: Methanosphaerula subterraneus (assembly GCF_052055875.1). GTDB lineage: Archaea > Halobacteriota > Methanomicrobia > Methanomicrobiales > Methanospirillaceae > Methanosphaerula > Methanosphaerula subterraneus. Next base: position 2,116,885 of record NZ_CP170508.1, read on the forward strand.
GAGTGGGGTATATGAGCATGATTGCACCTGCAGGTCTCCTGTTCAGAGGATGAGCTTCCCCTGGGCGGTCGGTTTTCTGATATGGAGGGTGGCCGCCGCTGCCTCCCCGACCTGCTCTGAGACCGCGGTCGGGGCGTACACCCCGAGCCTCCACTGCCCCCGCCGGGTCTCGTTCAGGGTCTTCATCATCGGGGAGATCTCCTCGAGCTGGACGGTCAGGTGCCGGTGCCTGACCTGGACGGCCATCGACATCTCGTGCGGGAACTCGGGGATGTCGACCAGCACCTCCTCTTCCCTGACCCCTGCCTCGCCGGCGATCGCTGCGGCGATCGTCCGTTCCTCATGCTGCGGCCGGACCGCCGGGAGGGCCGCTGTGTTGATCTGGTCCTTGCCGACGTACAGCGCCCGCTTGAAGAGGTCTCGCTGCTGCAGTCTGATCACCAGTTGTTGGGCCTGGGTGGCCGGGGAGTTTCGGAGTGCCTGGATGCAGGCGCCGTCGTCCATCCTGACCAGTGAAGCGGCTTCCGTCGGGTCGATGCCGGCCCTGACATGGTAATAGAGGGCCAGCCCGAAGAGCCCCTCGGCGATCCTGCCGACATGGTGAAAGTAAACTGCCGGGCGCATCAGGGTCCGGGCGATCAGCAGGGACTCGGCGGCATTGATCCCGCTCTCCCGAAGGACCATCCCCTCATCGGTCAGCATCACCGAGCGGATCAGCCGGTGGGCGTCGACGGTCCCGTACGGGACCCCGGTGTAGTGGGCGTCCCGCAGCAGGTAGTCCATCCTGTCCACGTCCAGGTCCCCATGGATGATCCCGCCGAGCGGGTGCTCCCCCTCGATCAGGGCGCAGACCGCTTCAGGGTCGGTCCCGGCGCCGGTGATCAGATCCCAGGTGCCGGTGCCGACCAGCACCTCCCTGATGTGGTGGTGGCTCCGCCCGGTGTACTCCTCCATGAACGGCTCGATCGCATGGGAATACGGGCCATGGCCGATGTCGTGGAGCAGGGCCGCGGTCTTCACCAGCAGCGTCTCCTCGGCAGGGAGATCCAGCTGCCGCGCCATCAGCCCTGCCAGGTGCATCGTCCCGAGCGAGTGTTCAAAGCGGGTGTGGTTGGCCCCGGGATAGACTAGGTATGAGAACCCGAGCTGCCGGATCGAGCGGAGTCGCTGCATCACCGGGGCATCGAGCAGCGGAAGGAGGGGTTCGTCCACCTCGACATACCCGTGCACAGGGTCCTTGATGATCTTCATCTGTCGATAGATACTCTAGAGAGAGGCGGGATAAACATATTCGTAATGATCACTGTGCTGTCCGGGGGCACCGGCACCCCTAAACTCCTCCGCGGGCTCCATGCCCTGGTCCCTGACGAAGAGGTTGCGGTCGTCGTAAACACCGCTGAAGATCTCTGGATATCAGGCAACCATCTCTCGCCGGATGTCGATACTGTCATCTACCTGTATGCCGGGCTGCTGAACACCGATACTTGGTGGGGGATCCGGGGGGACACGTTCCTCACCCACGACGCCCTCTCCCCCCTCTCAACGAATGAGTACATCGCGATTGGGGACCGGGACCGGGCGGTGCATATCGCCCGTGGGGAGATGCTCCGGGACGGGTCCACCCTGACCGAGGCGACCCGGCATATCTGCCGCTCCTTCGGGGTCCGGGCCAGGGTGCTTCCGATGTCCGACGCACCGGTCAGGACGATGGTGGCCGCTGAGGGCGGGCTGATCCACTTCCAGGAGTACTGGATCCGGCACCATGGCCAGATCCCGATCACCAGTGTGATCAGGCAGCCCGACCGGTTCGAGGCCTCGCCGGCCGCCCTCGACGCCCTGATGGAATGCGATGCGGTGATCATCGGCCCCTCAAACCCGGTCACCAGCATCGGCCCGATCCTCGAGTGTGTCTGGGTCACCGACCTGCTCAGGGAGAAACCGGTGATTGCGGTCAGCCCGTTCATCGGGGATGCCCCGATCAGCGGGCCGGCCGCGGCCCTGATGAAGGCCTCCGGGGTGGAGCCCTCATCACTCGGGACCTACGGGCTGTACAAAGACTTTGTCGACATCTTTGTGCAGGACATCCGCGACCCGGTCACCGTCCCGGGGGCAATCCGGTGCGACACCCTGATGAAGGACCAGGAGAAGAGCACCGCCCTTGCCGCCGAGGTCCTCTCCCTGTTGAAGGGCCTCTCCTGAACCGGGCGCCTCAATCATTATTGTCGAAAACCTGATGCATACCTGGTTCTCTCCAACATCCGGTCTCCCCCCATAAGGGGGAGGGATGCGAGAATGGTTCGGAGGACTTTTCGAACATCCGGTCCTCTGCAAGAAGTATTCCCTCCGACACGGGCCAGGCAATTGGGATGGTTGCGGGGGTTTTGCTCCCTCACCATTCACATCAATTCTTATAGAGCATTGTCTCGGCTGCACGCACCACGAGTACGGGGCACCTGGCATGCCGGACCGTCTTCTCGGCCACGCTCCCGAGGCGCAGGTAATCCAGCCCGGTGCGCCCATTGGTCCCCATGACGATGAGATCCTGCTGGCTGGATGCTCTGATGATCTCGTTTGCGGGGGAGCCCGTGATGATCGCGGGTTTTACAGCAATGCCGAGCTTCCGGCCCTCGTTGACCACATAATCCACGGCTCTATGGCCAACCTCCGGGGGGAAGTGTTCAACATCTTCTCCCCGAGCGAGCGAGCTGCTCTTAACACTGCTGACGCTCAATGCGGTCACTTCCGCATTGAAGATCCCGGCCATTTCAAGCCCGTACCTGACGGCTGTCCTGGTGTTGTCGTTCCCGTCCGTGGGGATCATTATCCGGTGACACTTCAATCCGGCCGGGTGAACGCTGCTGATGACAAGCACCGGACAGGACGAAAACCGGATCACCTTTTGCGCCACACTCCCGAGGAGCAGGAGAGAGACTCCGGTACGGGCAGCGGTTCCCATGACAATAAGGTCGTACTTCCCGGAGGCGTCGACAATCTCACTTGTCGGGATGCCGTTGACCACCAGGGGTTTGACATCCACGCCCATCTTCTCACCCTGGTCGACCACATTTTTTACCGCGGTCATGCACTCCTGGTAGAGCGGCGAAACCACATTCGAGGCGGTATAATTCCCTGTGATGGCATTGTTGCTGGTGTCGTTAACGCACATCGCCGTGACAACGGCCCGGGTAATCTTTGCTATGTCCAGGGCAAAAGAGATCGCAGCCCTGGTGATGTCGCTCCCGTCTGTGGGGACCAGAATTTTCTTCCTGTACGGAATCATGATCTTCTCCTTCTACCTGTACCACATCAGGGAAAGGTGCTCGTTCGGAAACGTTCTGGCGCTTTAGAATAATTTACGCTCTTGGTGCCCATCTATTTTTATTTTGTGTCCGCCAGGTCGCATTGCCGTTGTACCGTGTCTGTCCCGTTGTCTGCTCCATTCGGCACAGATTGGATTGTTGAGAGCGCCGGCAGTTGTGGCAAGAGATCGCGCAGAAAAATCCGCGATCTTCATAGACTCGTGTTCAGGAAGAGATCTCAAAAGAGTGGGTTTTCCGGGAATCTGGTAGCTGTCCCGTTCAGGCTCCCCTCCGCGACCTGTCGACCGGTTGGATCTCCTGCACGACTTTTCGCGACAGATAACTGGCGTAAATATCGGGGCATATAAAAATTCCCGTCAATCTCCCGTTGTCTTCCAGAATCGATAGAGACTCCCGGCGGTCAGCCATCAACAACAATCTCATCGAAAGCCCGATGTTCTCTCCCTCTTCATGATGAAAGAGGGATGCCTCAATATCACTCCCGCCAACATAGCATTTTATCGGTGCGAACTCGGCAAGTTCCTTTCTTCCGACAACAAGGTACACAAAAACCCGTTTGGCCGCACGTGAAATATCACTGCCATATGTGGTGATAAATTCTTCATCATTGCAGAGAAGGATAATTTCTGATTTTGCCCGACGCAACATCATCCGAATTTGATTATCCCGAGTCCATTCAGTACTCAGTTTATATCCCTGCATGAGCGGTTCCGGTGTTTCGGTTTCCAGGGCTTTCAGACGCTGGTACAATCCTTCAAGGGATTTCACAGATTCCCGTTTCAACTGCTCAAACATCTGGAAGACATCAACCGGCGAATACCGCACCGGCGACTTGCCGGAAGAGACGATAAACCCTTTTTGGGCTAAAGAGGTGAGCGTTTCATAGATTCTGCCACGGGGGATCTTCGTCTGTTCGTGAATTTCACGGGCACTTGCCACCCGTAATGCTGACAGAATCACGTACACCTTCGCCTCGTATTCACTCATCCCGATTTCTTTCAGGTGCAGAAGTAACGAATCGTCGATCATACTGGTAGCTACTCCATTCAGGAGCACTTTCTTAATATTACGTAATTGGCAATTTTATAAGGCATGGTTATCACACCGTTTAAACCAACGAAATTTCAACCAACAAGATGGACATTACTTTTTCTCTTGTTATCAGCCATGATGATTCTCATGGGAGGAGCAGCTATCGCGCCGGCTCTGCCATTAATCAGCCAGGCATTTCCCGATACGCCAGACTCACTCATCTCCTTAATTGTTACGCTCCCTTCGCTTGCAATTGCCCTCACCGGCATCTTCATCGGTCTTCTTTCGGATAAAATCGGCAAAATCAAAGTCCTTGTCGCCTCCGTTGCTATCTTCACCATCGCAGGAAGTTCCGGATATTTTCTCACCTCCATATACGCACTATTAGTTGGTAGAGTCATCCTTGGGATCGGCATTGCCGGTATCACCTGCACGACATCCTCTCTGATTCCCTGTTATTACGAGGGACCGACCCGTGCCAAAGTTCTCGGTTATCAGGCAGCTGCTATGGGGTTCGGGGTATTGATTCTTGAAATGAGCGGGGGATTTCTCGCCGGTATTTCCTGGCGTGCGGCGTTCCTTATCTACCTGATCGGACTTGTCATTCTCGCAGGTGTTCTTCTCACGATGAAAGAGCCCGTTCTTCCGAAAATTGAAAGGAATACGGCAGAATCTGATGAAAAGTTCCCCCTCTCCCCCCTCCTCTTAGGGTATATAACCCTGTTTATGGGTAGTATGCTGTTCTTTGTAATGCCTATAAAGTTCCCCTACTTTATTGCAAATCTGGATGCAGCACGGATCTTAGGCGAAAACACTGCGCTTACCAGCGGATTATTCCTGGGTATCATGGGCTGTGCCGCATCAATCATAGGAATCTTTTACGGGAGACTTGCCTGGAGATTCCACCGATACACGATCCTCGCCCTTACGTTCATCTGCTTTGGCATCGGGTACTGCTGTCTTGGGTTAGCCACGTCGCTTGTCGCCGTTGCGTTCGCAGTAATCTGTATTGGTCTGGGTAATGGTCTTTTGATGCCGACGATCTTATCCTGGATTGCCACGATCACGCCAAAACAATTCCTCGGCAGGGCAAGTGGCGGGTTCTCAGTAGCTCTGAACATCGGCCAGTTCGCTTCCAGTCTTGTTATCGTGCCGGTCATTGCCATTGCTGCAACAATCAGCAATACGTTCCTTACATTCGGATGTGTGGCGGTTGTGCTCGCTCTGCCGTATCTTCTCGCGATGATAAAGGTAAAGGGAAAGGTTGACCTTCCACAAACAGTCAAAATTGAAAATTGAATGTCGAAAGGATATATCAGGGGGCAGGCCCCCGGCTCCTGCTCGTTTTTTCGTCAGGAAGAAGAAAAAAGGGCTCTGTAGAAACCCTCACACTTCAAAAAACCAAGAAGTTTCTCACTCTTTCAAGTGCATAGACAGCCAGTTTGAATTCCATCTGTTTCTTCTGATAATCCCGGAATAGGCCAATCTCCGACAAACTTTGTATCGTCGACGATTGGTTGAGGCTGTTGCCTTCAACACTATTAAATTCCCGGTTCACCATCCACTGCTCATGGCACCTGCCAGCCTCTATCGGCTGATCCTGGTCGTGGCGATTGTGGCCGTCGGGGTCGTCTACATCGCCGACCTGGCCGGCGAACGATCGGCGACCCACCTCCCCTCCACCGAGATCACTGCTTACGAAGGGCAGCCCCTGACCCCGGTCGACGGGATCCGGGAGAACTCGATCAAAGGACCACAGCAGATCGATATCGGAACCTACCGCCTCTCGGTGAGCGGGCTGGTCAGCCAGCCGGAGCAGTATACCTACCAGGAGGTGCTGGACCGGTTCCCGCATTACGAAAAGGTCGTCACCCTCCACTGCGTCGAGGGGTGGGACGCCACCCTTCTCTGGGAGGGGGTGCTGGTCAGCGACCTGCTGAACCGTTCGGTACCGGCCGACCCGGGCTCGACGGTGATCTTCCAGTCGGCTGACGGGTATACGACCTCGTTTCCACGGTCGTACTTCACCGACCGGCCGATCCTGCTCGCCTACCGGGTGAACAACATGACCCTTCCGGCTGAGCGGGGGTACCCGTTCGCCCTGGTGGCCGAGGAGAAGTGGGGATACAAGTGGGCCCGCTGGGTGACCGGAATCGTCGTCTCTGATGATGCCGGCTACCGCGGGTACTGGGAACAGCGGGGGTACGCCCCCGGCGGCGACCTGAACCGGTCGTTCTTTGGGTGAGTGCGATGAGACGAACTGTGTTGAGGGGGTATGTCGCGGACCTGCTGATTGTGATGGTCGCCCTCTACCTGCTCACCGGGTTTGGAATATCCAATCCCGGGCTGATCACGCCGCTGACCTTCGGCCTGCTCGGAAAGGCCCTGGCCCAGGAGATCCATGCACTGCTCTGGGGACCGTTCATCATGCTGGTGCTCCTGCACCTGTACCTGGCCGCATCCGGGGACCCCCGGGGCCCAAAAAAGAGCGTTGAACCAGAAAAAGAGTGATTACTGCGCCGCGTCCAGGTCCTTGAGGAGTTTGTCGCAGAACCCCGAGAGCCTGCCGCAGGCTTCACGGATCGCGGCTATCGGGGACTTCCCCTCCTTCGTCGTGATGAAGAGTTCAGGGTCTGAGAACTGATATTTTATCCGGTACCGTGCCACATCGACCGCTGGATCGGTCAGGATCTCCTCGGTCAGTGCGTTCATAAAGGTGTTGCCCTCTCCTGCGATCAGAAGGCGTGCTCTGTCCTTCTCCAGCTCAAGGATCTTGATCTCCATGCCTGTATGGTTGGTAGGGGAAGAAGGATATAGGTATGGGTGATGCCTCAGAACCTGAACATCTCGCCATCGTGCCCGGCATGTGGCGTGTCAAATGGGATCATATGGGAGAGGTGGACACATCGGAACCCCTTTGCCCCGCTCTCCTCTGCGATCTGGCAGGCCTCCTCATAGTTCATATGCTTGTGGATGTGGTACCCGGGCGGGACGATCCCGTCGATCAACAGCAGGTCGGCTCCCTGCAACAGGGCCCTGCTTGCCGGGTCGAGGTCGGCCCTGGTGTCGGCGGTGTAACAGATCACCGTCCCGTTATGCTCGATCCGAAGGCCGGTGGTGTATGCCGGCGGATGGTTGACCGGGAAGAGGGTGATCGTCAGCCCGAGCAGTTCGAACGGCTCGAACGGCGTGACCGGGTGCTTCTCGAACTGAAGGAACGAGAAGGTCTCGCCGCAGTACTCGAGCACCTCCGCCGCCCCGTAGACGGCCGGTGGTTTCTGCACCCGGTAGAACTCCCCAAACCCCATGAAATGGTCATAATGGCCATGGGTCCAGATCACCGCATCGATCACCGGCGACCCTGCGCAGAGGAGCTGCTGCCGCAGGTCCGGCGAGGAGTCGATCAGCAGGTGGCGACCGTCCACCTCGAGGAGGAGCGAGGTCCGGAGGCGCTGCTCTCCGGTTCTGTACGCCTCCATGCACTGGGGACAGGCGCACCTGATCTTGGGGGTGCCGATCGCATCCCCTGTGCCGAGCAACCGGAGTTCCATCTCACACCCAGCAGCAGTCCTTGATGCTGTTCCGCTTCTCGACCATCTCGACACCCTTCTCGATGTCGTCCTGCGAGATCATCCGCTGACCCCGCATCAGTGCCGAGATCATCCCTTCCTTGACGATCATCCGGAGGTCGGCCCCTGAAAACTTGGCGGTCTCCTCTGCCAGCTGATCCAGGTTCAGGGACGAGTCCAGGGTGGCTGTCAGCTTGGAGAGGATCGTCCTGCGCATCCCGGTGTCCGGGAGGGCGAACTCGATCACCTCGTCGAACCTCCGCCAGGCCGCGTCATCGAGCAGCCGCGGGTGGTTGGTGGCTCCGATCAGCACCACACCGTTCTTGACCAGGTTCACCTGGTCGATGTTCTTTAAAAGGGCGTTTACGGCCCGCTTCATCGCACCATGATCGTCGTTGGTCCGGCTCTTTGCGATGAAGTCGAACTCATCGATGAAGAGGATCGACGGGGTCAGTTTTCTGGCGAGGTCGAAGATCCTGTCGATGTTCTTGGAGGTCTCGCCGAGGTACTGCGAGGTGATCATCGAGAGGCGGACCTCGAGGATCGGCATGTGCAGCACATGCGACATCGAGAGCGCCAGCGAGGTCTTCCCGGTGCCGGGCGGGCCGACGAAGAGGAACTTGCCCACCTCATGGATATCATGGGACCGGAGGAAGTCCAGGTTGGCCATCGCTGTATTGATCTTCCTGATGCTGTCTTCCTGCTCTGGGGTCAGCACCAGGTCCTCGAGCCGCTGGGCCACCTCTTCTGGAGCCGAGACGATGATCAGGTCCAGCGCACCCCGGATCTTCTCGTCATCGGCGATGATCGCGGAGATCTTCTTCTCCAGGTAGGCCCGGGTGTCCTCGTACGGGACGTTGACGGCCCTGGCCTGCTGGTACGACACGTCGAGCTGACGTTCGGTCTCAAAATACCAGGCGAGTGCAGGGTTCCGCTGGATATGCGCGGTCCCTCCTCTCTTGACGAACCAGTCCGCTGCGCCGGGCAGCGCAGTGATCCGCAGCCGCTGCCCGAACTCCTCGTAAGAGACGAACGGGTTTGCTTTCAACTGTTCAGCGGCATCCGATATTCCGAACACCTTTCTGATCATCCCTTCGCTCACGCTGACCGGTCGTTTCACCTCGGCGGACTTGCTGGTGACACCAAAGATCTCCCTGCATACCGGGGTCAGATCATTGATGTCGAGTTTCTGGTACTGGTTGTAGATCTCGGCTGTCAGGACCACCTCTGTCAGCCTCAGCATCTCATCGTCTCCGGACATAGATCTTAACCGTATCTATTCGCCTGCCCCTGCGATAAGCATATCCAATCATGCAGTGGTGACGATGCAGCCTTCAGCGGTCACGATCAGGGTATGCTCGTGCTGGGAGACCATCGATCCGGGCTGGTCGCGAAGGACCGGGTAGCCGTAGCAGACGCCGGCCCGGATCAGGGTATTCAGTGCCAGGTCCCGCTTCGGATCGGTGATCCACCTGCGTGCAAACGGCATTCCGTTCCGATCGCTGATGTCTGCCAGCACCCTTCTCGCCGCCGGCATCCGGACCGGCCGGTCCCCGATCTGCTGCAGGATCTCGATCCTCTGCCCATCGCTCACCCGGCCGGTCCCGGTGGTTGCGAACGGTTCGATGGCGATCACCATCCCTTCGACCAGCGGGGTGCCCCCGATCAGCCTGATGTTCGGGATCGACGGCTGGGTGTGGATCTGGTACTGCCCGAGGCCGTGGCCGGTCAGGTTTGCGATCGGCCGGAACCCTTTCGCCTCGATCGTCTGCTGGATCACCCCGCCGAGCTCGCCGGTGGTGACCCCGGGCCTGACGGCCCGGATCGCCTCGGCGAGGGCCTGCTCTGAAGCGCTGACCAGGGCTGCATGGTCCCCGAGGTCGACGGTGGTCGCGGTGTCTGCGATATACCCCTCCAGGTGGACCCCGAGGTCGAGCTTGATCAGGTCCCCTGCGGCGAAGACCCGCTCGTCCCCGGTGACCGCGGTGTCATGGGCCGCGGCCTCGTTGAACGAGACGTTCAGCGGGAAGGCGAGCCCGGCCCCCTCGTCGGCGACCATCTGTTCGATCCCTTCGACCACTTCGAGTAGCGCCGCCCCGACGGTCACCATCGCACGTCCCCGTTTCAGGATCGCTGAAGCCAGCGTTCCTGCCTCTGTATAACAATCAAATATCTCGTCCTTCACAGAATCATCTCCTCTTTGCAATGCGTCAGGTTCTCTGCGCCGTCGGATCTGACCACGCAGAGATCCTCGAGCCTGACCCCGCCGATGCCGGGGAAGTAGAGCCCGGGCTCGACGGTCACGACCTCCCCTGCCCCCAGGGGACCCCCTGACGGGCCGAGCGTCGGCAGCTCGTGGACCGCCAGCCCGACCCCGTGGCCCAGGTTATGGGTGAACCCGGTCGCCCCGGTGGGGTACCCCCGTTCAGCGAAGAGGTCGACGGCGACCTGATGGACAGCAGCCCCCCCGGCCCCGGCCCTGATCTCTTTGAGTGCAGCGGCCTTGGCGTCCCTGACAGCCGCGTACATCTCCCCGATCGCCGGGTCGGCCTCCCCCTTCACATAGGTCCTGGTCATGTCGGCGTAGTACCCGGTCGTTTCGCTCTTTGGAAAGATGTCGATCACGATCGGTTCCCCTTCGAGCAGGGGGCCGGCTCCGGTGTGATGCGGCATCGCACTGTCAGGGCCGCAGGAGACGATCGTCTCGGCCCCGGTGCATCCATGCTCAAGAAGGGTGGTATGGATCGCCTGCTTCACCCACTCGGCGGTCAGGGGCTCGCCGTCCCTCTGCAGCGCGCCCTTCTTCACCTTCGCACGGTGGATCAACTTCCTGGCCGTCTTCATCGAGGCCTCGGTCGCCAGCTGCACCGTCCTGATACAGGCGATCTCCTCCTCGCTCTTGACGGCCCGCATCCGTTCAACAGTCTGGTCGTCGATGACAACCGTGCAGAGGCTGGAGAGGGGGGCGTACAGCCCGGCCGGGAAGGTCGGCGAGACGAGCAGGTCTCCGCCGGCGAGCCGGCTGATCATCGTCGCCGTCGCCTTCCAGCGGTCAGGCTCCTCTTTGAGGATCTCCAGCAGCCCGGCCTCGGAACGGGTGACCGGGAGGAAGGCGGACTCCTGCACGGCCCGACCATACTCCATCTGTGAGACCACGATTCGCCCCTGTTCCCCGGTCTTCTTCAGGTAGACCACCGGGTCGGTACAGGAGAACCTGGTCAGGTAGCGCATATCAGGATCAAGGGAGGAGCCGTAGCCAACATAGGCCGCAGCCCCGCTCTGCTCTGTCACCGTATCGAGCAGCGTCATTGGGTACTCACATTCGAGTTGAAACCAGAAGTACTTTTATCATAGACGTGCAGTATCAATAATGGATGAGAGGGCAAAAGAGAAATTTAAGTGGAAGTTTTACAAACTGACGCTCGTCCTCAATGTGATCGTTCTGCTCGCTGCGCTCGGGGTGATCGCACTCTTCATTGCGCCGTTTGACATGAACATTCCGTTCTCGGTGGTCTTCTTTATCGCTGCCGCAGCGCTGGCAGTGCTCTTCATGCGGATGTATCGGGTGGAGAAGGCCTGGCTCGACAGCCAGCCCTGAGGCCCTGATGATCGACAAACTGCGCAGCGAGATCGAACTCTTCGGGCGGCATATCGAGATCGCCCGGGCGGTCAGGGACCACCAGCCGATCGGAATCACCAAACTCGCGGAGCTTCTCGACCTGCCGGTGCACCGAGTCAGGTACTCCCTCCGGGTGCTCGAGCAGGATGGATACATCTCTGCATCCCCGGCAGGTGCCGTTGCCACGCAGCGGACTGAAGCCCTGCTTGGGGCCTTAGATCAGAACCTAGACGACCTGATCGCGATCCTCTCCTCGATCAGGCGCTGATCGCTCTTCACTCTTCTGCCTGGAGATCCCTGGCTGCCGGGATCAGGATCGTGAAGGTGGTTCCCTCGCCGGGGGTCGAGGCGACCTGAAGCAGTCCATTGTGCTGCCTGATGATCGAGAACGAGGTTGAGAGGCCGAGGCCGCTCCCTGTTATTTTGGTGGTGAAGAACGGATCGAAGACCCGGGAGAGCTGCTCGCTCGCGATCCCGACCCCCTCGTCTGCGATCGTGATCTTCACATACCTGCCGGCGGCGATTGGCATCGCCTCAACCCCGGTATACTCCCAGTTCTCCGCGGTTACGGTGAGTGTTCCTCCATTGGGCATCGCCTGCACTGCGTTCAGGGTGATGTTGTTGATCACCTGGGAGATCTGGTCCAGATCCACCTCGGTGGCCCAGAGGTCGACCTGGACCCGGCAGGAGCATCTGATCGGCGATCCTCTGCAGGTGAACTCCACGGTATCGCTGATCATCGGGCCGAGGTGGGCCAGTTTCCGGATCGGGGCGCCTCCCTTGGCGAAGGTCAGCAACTGGCGGGTCAGGGCGGTGGCACGGTGAACCACCCGTTCCATCTCGGCCATCCGTTCATCGAGCGGGGAGTTTTCGTCGAGGTCCATCCTGACCAGTTCGATGTTGCCGAGGATCGCAGAGAGAAGGTTGTTGAAGTCATGGGCGATCCCGCCGGCGAGAACCCCGACCGACTCCAGCCGCTCGATGTTCAGCAGTTCATCCTGCATCCCCATCATCTCCTCGGTCCGCTGATTCACCAGTTCCTCCAGGTGATCACGGTACTCCTTCAGTTCAATGAGCGCCTGCTTCTGGGTGGTCACGTCCCTGCCGACGAACTGGTACTCGGTCAGCTCGCCGGCTGCATCGAAGAGCCCCCTGACCGTCCAGGCCATCCAGTGTGTGCTCCCCTGGTACGGGAACCTGATCTCGGTCTCTCCGACCGGTTTTGTTGGGTTCAGGCCCCTCAGGAAGAGCAGCACCTTCTCTTTCGCCGGTTCCGGCATCATCGAAAAGAATTCCACGGACTCCTGACCTTTCACCTGGTCGGTGACGAAGTGATCGGTAAAGGCCCTGTTCATGAAGGTGATCGTGAGCTTGGAATTGGTCCTGCAGATCAGTTCAGTCTGGTCCTCGACCACGCTCCGGTAACGTTTTTCACTGGCCTCGATCGCAGTCTGTGCCTGGTCGATCGTCTCCAGCATCCGGTTAATCGTAGTCCCGAGGATGGTCAGTTCGTCATCGCCCCTGATCGGTTCGATCCTCTTTCGCCTGCCGTCCCCCTGTTCTGCAGACAGAACCCCGGTGGTCAGGGTGTTCAGGGGCTTGAGGAAGATTCTCCTGACAAGGTGGATGATGAGCAGGGCATAGATCACTCCAAACAGTCCGAAGATCTTCAGAAATCCGTCGACAGTGGCCGCCCCGGTCCTGCTGATGGTACGGGTTTTTTCGACCGAAAGGATGAACCCGTCGCTTCCGTCGATGCTCCGGATCAGTTGGTACCCCCTGATGATCGAGTCGTTCACCGGTACCGTCACCGGTTCACCCCTGCTCAACAGCGTCATCTCCGAAAGCCCGGAATCAAGGGCTGCCTCCGGGGTCAGGATCGAGACGGGAATCCCTGACTTTGAACTGATCGAGGCGAGCCAGCGCTGATCGATCGAACGGATCATCATCATCGTCCCGGTCGAAGGGCCCTCGAAGGTGCTGGTCAGGATCGGGGCGGAAGCGATCAGCACCGGTCCGCCGGGCAGGAACAGCGTCCCGTTGACGGTCTGCAGCTGGTCTGTTCCGGAGAAGAGGGTCTCATGGTGGGCGGCGATCGAAGTATTGAGTCCTTCCGGGAGGTCTGCATACTCCTCGGTTTTCAGGTTGAACCCCTGTGCGTAGACCAGGTCTCCACCCTGATCATAGATCAGCAGACCGTTCAGGTTCAGGGTCGAGAAGGTCTCCTCCATCAGGTTGTTGGCGCAGTACGCCGGGTTTTTTCCCTGAGCGAACTGGTAGGTGTCGTCCCAGAACGCCCAGTCCATGAGATTCCTGTTCATCACGTCGAGGTCGCTCTGCAGGGCAGAGACGCCCCGGTCCATCTCTGCTATGGTGTCGCCCTGTTCGAGAACGTCATAACTGTGCTGCAATGTGATGGTTGAGAAGAGGGTGAGCGCAAGCAAGATGGTGACGAACATCACGGTTCCGATCAGCATGACCTTGGACTGTATCCTCATCTGTTACCTCCGGCTACCCGGACGCCACTCCCTGGGTGAGGTCTCTCCTCTCCTCCTCTCAGGTGTTCTTCCCTGCGCAGCACTTGGTACAGATCACTCCAATTATGGTGATAGTAATTTTATCTGCAGAAGGTATAATAACGAGGTTTGGCATAATTCGGGCAGCGACAGTTACCTTTAATAACGCCGAAGAGCAACTCATTAAAGCACACAATGTGCACCTGCCGCCATAACTCAGTTGGTAGAGTGGCTGGCTGTTAACCAGCATGCCACAGGTTCGAGTCCTGTTGGCGGCGTCTTTCTTTCTTTGGGCCCGTAGCTTAGTCCGGTCAGAGCGCCCGGCTCATAACCGGGCGGTCATGCGTTCGAATCGCATCGGGCCCACTACTCTGGCACGATCCGCGAACAGTTCAGAAGGTATCTATACTGGACTGCCATATCTGCCACCATGGACTGTCCGGTCTGCGGGAAGGGATGCATCCACGATGCTCCAGCACTGCTGGCTGGTCTCTCTGCACATTTCTCCCCCTGTCCGGACTGCACCGGCAGGCTGCTCGACAAGCGCCGGCCCCCGGCAGACCTCTCGTATCTCGCCCCCTGTACCTGCGGGAAACGGTTCATCGACGAAGTCTTCGCCCACATTTATACGGTGATGGTCGAGGAGGGGGACCTTCCCAGTACCGCCCCGCTGCTGGCTTCAGGGGTACCGCTCCTCGACCCGGCGACGGTGCTCCGGCGTGCCCCATTTCTTCCGGCCCGGTCCCTGGTCCTCCTCTCCCGGTACGTGACCGATCATTCGGCAAAAAGGCTGGTCAGGGAGGTCCCTGAGGTGAAGGGGGCGATCCTGGACCGGCAGGTGATCCCGGGCGCCGTCGACCCTGACCTCAACCGGCCTGCCACTCATCACCGGGTGCTGGCAGGGTGCGATGTCGGGGCCTCAGTGGTCCCGACCCCTGCCGGGCCGCTGGTGCTGTACCGGCAGCACTCGCTGATGCACATCGAGGTGCCGCGCCCGGAGAGTCCGAAGGTCCGGGCTGTCGCCTCCCGGTGCCGGGCCGGGGACGACCGCCTCTTCGTCGATGCCTGCTGCGGCCCCGGGACCCTCGGGCTGACTGCAGCCCTGCTTGGAACGCCGGCCGTGGTGATGAACGATGCCTGGTATGCCGCCGCCTACTGGGCCGGGTGTAACCTCCGGGTGAACCGGATGGCGCTCGGCCTCTCCTCGGTCAGCAGCGAGGTCACTCTTTCTGAACTGGCAGAGACACCGGTCAGGCGGGATCCCCTGCTGGTGGCCGAGGGGGTCGGGGATCGGCACCAGATCAGCGTGTACCAGGGGGATCTGCTCCGGCTGCACCAGGTGATCGGTCCGCGGCCGGTCCTCGCGGTCCTGGACCTGTTCCAAAAGGAGGATCTGCACCAGACCCGGCGGATCCTCTCCGAATGGAACGCGCATGTCAGGGGAGAGATATTTATCCCCTGAAGGGACAATCAATGATGGGAACTAGCCCGGGTGGCTCGGCGTCACCTGTTATCCGAAACCGCCGCCATGCGGAGGGCGAAGTTTGAGGAAGGCTTTAACGATCTGACTGAGTCTGGTGTACCCTGACGTAGATACCTTGTCCTGCGAGGTCGGCGGACAGGATTCAATACTCCGGAGGGAGTTGGGGCCTGTTGCTGCGGACACCGGTCCAGGCCCGGAAGGGAGCAGACTTACCGTAGACGTTTGGCGCCCGCGGGGGTGCGGGGTGGAGGAAGGGTCTCCAGCAAGGTCAGGCACGTACTGTCGACCGATAACGCGTTCCCATTTCTGTGTTACTATGTCGAGAGTTGCTATCATCGGAGCTACCGGCAGTGTGGGCTGCTTTGCCGCTCATCCGATCTCAGAGATCCCGTATGTGAAGGAGATCCTGCTGGTTGGGAGGCCGGGGCGTGAGAACCTGCTCGAAGGGATCACCCGTGATTTCAAGGACTCGTATGCCGCCAGAGGCACCGACGTGGCCCTCGAATGGACCACGGATCAGCAGGACCTGGCAGGCTCTGATGTGATCGTCTACACCGCAGGTGTCGCCCGTAAGGCCGGAGAGGACCGGATGGACCTGGCAGTGAAGAACGCCGGGATCGTCGCAGAGGCGGCGACAACGATCGGTGAAGTCGCACCGTCTGCGCATCTGCTCATGATCACGAACCCGGTGGACGTGATGACGGCTGTGGCACTCAAGTACTCGGGTATGAAACAGAAACAGGTCTTTGGACTCGGCACCCACCTGGACTCGATGCGGTTGAAGTCGCTGATCGCTGCGTACTTCAGGGTGCATGTCAGCGAGGTGCATACGCGTATCATCGGCGAGCACGGGGCATCGATGGTCCCGCTCTGGTCGGCCACCACGCTCGGTGGCATCAGGATCTGTAATCTGCCCGCGTTCTCGGACCTACCCGTCGACCAGATGATCGAATCGGTCGTTCAGGGTGGGGAGATGATCATCAAGTACAAGGGCTCGACCGTCTATGGTCCGGGCGAGGCGATCGCCACGCTCGTGCGAACGGTGCTCGGCAACGAGAACCGGCTTCTGACCGTGTCTGCCTACCTGAAGAGCGAAGTGCACGGCATCGGAGGGGTCTGTATCGGGGTTCCCGCGCTGATCAACCGGTCTGGCGTTACGCCGATCCCCATCAGGATCGAGCCGGACGAAGTGAAAGCATTCGGGGCATCAGTCGAAAAGATCCGAAACAGTACTGATCAGGTCTTTGAAAGGCTTGAAAAAAAGGAATAAAATTTCTGTTTTACGTCAGTGTCAGTTCGGCGATCTCAGCACGCTCGACACCCTCAATCGTTGAGATAGCCTCCTCGATTGCGTCGGTCTCGCCACCCTGATCAGAGACGACCGCCATGACCTTCAGCGCTTTTAACCCGAAGCCGATCGGCTCTTCCTGGATGTCCTGAATCGAAGGGACCTTGGCACGCATCGCGGCCTTCAGCGCTTCAAGATCGACATCCGGGGACTCCGGCATCACCTTGAGGATCAGTGCTACACTGCCCATGGCTCAGGGCCCCTGGAATCCACACTGAGGGCACATGTACGGGATTGACTGCTCCCTGCACCGCTCGCACCGCTTGATCTCATATTCGCACTGGGGACACCCGAAACTGGTGCCGCCAACCTCGGCCAGAGGTGCATTGCACGATGTACATTTCTTTATTGCCATAACGTTCCTCGAAATCTGCTGTACTATCTGATCTGAGACAATTAAATACTTGTTTCCAGGGACCTGATCGCCGTGCATGGGACCTCTGCTCCGCGCAGGTGCTCTGCGACCCGTCCGTCGACCTGTCCGTTCACTGCGGCGGCCCGGATCCCGTGGGAGAGGACGAACGGGATCAGGCAGGGATCGACCTCATCGCAGCATTCCGGCTGCTCGATCAGGTCCACCGCCTTGCCCCCGACGGTCAGGCGATCGACCGACTTGATCAACAGAAGGTCCAGATGGAGCCTCTCCGCCACCCAGGCCGCGATCGTGTCGGAGGTGACCTCCCAGGTGTGCGGCAGGGGATCCTCCTCCCGAAGCACCCGGTACGGCAGGAGGACGCTGACGCCCCCGTCGACGACCAGGCGGTCGGTTGCCGGCACTCCCTTCGAGGCGATGTACCACCCGAACTGCTCCATGCCGGCGATCGCCATCCAGTGGCCCTCGTCCCCGTCCAGCCCCAGAGTTCTGACCTGGTCGGCGAAGGGACCGCCGCCCGGCACCAGCAGCAGCGGCCGCTCTGACCTCTGCAGTTCCTCCACCAACCCGGGTACCCGGGGGAGCAGCGACCCCCCGAGCTTCACGACCAGTGCGCTCTGCGCTCTCATCTCATACAGATGGACCCTCTCCCGGAAAAATTGGGATCATCCTCACCTGGTGGCGGATGACCATTTCAGTGGCCGGCGGACCACGGCGGGGATCACCCGGCCGGCTTCCACCACCCCTCGGGGAGAGGGTCAGAGGGGGGTCGCTACCCCCCATGATACCTCCTATGATATAAGACAACGAACATAAATTTATCTTCAACATGGTCTCCCCGATGGTGTAATCCATGGGAAATCAGACCACAGTATGAGGACTATTTATGGATTCGTCACCGATCGTCGACAGCATTCTGTCCGCACGTTACCTGAGAGCCGGAGAGAAGACCTTTGAGGACATCTGCCGCCGGGTGGCCGCCGCCCTTGCCGCGGACGAGGCCGAGGCCGCCCGCTTCTATGAAGCGATGGTCTCTCTCAGGTTCCTCCCCAACTCCCCCACCCTGATGAACGCCGGCACCGATCTCGGGCAGCTCTCCGCCTGTTTCACCCTCCCGGTCCCCGACTCGATCGACGGGATCTTCGATGCGATGAAACAGGGGGCGATCATCCACAAGACCGGCGGGGGGACCGGGTATAACTTCTCGAAGATCCGACCGGAGGGGTCCCCGGTGCAGTCGACAGAGGGGGTCGCCTCGGGACCGATCTCCTTTATGCGGGTCTTCAACGCGGCCACCGAGGTGATCAAGCAGGGCGGACGCCGGCGCGGGGCCAACATGGGGATCCTGAACGTCCAGCACCCCGACATCCTGGCGTTCATCAATGCCAAGACCCGGGAGGGGGAGATCTCCAACTTCAACATCTCGGTGATGGTCGACGACGCGTTCATGCACCTCGTCTCAGAGCAGCACTTCGACAAGGTCTGGCTCGTCCACCCCCACACCGGTGAAGCGACCACCGTCGGCCAGATCTGGTCGGGGATCGTGGACGGGATCTGGAAGAACGGGGAGCCGGGCGTCCTCTTCTATGACGAGATCAACCGGCACAACCCGACGCCGCAGCTCGGGGTGATCGATACCACCAACCCGTGCGGCGAGCAGCCGCTCCTCCCGTATGAGAGTTGCGTGCTCGGCAGCATCAACCTCGCCGCCTGTGTGAAGGGGCACGTCCTCGATGAGGATCTCCTCAGGGAGACGGTCCGGACCGGTGTCCGCCTCCTCGACATCGTGATCGACAAGAACGTCTATCCGATCGAGGAGATCGCCGAGGCGACCCGGACGACCAGGAAGATCGGGCTCGGGCTGATGGGGGTTCACGACGCCCTGCTGATGATCCGCCTCCCGTACGACTCCCCGGAGGCCCGGGTCTGGTGCGAGCATGTGATGAAGGTGGTCAGTGAGACGGCCGTCGACGAGTCCCGGCTGCGTGCCGAACTTCTCGGCCCCTTCCCGGCCATCCAGGGGTCCATCTGGACTGCATTCCCAGTTCGGAACGCCGCGATGACCACCATCGCCCCGACCGGCACGATCTCTCTCCTGGCCGGGTGCTCAAGCGGCATCGAGCCCATCTTCTCGTTTGCGTACACCCGGAAGAACACAGTGGGAAAGACCTTCATCGTCGTCAACCCTGTTTTCAAGGAGGCCCTCGAGGAGACGCTCGCGCTGCAGGGGCATACAGGGGACGACCTGGCCCGGCGGGTCGACGAGGTGATTGCCCATGTCCATGAGACCGGGACGGTGCAGGACCTCGCCTGGCTCCCGGTGGAGTTCCGGAGACTCTGCAAGACCGCCCTCGACATCCCCTGGCGGGACCATGTGGAGATGCAGGCCGCGTTCCAGCGGGAGGTGCACGCCTCCATCAGTAAGACGATCAACATGCCAAAAGACGCTACTCGGGACGACTGTGCCGAGGCGCTGCTGCTGGCCTGGCGGCTCGGGCTGAAAGGGATCACGATCTACCGGACCAACAGCCGGGAGGACGTGGTGCTCACCCTCAAGGAGGCCGCCCCTGCACCGGTCGTGGTCCAGGCCTTATCCCCGGCCCCGGCCGTCTCGATCAGCCGCCCGAAAGAACTCTCCGGGAGGACCTACCTCTGCCAATCAGGGTGCTGCTCCCTGTACGTCACCGTGAACCTGCTCGACCAGAAGCCGATCGAGGTCTTCATCAGGACTGTCGGGAGCGGGTGCGAGGCGAACAGCAACGCCCTCGGCCGCGCGATCAGCACCGGTCTCCAGAGCGGGGTTCCGTACCATAAGTTCGTCAAACAGTTCGCGAAGGTGAACTGTGTATCAGCGATACGGAATCCCTCATCCGAGGGCTTCTCCTGCGCCGACGTGGTCGGCCGGTGCATCGAACTCTCCGCCACCAACCAGAGCATCACGACCCTCAACAACTGGGAGATCCGCAAGACCGATCAGAAGCGGCTCTGCCCGGAGTGCCACGAACCGCTCGACTTCGGCGAAGGGTGCAACAAGGGGACCTGTAAGAACTGCGGCTGGAGCGGCTGCAACTGATTCCGGGCCCAGACACACCTCTTTTTTCTCCTGCCACCCGACCGGATCCAGACCGTCTGGTTTTATGGTCAGTCACTGCATAAACGATTCGTATGCGGCGATGGGCCCTGGTGGTGCTGACCCTCCTGCTCTGTCTGCTGGTCTCATCTGTTGCGGCTTTTCAGATCGTGGAGTTCTGCCCGGACACCTACACCAAGAACGAGCCCGACGAGTACCTGGTGCTGGCAGGGGCCGGGCCGCTCGCCGACCTGGTCATCAGCGACAGCGTCGGCTCGCTCCGGTTCCCGTCCGGGGCTGTTCTTGACTCCAGCGCCGTGATCGCACGAAACGGGACGGCATACCGGCAGACCTTCGGAGTGTCGCCTGATTTTGAGATGTACGACTCCTCCCCTGCGATCCGGGACATGGTCAGAAAGGGCGATCTTCGGCTTGGGAACGAGCATGATCAGGTGGTCCTGACCGACCATGGCACGGTGGTCCAGACGATCACCTGGCCCGGGGACGTGGATCCCAAGCAGGGGCAGGTCCATATCTATGCGGACGGGGCCTGGGACCGACGGATGCTGCTGATCGGGCAGTCCCGGCTCCCTCCTGCCACCTTTCAGAACGTGACCCTGACCGCTTTCGTCTCCCCTGACTCCTCGGCCGGGGTCTTTTACGACGCGGTCAACGGTGCGCGGCGGTCGATCGATCTGAATGTCTACGAACTGACTGACCCGGCGATCGGTGCGGCCCTGATCGCAGCCGCCGGCCGGGGGGTCTCGGTCAGGGTGCTGCTCGAGGGGGGGCCGGTCGGCGGGATCTCCCCGGCCGAGAAGGGGGTGGTCCGGTCGCTTCAGGAGCACCAGATCCCGGTAATGCTCCTTGGAGGTGTATCGGGGGTACACGCCCGGTACCGGTACGATCATGCCAAGTACCTGGTGATCGATGATTCGGCCGTCCTGGTCACCAGCGAGAACTTCAAGCCCGGCGGGTTCCCTGAGGAGGGGACGTCAGGCAACCGGGGCTGGGGGGCGCTGGTTCACGATCCCCGGGTGGCAGCCTACTTCGCCGGTGTCTTTTCGCTCGACTGGACCGGTGTCGACATCGCCCCGGCCCCGACCGGTCAGGGGGGTGCGGGAGAGGAGGCGAGCGGAACGTTTCAGGTCAGGTCACCGGCGACCACCTTCTCCGACACCACGGTCACCCCGGTGCTGGCCCCCGACACCTCCTCGCTGATCACGGACCTGATCGCCGGTGCGACCCGATCGGTCAGGATCGAGCAGGCCTATATCAAGAACACATCGGCAGGAACGCTGAACCCATTCCTCGAAGCGGCCATCGCCGATGCACGGCGGGGAGTGAGCGTGCAGGTGATCCTGGACTCGGCCTGGTTCAATGTCGATGACCTGAAGGATAATGACGAGATGGTCGCCTACATCAACCAGGTCGCGGTTGCCGAGCACCTGCCCCTCGAGGCCAGGCTGGCGGACCTCACCGCCCAGGACCTGGTGAAGATTCACAACAAGGGGGTGATCGTCGACGACCGGCGGGTACTGGTCTCCTCGATCAACTGGAACACCGTCTCCCCGAACGAGAACCGGGAGGCCGGGCTGATCATCGACAGTTCGGAGGTCGGAGCCTACTATGCCGCCGTCTTCGCCACCGACTGGGATGCACGGAGCGGCAGCTCGGAGGGAAAGGCGGGAAGAACGGGTTTTGATCCCCTCAAAGGGGGGATTGCGGCGGTGGTGCTGGTAGTGATCGCGCTGGCGGTTCGCCGGCGCCGGGCGTGACAGGTCCTTCTTATTCGAGGTTTTGATCAGAAGAGTATGGGCATTTTCCGTCCTTGGTACATCTGCAGACATCGCAGAGGGTGATGGCTGTATCCTCGCCCATTACGGCGAGGGCCCAGCGGTTGATCATCTGGTCGAGTTCTCCGGAGAGATCGATCTCAGATCCACCGCGTTTCTTTGAGATATATTGCGAGATCGCAGCCCTGCTGATGCCGAGCCGTCTCGCAACCTCGCTCTGCGGAACCCCCTGGTGGTGAACGAGACGATAGACCATCTCCGCCCGCATCGACGGGACGTAGCGATGGAGCATCGCGTCACAGATCATGATATTGCATCCAGGGGGTCGGTCGTTCATGCAGTCACCGGTTGATTGACTCTGCGCTGGTAGATGATCTGACGAGCATCACGGAAGTTGAACTTTTCAATGATCAACTGATTTTCTTTGAGCTTTTTGAGTGCGTACCGTACAGTACGCGGTGCTAGTTTGGAACTGCAGACGATCTGCTTATGCGTCATCGCACCGGTGTCCTCCAGGATGTGGAGAACCGTCCTGGACGATGGAGGAAGGTCAGTCGTTTCCATATATACATGTTAACGCCGTTAACATATGAATCTGTCGCTGATAAATAGGAATAGATCGAGATCAGCATATGTTCGTCTCACAGGAACGGCTGACGCTGCTGCTGTTGCTGGGCGTAATCGGGGCGGTGGTGGGAATTCACCTGCTGATCGCCGCTATGGGGCCAGGGTACTTTGCGCACCCCTTCTCAAGCGAAGCGCATGAGGGGGACCAGGTCAGCCTCCAGGGGACGGTCGGGTCGGTCGCCTGGACCGGGACCGGCGGCCACCTCCTCCTCACCGTCAATGGGACCACCATCTTTGTGCCGGCAGAGACGGCTGCAGAGATACAGGTGCAGCAGGGGGAGGTGGTCAGGATCATCGGGATCGTGCAGGTCTACCAGGGAAAGAAGGAGGTGACGGTCGATGGGCCTGAGGGGATCAGGGTGCTCTCCTCTTCAGCAGATCCGGGTCTGGATCCTGGAACGTATTGAATCTGGCCGGAGCAGTCAACGCATCCCAGGCCTCCTCTTCGTCAGGGGTCAGTTCTCTGCCGGTCAGGCGCCGCAGTTCGGCAGCGATCAGCCGGCGTGCCTCTGCGGCCCGTCTCTCGGCGGTGATCTCCACCATCACCAGCAGCAGTTCCCGATCAGCCATCCCCGATGCCTGGCAGTACAGGTCGTGATGACCGTCCGGTCTCTGCAGCCGGCACTCGATCCCGGCCTCCCCTGAGACCTGGCCGATCCTGGCGTTTTCCAGAAAAGTTCTGGTTCTGCCCAGGTCCGCCGGCTGCACCAGGTCGAGGATCGTCCCTTCTCTTCTACCGACGAGGGTGACGAAGGCCTGGTTGGCATGCAGGATCTCGTTCTCCTGGTTCAGCACCGCCGCCGGGAACGGTCCACGGGTGAAGAACGCCTGATAGGCTGCGAGTTCTCTTCCCTGTTCGTCGGTCCGCCGCCGCATGACGAGTGCCTGGTCCAGCGCCGCCAGCAGTTCCCTGGCTGTGTCTGTGTCGCCGTCGGTGTACGGTACCGGGCTGTTGGCGACCCCGGCGACGGCGATCAGCCGGTCATCCCTGACCAGCGGCACTCCGAGGTACCGCTGCAGCGGGAGGTGCCCTTTCGGGAGCTGCCCCTGGTAAGCATTGACGATCACCGGCAGCCTGTCCCGGGCCGGAACTCCCCAGAGCCCCATATCCGCAATCGTCCAGGTGAACTCCCCGTCCTGGAGGGCACATCCTTTCATCACCCCCTCAGACCAGGCCGCGATCGAGAGGCGGGTGCCGGTCTGGTCCGGGAACGCGATGTACCCGATCGCAGAATCGGTCTGGGAGAGGAGCGCCGCCAGCACCTCGCTGCAGAGTTCGCGTTTGGTCTTCCCCTCCTGCAGCAGCGAGACGAGCACGCTGTCTTTGACGGAGCGGCTCTGCAGCGACTTCCCCTCTCCCCGAAGGGCGGTGATCCCGGTGATCGAGGCGACCCCCCCGCTGATCGTCCAGTCCTCCTTCACCACCGGGGCGGTTCTGACCAGGTACACCTCCTCGCCGGCCGTCACCTCGGCCTCAGCCTCCCGGCCGGTCAGCGCCGCCCGGAAGAGCGGCTCGAACGGAGCGGCGAGGGTGTGGGGGAACCCTTCCCAAAGGGTTTTGCCGACCAGGTCAGCCGGCCCGACCAGTGTGGAGAGCGCTCTGCCCCCGGCTGCGGAGACGCGGAGGTCCTCATCGAAGAGGATCCCGGCGGTGGCCGGGAGGGTGTCGAGCAGCCGGCGCTCATTCTCTTCCTTTCCGGTCAGCCGGTCGAGGGCATGCCGCTCCGCTGTCCTGTCGGCGAGCCTGCAGATCGCGAGCCCCTCAGTGATCATTGCGAGCGAGTACCTGAGGTACAGCCGTCCGTCCCTTCCGGCGAACCAGTCTTCAGCCTCGTAGACCTGCTTCCTCTGCGGGAGCTCGCGCACGGTGGCGATCAGGTTGGGGTTCCCATTGCAGAACGAGGTGAAGGGACGCTGGAGCAGGTCCTCGAGCGGGTAGCCGAGGAGCGCTCCGGCCGCCGGGTTGGCATCGTGGAGGGCCCCGGTCTCGGGGTAGAAGAAGAGGATCGCCTCGCCTGAACGGTGGTAGACGGCCTGGTACCAGAGCCCGTACACCTCCGCCTCAAAGGAGGGGTAGGCGACGGCAGCGGCGGCCGCCACGATCATCACGGCCGCGACCCCGCCGCCGACGATCGCCGGCAGGTCGACACCGGAGAGAAGGAGCAGGAGGAGGTATGCGATGGCGAACCCACCGGCCACCGCCACCCCCCGCTTCTGGTACCGGTAGGCGAGCAGCACCGCCGGCAGCAGGAGCAGGAACGGGTGGAGTGGGGGAAGAACGCCGAAAACTGATGCGATCGTGATCAGCCAGGTGATCACGGTGAGTGAGGCCAGGAGGGCCGCGCCGGGATCGATCCCGGCGGGGAGGGAAAGGTTTGTGGTCATGGATGCTCCGCTGTCCGAATTTAGGACGTCGTAAGAGCAGTGTGGGGTCTAAACCCCTAAAAACACGCCGGTCCTCGCCGCCTGACCAGCCCGATCCCGCTCGCGATTCAGCGCTTTTCGGTCGCGTCCTCCTTCATCAGGTATTTTACGATCATGAAGATCACCAGAGCGATGATGACGAACTCAAGCAGCACCCCGGCGAAGTCCCCGACCAGGAACTTCACCGGCCCCAGTTGGAGCACGGCCGTCTTCCAGTCCCCGCCAGGGAGGAGGGCCGCGATGATCGGCATGATCAGGTCATTGACCGCGGCGGTCACCACCTTGGTCGCGGTCACTCCCATGATGAAGGCGACGGCCAGTCCGATCACCTGGTACTTCTTTAAGAACGCGACGAACTCTTCTGCAAGACTCATCTTATCCACCTCGTCAGTGCCATAAAGGTTCAGATGACACGGCCGGAATAATAATGTTCGCCCTGTTTGCTGTGGTGCATAACTCGAAAATACCCTCGTGTTGGAGAATAAGAGGTGCGGCGTGCTATCGCCCATTCCGGTCAGAGAGCAGGCGATGGGGGGATGATGCACCCACCGTATACGACTCGGCAGGGACTGCGCGGCCACCTTGCCGGGGTGATGGTGGTCAAAAAGGATCCGGGGGGCCGATCAGGCCGATGTCCCTACGGTCCTCTGGATGGGCTGTCGGTTGTAGAAATGGATGAAGGCGAAGGTTCCTGCCCCGCTGGTGGAGTGAACGAGAACCGTATATCTCCCGGGTTTTATCGTGGAGACGGCCCAGATGTAGTTAAGATTGTTCTCTGTGCTGTACGGGGCCGTGGCAGAGGTGACGACACTGCCGGTGGTGGGGTCGTAGACATAGAGTTCGAAGTTGTTCGCCTGGTTGTATACGAGGGCCAGGATGTCATAATCGTCGGTGCTCGTGACGTCCATGTTGAAAGCCTGCCAGGCTCCTGACTCCATCGACCCGATCTTATACGAATACCCGGGGTCGAGGTACGAGGTCGCGGTGGTGGTGGTTGGGGTTGTTGTGGTGGTCTGGGTCCCGACCTTCACCAGGCCGTCCACTGCGGTCGCCGTGCTGGTGAGGTCAGCGCCCGATAGGTCTATGACATCGTCGACTGTGATCTCGATCGGGGAGTTGTCGGGCTTGAGGACCTTGAACTTGATATGGGCCAGCGCCACATCGCCTGTTGCGATACCCTTGGTGTGATCACCGATATTGATGGTCAACAGGTGGGTGCCGATCGGTTCCGCCACCTTGGTATTTCCTGCTGTAAAGGTGGTGCCCTCATACTGGAGAACTCCGTTGCTCCAATTCAGGGTCAACGCAATGTCGCTGATGAGCGGATTCAGGTTGTTGTTGGCATAGAGCGTTGCATCCACCGTGTCACCCACAGAAGCGTTTGAGATTTCAGGGATGTGGAATTTCACCATCCCTGATGCACCTGCCGATGAGACGCAGATGAGGGTGAAGAGCACGAGTGCTGTGATCGCCTTCAGGAATTTCATGATGGGCTATCTCTGGTTCAGGATATAATACTTATCGTTCCATCTCTCATGACTGGTGCGTATCGGATCCCCCCGGCCCTCCCCGACCGTGCCCGGAGAGACGAGGGTGCGATCCACGAAATTATCGAACCTCTCTGAGATACATCTCCAGGCTGTAGGCGGGGGTATCCATCGACAGGGAGAGGACAGCACCGGTCTGTCCGTCGAGAACGACCCTGGAGGATGAATCGGTATCAGAGATCGACCCCTGGAGGACCACCGCATTGTTTGTGGCGAACTCCCTGGTGGATAACGGGTTGCCCGCATATGTTGCCCCGCGTTCAGTGACACGGTAGGGTGACTGGAAGACACTGGCGGGGTTGTCGGGTGGGGCATAGAGGGCCTGGACGAAGCCATCTTTATGAGCGGGAAGTGCGAGCTGGGAATTCAGATCTGCTCCATCTGCAGGATACACACAATGAGCATTCTGCTTCACCGAGTACCTTGCTCCCTGTACTCCGGTGATCGTACTGGTGACCACATACTGGGCCGCGTTTTCTGGTTCCCCATTTATTTCAGATCCATATCGCAGGTCATAGACCAGAACCCTGCCCTGTGCGATCAGATCGGAGGCACTGTCGATGGATACGCTGCTGACGGACGGCTGCGGGGTGACGGTGACGGTCGGAGGTGCCTGCGTTGCGGTCTGGGTCTGCGTACTCCTGTTGAAGTGAAGGAATACAAAATAACCGGATCCCCTGTTTGCGTG
Source organism: Methanosphaerula subterraneus (assembly GCF_052055875.1). Taxonomy (GTDB): domain Archaea; phylum Halobacteriota; class Methanomicrobia; order Methanomicrobiales; family Methanospirillaceae; genus Methanosphaerula; species Methanosphaerula subterraneus. Next base: position 2,144,297 of record NZ_CP170508.1, read on the forward strand.
GACCCCGACGGTGTACCTCCCTGGATTGAGTGTCGATACGGCCCATATGAAATTGAGGCCGTTCTCCGAGCTGTATGGCTCGGTAGCCTGGGTGATGATCGAGCCTGAGATGGGATCATAGACGTAGAGATCGAAGTCGTTTGCTTCACTGTACGCCAGCGCCAGGATATTGAAGTCATCACCGCTCGTCACATTGATGGTGGCACTCTGCCACGCTCCAGCTTCGACATAGTTCAGAACCCCTTCATATCCCGGACCGGAAAACGATTCGATCGCTGCCGTTGCCGGCTGTGCTCCCAGGATAAGCGCGATGAAAAGCAATAGCACAATATAAATCTTTTTATTCATGGTCGTATCCGGGAATTAACAAAATACTATTTATAGTTTTCTAAAAATCCGCTATAAATCGCATATCGTGTGTATCAGTCTGAGCATCATCGGAAGGAGGCCGGGTCCTCCATGTCCCGATAAGATGCCGGGATATCATCCCCCTCAGCACCCCCTGTCGACAGACCTTAATCCCGGTTCTGTCATACCCTATGCTATGAGTTCGCAGGAGATCTCAGTGAACATGCCCCCGGACCTCGATCCGGTCTACAGCAATATGATCCAGATCGCCTTCAAAGAGGACGAGTTCACGTTCCTCTTCCTCCACCAGATCCCCGGCACCAACCAGGCCCGGGCGAAGGCGATCGTCACCATCTCCCCCCGGCATGCCAAGAGCCTGCTGGCCGTGCTCGGCAAGTCGATGCAGGAGTACGAGGAGAAGTTCGGACAGATCGACCCGCCCAAGGACCAGAAGGGCGGCCCGGTCACCACGCTGCGGGGATACTCGTAGGTGGCGTCGATCGTCGTCTCGGTCACCAGGAAGGAGGACCTGGCGCCGGCCGCGGCCTCGGGGGCCGACCTCGTCGAGGTCAGGCTGGACCTCTTCCCGACCTGCGACCTGCAGGGCCTCCCCGACCTGCTCAGAGCAGTACCTCTTCCGCTGATCATCACGGTCAGGAGCAGCAGCGAGGGCGGGCAGTTCACCGGCGGGCCGGAGGAGTGGCTCGCCCTGGTCACGCCGTACCTGCCGGTGGCCCGGTACGTGGACATCGAGCAGCAGTTCTCATCCTGCGCCCCGGCGGTCAGGGCGGCCGGTGTCGAAGTGATCGCTTCGTTCCATACGCCGGCGATCCTGAAAACAGAAGAACTGGTCGCCATCGAAGCCCGGCTGCGGGCCTTCGGCGATCTCCCGAAGATCGTTACGGGCATCGGGACCCGGGACGACCTGCTGACTCTTCTCCAGTTCACCAGCAGCAGGACCGCCCCGGTCTGCACCAGCATCATGGGGGACCGCTGCCGGTTCGGACGGGGGCTCCTCCCCCTCTTCGGGTCGACGCTGGTCTACTGTTATATCACCACCCCGGCCTCGGCCGGGCAGTACCCGGTCGGCGAGATGAGGACGATCCTCTCGCTGCTCAGCTGACCCGGTACTTCTGCTGCTCGAGGAGGGCGTCGACCAGCACCAGGGCGAGCATCGCCTCGGCGACGACCACAATCCTGGGGACGATCGAGGGGTCGTGCCGCCCCTGCACGCTGATCTCGACAGGCCGGCCGTCCCGATCGATCGTCTGCTGTACTTTGCTGATCGAGGGGGTCGGCTTGACCGCAATCCGAACGACGATCGGTTCGCCGGTGGAGATCCCGCCGAGGATCCCGCCGGCATGGTTGGAGCAGTAGCGGCCGTCCCCGCCGATCTGGTCGTTGTTCTCAGAGCCGAAGAGTCCGGCGGCGTCGAACCCTTCGCCGATCTCCACCCCCTTCACCGCCCCGATCCCCATCATCGCGGCTGCAATACCGGCATCGAGCCGGCCGAAGACCGGGTCGCCGAGCCCTTTCTGGCAGCCGGTGGCCGTGATCCCGACGATCCCGCCGACCGAGTCGCCGGCGGCCCGGGCACCGAGGATCTCTTCTCTGATCGCCTCTTCCCCGGTCACGCCGTGGACCGAGAGGATCTCCCCTCTGATGTTGACCCCGTAGCCGGCCAGCACCTTGACGGCCACCGCTCCGGCAGCCACCCGGGCGAGGGTCTCCCGGCCTGAAGACCGGCCGCCGCCCCGGTGGTCGCGGATCCCGTACTTCTCCTCATAGGCCCGATCCGCATGCCCGGGGCGGTAGACCGACCTGAGTTGCTCGTAGTCCTTCGACTGCATCCCCTCATTCCTGACCATCAGGGCTATCGGGGTGCCGGTGGTCTGCCCCTCAAAGACTCCGGAGAGGATCTCGACCCGGTCCAGCTCCTGCCGGGGGGACTCGAGCGGGCTCTTCCCCGGCCTCCTCCGGTCGAGCATCGGCTGGATGTCCGCTTCAGAGAGCGGCAGCCGCGGCGGGCAACCGTCGATCACCGCTCCGACGGCCGGGCCGTGGCTCTCCCCGAAGGTGGTGACCCGGAAGTTCCTGCCATGGGTGTTCATTCGATCACCTCCCTGACCAGGTCCGGACTGACCCGGATCCCGGTGAAGTGCTCGAACTGGGCGCAGGCCTGGTGAACGAACATCTCCGTCCCCGGGATGACCCGGGCCCCGGCCGCCTCAGCCTCCACCAGCAGAGGGGTCATCCTCGGGGTGTAGACCAGGTCGAAGACGGTCATCCCCTCGTCCAGGTCAGCCCTGGTCAGCAGGGTCCCGGTGTCCGGATGCATCCCGACCGGGGTGGCGTGGACGACGACCTCCGGCGCGAGATCCCTGAACACGGAGAGGGGCGCGGTGCTGCACCCGCACCGGTCTGCAAGGGCTCTCCCCCGCTCTTCGGTCCGGTTCAGGATCGTCAGGTCCATCCCGAGATGCTTCAGGGCGTACGCGGCCGCGGCCGCCGCCCCGCCGGCCCCTATCAGCACGGCCTTCTCTCCCCGGTGCTGCTGCAGGGGTGCGCTGACCCCGAGCCAGTCGGTGTTGAACCCGGCGAGGTCGTCCCCGCACCTGACCACGGTGTTGACAGCCCCGATCGCCGTTGCGTCCGGGTCGACCGTATCGAGCAGGGGGATCACCTGCTCCTTGAACGGGATCGTCACCGAGAGGCCCCGGAGCCTGCCGGCCCGGAAGGCCCCGACGATCTCTGCGATCGAGGGCCACTCGATCCGGGTGTAGCGGTAGTCCAGGTTGAACCGGGCGAAGAGAGCCGCATACATCTGCGGACTGATCGAGTGGGAGGCTGGGAAGCCGGCGATCCCGCAGAGGCCGAGTTCCGGATCGCTCTTCAGGTCTGCGGCGAGCGCCTCCCGCTCCCGTTCGGCCGGGTTGGCCTGGAGGAGGAACGAGAGGGCACCCGCCCGGGGCTCGGTCCTCCAGGTCTCGTTGAGCAGCGCCCGGACTTCCAGCGCCACTGTCCCCGGCTCCTTGCCGGTGGTGTCAACGCAGATATCGGCCGCCGCCCGGTACAGGTCCCGCCTGGCCGCCGCCACCGTCCGGATCTCGTCCACGAGCGGTTTCCCGGTCAGGGGCGGGCGGTCGGAGGTGCAGGTCCGCCGGTACATCGTCTCGAGATCGGCGGTCAGCAGCACCATTCTGGACCCTCGCCTGAGGGCGACCAGGTTCCGCTGGCTGAGGAGGACCCCGCCGCCGGTGCTGATCACCGCCTGGCCGGCCGGCAGTCCGGCGACCACCTGCTCTTCACGCCTCCGGAACCCCTCCTCCCCTTCGGCGGCGAAGATCTCCGGGATCGCCATGCCCGCCTCCTGCTCGATCCGTTCGTCGGTGTCGATCAGGGGGAGGTGGTAGAGGTCGGCGAGGGCCGCCCCGACCAGGGTCTTGCCGGTGCCCCGAAGGCCGGTCAGTACGATCCTCATAGTAATCCTCCTGCGGCCAGGGCGTCCCAGAAGCCCGGGAACGACTTGCCGACACAGGCCGGGTCCTTGATCGTGACGTCCCCGACGGCCAGCCCGAGGACGGCGAAGGCCATCGCCGTCCGGTGGTCGTCGTGCGGGTCCACCACCCCGCCATGGAGGGGTCCGGGGTGGATGGTGATCGCGTCGGTCTCGACCTCGACCCTGCAGCCGAGGGCTCTCAGGGTCCCGGCGGTCACGGCCACCCGGTCGCTCTCCTTGTACTGGAGGTGGCCGATGCCGGTGATGGTGGTCGGGGAGTCGGCCAGGGCGGCCACCACCGCCAGGGTCTGGACCGTGTCAGGGGCCGTGGTCATGTCGATGGAGATCCCATGGAGGGGACCGGTCCGCTCGACGGTGACGCCGCCGGCCTCCCCGGTGACCTGGCAGCCCATCATTTCAAGCGCCGAAACGAAGTGCCGGTCGCCCTGCACCGAGTTAAGGGCCAGGTTCCTGACCGTGACCTTTCCACCGAGGGCGGCGGCCAGGGCGAAGAAGTACGAGGCCGAGGAGTAATCCCCCTCCACCGTGTACTCCCGCCCCTGGTACCGGGCCGGCTGGACGGTGAAGTGGGTGTACCCCTCCCGACGGACCCGGACACCGAACGCGGCCATCACCGCACAGGTGATCTCCAGGTACGACCGGGAGACCGGCTGCCGGGCGACCGTCAGGTCCACCGGACGGACGGCGTACGGGGCGGCCAGCAGCAGGGACGAGATGAACTGGCTGCTGATAGATCCGTCGAGGGTCGCCTCGCCGCCGACGAGCGGCCCCTGCACCCTGCAGGGCGGGTAGCCGTCTGCGGCCAGGTACCTGACCGAGCCGCCGAGCGAGCGGATCGCGTCGCCGAGTTCTCCAATCGGCCGCTGCTGCATCCGGGCGGAGCCGGTCAGCGTGACCCCCGAGGTGCCGGTGCAGAGGAGGGCGATCGACGAGAGCAGCCGGAGGCTCGTCCCTGAGTTCTTCAGATCCAGGACGGTCCCTTCAGCGCAGTCGGGCCGGCCGCCGGTCCCCTGCACCAGGCAGCCCGAACCGGTGCCGGTGATCCTTGCCCCGAGGGTTCGGAGCCCCTCGACGGTCAGCAGGGTATCCTCCGCCATCAGGGGGTCTCGAATCAACGACTCCCCTTCGGCCAGGGCCGCCGCGATCAGGGCCCGGTGGGTGAAGGACTTGGAGGGCGGGGCGGTGAAGACCAGGTCCACCGGCCCGTGCTGCTTGAGTCTCTGTTCCATCAGGCCACCTCCAGCAGCGGGTAGCACCCGAACTCCTTGACCGAGGTCATCGCTTTCAGTTCCCGGATCGCATCCTCCCACCCCGTTGAGAGAACCAGGTCGATGAAGAAGACGTAGGTGCCGATCCCCCGCTTGGACGGCCTCGATTCGATCCGTGTCAGGGTGATCCCCCTGGCCGCAAAGACCCCGAGCAGGTCGTACAGAAGCCCGGCCCGGTTCTCGTGCGGGTCGACCAGGATGCTGCACTTCGCTGCGCCGGCCGCGGGGCCGTTCCCTCTCTCTTCCCGCCGGCCGATCCTGACGAACCGGGTGGTGTTCGAGGCGCTGTTCTGAACCCCGGTCGCGACGATCGGCAGGTGGTACAGGGATGCGAGCTGCGACGAGACGATCGCCCCGGTGCCGGGGTGCTGCTCCATCGCGACGGCGCTGGCCGCGTTGCTGCTCGTCTGGACCACCGTCAGCCCTTCAGCCTCGATGAAGATGGAGCACTGCTCGTGGGTCTGCTGGTGGGCATAGATCACCATCCCGGGGTGGGGTGGTTCAGCGGCCGCCAGGCAGTGGACGACCGGCAGGTAGGCCTCGCCGGTGATCACCACCCGGTGCTGCTGCAGCCCGTCCAGGGTCGGCCCGACCCCGCCTGCCTCGCTGTTCTCGATCGGCACGACCCCGTCCCCCTCGCCGGCCTCGACGGCGGCGAAGATCCCGGTGATCGTCGGCATGAGCCGGATCTCCTCATCCTCTCTTGCGAGCCTGCCGGCCACGTGGTGGCTGAAGGTCCCCTCCGGACCGAGGGCCAGCAGCGTCATCGCGCCACCAGGCACTGGATCAGGTGATCGGTCTCGGCGGTCGCCTGGGGGCCGTAGATACTGTACTTTTCGGCGTTCTCCAGGAAGAACCGGGAGAACCGGTCGGGATCCCCGCTCTGCACCGACGCCCGGAGGCTCTGGACCGCCTCTTCGCAGTCGGCCAGCACCGGCCCGACGGCCGGGTTCATCTGGAGCATGTCCCCGTAGAGGCCGGCGTCCTGCGAGAGGAGCCTGCCGATCAGCCCGAGCTGGATCCGGTAGATCGGGCTCGTGTAGGTGAGCACCTCCTCGATCTCGATCCGCTGCCGCCGCATCGTGTCGGCCATGCAGAGGGTCATGAAATGGGTCAGCCCCTGGACGATCGCCATCATCCGGTCGTGGTGCTCAGGGGTCGTGACCGTGATCCGGGCGCCATCAGCCGTGAAGACCCGGACCATCGGTCCGTACCGCTCCTCAGGGGCAGTGGCCGGGGTCACGACGATCGTCTGCCCCTGCAGGGTCTCGACGCCGGGGCCGAACATCGGGTGGAGGCCGACGACGCCGGCCTTCGACCGGACCATCGCCCTGACCGGCCCGGTCTTCAGCGAGGTCAGGTCGCAGAGGAGCTGATCGGCCCGCAGCAGCGGCGCCACCTCCTCGATCACCCCGATCGTCGCCCGGATCGGCACGACGATCATCACGATGTCGCAGGGGTCCAGGAACCGGTCGAGCGGCTGGTCGCTCTTCCGTCCCCTGGCCGCGACCTTCCAGCCGGCCCTGCGGAAGACCCCGGCAAAGAAGGAGCCCATCTGGCCGGTCCCACCGATGATCCCGACCGTCGTCTCCTTCCCTTCTCCTTCACTGCTCACAGATCTGCTCCTTCACCGCGTACCCGAAGTGGCGGCCGCCCTCGGCGACCATCCCGAGCACCTGGTCGCCGGGCTTGAGGTCGACGACCGACCGGGCCTTCCCGTCCAGCCCCACGAGCCGGATCGTCTCGGCGTTCTGCAACACCAGGCCGGCCTTCACGCCGCCGGCCTCCCCTTCGACGAGCAGCAGCGGCCGCTTCTCGATCTTCAGCCTGCCGATGATCACCTCCTCGGTCCCGCCGTCGGCGGCCGCGACCGTCACCAGGTCGCCGGCCCGCAGGTCGGCCAGGTAGGCGGTCCGGTTCCCGGGGGTGAGCACGTAGGCGTGGACGGCGCCGGCGTTGACCCGGAACGGCCGCGGGGCCACGTACGGGTTCTCGATCGTCTCGGCATGGACGAGGAAGAAGGCTGACGAGGTGTTCCCGACCAGCATCCCCTCCCCGTCGGCCAGGATCGAGCAGGTGTCGATGCAGACCCGGTCGCCCATCCCCAGCTGCCTGACGGCTGTCAGCGTGAACGGGACGAGCGGCACCTTCGCGCCGGCCCCCCGGACCATCGCCGCGACCGTCCTGATCACCCCGGGGTCGGTGGTCGTCAGCACCACGCCGGCGACCCCCTGCTCGAGGATCGTCAGGGCCAGCCGGGCCTCCTCGGCGCTGCCGACCGCCGCATAGATCCGGTCCGACTGGGCGACCAGGTTCTCGAGCGGGATGACGGTCCAGTCCTTCGTGGAGACGACGACCGGTCCGAGCTTCGCCTTCTCCAGGCATTCCTCCTCGCTGGCCTTGTCCTTGATCGTGACCATCGAGACGTCCTTCCCGGGGACCAGGTCCCCGTCAGGGGCGATCGTCGTCACCTTCGCCAGCACCTTCACCTTCGCTGCCTCGTCGACGATGATCGCATCCACGCCGGCCTCCAGGGCCGCCGTCGCGAGGTCCTTGTTCCAGCAGGAGAGGTCCACCCAGAGCTGTTTCATGGCTGCTCCAGGGCTTCCTTCGGCGAGACCTGCCGGTGGACCACGCTGCAGATCGCATGGACGAACTCGCGGGGCTGCTCCCGCTGGAAGGCGTTCCGCCCAGCACAGACCCCGGCACCCCCGGCTGCGACCGAGTCCCGGATCGTCTCCAGGGTCTCGAGGTCGCCGGCCTTCTCCCCGCCGGCGATCAGCACCGGCACCGAGCAGGCCTTGACGATCCGTGCGAACGAGACCGGGTCGCCGGTGTAGGTGGTCTTGATCAGGTCGGCGCCGAGTTCCTCGGCGACCCTGACGCAGTGGCCGACCGAAGCCGGGCTGGACCCGTCGACCCCCTGGCCGCGGGCGTAGATCATGATCAGCAGCGGCATCCCCCACCGGGTGCAGTCCCGGGAGATCTCCCCGGCCGCTTCGAGCATCTTCGACTCGTTCGGCGCCCCGAGGTTGATATGGATCGAGACACCATCGGCTCCGAGGGCGATCGCCTCCTCGACGGTGCAGACCAGCACCTTGTCGTTGGGGTCGGGATTCAGCGAGGTCGAGGCCGAGAGGTGGACGATCAGCCCGATGTCGCGGCCGTGCCGGCGGTGGCCGGTCTTGACGATCCCCTTGTGGAGGATGATCGCATTGGCCCCGCCGTCGCTGACCTGCGAGATCGTCTCGGTCATGTTCAACAGCCCTTCGATCTGCCCCATTGAGAACCCGTGATCCATCGGGACGATGACGGCCCGGCCGGTGTTCCGGTCGAGGATCCGCTCCATCCTGATCTCCTTTCCAATCATAATCGCTCTCCGATGATCTCCATTGCTTCAGTGGCGGTCCGGCCCTCGTGGACGATCGCGGCCGCTGCCTGGACGAAGAGGGTCGGCGATTTGTGCTGGAACGCGTTCCGCCCGATCGAGATCCCCATCGCCCCGCCCTCCATCGCTCCCTCGATCAGCTGCAGGGTGGTCAGGTCGTCGCTCTTCGCCCCGCCGGCCACCACCACCGGCACCGGACATCCGCCGGTCACCTCCCGGAACGAGTCAGGGTCGCCGGTGTAGACGGTCTTCACGATGTCGGCCCCCAGCTCGGCGGCCACCCTGGCGGCCAGCTTCACATGCTCGACGTCGTGCTCGTCGACGATATTTCTCCCCCGCGGGTACATCATCGCGAGGAGGGGCATCCCCCACTCCATGCACTGGATGGCAACCCTGCCGAGGTCCTCGAGCATCCTGGCTTCAGAGTCGGCCCCGATGTTCACGTGCATCGAGACGGCGTCGGCTCCCATCTTCAACGCGTTGGTGACGGTGTTGACGAGCACCTTGTCGTTGGGGTCCGGCCCGATGGAGGTCGAGGCCGAGAGATGGAGGATCAGCCCGATGTCCGGGCCGCTCATCCGGTGGCCGTAGAGGGCCAGGCCGATGTGGCCGAGGACGGCGTTCGCTCCTCCGGTCGCCACCTGGTTCACGGCCAGGTCCAGGTTGGTGAGACCTGCGATCGGGCCGTTGCTGACGCCGTGGTCCATCGGGACGATGATCGTTCTTCTGGTCTGGCGGTTCATTATACGTTCAAGACGGATCTGTTTACCTCTCATAATACAACACCTCGCCCCCTGTGCAGCACGCTGGACAGGGAGTTCAAAACTGATAAAAGCGATAGAACGCGTCCGCTCTGAAGGAAAGCATACCAGAAAGACGGTCGATCGCAGGTTGATGCTGGCAGGAGCTGTTGGTGTTCTTGCCTGTCTGGTGATTCTGTGCACGGCTAGCTGAGATAAAAACAGTCACCGGCGAAAAAACATTCACCACACATGGATGTATCTTTCTGTACTGGATAAGATAAACCTGCCGGTCATCCGCCCCCGTTCCAATGGTATTATCTGTCTCCTCCCCGATGGTATATCAGTGCGTGGTGGGCTTTGATGCAGCGGGACCGGATTGAGCAGTGGCTGATTGTGCTGGTGATCGCAGGGATCCTGGTGCTGACCACGGTCGCGTTCTTCCCGCTGCTCGGGATCGTCCTCTTCGCCCTCTCGGTCGCCATGGTTTCAATGCCGCTCCACCGTTGGTTTCTGCGGTACATGCGCCCCTCGTTCTCTGCCGTCCTGGTCACGGCCTGTGTCGGGCTCGTGCTGACCGTCTGTACGGCGGCCACGGTGGCCGTGCTCATCGAGAACAGCGGCTTCATCCAGCTGGTGGTCCAGACGATCCTGAACTGGGTGGTGACCGCCCAGGGGGGGTCCATCCCGCTGGGGATCCCGGTCGACGCAGCCCAGGTCACCTCCGAGGTGAACGATCTGATCGCGCAGTTCACCACCTCCCTCCGTTCCTGGGTCGAGCAGGTCCCGGGCCTGCTGATGGACGTCGTGATCTTCTTCCTGGCGCTGTACCTCTTCCTCGAACAGGGCGAGCGGCTCTGGCTCGAGATCCTCCGCAACATCCCGGCCCGGGGTCGGCGGGTCGCCTCCCGTTTCTCAGAGATGGCCGTCGACACGATGTACTCGGTCTACGTCGTCCACCTGGCGATCGCGGTCGTCACCTTCTTCATCTCGATCCCGTTCTTCATGGTGCTCGGGTACGAGCACGTCCTCTTCTTCTCGCTCCTCTGCGGGGTCTTCCAGCTGGTCCCGTTCCTTGGGCAGACGGTGGTCCTCCTCTTTGTCGGGGGGTACGCGCTCGCCCTCGGGGACATCCGCGGGATCCTGCTGGTGATCTTCATCGGCTACCCGATCGCAGCGATTCCGGACGTGGTGATGCGGCCGCTGCTGATGGGGCAGAAGGTGCAGGTCCACGCCGCGATCCTGTTCATCGGATTCTTCGGGGGGATCGCGGTGATGGGGGCGATCGGGTTCGTGCTCGGCCCGCTGCTGATGGCGCTGCTGGTCGCGGCCTACAAGATCGCGATCGAGGAGTTCGGGGCCGGCCCGGACGGTGATAAGGATAATAACGATTCCGGATGAGTATATACAGAACCAGTGCGAGGGTAGTCAAGCCTGGTCAACGGCGCTGGATTTAGGGTCCAGTCTCGAAGGAGTTCAAGGGTTCGAATCCCTTCCCTCGCATCAGGATGCGAAGTCAGAGTCGTTCTGTATTCCTTTTTTACTTCATCTCAATCAGATATTCGTATCCGATTGGTCAGAAATGATGCGCTCAACACGATAGTTGAACACGAGAGGTCAGTCACGGTTGCTGTGCAGGTGGGGATACACGTATGAACGATCGAGTGATTCGGCGACGGTACCCCGTTCCGACCGCAATGCTCTTGAAACATCGGAGGGTTACACTGTTGTTTAGTGCATATCATGAACAACGCTAGATTTTTTTGCGGGCCGAATGATACTCCTCCTCTTGAAGCCCTTGGCTGGAACAGGGATCTAGCTTCGGCATTTACACGCTACTCCGGCCGGTACATTCCCGGAAGGGTGGCATGCCGTCAACGAACCCACTATGAGGTCTTCATTGAAGGAGGTACGCTCAACGCCGGGATCTCGGGGGCACTGCGCCGCGCCGGTCATATCCCGGTGGTGGGCGATTTTGTCGCCCTCCACAGCCGGCCTGAAGCCGGGGTTTCGACGATCGTGGATATCCTGCCGAGGAAGACGACCTTTACCCGCGGCGTTCCCGGTAAAGATGGTGTGGATCAGGTCATTGCTGCAAATATCGACACGGTTTTTATTGTGACTGCAGCCGGCCGTGATTTGAATGCCCGACGTCTTGAACGGTATCTCGCGCTCGTTCATGCATCCGGAGCGCACCCGGTCATCATCATCAATAAAGCCGATCTGGCCGACACTCCTGACCTGCTCGCAGAGACGATCTCACCGGTGACCGCGGGCGTCCCGGTCATCACCCTCAGCGCCCTGACCCGTGCCGGCCTCTCACTGCTTGAAGCGTATCTCCTGCCCGGTATCACCGTGGCACTGATCGGGTCTTCCGGTGTAGGAAAATCAACACTCATCAATGCATTGCTGGAACAGACCGTGCAGGATACCAACCCGGTCCGGGAATCTGATGGGAGAGGGCGCCATAAGACCACGGTCCGCCAGCTCTTCATCCTGCAAAACGGTGCACTCGTTATCGATAATCCCGGTTTGAGGGAAGTCGGGATCGGGACTGCCGGTTCCGGCATCAGCGAGACATTTGTCGATATCGGGAGACTGGCGGAGGGTTGCCGGTTCTCGGACTGCCGCCATGAGCAGGAGCCGGGCTGTGCGGTTCGCGAAGCGGTCATGCAGGGGGATCTTACGCAGGAACGTCTCGACAACTATCTCCGGCTGACAAAAGAGCAGACATTCGAAGTGGAAAAAACGGAGATCGGGCTTGTCCGGTACGAGAGAAAACGGTGGAAGGCGATCTCGATTCTGGCGCGGAACCTGTCTAAAGGAAAGAGCCGGTTCTGATACCGGCGGAGGCAGCCATTCCGGCCGGACCCGGTCAGCACCTCCTGCCGCAACCGGGAGTTCGGGGCCCACATGCTGAACCAGGCCGGCGCCCCGGCCCTGAACACGCCTGCCAGTGCAAGGTCACCATGATCCTCCATCACCTCACGAAGGGGATTCGATCAGGCTCCTTTCTGGAATACTCCATTTTTTTGGTCATTCGCCGTGTCCTCTCTCTCTTCTCGATGCCTGGGACGGTCTCCGGACTGTATCGATACCCGGCGAACCCGGACGGGCTCGCGATCACGTCGCCGCCTCCTCGATCGGTTCGCGAGCATGCGAGCCGTCGACCAAGGTACCTGAGGTCTGCGTTGACCGCAGACCGCTTCTCCGGAGTTCTCTCTATGGAACGGGTACCCGTTCCATCATCCCCGGCGTTCGACGGATCAGGGCACAGGTTATTATCTTCCAGAGCGAGATGAGTGGTTGTCATGTGCGGCCGGTACTCTCTCGTATGGACTGACGACCTCGGCACCCGGTTCAGGGTCTACCTGACGGACCTGGGCGGCCGGTCCCATTTCAATGTCGCGCCGTCCCAGACGATGCCGGTGATCGTGGAGGACGGGGATGTCCGGATGGTCATGATGGCGTGGGGGCTTCTCCCGCACTGGGCGAAGGACCTGCAGGGCTCCCATCGTCCCATCAATGCCCGGGCCGAGACGCTGGCCGAGAAGCCGCTCTTTCGCGGGCTGCTGAAGCAGCACCGCTGCCTGATCCCGGCGAGCGGGTTTTACGAATGGAAGCGGGCCGGCGCTCGAAAACAACCCTACTACATCCGCTTGAAGGAGTCGCCCGTCTTTGCGTTCGCCGGCCTCTACGATGTCTGGCACGGGGCCGACGGCGGGGCATTCCCGACCTACACGATCATCACGACAGAGGCCAACAACCTCGTCAGCCCGATTCACAACCGCATGCCGGTGATCCTCAGGCCGGAGGACGAGGGACGCTGGCTGGCCCCCACACCGCCGGCACCGGACGAGGTGCAGGCGATCCTCGGGCCTTATCCCGCTGAAGCGATGGAGGCCTATCCGGTCTCGCCCCGGGTGAACAGCCCGACCGAGGACGACGAGCAGCTGATCGCCCCGCTCTCGTGAGGCGGTGACCGCCGGCACCTGCCGATCCCCTGGAGAAGATCTCGCCGCGGGCCGGCGGGATCGGCAGATTCATGGTTGGGAATGAAGTTCCCGAACGTGCTTATATCAGGAGATCGATAGATGGACTACGATACGGCAGGGTTGATCGCTCTTCTCGCTGCATGAAGGAGGACCATGAAGACCATCATCTATTATTTCACCGGCACCGGCAACTCGCTCGCCGCTGCAAAGAAGATCGCCGCGGTACTGGAGGACTGCGAGCTGGTGCCGATCGGATCGCTTATGGAGACTCCTGGTGACGTCATCCCCTCCGCGGAGCGTGTCGGCATCGTATGCCCGGTCTATTTTTCCGGACTCCCGGCGATGGTGGCCGCGTTTGCAGGGCGCCTCCGTCTCGCCGGCTCTGGCTATCTCTTCGCCGTCGTAACGTTCGGTGGGGGGCTGGGGGCAGGATCGACCCTCAGGCAGCTTGACGGAATCTTCAGGAGACGCCTCTCCCGCGGGCTCGATGCGGGGTTCAGGGTGAAGATGCCGGGCAATTACATCCTGATGTACGAGCCGCCTGCCGGCGAAGAACGGGACGCCGTACTTGCCGCGGCAGACAGCGAGATCGCACGGATTGCAGACACCGTCAGGCAATCTCGGAAGCAGGAGTTCCCCAGTTCGCTCTCCGAACGGCTGGTCCATCCCCTGATCTATACCTGGTTCGTCTCCCGGGTCCATACAGAAGACCGGAAGTTCATCGTCACCGACCGATGTACGTCCTGCGGTATCTGTGCGGCGGTCTGCCCGGCAGAAAATATCGAACTGGTCGAGGGGAAGCCGGTCTGGAGACACCACTGCGAGCTCTGCTGCGGGTGCATCCATCTCTGCCCGGTGCAGGCCATCCAGGCAGGAGCGAAGACGGAGAAATGGCTGCGGTACCGGAACCCGGATGTCACCGTTGCTGAGCTGAAAATTCGCCGGGAAAATTGATACATACGCACTCCTGCTCCCGGCAGCTGGTGATCCCGGGGACGAGGACCTGGCGGGATCCCTTTTTCCTGGACTGGTGGGGAGGGGAGTGGCATCCTGAACTGGATGCTCGCAGGTCTCCGGAGATACTATGCAGCCGGCACACTCGCCAAACCCCCCGAGCTGGTGGCCAGTACCAACGCATACCGGGCACATCAGGATATTCTCAGGGGATTCATCCCGGAGCGGTGTATCACGGGATGGGAGTAGCGATGCCTGAGAACCGAGCTCCATAGTGAGTACGCCGCATGGTGTAGAGAATACTCCGAAGAGATACTCCAGCCAAAAGACTTCTACCAGGCACTTCGTGAGCACAATTTCGAGGAGAAACGAGGCATATACGGGGAGTACTCTGTCGGGATCAGGCTCAAAAATTCCAGAGAACTGGCAGGTTTTGAAAAAGAACTTGAGTCAGGGGATGCGAGTTACCAGATTCCCCTCTGATCATCTGGTGACAGGTGACAGGTGATGACACCTGTTTCAGATACCTTTCTCAGGGGTACTCTCGTGGAGAACGTATACAGAATAGGTGTCACTGCCTGTCACCTGTCACTCTTGAAAATGCCAATAATGAGATCACCTGATCTGTGGATTCAGTCGGAGACGGGACACCGTTAACGGGTATAAGCGGTTCCACATGGAGGCCGAGATATCCGTACCCGTGGATTTGCCCTGATCCAGCAGGAGCAGATGGTAATTGAGTACGTCCGGCGAAATGGACGGATCACCAGATCTGATGCCGCAGCACTCTGTCAAATCAGTCTGCATCAGGTCGGTCGGCTTCTCACTGCCATAAAAAGCAACATCCCGAGTTTCAGTCAAGCGGCGTTGGCCGCGGGACCCATTACATCTGGACTGAGTAGAAGAATCGAGCGAGGTGAGAGAAATACGAGCGTGCTCGCAATGAGAGATATGCACTCACAAAGAGGGACTGATATGAGTGAGCGGCGAATAACTCAATCCACACTCTTCGAGAGTGACTCGAGGCGGTAAGAAGTGGATGTGAAGATACATTCTCATAACCTATCCCTTCTCCCCCTTGCCCTTTACTCCGTCCCCGCTGCCGGCACCCGATGAGCCACCCTCCTCTACTGGAATCCGGACCTCGGCGAAGTACGGGGGATAGAAGATATACCCGCCCTTTCGCAGCGGATCGGTGACGATCAGGCCGGCCCCCTCCTGCGCAACCGTCGTGATGTACGAGTGGTACCGGACCCGCCTGAACTCCGCGAGTGAAAGGTACGGTGCGACCGCCTCCGCCGTCGTGTTCCGGTACTTCGGAACGATTGCCGGCTCCTCCATCCCTCTCCCGAGCCGGTACTTCCTCACCGTCCATGCATCCGGCGTCTCACCGATCATCAGCCACCGGAAGGGGTTGGCGGACGGCACTGCCCGCCCGTCACCATCCACCTTCGGCCGGGCGATCCCGAACGCCGCGAGGCGGACGGCCAGGAATGCGCAGATGATCGCCACGTAGGGGAGGATCATGGTTGGAAAACCGATCACGCCCAGCCCCATCCAGAGCAGGAAGAGGAGGCTGGTCGCTGCGAGGAGGACGCTCGGCCCGGGGAGGAGGCCGGCGGTGTACTTTGTATCCGAGACCGGCGCGAAGAGCGGGATCCCCGGGCAGGCGAGCCAGTCGAGCCCGATATGCAGGAACGTACCGCCCAGGACGGCGGCGAACGCGACGGGGCCGGCCGGCGCAGGAAGGACGATCATCCCGGCCAGGGTCGCGAGCGTGATGCCGGCCCATGCCAGCACCGCCATGCCGACAGCCCCTCCGATGCTGTGGGCCATCCCCCCGTGGGTGAAGAGGTACAACCGGGGATTGCTGTCCGAGACCCGGGAGAAGAGGATGTCCGCGTCGATGATCACCGCACCGAGCACCAGAAACGGCATCAACTCCGGGATACCGAGGACGTACGCAAGGACGGCGGCTGTCAGGGCGTGGGTGAGTGAATCCACACTACCGGTTATCGCTTCCCATTATAAGAGGATGCGTGTCGAGAAGAAAAGGGGGGATTCGTCGCTCAAACCTTCTTCAGCGAATCGATCACGATCTGGAAGGGCTCGGCACCATCCGCGTAGATGAACTCGATCTCACCCGGAGCGACGAGTGAGCCGGAAGAGTACCCACCCCCGTGCTGGATCATGGAGATGGACGTTCCGTCACGACCGATCGCTCCGGCACAGGTGACGTTCTTCCAGACCCCGGTCTGGTTCGTGAAGATGAAGTTTCCCGAAAAGACCCGGCCTTTCTGTTCGGTGACCTGCATGGTCATGATGCTGCCGGTAGCGTTGTTGTACCCTTCCCCTTCGGTGTACCCATTGATAGTCCCACTCCAGTTCCCGAGGAGGCTGGGCGGATCAGCGACCGCAGTAGTGCTCTCCTGAGAGACGGTTGTGCATCCGGAGATCAGCACGGCGAGGAGGAGCATACCTGCACAGAACACGGCTTTCATGTTCACGTTCATATCGTTTTGATGATGCCCGAAGAGGGATAAACCCGATCTTTTGAGTACAGCCGGCCTGATCTATCCGCTCGTCCCCACCAGGCTGCGGGAATCTGGTATACCTGCCGGCGGTGGGCGCCGCACCTGTCGGATCCTCTGGTATCCGCCGGTGAATCGGGTTTCCGGACCTGCGTAATCACAAAAATGGGACGATGGAGGGATCATCTGGTGTGATGAACCCCATATCCCCCTGTCCGGGTCTCCGCCCACTCATCAGGCATGATCCTGATGTACCTAAAGAAGAGGAGAGCCTCGCTCAGCGCTTCTTCAGTGAATCGACCGTGATGGCGAAGGGCTTGTCCCCATTCGAGTAGATGAACTCGATCTCATCCGGAGCGACAAGGGTGCCGGTGGAATACCCTCCCTCGTTCTGGACCAGGGTCAGTGTCCTGCCATCGCGGCCGATCGCCCCGGCACCGGTGGTGGTCTTCCAGACTCCGGTCTGGTTCGTGAAGACGAACTCCCCCGAAAAGATCCGGCCATTCTGTTCAGTGATCCTCATGGTCATGGTATTCCCGGAATAGGCGTTGTACCCCTCCCCTTCCATGTACCCAGTGATCGTACCGCTCCAGTTCCCGAGCAGGCTGGGCGTATCGGCAACCGCACCCGTATTCTCCTGAGAGACGGTTGTACATCCAGAGATCAGCACTGCGAGGAGGAGCATGCTCGCACAGATCACGGCTTTCATCTTCATGGTAACGTTCATATCGTTCAGATATTGCCTGAAAAGGGATAAGCCCGATCTTTTGATTGCGCCGGCTTGCGGTTCCCTACCCGGGCGACTGTTGTGTCCCAGAATGGATAAAAAAAGGGGAGGTGTGCTCAAACTTTCTTCAGCGAATCGATCGCGATTTCGAAGGGCTCGCTCCCATCCGAGTAGATGAGTTCAATCTCACCCGTGGTAACAAGGGAGCCTGAAGAATGTCCGCCACCGTCCTCGACCATGGTCAGGGTCTTGCCGTCACGGCCGATCACGCCGGCGCATTTGTTGGACGACAGAATTCCGGTCTGGTTCGTGAAGAGGAACTCACCCGAAAAGATCCGGCCTTTCTGTTCGGTGACCTTCATGGTCATGTTGAAGCCGGCATAATCGTTATATCCCACCCCATTTTCGTATGCATTCATCGTACCGGTCCAGTTCCCAAGCAGATTGGGTGTATCGGCCACTGCACCGTTACTCCCCTGGGGGGCGGTTGTGCATCCGCAGATCAGCACTGCCAGAATTAGGACGCTCGCGCAGAGCATAACTTTCATATTCACATTCATATCGTTCTAATGAAGCCCGGAGACGGATAAATCCGATCTTTTGATTGCAGCCGGCCCGGGCTTCGGCTTTCTCGAAGGCGCATTTTTGCATGGGGTCGACCGGGGGAGTTGTGTGTTCACACGCTCCGGAGAAGGGAACGGATGGAAGAACCCGGGTGGCAGGTATGTTCCACTTGACCTAAATCCTTCGCAAAAAATGGAGAAATTTAATATATTCCTTGCTCATTCACATCTGTGAATGAGATATGTTCGGTTCGTCGCCCCTGTGGCGTCGAGGTGAAACCATCTATGGTGAGATCTTCTCGTCAACACAAACCGGCCCATCCGCCATCTGGTGATCTTCGGTGACATCCCCCGATCCATCCCTTGATGCAGTGGGAATTATCGTTTTCGTGCTTCTTCTGACCGCTGCCGCCGTCCTCCTCGGAAGGTACATGGCCCGGCTCTTCTTCAATGACAGACCTCCGGCCATCACCCGTGCCCTCGAGACCCCCGTCCACCGCCTGCTCGGAGTCGATCCCAAAGCCGAGGAGACCTGGCGAGGTTATGCTCGCGACCTCCTCCTCTTCAACGGCATTGGCGTCGCATTCCTCTTCGTCCTGCTCCTTCTGCAGGGTTTTCTGCCGCTCAACCCGGCCGGGGTACCGGGTTTCGCCCCCGACCTCGCCCTGAACACCGCGGTCTCGTTCGTGACCAACACCAACTGGCAGGCGTATTCGGGTGAAGCCGCTGCGAGTTACCTCTCGCAGATGGCCGGGTTCACGGTCCAGAACTTTCTCTCGGCCGCCACCGGCCTCGCGGTGACCGTCGTGCTCATCCGGGGGCTCACCCGGCGTGAGACCGACCGGGTCGGCTGCTTCTGGGTCGACCTCACCCGGGCCGTCATCGGCGTCCTGCTCCCCCTCGCGATCGTCGCCGCCCTCCTCCTCGCCTCCCAGGGGGTGATCCAGAACCTCGACCCGTACGTCCAGACCGGCGACGGCCTGCAGACGATCGCGATGGGACCCGTCGCCTCCCAGGAGGCGATCAAGGAGCTCGGGACCAACGGCGGCGGTTTCTTCAACGCGAACGCCGCCCATCCCTTCGAGAACCCGACCCCGTTCACCAACTTCCTCGAGGTCTTCATGCTCCTCCTCATCCCGGCCGCGATCCCGTTCATGTTCGGGGAGGCCGTCGGCGACCGGCGGCAGGGGTACATCCTCTTCGCCGTGATGCTCGCCCTCTTCCTCGGGACCTTCACGGTCCTGTACACGGCCGAGCTCGGCGGAAATCCGCTCCTCCCGGGAACCTCGGGCATTCCGATGGAGGGGAAGGAGGTCAGGTTCGGACTCGCCGGCACCGCCCTCTTTTCGACCGCCACCACGGCCACCTCCTGCGGGGCGGTCGACGCGATGCACGACTCCCTGACCCCGCTCGGCGGCCTCGTGCCCCTCGCCCTGATCCTCCTCGGCGAGGTCGTCTTCGGGGGGGTCGGTTCGGGCTTCTACACCCTGATCGCGTTCGTCATCATCGCGGTCTTCATCGCAGGACTGATGATCGGCCGGACCCCCGAGTACCTCGGCAAGAAGATCGGGGCCTTTGAGATGGAGATGGCGGTCGTGGCCGTGCTCACGGCCGGCATCCTCGTCCTCGTCCTCTCCGGCATCGCCCTCGCCCTCCCGGCCGGCACGAGTTCGATCCTGAACCCCGGCCCCCACGGCCTCTCCGAGATCGTCTATGCCTTCGCCTCGATGGCCAACAACAACGGCTCGGCCTTCGCCGGGCTGAATGCGGCTTCGCTCTTCTATACTCTCACCGGCTCCCTCGCCATGGTTATCGGACGGTTCGTGCCGATCGTCGCAGTCCTCGCCCTGGCCGGCGGACTCGCGGCTAAAAAGACGGTCCCGCCATCCTTCGGTACCCTGCCGACGCACACCGTACCGTTTGCCGTCTGGCTGGTCCTGGTGATCCTGATCGTCGGAGCACTCACCTTCTTTCCGATCTTTGCAATGGGCCCGATCGCCGAACACCTGCAGATGGTGGGAGGAATCTAGATGGCCCGCAAGCGGCTGATGGCCGTTCGGGCCTTCGACCAGGCCCTGATCCGCGAGGCCCTCGTCGACGCCGTCAAAAAGTTCGATCCCTGGCGGCAGAAGGAGAACCCGGTGATGCTCGCCGTCGAGATCGGCGGCATACTCACCACCATCGCCTTCTTCGCCGCCCTCCTCTCCCCCGGCACCGAGCCCCCGCTCTTCTCGGGGCTCATCTCCCTCTGGCTCTGGCTGACGGTCTACTTCTCGAACGTGGCCGAGTCGCTCTCCGAGGGACGGGGGAAGGCACGGGCCGCCTCGCTCCGCCAGTCCAGGACCGGGGTCACGGCCCGCCGGCTCGCCTCGGTCTCGCTCACTGCGCCGTTCGAGGAGATCTCCTCGACCGCCCTGAACCCGGGCGACCATGTGCTGGTCCGAGAGGGCGATCAGATCCCGTCCGACGGCGAGGTCGTCATGGGTGCGGTACTCGTCAACGAGGCTGCGATCACCGGTGAGTCGGCCCCGGTCGTCCGCGAATCGGGCGGCGATCGTTCGGCCGTGACCGGTGGGACCACCGTGCTCGCGAACGAGGCCGTGGTCCGGATCACGGCCGCCCCTGGCCAGACCTTCCTCGACCGGATGATCGCGATGATCGAGGGGGCGGAGCGGCGCAAGACCCCGAACGAGGTCGCCCTTGAGGTGCTGCTCTTCGCCCTGACCGGGGTCTTCGTGGCCGTGGTCGCGAACCTCTACCCGGTCTCGGCCTACAGTGCGGCTTCGAGCGGCCAGGGGGCCCCGGTCGGTCTGACCGTGCTGATCGCCCTCTTCGTCTGCCTGGCCCCGACCACCATCGCGGCCCTCCTCCCGGCGATCGGGATCGCAGGCATGGACCGGCTCTTCCAGCGGAACGTGATCGCCCTCTCGGGCCGGGCGATCGAGGCCGCCGGGGATGTGAACGTCCTCCTGCTCGACAAGACCGGGACGATCACCCTCGGCGACCGGCAGGCGGTCGCGTTCGTCCCGGTGAACGGTCAGGCGCACGCGGCCCTCATCGAGGCGTCTCTGCTCGCCTCGTTCGCAGACGAGACCCCGGAAGGGCGTTCGATCATCGACCTCGCCCGCACGAGCGGGGCCGGGGATCGCACCTGCCCGGACGACGCGGTCTTCGTCCCGTTCTCGGCACAGACCCGGCAGAGCGGTGTCGACTGCGGGGGGGTCAGGTACCGGAAAGGGGCCCCTGACACGATCGTCCGCGAGGTCGCTGCAGCCGGGGGGATCGTCCCCGCCGATCTCGACGCCAAGGTCGCCGGCATCGCCTCCTCGGGCGGAACCCCGCTCGTCGTCTCCCGCGACCTGACGATCCTCGGCGTGGTCCACCTGAAGGACATCCTGAAGCCGGGTATCCGGGAGCGGTTCGAGGATCTCCGGCGGATCGGGATCCAGACCATGATGATCACCGGCGACAACCATCTCACCGCCGCCGCGATCGCGGCCGAGGCCGGTGTCGACGACTTTCTCGCCGAAGCGAAGCCGGAGGATAAACTCCGGCTGATCCGCGACCGGCAGGCCGAGGGGTACATGGTCGCGATGACCGGAGACGGTACGAACGATGCCCCGGCCCTCGCCCAGGCCGATGTTGCAGTCGCCATGAACAACGGGACCCAGCCGGCACGTGAGGCCGCCAACATCATCGACCTCGACTCGGACCCGACCAAGCTGCTGGAGATCGTGGAGATCGGCAAGCAGATCCTGATGACCCGCGGGGCCCTCACGACCTTCTCGATAGCCAACGATATCGCCAAGTACTTCGCGATCATCCCGGCCGCACTGGTCGGGATCTACCCCGTCCTCTCGGAGCTGAATGTCATGCACCTCTCGACACCCTACTCAGCCGTCCTCTCTGCGGTGATCTTCAACGCGATCGTCATCCCGATGCTGGTCCCGCTCGCCCTGAAAGGAGTCAGGTTCAGGCCGATTCCGGCCGGCCGACTCTTCCTCTCGAACCTGATCCTGTACGGGGGGACCGGCGTGATCGCGCCTTTTATCGGGATCAAACTGATCGATCTGCTCGTCGCGGGGGTGCTGCACCTGTGACCCTCCGCGCTTCGCTCAGGCCGGCCTTCGTCCTCTTCGCCGGCTGCCTGCTGGTGCTCGGCCTCCTCTACCCTCTCGCCCTGACCGGGATTGCGGGTACGACCTTTCCCGTACAGGCGCACGGTTCCCTGATGTACGATGCAAACGGTTCGGTCTCAGGCTCGGCCCTGATCGCGCAGCCGGTGACCGACCCGCGGTACTTCCACCCCCGCCCGTCGGCCGTCGACTACAACGCGGCGGGATCCGGCGGGTCGAACCTCGGGCCGACGAACCCTGTCTTCCTTGACCAGGTGAACGCCTCGATTGCGAGGCTCCGGACCGCCGGGGTGACCGGCCCGGTTCCGGCAGAGCTCGTGATGGCCTCGGCGAGCGGGCTCGACCCCGACCTCTCGGTCGAGGCGGCCCTGGTCCAGGTCCCGCTCGTTGCGGCGGCCCGGAACCGATCTGTCGACGAGGTCCGGGCCCTCGTCATCGCCCACCAGGACGCCGACCCGATGCCGTTCCATCCGGCGTATGTGAACGTGAACACCCTCAACCAGGCTCTTGACGAGCGATGACCAGAGATGACGGCCGCCCGTCTCCCGACGACCTCCTCTCCCTCGCCCGGGAGGACGACCGGCGCAAAACCGAAGGGAGGCTGACGGTCTACCTCGGGTACGCGGCCGGGGTCGGCAAGACCTATACGATGCTTGCCGACGCCCTCGGCTGGCGAAGCGAGGGGACCGACGTCGTGATCGGGTATGTGGAGACCCATGGCCGGCCCGAGACCGAGGGGCTCGCCGCGAGGCTGGAGTCGATCCCGCCCAAGGTCGTCGACTACCAGGGCATCTCCCTCCCTGAGATGGACCTCGACGCAGTGCTCGCCCGGAACCCGGCCGTCGTCCTCGTCGACGAGCTGGCGCACACCCTGGCGCCCGGCCAGCGGCATGCGAAGCGGTACCAGGAGATCGAGGAGCTCCTCCGGGCCGGGATCTCGGTCTGCACAACCGTGAACATCCAGCACATCGAGAGTGAACATGACATGGTCGCCCGGATCACCGGCATCCAGGTCCGCGAGACGGTTCCTGATACGTTCCTTGAACAGGCCGGCGATCTCCGGTTGATCGACCTGCCGCCAGAACAGCTCGTCGAACGGCTCCACGCCGGCAAGGTCTATGTTCAGGAGATGGCCGCCCAGGCGGTCGAACGGTTCTTCACCCCGGCCAACCTGGCCGGGCTCCGCCAGCTGGCGCTCAGGTTCGTCGCCGGGTCCGCGGATCGGGAACTGGTCGGGCTGATGCACTCGCGGGCGATCACAGGGCCGGGTCCGGCCGTGGAACGGGTGCTGGTCGGGGTCAGGACCGGCCCGTACGCGGCTCAGATGGTCAGGGCCGGGTACAGGGTGGCGAGCCGGCTCCAGGCGGACTGGATCGTCCTCTCGGTCGAGACCGAGAGCGATCTCGAGGCTCCGGCGACGGACCAGGCCCACCTTCGCGAGGCCCTGGAGACGGCCAGACGGCTCGGCGGCCGGGTCGTCCGGTATCGTGCGGAGGATGTGGCCGGCGAGATCATCCGGCATGCGAAGCGGAACAACGTGAGCATCATCCTGCTCGGCAAGCCCAGGGGGCTCGGGCTCCTTCTCTCGCCGGTCTATCGGATCATGCGGCAGACTCCGGGAACTGCGCTCCATCTGGTCGATCCCCTTGAACGAACACCGATCCCGATCAGTCGACAGCTCCCCCTCCCCTCGATCCCTGATGCAGGTGTCGCCCTGCTGTTGATCGGGGGAGTGGCGGCGGTGAACGTCACGCTCCGGGATGCGCTCAGCCCGTCGAACCTGCTGATCATCCAGCTGGTCCCGATTGTGATCGCGTCGCTCTTCCTGGGAAGGGCTGCATCGGTCTTCGCGGTCGCTGTCAGCCTCCTCCTCTTCGATATCCTCTTCGTCCCGCCGTACTACACGATCGCTGTCTCGGACTGGGAGTACTTCATTTCGTTCATCGGCTACCTGATCGTCGCCCTGGTGATCAGCCACCTCGCCGGCCGCCTCCGTCACCTGCTGCCGCAGATCCGGGAGAGTGAGGCTACGGTCTCTGCCATGGCCGGCCTCTCGAAGGATCTCGACCTGGCGACGACCCGGCAGGAGGTCTTCGAACGACTCGCCGATCATCTCTGCCAGTTCACCGGGGGGCCGGTGGTCGTGCTGGTCCCAGGTGGGGGCGATCTGATCCGGACGGCCGGGGACCCGGGGTACCCGCTCGGCGAGAAGGAGGAGGCGATCGCGGCCTGGGTGTACGAAAACCGGAGGCCGGCCGGGCGTGGGATGGACACCCTCCCCTCCGGCCAGGGCCGGTACCTCCCGCTGGTCGCATCAGGCCGTGCCCTGGGGGTCGTCGGGGTGATGCCGGAGGGTGAGAACGGCGAGGGTGCTCAGGAGGTGCTCGAGGGGATGGTCCGACTCGGCTCGCTGGTGCTCGACCGGCTGGAGTGAGTGCTCCGGATGCCCACAATCTTTAAATCCAGTGGGCGAGAGCCAGAGGCTGTACGAGAGAACATATCATATCATCACTACCGGTAGAATATTCCACCACAATATCAGGGATCGGAACGATCAGCACAGCCGGAGAGCGGTGAGAGAGGGTGATCATGACAACCATCAATTTCAAAGAGATCGGGGCGAGACTGAAGGCGGCATTTCGGCTGTCGACTCGCCCTCTTGCAGTGTACGGATCGGAACTCCTGCCGGCGGGCATCCCCCGGATGACCGAGGTGAACCGGTGTTTTGCCGTATCCCTCCACCGGATGGCGATGGGAGACGAGGTGTCGGCGATCTATGTCAGTGCCGACACCAGCGAGGGCTGCTGTCCGGGCGGCCTCTACCATGTTGGGTATATTCCGGTCCCCGACGAGATCCGGTATTTTGTGTCGACCGGCAGGAAGGACGTTCGCGGCGGGGCGGCCGAGTACCTGAAGGCGAGCCCGGAACTGTTCGATGGCTGCACGAAGGCGGTGGGGCCGATCCGTCCGCCAGGCACGTATCTCGTCGTGCAGGCCTGCGAGGCCCTCCCGGATCCCGAGCCGGCCATCCGGTCCCTCTGCTGTTTTGGGACGGGCGAGCAGATCCGGAACATGGGGGCGCTCGTTCACTTCGACCGGGACGACCCGTTCTCGCCGGTCATCGCCCCCTGGGGATCCGCCTGTTCGACCTATATCACGTTCCCGGCCGGCCTCGCAGAGAACACCCCGCACGACACCGCGTTCATGGGTCCGCAGGAACCGACACTGAACTACTCCCTTCCCCCTGATATGATGGCGCTGGGGATCCCCGCGGAGATGGCCGCCCGGATGGTGGAGAACCTGGACGCCTCGTTTGTGATCCGCAGATCCAATGTGGCATTCCCCAGATATGAACGGCGACTGGATCGATAGGCCGGCGGATACGTCGCACCGTCCGACCATCCATCTCCCTGTCGGAGACCCCTCAGCGGAGAGATACCCTTAAAAACCTCCCCCCCGCAAACCTTACCCCGGAGAGAGAAACCATGGACAAGATCACGCTCGGCCCGATGCCGTACATGAGTGTCATGCCCACCCTGCTCGTGGGTGCGAACGTCAAGGGAACGCCGAACTACATGGTCGCCGCATGGGCAACCGTCGCCTGCATGGCGCCGCCGATGGTCTGCGTCGCGATCAACAAGGGACGGTATACGGCACAGGGGATCGAAGAGAACGGGACCTTCAGCCTGAACGTGCCGTCGGCTCGGCAGGTGGTCGAGACCGATCACTGCGGCCTCGTCTCCGGTGCAAAGGAGGATAAGTCCGGGGTCTTCACGTCCTTCTACGGGAAACTGGAGACTGCGCCCCTGGCCGAGGAGTGCCCGGTCAACATCGAATGCAGGGTTTTTCAGTCCGTCGACGTGGGGAGCCACCTGCTGATCATAGGGGAGGTCGTGGAGATCCATGCCGACCGGTCCTGCGTGACGGACGGAAAACCGGATATCGCCAGGATCAACCCGATCATATACGCCCAGGCCACCTACTTCGATGTGGGGAACCAGGTCGACAGGGCATTCTCGGCCGGACTGAAGTACAGAAAGGAATGATACCGGGGCATCTGCCGGAATTCAGTTCTTCTTTTTTCCTATCGATCGCTCGCGGGAGCCTGCCGGGCGGCCCGTTTTTTAAAAAAATGGTGAGTGCCGGTGATCTATTGCTTCACCTCGAGGTCCATCTCGACGCCACCCGTCGCCCCGAGCACGAGGTTGTACACGATCGCAACGACGGCACCCCCAATGAACCCGCCCACTCCTCCGATGATGACCATGAGGACCAGCCCGACAAGGCCGGCACCGACCCCGAGTGCCTGGGTGTCCATCACGGATGCCATTCCTCCCAGCCCTGCGGCGAGAGGGATGCCCATCAGAAAGCCCCATACCAGTCCGAAGACTGCAAAGAACTTTGCGACACTGATCACGCCGAAATGTTTGATCATATATGCAGTGGTTGCCATGGAGAGCATATACCTCCTGGAACAGTATAAAACTGAGTACCTCTCCAGAACCGAATGATTCGATCCCTGGAGGGGCCGGACAGAGATCTGCACGCTGCCGGCATCATCTCCCCTTCGAGGGTGGCCAGGTGCGCCGCTCTCTCGTCCAGTCATGGGAGAGGATCTCCGCCTCGGGGCTCACTCCTGTCGACGATCCTCCCGCCAATACTTTCTGCAGAGTTCGAGGTATCCAAAATGAGGTTTACTTCACTTCGGTGAGCTTCTCGTTTGCCTGGCGGAGAGTTTCCTCTGCCCGCTTGCGCTCAGTGATATCCTCGATCTGGGCTGCAAAATAACCGGGTGCGCCCTGGTGATCACGGATCGCCGTCACCCGGATCAATCCCCAGAGGATGCTGCCGTCTTTCCGGATATACCGTTTTTCCGTACCGTATACCGGAATCGTTCCCGCAGCAAGCTCCCTCATCTGTTCCAGGTCGCCGGCGAGATGATCCGGATGCGTGATATCCTTAAATGAGAACTGAAGCAGTTCCTCTTCACAATAACCGGTCATGGTTACCCAGGTGGGGTTGACAGAGACAAACCGGAGATCCGGCGTGACAAGGGCCATGCCAAGCGGGCTGTTCTCGAAGATCTTCCGGTATCGCTCTTCGCTCTCTCGCAGTGCGTCTTCTACCCGTTTGCGTTCGGTGATGTCGTGCACCGATCCGATCAGGTGTGTACAGCGACCTCCTGTATCAAAGATGGGGGTGATACTGACTTCTCCGATCAGTTGCCCGGTGGGATAATGGGAGGTCTCCTCCCAGCGAACGAGGGTCTTTTCATCGATGGCCTGCCGGTATTTTTCCAGAACCATGGAGAGAGACGGTTCGGGGATGATCTTGTTCACCGTCTTGCCGATCACCTGCTCATGCGGCAATCCGGTTACTCTGCTAAATGCCGCGTTGATGGAAGTAAAACGGTACTGCCTGTCGGGTTCGACGGTCAGTTGAAAGATGGAGTCTTCGACGGTGTTATAGATGGAGATCAGGTGTTGTTCATTTTTATCCAGTGCCAGTTCCTTCTGTTTCCGTTCGGTGATGTCCAGGCCTACCGACTGATATTCGATGATCGTTCCGGAAGGATCGAAGATCGCACGGTCGCTCCACCGGTGCCATCGTACGGTGCCATCCGGCATGATGATCCGGTGTTCGATGGTGTCGACCGGGTGGTCTGTTGTTAAGGATTCAAAGAACCGTTTCACACGCTCCCTGTCTTCGATAGGGAGTTCTGGCCGGAACCGGTGCCCGAGGATCTCGTCGCGGTTCAGACCGTAATGCCGGCAATATGCCCCGTTCACAAAGACATGCGTGCCGTCGGGTAAAAACCGGGTGATAAATTCGGTCTGGTCTTCGACAACATTCCGATACCGTTCCTCGCTCTCGCGGAGGGCATCTTCAGCTCGTTTCCGGTCGGTGATATCCACGGCGAAACCACCGATGAGCGGAGGTTTATTCTCACGGTCGATCCGGAATTTGTAGGTCTCATAATTTTTTATGGTGCCGTCTCTTCCCTGAAGGGTTTCAATGGCTTTTCGATATCCGTCCCTGAGTGTCTGTTTATCGTCTTCGACCATTTTTTCGGCCGCTTCTTGTGGAAACTGGCTGTAGACGGAGGTTCCGATCCAGTCCTGCTCGCCAAAGACCTCTACCATATGCCTGTTGACAAAAAGGTTGGTGGATTGATCGTCTTTGATGAACGCCGTAACCGGCAGGTGCTCCATGAATGCAGCGAACCGTCCTTCACTTTCACGCAGACTCTCTTCCGCCGATTTTAATTCGGTGATGTCCCGGATGGTCTCGATTGCACCGACGACCTCTCCCTGTTGATTGTAGAGCGGGCTGGCTTTCCCCGTGAATGCGATTGTCTTTCCTGTCGGCAGGGTGATTGTCGAATCGGCGATCAGGGTACCCTTCTGCTGGGCGATATGGGTATAATTTTTAGCAACGGCCTCATCCATTTCATAGATCAGATCGATCAGGGTCGGTTGCCTTCTTCCGTAGAAGGGGATTGCATATTCATAATCCCCCTTTCCCAGCATATCCACGGCCGAAACACCGGTCATCTCTTCCAGGGCACGGTTCCATGCGATAGTTCTGCCGGACCGGTCGATTGCATAGGTCGCATCCGGCAGGAAGTTGATGATATCGGCTTCTCTGCGTTCGAGATCCCGGATACTGATCTCGGCCCTTCTCCGCTGGACAGCCAGGCGGATCTGATGGGTGAGCTCGGCAAACTGGCTCTTTGGATCTCCGCCTTTCTGGATATAGAAATCGGCTCCGTTGTTGATCGCATCGATGACAACCTCTTCACGACCCCGCCCGGTAAACAGAATGAAGGGGAGGGTGCCGAACCGTTCCCGGATGGCTTTTAAAAACGCGATCCCGTCCATCCCCGGCATCTGGTAATCGGAGATGATGACATCGTACGATTGAAGATCAGAGGAGTTCAGTGCTTCCTGTGCTGATGCCATGGTATCCACCCTGAACTCACCTGAACGCTCTAAGAAGAGCCTGGTTACTGTGAGGAGATCCTGCTCATCATCAACATAGAGGATAGAGATCTTGTTCTTGGTGGATTGGGATCCTGCATCTGTCATATTCAAATCCGGAGATGGCACTACCTCTCCTCACATATGAACCACTTCACTATTGTTGAATTAAGATTCCTGATACGGAGTGGTTCGGGAGGAATAGTTGCGATATAAGTTCTGAATCATGTAATAGGTATCGATTTAAACCCGGCCGCTCATTCGGCATCAGCAGTTCGCCAATTCTGTAGGGTGTTAGGAGATATTCTGATCCTCACTATCCCGGCAAAATCAAAAAGATCTCGATACGGTGCCGGCCGGCCCCTCATGGTCTCTCAAACCGGGCAGAACCTGTGCTTTTGGCGTCGGACTGAGTCCTAAAAAAATGGTGTGGCCTGGCTGTTGACGCTCTGGGCCGTCCTGTGAAGAGTTCACGTCAGAGTCCTGTCCTCCTTCAACCCAGCAGATCCCTGCCGAGCTGATAGGCCCGGTCCATGAACTCTCTCTTCTCTGTCACCGGCGGCTTGATGCCGGCGTCGAGATCATAGGCGACCAGGTGATCCTTCACCTTCAGCCCCGACAACCCGGCTGCGAAGATGAAGGATCTCATCCCACCCTCGAAGAGTCGGGCATCCGGCTGGTTCTGCGTGAAGATGAACGAGACCCTCTTCTCTGCCGGCAGTTTCGGGCTCAGGTCCATCCCGATGTACGGGAACATCCGGTCGAGCCATATTTTGGTCTGCGCCGTGACACCGCCGAAGTAGATCGGCGTGGCAACGATCAGCCCGTCGGACTCCTGGATCAGCCGGTGGATCCGCTGCATATCGTCCTGAACGGCACAGGCCGCCACATCGTTCTTCTTGCAGTAATAACAGGCCTGGCAGCCCCGGATCGTCAGGTCGTTCAGGAAGACGGTCTCTGTCTCGACCCCCTCCTCCATCAGCCCCCGCTCGGCCTCCCCTGCAAGGATGCGGGTGCTGCCGTTCTTCCGTGGGCTCCCGATCAGGATGGTTGCTCTCGTCATTTTTCTGTCTCCCGGCATCGTCCGCCTGTCACGTGGGCCGGCATGCACCCTGCACGCCGGGTCGGGATCAGTATGTACTTCATTCCACCCACCGAACCTTCCGTTCCAGTCCCGGGTCGAGCCGGGGCTGGTCGTTGGGCGTCCCCTCCGGATACCCCAGCGGAGTGACGGCCACGATCTCCCTGTCGTCGGGGATTGCGAGGATCTCACGGACCGCCTTCTCATCCCGGAGGGGTCCGGTCATCCAGCAGGTGCCGAGCCCGAGGGCTGTTGCAGCGAGGAGCAGGTTCTCCATCGCGGCACTCGCACTCTCGAGGTTCGCCTTGTAGAGATCCCGGGAGTCGGTCATCTCCGTGAGCAGCACGATCACGACCGGCGCACCACCATACGATCCGGCGAACCGGATGAACTCCTCGCGGGAGAGGGACCCCCGCAGCGGCGAGGGATCCCAGTTCTTCGTGTACTCCTCGATGATCGCCTGGTAACTCTCTCCCATCTCGCGGATCTTCGTCCCGGTCACCACCAGGAACTCCCACTGCTGACGGTTCATGGCCGAGGGGGCCCAGTTGGCCGCATCGAGGATGGTATGCACATCCTCTCTGCCGACCGGGTCGGGGGAGTACCGGCGGACGGCCCTCCGCCGGTGTATCGCTTCGAAGACGTCCATCATCTCTGCCCGGCCTCTCCGAACCGTGCTCCAAGATCGAACGCCCGTTTGCAGTCCTCCGGGAAGACGGTCCTCCGTCGTTCCTTGCGTTCCTCAGGATCGAAGTAGTTGAAAACCACCTTGGAGTAGTCCTCGAACTGGAGCGTCTCGAAGGAGAAGAGGGATTCGGCGTGACCGAACATCCGGCTCATAACGCTCTCGTTCAGGCCGGTATGCACGGTGTAGTGGTACTCCTTCATCATCTCCTCGGAGACGTTCATGGTGTAGATGAACGCGGTCGAGATCTTCTTCGGAAAGAGGGACGCCTGCGGTATGGTGTACGTGAGGTACGGGAAGAACAGCCGCTCCATAAAACTCCGCATCTCCCCGGTGACCGTACCGAAGTAGATGGGGGAGCCGAGGATCAGGGCATCCACATCAGGTATCTGTTCAAGGACCGGCGTCAGGTCGTCCCGGATCGCACACTTCCCATAACTCTTCCCGCCTTTCAATTTGCAGGCGAAACAGCTCGTACATCCCTTGAAATCCAGGTCATAGAGATGGACCAGTTCTGTCTCCGCTCCCACTGATGCCGCCCCGTCAAGGGCGTTCTGGAGGAGGGTCGCGGTATTCCACTTCTTTCTCGGGCTTCCATTAATTGCCAGTATTTTCATGATAACTCCCTCTTTCTCTCAATCGATCGTTTCTCCGGACCGTTCCGGATCCTGTCGAACGGGGTCTTCATCTCTCTCCCCTGCCGTCATGCATGCTCCTGCAGAGCCGTGACAACCTCACGGGTGGCGAGGATGCCGTTCAGGGCCGCCGGGAACCCGGCATAGATCGAGAGCAGCAGCATGATCTCGACGATCTCAGCCTCGGTGAGGCCGGCCCGAAGCCCGCCGCCGATGTGGAACCTGAGCTGCGAGGGGGCTGTTCCCTTTGCAGCCAGGGCGGCGATCGTCGCGACCTGCCGGCTCCGGACCGGGAGGATCCCCCGGGCGTAGATGTCCCCGTACGCGAACTCGACGACGTACCGGGTGATGTCCGGGTTTATCGGGTCGAAGGTCTCTTTGAGCACCCGCTCCTGGTCGGGTGCGATCTTCGAGAGCCACTCCTTCCCCCGCTCGTACCTGCCCTCAGTGCCGGCATGCACCGACTCTTTCGAGAGCGTCTGCCCGGTCTCTACCAGGACCTCCATCAGCGTCCCCATGGCGTTCAGCGTCGCCGGAAAACCCGCGTACCCGCACATATGGATGATGATCTCGCGGACCTCTTCAGGGGTGCAGCCGACATGCAGGGCCGCGTGGATATGGACCTTCAGCTGGGGTGCCGCCGTCCCCATGGCGGTCAGGGCAGCGACGACCGCCTGCTCCTTTGTCCGGTTGTCGAGGATCTCCCGGGCATAGATCTCCCCGAACGAGTATTCGACGATGTAGCGTGCAAGGTCCGGGCAGATGTTGTTCAGGATCTCCTCGACCCTGACGCCGGCCTCCCCGTCGATCTCGCGCAGTTTCTCTCTTCCGATGGCTGCATAATCTGTCATAGCGTCATCCGTCCATCTCTTTCCCTTCATCCATCCGGCACAGGTCTAGAGCCATGTCACCTCGAGGGGTTTCCGGCGGGGGATCCCGTAGACCTTATACTGCGGGTGGCCGAACATCATCGCATAGGCGAATTTCCGTCCCGCCGGGATACCGATCTCCTGCTGGAGCGGTTCGAAGGACGAAGCGGCCATCGCAACAAAGCCGGCCCAGCAGGTCCCGATGCCGGATGCCGGCGCAGCGACATCGACATGGGTGAGGGCGATGATGGCGTCGACGGATGCGACCGGGTTATCAGCCGGTATGTGGGCGAAGAGCAGGTGTGGGGCACCCCGGCAGATGACATCGGATCCCTGCTCCCATGCCGCGATCAGCCCCGGGACGTAGCCGCTCATGGGATGGGCGGTCTTCACCAGGGTCTTCATCCACTCGACGGTCAGCCCGGCGATCTTCTTCACCTTCTCGGGGTCGTGCACGACGATCCACTGCACTGGCTGTCCGTTGCCTCCTGACGCGGCGTACCGGGCGATATCGAGGAGTCCGAGGATCTTCTCCTTTGAAACGGGGTCTGTGGTGAAATGTCGGACTGAACGGCGTTTCCTGAGGTAGAATCCGATCTCTTCGGCAGAGATGGTGCCGGCACCGGCCGGCAGGGTCACCCTCTCTTCAGGACGGACGTTCAGCAGGAGGGCCTGCGACGGGCAGAACACCTCGCAGTGGCCGCACTGGATACACCGGCCGGCATGTTCGTCCGGAACCGTGGGCAGGGTCTCCTCATCGGCTGGTTCGATGATCGCCCCTGTGCAGACCTCTGAGCAGATCCCGCATCGGGTGCAGGCGTTTGAATCAATGGTTATTGTGTTCATAGGAATTCGACCTGCATCAGTTGCGCGTATACTTTATTATATGCATCAGGCGTGTTTTTGTAACATTATTTCCATAAAGTAAGTATTGAAGGAGATCAGATGAACTGTGAAAAATCCCATAAATGCAGCATAGAAAGCATCGTGGATATCGTCGGGAGCAAGTGGAACCTCTTCATCATCTGGCACCTGCGGACGAAAGAGTTGAGGTTCACCGAGCTCCAGAACCGGATGTGCGGGATCAACTCCAAGACCATCACCAGGCACCTCCGTGACCTCGAACGGTTCGCGATCATCGACCGGCGGGTCTTCCCGGAGGTGCCGCCGCGGGTCGAGTACTCGCTGACAGAGCGGGGTCAGGCGCTCCTCCCGATCCTCGAGGCCATGCTGGAGTGGGGCGGGGCATATCCGATCGTCGGGCAGGAGGACGGTGCCCGTACGAAACCGGCGAAAGAGACGGTATGCGAGCAGCCCCGGCCTTTGGAGACCGCCCGGATCACCCCGTAGCGGGCCCGGTCATGTTCCACACGGTCAGCCGGCACGCACCCCCATTCCTCTCGATACCCGGCCGGCCCGCCGGTCTGATCTCAATCGCCCTTTCACCATGTTCTTTGAATCCCCCTGCCGCATCTGATGCGTGTCAGGATGATCCATGCGGGCGCATCGAGCCATGGCAGGCCCATACCTTTAAATTCCGCGAGCGAGAGCCAGAACTACACGAGAGTGGTAATCATGTCGTCAAAACTGGTGGATTATTTCCACAAACAGCCCAGGATCGGAATGATCAGCACAGCCGGAAAGGATGGAAAGGTCGATGTCGCGGTGATGGGTTCTCCGCGGATGACCGACGAGAAGACCGTGGTCCTGGGATCCGGGACGAACCGCACGCTCGGAAATCTCCAGCAGAACCCGTACGCGGTCTACATGATCATCGAGCCCGGGAACACCATCATGGACTGGAAAGGGATCCGGGTGTACATGAAGTTAAAGGGCCTGGAGACCTCCGGGCCGGCCTTCGACGCCTACCGGAAGAATCTCGCCGAAGCGGTCGGGGAGGAGGCGGCGGCCATGATCCATGCCCTCGCAACCTTCGAGGTGATCGAGGTCCGGCCGATCGTGGATATGGGACAGGGATGGGAGCAGTCCATCTGATCTCCTTTTTTAGTGGTGAACACTGCTCGCCAAAAGATACTTCCCTCTGTCAGGAGGGAGAGGATTATGAACTCTGATACCATCACCTTCCGCCCGATCGGCGTGGTCCGGTCCCCCTTCACCGACCCGGTCGGGATGCCGATCCAGCCGGGCGGGGCACGGGGTATCCGCGGGGAGGTCGAAGTGGACCCGGCTTTCGCAGCCGGCCTCGCCGATCTCGAAGAGTTCTCGCGGATCATCCTGCTCTACGCCTTCCACCGCTCCGAAGGATACCGGCTGCGGGTGGTCCCGTTCCTCGACGACTGCGAGCACGGGGTCTTCGCCACCCGGGCACCCCGCCGGCCGAACCCGATCGGCCTCTCCGTGGTCAGGCTCGTCGGGGTCGAGGGCTGTCGGCTGCTGATCGAGGACGTCGACATCCTGGACGGGACGCCCCTCCTCGACATCAAGCCCTACGTGCCGTCCTTCGACGCCTTCCCCGACGAGAGGACCGGATGGTTCGGCCGGACCGTGCGAGAGATCCCGGATCTCCGGTCTGACGATCGCTTCGCCGGTGCCGGACCGGGTGAGTGTGAAGACAGGAGAGAGGTGTGATCATGCAGCAGGAACCTGCCGGTCCCGACCCCTATGGCGACGCGATAGACTGGAATGCGATCTGGACGGCAC
This sequence comes from Methanosphaerula subterraneus, assembly GCF_052055875.1. Classification (GTDB taxonomy): domain Archaea; phylum Halobacteriota; class Methanomicrobia; order Methanomicrobiales; family Methanospirillaceae; genus Methanosphaerula; species Methanosphaerula subterraneus. Next base: position 2,179,378 of record NZ_CP170508.1, read on the forward strand.
GAAAGAAGCGGCACCTTGCTGTCCCCGGGTACCGCGAGGGCGAGGGCTTCTTTCAGCAGAAAGCGAACGTCGAGCGGTTCTTCAGGCAGCGAGCTTCCCGGAACCCCCGGGTCGAACGGCAGCTCGCCCGGCTCCGACCGCCGGCGGGGACGTCCGTGCTCGACATCGGCGCCGGCCCCGGGAACCTCGCGGTCCCGTTCGCAGAGCGGGGGTGCCGGGTGGTCGCGGTCGAACCTGCGGCGCCGATGCGTGACCTGCTCGCCAGAAACGCGGCCGATGCCGGGGTCGAGGTCGAGGTGATCCCGTCGGCCTGGGAGGACCTGGACCCCGCGCTCCTCGGCGGCCCCTTCGACCTCGTCATCGCCTCGTACTCCCTCTCGATGATCGATATCAGGGCGGCGGTCGAGAAGATGCACGCCGTCTGTTCGGGTGAGGTCCACCTCTTCTGGTTCCTGACCCCGCCCCCCTGGGGCCACGTGCTCCGGGAGCTCTGGCCGGCGGTCCATGGCGCGGAGTACCACTTCGAACCGATGGCCGGCTGCCTTGCAAACGTCCTCCTCCAGATGGGGCTCTGCCCGACCCTTGAACCTGATTTTGCGGGTGGCGTGCACCGCTATGGCACCCTCGACGAGGCCGTGGACGAGTTCGCCCACCGGATGAACCGACGCGGCGGCACGCACGACGCCGTCATCAGCGAGGGGATCCGGCGGATCTTTCGGCAGGACGACGACGGTGCCTGGGTTCTCGACTATCCGAACTGGCACGCCCACCTCTGGTGGGACGCCCGCGAACAGACGATCCTGCCAGGGGTCCGCCCGATCTATTGAAGGTGCCGACCCCGGCAGTGTCACCGCAGCAGCCGGGCGTTGATCGCGACGATCACGGTCGAGACGCTCATCAGAACGGCGCCGATCGCCGGTGTCAGCACGATCCCCGCACCGTACAGGACGCCGGCCGCGAGCGGAATCGCGACCACGTTATACCCGGTCGCCCAGAGGAGGTTCTCGGCCATCTTCCGGTAGGTCCGCTGTGAGAGACGCATCAGGTGTGCGACGTCCCGGGGGTCCGAGCGGACGAGCACGATATCGGCCGACTCGACCGCGACGTCGGTCCCGGCACCGATCGCGATCCCGACGTCGGCCTGCACCAGGGCGGGGGCATCGTTGACCCCGTCGCCGACCATCGCCACCCGGGAGTGCTGCTGCACCTCCCGGATCCGCTCGGCCTTCTCATGCGGCAGCACTTCAGCATAGAAGTCATCGAGCCCGAGGTCCTGTGCGACGGCCCCGGCCACGGTCCGGCTGTCCCCGGTCAGCATCATGCACCGGTACCCCATCCTTTTGAGCTCGGTCACGGCCGCCCGGGCCTCGGGCCGGACGATATCTGCGAGCGCGAACGCCCCGAGGACGCGGTCGTCCTCGACAAGGAAGACCACCGTCTCGCCCCGTGACCGGGCCCGCTGCACCCGCTCGTCAGCGACGTCGACCCCCTCGAGTGCGCCGGGACTCACAACACGGAGCCGCCTGCCATCGATCTCGCCCTCAACGCCGCGGCCCGCCAGGGCCTGAAAGTTCGTCACCTCAGGGATTGTAAGCCCGCGACCGACGGCCTCGGCCACGATTCCCTGTGCGATCGGGTGCTCGCTCAACCGCTCGAGCGCAGCAGCGGGGGCGAGCACCTCCTCAATCGAGAGCCCGGCCTGCGGCATCGTCTCCGTGACGCCGAACCGCCCCTCGGTCAGGGTTCCGGTCTTATCGAAGACGATGACGTCGAGGTTCCGGGCCGCCTCGAACGCCTGCCGGTCCCGGATCAGGAGCCCATTGCCGGCAGCGAGCGAGGTCGAGACCGCAACCACGAGCGGGACCGCGAGGCCGAGCGCGTGCGGGCAGCAGATCACCATCACCGTCACGGCCCGCTCGACCGCGAACGCGAGCGCTTCGCCCGCGACGAGCCAGCCGGCGAGCGTGACTGCGCCGACCGTCACGGCTGTCACGGTCAGGAGGAACGCGGCCCGGTTCGCGAGGTCCTGGGTCCGCGACCGGGACTCCTGCGCCTGGCGAACGAGTTCGACCACCTGTGCGAGGTAGGTCTCTGCACCGGTCGCGGTCACTAGAACCGTGAGCGCTCCTGCGCCATTGATCGCACCGCCGATCACCCGGTCGCCCCGGCCCCGTCGGACAGGTCGGGACTCGCCGGTCAGCATGGCCTCGTTCACATCCGACTCGCCGGCCGTCACCTCGCCGTCGACCGGAACCTTTTCGCCGGGCCGGACCAGGACGAGGTCCCCCACGACCAGGTCGCTGACCGGTACCTCCGCAATCTCGCTTTCACGGATGCGGTGGGCCTCGGAGGGCATGATCCGGACGAGCGTCTCGAGGGCTCGAGAAGCCCCCATGACCGACCGCATCTCAATGAAGTGGCCCAGGAGCATGATATCGATCAGGGTGGCGAGTTCCCAGAAGAAGCCCATGCCCGCGGTGAACCCGAGGACCACCGAGGCGGAGTAGACGTAGGCGACGGTGATGGCGACCGCGATCAGGGTCATCATACCGATGCTGCGTGTCCGGACCTCCTTCGCAAACCCGGTGAGAAACGGCCACCCCCCGTAGAGGTAGATCACGGTGGCGAAGAGGAAGACCACGAACGCCTGTCCCGGGATCATGAACCCGACCCCTGCGAGCTCCTGCACCTCTGGGGTCAGGGCAAGGATCGGAATCGTGAGAATAAGCGAGACGATAAAACGGCGCCAGTAGTCCGCGAGCATGGCCGCATGGTTGTGCCCCTCCCCATGACCCGGTGGTGTGATGCCCGTGCCTGGCCCGGTGTGGTGCGCCATGGTCTGATCCCCGGCAGCCATGGCATGCGACTCCCCCCGTCCCCCCGACGGGGGAGAGTGTGGGTTGGACATGGTTCCTCCTCGTAGTGGATTGAACGGTTAAATAAATTCTGGTATCCCCCGTGGACCGTCAGAGCCGCCGTGCGGAAAAAGAGGTGAGCGGGTGGTGGTTGAAGCCGAAAGCCCCTGGTCCCTATCCGCCGGCCCGTTACCGCTTCACGACCCGCAGCCCGTTCCCCACCGCCATGAGTTCGGATGCTTCATGGAGGATCACGGCGATGGCCACCGACAGAACCCCGAGCAGGGCGGCCGGGATCATGATGGCCAGGACCACGAGGGAGAAGACGATGTTCTGGTTCCCGACCCCGACGGCCTTCCGACCGAACGTGATCGCCTCGGGGACCTTTGCGAGGTCGTCCGCCATCAGCGCCACATCGGCCGCCTCGATCGCCGCGTCCGTTCCGATCGTCCCCATGGCGATCCCGACCGTCGCCGAGGCGAGGGCCGGCGCATCGTTGATCCCGTCACCGACCATGGCCACCGCACCGTACCGCTCCTTCAACGCCTCGATCGCCCTGATCTTCTCCTCTGGCCGTAGATCCGCCTGCACCTCGTCGATCCCGAGGTGGGCGGCGAAGGCCCGGGCGGTGACGGCATTGTCCCCGGTGAGCATGACGACCGGGATCCCCATCGAGCGGAGGCGGTCGACCATCCCCTTCGCTTCAGGCCGGACCTGGTCCCGGACCGCGATGATCCCCATCGGGGTCTCCTCAGTCCCGACGACCATCACCGTCTTTCCCTCGATCCTGAGCTTCCTGAAGTGTTCGACCATCTCGGGGTCCAGGCCGGCTGCATGAAACGATTCAGGCCTCCCCACCATGTACCGGGTGTCGTCGATCACCGCTGCCGCCCCCTGGCCGGTCAGGGTGCAGAGACCTCTGGCTTCCAGGGCTTCGATCCCCGCCTCCTGCGCCCTCCGGATGATCGCCGTCGCCAGGGGGTGCTCAGAACACCGTTCCACGCTGTAGGCGAGGCGGAGCAGGTCGGCTTCACTCCCGTCTAGGGGGATGATGTCGGTGACGACCGGCGTCCCGGTGGTCAGCGTCCCGGTCTTGTCGAGGGCGACCGCCCGGATCTTTCCCAGGTTCTCGAGGTGGGCACCCCCCTTGATCAGGATCCCGTGCGCCCCGGCCGAGCCGATCCCGGCCGCGATCGCGATCGGTGTAGACATGACCAGCGCACAGGGCGCCGCGGCGATCAGGAGGACCACGCCCCGGACGGCGAGGGCGTCCAACGGCATGCCGAGGAGGGGCGGAACGACGATCAGGAGGAGCGAGGCGAGGAGGACGAGCGGCGAGTACACCCTGCCGAACCGCTCGATGAAGACCTGGGTCTTCCCTTTCTGCTCCTGTGCCTCCTCGACCAGGTGAATGATCGTCGCGAGCGAGTTGTTCTCGAACGAAGCGGTCGCCCGGACTTCGAGGGCGCCGGTCAGGTTGACCGTCGCCGCATAGATCTGCGTCCCCTCCTCTTTCTCGACAGGAATCGACTCCCCGGTGACCGCCGCCTCGTTGAGGCTCGACCGTCCTCTGACAATGACTCCGTCGGTCGGCACACGGGCCCCCGGCTTTACGAGGAAGGTATCGCCCACCTGGAGGTGCTCGGCAGGGATCGTCCGCTCCTCTCCATTCTCAAGGACGATGGCCGAGGTCGGTGCGAGATCGAGCAATCCCCGGATGGACGCCCGTGTTCGTGCGTAGGTGAGCTCCTCGACACCTTCGGCCGCTGCGTAGAGCACGACGAGGAAGGCCGCTTCCTCCCATAATCCGAGCACAATCGAGCCGGCCGCGGCGGCCAGCATCAGCATTTCGATACCGATCTCGTGCTCTTCGATCAGTTCTTCAACCCCTTCGCGTACCCAGTGATATCCTCCGATCGGGATCGCGAGCAGATAGCACGCCACCTCGATCTCCCGTGGAATGAAGCCGGCATGCATGAGGATGAATCCCAGGGCCGTGATGCCGGCCGCGATCAGTGCGTTGCGGAGCGGGGGATGGGAGTACCATACCCCGTCGTATGCCCCGTGGTCCCCGTCGTCATCGTGTTTGTGTGAGGATGTGTGTCCCATGATCGGTTACTCCCGGTGCTTCCGGTTTTTTTCTGATAGGTAGTATTCGATTAATAGTCAATAAGGAGAAAAGTAAGGCACGGTATAGGTAGTATCCATGAAGGAACCTGCTCAAAACGGGGATCTCTGTTTCTGCCCGCTCTATGGGATCCTCGATGTCATCGCAAAGAAATGGGCCCTCCTGATCATCGCGATCCTCGGCAACGAGGGTGAGAAGGGGTTCAACGAACTGAAGCGGGAGCTCGGCTGCATCGGGCCGAAGCCCCTCTCGGATACGCTGAAGAACCTCGAACGGATCGAACTGGTGAAGCGGACGATCATCGAGACCACCCCTCCGACGGTGCGGTATTCGCTGACCTCCGACGGCCTGGAGCTCCGGGGGCACCTGATCCCGATGCTGGCCTGGGTCTCTGAACGCGGCGGAACCGATATGCCGGGGTGCCCGATCCGTGCACGGGGTGCTCATTGTTCCATGGAACCGGCAGCAGAAAAGAGAGGCTGACCGTCTCCGGAGATGATGCTGTCGTCCGGGGGTAGATGGCTCTGGGTTGTACAGCGTAGCAGAGGGATCTACACCGCCGGCAGGGTGAAGAAGAACGTGCTCCCCTCGCCGGGCGTCGACTCGACCCGGACCCGCCCGCCGTGTCGTTCGACGATCTTCTTGACGATGGCGAGTCCGATCCCGGTCCCCTCGTACTCGTTCCTGGTGTGGAGCCGCTGGAAGATCACGAAGATGCGATCGAAGAACTCGGGCGCGATCCCGATCCCATTGTCTTCCACGGCAAAACGCCAGCACTTCCCCATACGCTCGGCCGAGATCCGGATCACCGGAGGCACGCCGGGCCGGTGGTACTTCAGGGCGTTTCCGACGAGGTTCGAGAAGACCTGCTCGAGCTGGGTTGCGTCGGCCATGACCGGTGGCAGGTCTTCCACGGTCACGGTCGCCCCTGCCTCACGGATCAGGGTCTTCATCGTTCCGAGTGCGTCGGCCACGATCCTCTGCGTATCCGCCGGCACCAGCGGCATGGCCGACGTCTCGACCCGGGAGAGCTGGAGCAGGTCCTGGATCAGCATCTGCATCCGCTTCCCGCCCTCGATGATGAACCTGATATACTCATCCGCGTCCGCGTCGAGCCGGCCCCGGTATCGCTGGGCGAGGAGCTGGCTGAAGCTGACGACGCTCCTGAGCGGCTCCTGCAGGTCGTGGGAGGCGACATAGGCGAACAGCTGCAGTTCCTCGTTGCTCGCCTGCAGTTTCTCTCCATACTCCCTGAGCACTCCTTCAGCCTTCTTGCGCTCAGTGATATCATTGAAGATCGTGTAGACCTGGTAGGGCGCCGCCTCGCCCGGACGGAAGAGGGGCACGGCATCGATGCTGATCCAGCGGTACCCCTGTTCCCGGGGATTGTACACGCCCATCACCACATTCTCCAGTTCCTGTCCGGTTCGGAGGGCCACCATCGCCGGATGCTCCAGGCCGGGGAACGTCGTGCCGTCCTCCCGGATCGTGTGATGCTCGGTATCCTCCGAGGTCAGGTTCGTGAACTCGGTCCGACTCTTCCCGAGGATCCGCTCGGCCGCCGGATTCATGGAGGCGATCCGGCCATCGGCGTTCTGGTAGACCACGCCCTGGAGCATCGTCTCGAAGAGGCTCTGGAAGTGCTGTTCGCTCTCGGTGAGGGCCTTGTTCGCCCTCTCTCTCTCGGTGACATCGCTGAATGCCAGCCGGATCCGACCGTCGCCGTTCGGCCCTGCCGGCTCGGCCCTTCCCTCCAGATGGGCATACCATCTCCGGTCCGGGGCCGGTCCCAGCAGCTGCAGATCGCAGATCTCCGTGGTACCGGTCTGACGCACCCGGTCGCAGAACCGGGTGAAGGGCGGGGTGGAGTCGGGGTGGAGGAACGCCCCGAACCGTCTGCCGATGAGGGACGGCCGGTCCGACGACAGCAGCAGGGACCCGGTCAGGTTCACCTCCAGTATGTTCCCCGTCGCATCAAGGGTGACATAGCCGACCGGGGCGAAGTCGTAGAGATCGATGAACCGGTCCCGCAGAACCTCGGCCTCCTGTCGTGTCTTCATCAGTTCTTCGTTCTGCATCTCCAGTTCGATCTGGTGCACCTGCAGTTCGTGGACCAGCCCGAGCGCCTCGTCGCGCGAAAGCAATCCGTCCGATAGGACCGGGTGTGCTCTCACCGTCTCCTCGGCCTGCTGGCGGAGGTTGCTTGCGTCAGGGGACCGTGTACCCAGTGATCCCTCGCTCTCCGGCTTCATGGTCGGTCTGCCCTCCGTGTACCGGTCACGTCCTCAAAAGCAAGCAGGATCAACTCCTTGTCCACTCCTGTGGTGATGATCCGGCGGGCATTGAGCAGGAGTATCCGCCGGCCGATCGTCGGGAAGACGTGAGCGACTCGCAGGTCGTCGAAGGCTGCGTTTTCAGGTAGGATCTTCTCCAGCAGCTGCCGGAGTTCAGGGATGTCCCACTGGCCGTCTCCGAGCGTGTAGAGTTCGCGACCCTCGACCTCTCCAGGTGAGACCCGGAACGTCTCGAAGAATGAGTGGTTCCCCGACACGATGTGCATCGCCCTGTCGAGGACGAGCAGCGGCTCCCGTATCGTCGCGACGATCGCCTCGGCATAGGCGCGGGCTTCTGAGAGTTCCTCCTCCAGCCCCCGGAAGGCCGTGATATCCGTGAACGTGATCACCACACCGTCGATCCGGTTCTCGAGGGTCCGGTAGGGGGTGATCCGCACCGAGAACCGGTGCCCGTCCCGGACCGTGACCTCGGTCTCCGCCGGGGCAAGGGTCCGGAGCACCTCTCCGGCGTCCCTGAGCAGGTCCTGGTAGAAGAGGTCGGACGCGATATCCGTGACAGGCCGGCCCACATCGCCGGGGAGCAGGTTGACCAGTTTGGTCATCCCGGTCGTGTACCATCGCAGATTGAGCCGGTTGTCGAGGAAGACCGTCGCGATGTTGGTGCTGTTCAGCAGGTTCTTCATGTCGTCGTTCACATGCGAGAGGTCGGCGACCCGGCTCTCCAGCTCGGTGTTGACGGTCTGGAGTTCCTCATTGAGGGACTGCATCTCCTCTCTGGAGGTGGTCAGCTCCTCGTTGGTCGACTGGAGCTCTTCGTTGGTCGACTGAAGTTCCTCGTTGGTCGACTTCAACTCCTCCTGCGAGGACTGCATCTCCTCGCGTGTGGTCTGCAGGTCCTCCTCGCTCCGCCGGAGTCGCTCCTCCAGCTCCAGGACCTCCTCGTGGCGCCTCGTGTGCCGGTCCCTGGCAGGCGCCTCGGGCGGGGGGGGGACATCGGCCAGGACGATCAGCATCAGCCCCTTCAGCGGAGCGGGCCTGGCGAGCTTCTGAACCGTGACGTCCGCATGCACCATGCCGCCGTCGACCCCGATCCTGACGCCCCGGAGGGCGACCGGCTCCTCCTGCCTGAGTGCCCGCCGGAACGCCCCTCCCAGCTCGGCATGCAGTCCGTCGCGGGCCATGGCGAAGATGTTCCAGTTGGCCTTTCCGGCCGCAGGCTCGAGGAACCGGCCGGTCCGCCCGTTGATATAGAGAATGTCACCGGTATTGCTGGTCAGCACCGCTGCAGGTGCATACTGCTGCAGGATCACCTGATCGGCCAGTGACTGCAGGTTGATCGTCGGTCTCTGCGCCGGGCGTTGATCGACCGTGCCGGTCTGGGGGAAGAACGCTGTGGGGAACTCGATCGGTGCCGCCGGCAGAGGGGTCATGACCCGGCGGTACAGCCTGAGCTTGGAGTCGAGTGGCGAGAAGAGGTCCGTGAAGCCGCCGATGGACTCGGCCGTGCCGAGGACCAGCACGCCTCCCGGGTTCAGGGCGTAGTGGAAGAGGGGGATCAGTTTCCGCTGGATCTCAGGCTCCAGGTAGATCAGCAGGTTCCGGCAGCTCAGGATGTCGAGCCTGGTGAACGGCGGGTCCATGATCACATTCTGCGGGGCAAAGACCACCATCTCCCTGATCTCCTTTCTGACCTGGTATCCCTTCCCCTCTTTGACGAAGAACCGGTCCAGCCGCTCCTCCGAGAGATCGGTCACAAGGTTCTCGGGATAGTACCCTGTCCGTGCCCGGTCGACGGCGTCCCGATCAAGGTCGGTGGCGTAGATCTGCAGGGTGCACTGCTTCGCCGGCGATGTCTCTCCAAGGGCCTCCCGGAAGACGATCGCGAGGGAGAATGCCTCCTCCCCGGTCGAGCAGCCGGCCACCCAGGCCCTGAGCACCATGCCGTCCGGCGAGGCCGCGATGAGGTCGGGGATAATCCGGCCCCTGAGCGCCTCCCAGACCGCAGGGTCACGGAAGAAGCCGGTCACACCGATCAGGAGTTCCTTGAAGAGCAGATCGAGTTCAGGAGGGTTCTCCTGCAGGAATCGGACGTAGTCGGTGATCCGGTCTATCTGGTGGATCGCCATCCGTCGTTCGACCCGCCGGTTCACGGTGTTCTTCTTGTACAGGGAGAAGTCATGCCCGGTGCGGGCCCGAAGCAGGATGACGACCTTGTCAAAGGCATCTCCTCTCCTGGGATCGACCGGAGGCTCCGGCTCGGTGATGATCGGCCGGTGCCGGACGAAGGCAAGGATCTTCCCTGGCAGGTCTTCGGCCGGTGCGACGATGTCGGCCAGCCCTCCGTCGATGACGCTCCGGGGCATGCCGTCGAACTTCGCGGAGGCGGGGTCCTGGACGAGCGCGAGCCCTGCCTTCTCCTTGATCGCCCGCAGGCCGATCGTGCCGTCTGAGCCCATCCCTGACAGGATGACGCCGATGCTCTTATCCTGCAGGTCGTCGGCCAGGGAACGGAAGAAGAAGTCGATCGGGAGACGCAGCCCCCGGGGGGCGTGCGGTTCGAGCAGGTGCAGACTACGGTGGAGCAGGGAGAGGTCATGGCCCGGCGGGATGACGTAGACAGAGTCGGGCTGGATCGCTACGGTCTCTGTGACCTGGATCACCGGCATCGGGGTGGCACGCTGCAACAGCTCGGGCAGCATCCCCGGCTGGGTCGGGTCGAGATGCTGGACGACCACGAAGGCCATACCGCTCTCCTGGGGCACACCCTTCAGGAACTGCTCGAGGGCCTCGAGTCCGCCGGCCGACGCCCCGATGCCGATGATGGGGAAGGTTTCGTCGACCCGGGGGCGGGTCGACTCCGGCATCGCATCAGACCTCGCCGCCGGTTCTTCATCGACCGGGACTGGGTCACTGTTTACGTTCATGCAGGGTTCCCATCACTATATCACGTTCATTTCTACCGCTCACATATATTAATGAGTAGGAATTGTGTACATTCCCCCTGACGGCCGGCACCACCCCCTTTCCGTTCAGGAAGCCGATGGAGAGGAGAGAGAAGATCTGAACCGCTCATGGCCGGATCAGTACAGAGATCACGCTCTCGTCCGGTCTCTTCAACGCGGCGGTGTCGCCGGCGTTGTTCCAGACCGACGACCCGAGCCCCCAGAAGAGGTCGGTGGCGGTGTCCGTGCCGCTGCCGGTGTGGACGGTCACGGTCGACCCTGCCGCGAGCACGATGATCGGGAAGGTATACACATGCACCGAGCCCACATCCGAGATCGTGCAGCCCGCGAGGTCGACCGATGCCTCGCCCGTGTTCCGGACCGAGACCCACTCGTTCGCCAGGTCGAGGCCGGCGATCGCGAGCGTGTAGTCCGGTGCTGTCGTCACCGTGGGGGAGGGTGACGTGGTCGGCGTCGGTGTCGGGGTGATGATCGGTTCGTCGATGATGGTGAAGAGGTCGACCACATCCCCGAAGTCCATATGGCCGTTTCGGTTGAAGTCAAACCGGGTCACCGGCTCGTTCGCCTCGATCCAGTCCATCTGGTTGAAGACTGCGACCACGTCGGCAAAGTCGCGCTGCTGGTTGCCGTTCACGTCCTCGAAGGTGCCGTCAAAGTCCGGATCGGTCGGCGGCAGTGAGAACCCGGGGATCGTACTCGGGAGCTCCGGCCCCTGGACAGTCTCCAGGTGGTAACTCGTGCGGGTGGCCGTGATCCGGACCGTCCCGCTCTCGGCTGTTGTGTAGACATCGGCCCCGCTCTCCTGCAGCCGCTTCACGACGGCCTGGTTCGGGTGGTGGAAGAGGTTGAACCGGCCGGTCTCGATGACGGCGACCTCCGGGTTAACGGTGTTAACAAACAGGGTGCCCGTCCCTGTGCCGCTCCCGTGATGCCCGACCTTCAGAACGGTGGCGGCGACCGGCTCACCGGAGACGAGCATCCGGTCCTCGGTCTCGGCTCCGGCGTCGCCGGTCAGCAGAAAGGACTGGGTGCCGAAGACGAGCCTGAGCACGACCGAGTTCTCGTTCTGATCGGTTCCCCGGTTCGCCGGCGGGTTCAGGACCGAGACGGTCAGGTTATCGGGGTCGAGGGCGATCGTCTCGCCGGCGGTCGCCGCATGGGTGGGGATCCGCCGATCGGTCAGCAGGGTCCGGAGCCCGGTGGCCGTATCGGTCTCGGCCGGCACACCATTGCTCACATACTCGTCGACGGTCACGTTCTGGAGAACCTCGGGGATCCCGCCGATATGATCGTCGTCGTCATGGGTCGCGACGAGATAGTCGAGCCGGGCGATCCCTTCGGCGGCGAGGTCGGCCGAGACGGTCGGGCCGGCCCAGGCTTCGCCGGCGTCGATCAGCATCGCCCGGTCGTTCGGGGCCTGGACAAGGATAGCGTCCCCCTGGCCGACGTCGAGGAAGGAGACGGTGAGGGTGCCGGGATCGTGGGCGGCGGACGGGATGATCAGCAGGAGAAGGAGGATGAAGAGAGAACACCTCACGGGATCTATCATGAGGTGGGTGGTTGTGTAGTGGAGATGAAAGGGGTTTCGATTCGTGCCCGCCGTCGACTATAGAGTGGTCACGTGCACGGTGAATTCGTCATCCTTTTCCCTGTTCGTTTCCCAATCGGTGGTGAGTGCAATCATGGATATACAACAACGCAATGAGGACGTGATCGCGACCATCCAGGCGATGAACCGGTGCTGGACCGAAGGGTGGCATGAAGACGAGTTCAGGCAGCACCTCCATCCCGACGTGGTGGCCATCGTCCCGACGACTCCCGGCAGGCTCGAAGGGCGGGATGCCTATGTTGCCGGGTGGCGGGGATTTTGTGAGGCCGCAGAGATCCTTGATTGGAGGGAGACCGATCATCGGATCCAGGTCTATGCCGGCGGGAAGAGTGCCGTGGTCACGTATCTCTTCTCCATCACGTTTGTGATGGGAGGGCAGCAGCAGACCATGCAGGGCAGGGACATGTTCTTCCTCGTGAAAGAGGGGCAGCATTGGCTGATCGTGGCCGACCAGTACTCACCCGAACCGATGCAGTTCTGATCGTCCCGGCCGCCGGCCACAAAACAGCACCCCTTCACCCTGCCGCCCCCCCACCTCAATGAAGAACGAATAAATACGCCCTGCACCTTCTGATTGCTATGGCCGATCTCGACGGATCCCCCACGCTCCAGCAGTACCTCGCCATCGCCGGCTCGTTGCTGCTGATCGGCGGTATGATTGCCTTCCTCGGCATCATCACCGCCGAGGCCCTGTACCCCGGCTACAGCACGTCGCAGAACCAGATCAGTGATCTGGGCGGCACCGAGCCCCCGGAGAGCATCATCCTCGAGCCCTCTGCCACCATCTTCGACGCCGTGATGGTGCTGCTCGGGCTGCTGACCCTCGGGGCGTCCGTCTGCCTGCACCGGGCCTACGACGACCCGGTGGTCACCATCCCGCTCGCCCTGCTCGGCCTCGGTCTGACCGGTGTCGGCGTCTTCAACGGAAGTTTCGGTACCACCCACGCCCTCTTCGCCCTGCTCACCTTCATCGCCGGCGGGCTGTCGGCGATCGCGGCGGCCCGGGTGGAACGGTCGCCGCTCTGTTACATCTCGGTGATCCTGGGTGCCATCTCCCTGATCACCCTCGTCACCTACCTGGTCCTCGGGATGTCAGGGCCGCTCGCCTTCCTCGGCATCGGCGGGATGGAGCGGTGGGTGGCCTACCCGCTCCTGCTCTGGCTGCTCGTCTTCGGGGGCTACCTGCTCGGACAATCACACCCGGCGTGACGAGAAGCAGCGCCGGCCGGCCCCTGACGGGGGTCGTGCGGAGACAGAGACATAATGGTTTTACCCGCGTATCTTCAACAGAGCACAGAGCGTATGACAGCAGAACCAGCCTACCAGTTCACCCCGATCACAGCCACCGACGGCCCGGCCCTGACCGGGATCTTCAACCACTACATCGAGCAGAGCGACGCGGCATTTCTTGAAGACCCCGTCTCCCCAGCATTCTTCGAACGATTACTTCCGTATCTGAAGATATACCCCTCGGTCGCCGTCCGCGACGATCAGGGAACCCTGGTCGGCTTCGGGATGCTCCGGCCCCACAACCAGATGCCGGCCTTCCGGCACACCGCCGAGATCACCTGCTTCATCAGCCCTGACCGGACCGGGCAGGGGATCGGCAGCCGGATGCTCGAGCACCTGGAGGCGGAAGGGAGGAAGGCCGGGATCCAGAACATCCTCGCCTGTATCTCCTCGAAGAACGAGGGGAGTATCAGGTTTCACGCCCGCGCCGGGTTCACCGAAGTGGGACGGTTCAAGAACGCCGGCAAAAAGTGGGGGGCGTTCTTCGACACGGTCTGGATGCAGAAGGAGATCTGATCTCCTGCGATGACCGGACCGGTCGAGAAGAACGAACCGATATCAGTACATGCCGGGTGATCCCGGGAATGATACCATGACCAGAGAGAACGTGCCCGGGGTTGATGGATCGGTGGGAGAGTACCGGCCGGCGGCAGAGACTGGGTGCCGGGGGAATCCGTGAATCGCTCTGTTCTGAGGCTTGATGGGTTCCTGGACGCCGCCCTCCTCGTCACCACCATGGGAGTGCTCCTGGTGAACGGTCTTGGCCTGACCGCCGGGATCACGGCCGTTCTCCCCCACCTCCTGTACATCCCGGTGGTGATCGGCGCCTACCGGTTCCCGCGATGGGGGACGGCCGCAGCCGGGTCCATCGGAGGGGTCTACCTGCTGATGGTCCTCCTGACCGCCGGCGGGTCGTCTGGCCTGCTCGTCGAGGCGCTGGTCCGGGTCGGTCTGCTGATCATCATCGGGTGGCTGGTCGCCCGGCTCACCCGCCGGCTCCATGAACAGGAGGACCTCTACCGGGGGCTCTTCGATCACTCGGAGGGGGGGAGCCTCCTGATCGCCGGCACCGGGGCCGGGCGGGTCGTCGAGGAGGTCAACTGGAAGGCCGCCTCCCTCGTCGGCAGGAAGCGTTCGGCAGTTCGGGGCGGCCCCCTCACCGCGTTCTGGGAGCCGGAGGAGGAGTCGGCCTTCTTCTCCCGCCTCTCCCGGGAAGGAGCGGTGTACGAGACCGAGACGACCTTCTCCCTGCCCGACGGCGCCCCCCTGATCGTCAAGGTCTCCGCCGCCTCCCTCCCCGGCGGCCGGGTGATCCTCACCTTCTTCGATATCACGGCCCGCGTCCGCGCCGAACAGGCCGTCAAGACCGCCAACGATAAACTGAACCTCCTCTCCCGTATCTCAGCCGATCACCTGCAGCGGACCGTCGACGAGATCCGGGCGACGGTCGACGAGGCGGCTGCAGAGGGCGGCGGTGCCGGGGTTCAGGCATACTTTGGGCGTATCCGGACTCTCGCTGCGACCGTGTCGCGACAGCTCGTCCTCACCGAGTCCTACAAGAACCTCGGGACCTCCCCGCCGGTCTGGCAGAACGTCCAGCGGACACTCGAGTCCGTTCACCTGCCGGCAGATGCCGGCACCGCCCGGGTCCGGTTCTGGGCCGAACGGCTCGAGCTCTCTGCAGACCCCCTCCTTGTCGACGTCCTCGCCCACCTGGTCAGGAACCCGTTCCGGTTCGCCACCCCGGTGACCGAGGTCCTTGTCCGGTACCAGGAGACCGGTGACGGGCTCGACCTCTCGGTGGAGGACGACGGTCAGGGCGTCTCGACCGGCGAGAAGAGGCGGATCTTCGAGTACGATGCTGGGGAGCACGCCGGGATCGGCCTCTTCATCTGCCGGCAGATCCTCGAGGTGACCGGGATCACCATCGAGGAGGTCGGGACGGAGGGGAGCGGGGCACGGTTTGTGGTCCATGTGCCGCCCGGGAGGTACCGGATCGAAGGGGGTGAGGACGCCCCTGCGGCCCCGCTCTCATCCGGGCCGGCACCCCTCGGAGTCCGGGACACCGCCGGTCTTTCGGTGCGGGAACTCTCCTCTGCGGAGTTCCCGATCGCAGAGGCGGTCTGGGTCGATTACCACCAGATGAAGGGCGACCCCCGGACGGACCGGGTCTTTGCAGCGTTCCTGGACGGCCAGGTGGTCTCCCTTGCCCGGTGCCGGCGTCATCCGGACGGGCTCGAGGTGGATGGCGTCTTCACACCGGTCGTCCACCGGGGTCACGGGTATGCCCATGCCGTGGTGTCGGCCCTTGTCGAGGCCTGCGGGCGCGATCTCCTCTTTATGTACGCCGTCCGGGACCTCACCGGGTTCTACGCCCGGTACGGGTTTGCGCCGATCGATGAGCATCACCTCCCGCCCACGATCCGGGAACGGTATGCCTGGGCCCAGGGGCAGATGGAGGGGGCGAACGTCTGCCCGATGAGACGGGACCCCCCGGGATCACCGGTCCCGGTCACCTGGCCGGTCGTTGCGTCGCTCTGACCGGGTGACCAGCCCGAGGCCGGCGAGGGCCTCTCTGGTCGCCGGACAGGCCGGGGGTGTGCCGGCACCCGCCCCGGCCCTCGCCCCCGCCTCCAGGTCCCTGACGAGGCGGGAGAGGTCCTGCATGGTGTCGATGTCGGGGCAGGAGGGGAGCAGGACGGTAATCATCCCCTCCCGTTCCGCCTGCTCAAGGGTCTTTGAGAGCACACCGGAGGTGCTCCAGGGAATCCCGGCGAAGAGGGCCGGGACATGAGCACAGGTCCCGATCAGGTAGTACCCCCCGTCGTCGCAGGGGCCGAGCACCAGGTCGGCGTGATCGAGGGAGGCGAAGGCGAGCGAAAGGTGCTCCGGGTCCATCCCGGGAACGTCGCTGGCGACGATCAGCACCTGTTCAAACCCCGACGAGAAGAGCTGGTTCGAGACCCGGGCGAGGCGGGTCCCCAGGTCTCCGGACCCCTGGGGGATGCACGCCATCCCGGAAGGTGCACGGTCTCTAAAGAACGCTCCGGCCTTGTCGGGATCGCAGGCGATGAACCCCTTCACGCCAGTTCCCGCAACCAGGGCGAGGGTGTCGGTGAGGAACGCCCCGTAGAGATCTGCGGCCTCCCGGGGGGAGAGCGGGGGGCAGAGCCGGGTCTTGACCCTCCCCGGCGCCGGCTCCTTTGCCATGACAGCGATGGCCCGTCGGACGGAGATCAGGGGCCGGCCTTCCGTGCGATCCATCGCCCCCGCCCGACCTTTCCTTCATGGGCCGCCTGCTCCCAGCCTGCGATCCCCTGCAGCGCCACCGTGTACATCTCCTGTCCGATCTGTTCGATGATCATCGCCCGCAGATCCCCGGTCACCAGCTCCCGGTACCGCCCCAGGGCGAGGGCGAACTCCTGGTCGAGGTTCTCGTACCCGGTCACCTCCCACCCGTGCCGGGCGAGCAGGGCGTCGTATCTCCCGGGGGTCTCGAGGGTGGGGAAGAGCATGAACGAGAGCAGTGCCTCCCGCTCGCCATCCGTCATCCTCCCCGTCTCGACCCAGTCGGTGAAGGCCAGTATCCCGCCGGGCTTCGCCACCCGGCCGGCCTCGCTGATCAACCGCTCCCGGTCGGTCACATAGCACCAGGCGTCCTGGCCCCAGACGATGTCGAACGTCGATCCCCGGAACGGCAGGTCCAGGGCGTTCCCAAGCCGGAAGGAGACCCGGTCGACGAGGCCGGCCTTCTCGGTCCTCCTCTCCGCCTCTCTGACCATGGCCGCCGTCGCGTCCACCCCGATGACCCGGCACCCGTACCCGGCCGCAAGGTGGCGGGCCGGCCCCCCGAGGGCGCTGCAGATGTCGAGGAGGTGATCGCCGGCCTTGACTCCTGCCAGGGCTGCCAGCCGGTCGGTCTCCCCGGCACCGCCGACATGGATCTCCTCCCCCATCAGCAGTTCCCAGAGTGCACCGATGGGGCCGGCATACGCCTCACTGATGTCGGCGATGCTCAGATCGAGTGCTCTCCCTGTCATCAGACCAGGTCCTCCATCCCCGGACAGTTCGGGTCGTCGGCCATCAGGTCACCGGTGGTGAAGTAGGCCGTCGCCCGGCACCCCCAGCAGACCTGGTGGTTCCTGCAGGTGCTGCAGCGCCGGGTATCGCTCTCGTTCCTGAGGGGAAGGAAGAGGAGATCGCTCTGGTGACTGTTGATGATCTCCTCAAGCGGCCGGTCGTTCACATTTCCATATCCCTGCCTGATCACCGAGCACGGGGTCACCTCACCCTCTACGGTGACACAGACCATTCCGCCGCAGTAGTATTTGTTCACATCCATCGTGCTCATCGAGAGGTCAGAGCCGGGGTAGTCGACCTGGTCGCGCAGCCTGACGGCTTGCCCGACCTCCTCCCGGGCCGGGACCCATTCGGGATGCTCTCTGCCAAGACCGGTCATGCAGATCTGCGTCAGACAGGTCCGTATCCCCTTCGCCGAGAAGAACCGGATGGTCGCTTCCAGGTCCTCCCCGGCGAGCGGGCTGGTGAAGGTGATGCAGTTGATCATCTGCTCTGGCCTCTTGCCGGCCGCGAGCAGGTTCTCAACGCCGTCGAGGATCGCCTGGATCTTTGGCCCCGGGTCCCCGGTGTGGAGCGTCCCGTAGATCGCTCTGTTCAGACTGTCGAGGTGGACACTGACGAACCCGCCAGAGGTCATGGCCGCCACCTCCCTGGCCGTCTCCGGATCGGCCAGCGGGATCCCGCTTGTCCAGATGTTGTTGACGAGCCCGTTTTCCTCTGCCACCCCTGCCAGGGCAGCCCAGTCCTCTCTGAGCAGCGGGTCGCCACCGAGCCAGTCGATCGCCCGGACACCGATCCCGGCCGCCCCGGCGATCACCCGTCTGATCGATCTTGCGGAGAGTTCGGTCGACGGGGCATCCGCCCCTGCCGCGTAACAGTACCGACAGCCCTGCGTACAGGCGAGGCACGACTCGATCTGGATTGAGTAGACGAGGTTCTTCTCATAGTACCGGACCACCTCCTGATGATCCGGGTGCAGACACCCGCCGGCAGCGACGGTCCCTGTACAGGCGCCGGCGGGACGGTCCTCTGATGCGTGATGGGAGTTCATGGACATCACGATCCGAGGATCCCGATCGAGGCGAGCGGGATGAGGAGCATCAGCACAGACCAGAAGAACCCTGCTCGCTGAATGCTGAACCTTCCGACGTTCTTCGCATACTGTTCGATGATCGCGATTCCCACCAGCACCAGCAGCATCGCATTGAAGATCGTGGTCGAGTACTCGTGTTCGATGGGGAGATACTGGAGGTACGGGACGCCGTTCACCCACCTGGACAGGAAGAAGATGAAGGGCATGTGGGCGATGCCGAGGGCGGAGAGGAGGGGCAGATGGGTCTTCAACCAGAACCCTGCCCGTGGCCCGGGGACGATCAGCGGTCC
This sequence comes from Methanosphaerula subterraneus, assembly GCF_052055875.1. Taxonomy (GTDB): domain Archaea; phylum Halobacteriota; class Methanomicrobia; order Methanomicrobiales; family Methanospirillaceae; genus Methanosphaerula; species Methanosphaerula subterraneus. The sequence goes on from NZ_CP170508.1 coordinate 2,197,980, forward strand.
CTTCTTCCACCATTCGATCGTTGCAGCTCCGACGACCAGGACGAGGAGGACCCCTTCGATCGCGGTCGCGGTCATCCCCGACCAGAACGCGAGCTCCGTCGGAATGGTGATGAACGAGGCGATGACCGCCCCGGTTCCGGTCAGGACCGATGGACGCAGGGAGGCGATGCCGACCGTGATAAAGATCAGTGCGAACGCAAAGTTGTGTGCCCACCGGGGTTCGGCCAGGTACAGCGGGAGGGCAGGCCCCAGCCAGAACCCCAACCAGGCCGCTCCCAGCAGGAGGATGCCGGTCCCGGTGATCATCCATCGTCGAAACTCGAATGTCATTACGCGGAGAGTGGCAGATCAGGGATAAATACCTTGGGCTCTCTGATTGATTCGGTTTCAGGCAGGACCATCGATGCCCCTCATCTCGATCATCACCCCGGTATTGAATGAAGAGCGGATGGTTCGGACGTTCTTCGACCACCTGGCCGGCCAGGACGGAGACTTCGAGGTGATCGTCGTCGACGGGGGGAGTACAGACGATACTCGTGTCATTCTGAATGCGTGTACACATGGCTTTCCTGCGCCGGTGACGATACTCCAGGCGTCCCGGGGGCGGAGCATTCAGATGAACGCCGGCGCTGCCGCGGCACAGGGGACGATCCTCCTCTTTCTTCATGTCGACTGCGTGATCCCACCGGACTCGCTGGCGGCGATCGAGCAGGCCTGCGCCCATCCCGGGATCGTCGGCGGGGCGTTCCTGCAGAGTTTCGCCGGGTTGGAGGGGCCGGAGGCGGTCGGCCGTCAGCCGGTGAACCTGCTCGCAGGTCGTCTTCAGACCTTCTTTGGGGACTTTGGGATCTTTGTCGACCGGGAGGTCTTTGTCCGGGCCGGCGGGTTCCCACTGGTCCCCTACTGTGAGGATATCGAGCTCTGCCGGGCGGTCAGACCCCTGGGAAGACTCGTCCAGATCGACCGGGTGATCCAGAGTTCCCCCCGGCGGTTCGAGCGGTTTGGGGGGTCGAGACTGGCTGCTGTGTACCTGCTCGCACTCGGGCTGAACCTGCTCGGAGTCCGGCCCATCTCTCTGAAGCGGTTCATCATCGATTGAAAGCACCTGAGGATCTTCGACGACCGTCCGGTCCTGGACCAGTCCCTCCTCATCACCCCCTGCAGCCCATCTCCCCATCCCTCTTCTTCATATAAGAACGAATAAATACGCCCAAAGCCCCTTCTGGATCATATGGCTGATCTCGATGGATTCTCCTCTCTCCGCAGTACCTTGCCATTGCCGGCTCGCTTCTGCTGATCGGCGGCATGGTGGCCTTCCTTGGCATCATCACCGCCGAAGCCCTCTATCCCGGGTACAGCACGTCGCAGAACCAGATCAGTGACCTGGGTGGCACGGAACCGCCGGAGAGCATCATCCTTGAGCCTTCAGCCACCATCTTCAACGTCGCGATGACATTGCTCGGGCTGCTGACCATCGGGGCTTCCCTGAGCCTTCACCGGGCCCTGGAGGACCGGGTCGTCACGATCCCGCTCGCCCTCCTCGACATCGGTGTCCTGGGTGTCGGGATCTTCAACGGGAGTTACGGCACGGTCCACGCACTCTTCGCCCTGCTCACCTTCGTCGCCGGTGGTATATCGGCTATCGCCGCCTCCTGGGTGGAACGGTCGCCGCTCTGTTATATCTCGGTGATCCTGGGTGCGGTCGCCCTGGCCAACCTCGTCGCCTTCTACGTCCTCGGGATGTCGAGCCCGATGGCCGCCTTGGGTATCGGCGGAGTGGAACGGTGGGTGGCCTACCCGGTCCTGCTCTGGGTGATCATCTTCGGCGGCTACCTGCTCGGGCGGTCACACCCGGCGTGACGACGGCAGCGCCGGGGTTCAGACCCGGTCCTGACCTCCCTATCAGAAGGAATTTTACGTTTTAATACCAAAAAGAACCCATCAGGGTCAGGGTTCAATCAGTACCCATCAGGAACGGACAGCATGACAGAGCACCCATACCAGTTTACCCCGATCACCGTATCGGACGGGGAAGCGCTGATCGAGATCTTCAACCATTATATCGAGGAGAGCGAAGCGGCCTTCCTGGAAGACCCCGTCTCCCCGGTATTCTTCGAAAAATTACTCCCCTATCTGAAGATATACCCGTCGGTTGCCGTCAGGGACGGTCAGGACGCCCTGGTCGGGTTCGGGATGCTCCGGCCGCACAATCAGATGCCGGCGTTTCGGCACACTGCCGAGATCACCTACTTTATCAGGCCCGACCTGACCGGCCAGGGGATCGGTACCAGCATGCTGCAGCACCTGGAGGAGCAGGGGAAGGGAGCCGGAATCCGGAACATCCTTGCCTGCATCTCCTCAAGGAATGAGGGGAGTATCAGGTTCCATACCCGATCCGGGTTCACCGAGTGCGGACGGTTCAAAAATACCGGCAGAAAGAAGGGCAGGTTCTTTGATACTGTCTGGATGCAGAAGGAGATCTGATCTGAGGTATGTCTGATCATCGTCCCGCCCGCCTGTCGTATCGATCGGGTGGTGAACCGCCGGCCGGAATCAGCATCTGTCATTATATCAACCACCCCCTCATGTTCAAGAAGAACTGACCCTCACCATCATGATCTACACCCCTCTCATCTGGCCGATCCTCATTGCGGCCTCGATCAACATCATGATCGCCATATACTGCCACAACCACCGTGAGGTCCCGGCAGCGCGACCCCTGGAGATGATGATGTGGATCAGTGCCTGCTGGGGGATCGATTACGCGCTCGAACTCTCGACCGAGACACTCTTCCTCAAGATTGTGCTGATGCAGGTCCGCTTCCTCTTCGTCCCGTTCCTCACCTACTTCGAACTCTCGTTCGTGCTCCACTATCTGAAGAGAGCGGATCTGATCGCAGGATGGCGGCGGGGTCTGCTGTTGATCGTCCCCAGTCTCACCGTGGCCCTGGCCCTGACCACCCAGTACCACACCCTCTTCCGGTCAGATTTTTATCTTGACCAGACAGGGCCGTTACCGATCCTGTTCTTTTCGAACGGCATCGGCTTCCAGGTCTATCTGGCCTTCTGTTATGCTCTGGTGCTCATCTCGCTGACACTGCTGCTCGTCGTCCGGCCCGAGACCCATACCTTCTACCGGCGGCAGCGTCTCCTCCTCCTCGTCGGTCTCCTCTTCCCCACCATCTTCGATCTCCTCTTCAATCTGGGTCTCTCCCCGATCAGGGGTCTCGCCATGGCATCGCTTGCGATGGTGGGGTCGGGGCTGATCCTCTCCTATGCCCTCTTCCGGTACGGGCTCCTGGAGATCGCCCCGGTCGCACGCAGCATGGTCATCGAGGAGATGCGGTCGCCGATGCTGGTCATCGATCCGCAGGGTGTTCTGGTTGATATGAACCGGGCGGCGGTGCATCTCCTTGGTGTCCGGCCGGATCAGGCTGTCGGCAAGCCCCTGGCCGTTCTGCTCGCCCGGTATCCCTCCCTCCTCGCCATCTCCGGGGATCCGGCACGGGAAGAAGTCCGGGAGGTCGAGGTCGAAGGGCCGGCTGGTCCCCAGGTCTTCGACGTCACCGTCGAGCACTTCCTCTCCGAACCCGGCACCCCCCTCGGCACCCTGGTGCTCCTGCAGGAGGTCACCGAACGGAAGCGGGCAGAAGAAGCCCTCCGCGGGAGTGAAGAGCGTTATCGGAACCTCGCCGACAGCCTTCCCGATTATGTACTCGTCCACCGCGACGGGATCATCCTGTATGCGAACAGGACGACCGTCGAGATGACCGGGGTTGCCCCGCAGAGCCTTGTCGGCCGGCACCTTACCGACTTCGTCGCCCCCGAGAGCAGGGACCTGGTACTGGATAATATTCATAGGCGGGTGCTACGGGAGATCATACCGACTTACGAGGCGGTGCTCCTGACCGGGACGGGTGAAAAGAAGACGGTGATCATCAACGCCACGATCATCTCGTTCATGGGGGAGCCGGCCTTCTTGGTCGTTGTCACCGACATCTCTGATCGAAAGAGGGCGGAGGAGGCCCTCCTGGTTGTGAATACCAAGTTGAACCTCCTCTCGAGCATCACCCGGCACGACATCACCAACCAGCTGATGGCCCTCAAGGGCTACCTCGAACTGAGCCAGGAGTCTCTCGATGAGCCGGCGCAGCTGGAGGACTACCTGGTCAGGGAGATACGGATCGCCGATACGATCGAGCGGCAGATCCGGTTCACCCGTGACTATGACGACCTGGGTGTGAGTTCTCCATCATGGCAGAACCTCAGTGGTATCATACACGACGCGGTGACCTCTCTCCCGATGCGGAACGTCAGTGTCGGGATCGACCGCGATGATGGGGAAGTCTTCGCCGACCCGCTCTTTGAGAAGGTCTTCTACAACCTGATCGACAACGCCCTCCGGTATGGCGGGGACCGGATGAAGACGATCAGGGTCTCCTGTGAGGAGACCGGGAATGGTCTTCTGATCGTCTTCGAGGATGACGGGGAAGGGATCCCGGAGGCAGGGAAGGAGCATCTCTTCACCAAGGGGTATGGGCAGAACACCGGCCTTGGTCTCTTCCTCTCCCGCGAGATCCTCTCGATCACAGGGATCACCATCACCGAGACCGGGACCCCCGGCTCCGGTGCACGGTTTGAGATCAGGGTGCCACAAGGGGCATACCGGTTCACCGGGGAACAGTAGCGCACCCCTTCATCTTCGCTGATCACGGATGGACACCTGTCCATGGAGGAGTTCAAAATTTGATGGTGTGCGTGCTGCCGCCGCCCTCCCTTTCTACCTCTTCAGCCCCGGGAGACAGAGGTGGGGCTATAAGGGGGTATGGAGACGAGATCATCGGTTCACGCCAGGAAGAATCCGGGGTACTCATGGGCCGGATTGTGATTGAACAGTCAAAAACTTCTTATTCGTGCAATGAAGTAATTTTGTAATGACAAAGGTGCCGGAGTCCGGGGATAAGATCGATAATTCAGAAGGGTGTGACGATAGTCTCCTCCATATCGACCAGGAGAGGAAGGACCTGTTGCAGAGCCTGGCAGGGGAGCATGGGACCCCGATCTTTGTCATCGATCATGAGAAGATCCGGCAGAACTACCGGGAGTTCAAGGAGCACCTGCCCGATGTCCAGGTGTACTACGCGGTCAAGGCCAACTCGAACCCCGAGATCGTGAAGACGCTCTTTGACATGGGGTGCAGTTTTGATGTCGCATCCATGCCGGAGTTCATGGTCGTCTACGAGAACATTAAGGACTTTCCAGAGAAAGAACGGCAGGAATGGATCTGGGACAAGATCATCTATGCCAATACCATCAAGCCGATCGAGACCATCCAGGCCCTCAATCAGTACAAGCCGCTCGTCACGTTCGATAACCAGGAAGAACTGAAGAAGATCCGGACCTATGCCCCTCATGCAGGGCTGGTACTCCGGATCCGGGTCCCCAATACCGGGTCGATGGTCGAGCTCTCCTCCAAGTTCGGGGCTGAACCGGGCGAGGCCGTCGACCTGATCGCCGAGGGGTTTGAGATGGGCCTGGTCACCGAGGGGCTCAGCTTCCATGTCGGCAGCCAGTGCACCAACTTCGATAACTATGTCCAGGCCCTGGAACTCTCGGCCAATATCATCGAGGAGGTCGAGACCAGGACCGGCCAGAAGATTCGGATCCTCGACATCGGCGGTGGTTTTCCGGTGCGGTACCATCCTGAGGTAAAATCCTTCAACGTCCTCGCCAGGAGGCTGAACACCGAGATCGAGCGGCTCTTCCCTTCGGACATACAGATCCTGGCAGAGCCGGGCAGGTTCCTGGTGGCCAATGCCTGCACGCTCGTCTCCAAGGTGATCGGGAAGGCATTCCGCGACGGAAAGCCCAGTTATTACATCAATGACGGGGTCTACCACACCTACTCCGGGCAGGTCTTCGACCATAACACCTACCCGGTGCTGGCCTTTCAGGAAGGAGACACCCAGATCTCAGCGGTCTTCGGACCGACCTGCGATGCGTTCGACACGATCACGCTCAGCGCCGAGCTGCCTGACCTCGAGATCAACGACCTGGTCTATTCAGAGAATATCGGTGCCTACTCGATCGCCTCGTCCACCTACTTCAACGGCTTCCCGCCGGCGACGGTGATCCATATCAACCTCTGATCCCGGAAGGTTTCAGACAAAAAAAGAGGGCCGGGGCCCATACCCGGAGGATCGTCCCTTCACGCAATCTTTTTGAGACGGTGGATCCGGGTCTCTTCGAGCAGGTCTTCGGTCGCCTGCTGAAAGGCATTCATATGCCCGGAACCCAGGTGTCTCTTCAACAGTTCCTCGTTCTCCCAGGTCTCGACGAACCAGAAGAGGCTGGGATCCTCACTGTCCAGGAACAGGTCGTAGGCGATGCACCCCTCGTCCAGACGTCGCGTCGATTCGATGAGTCTCTCCATCTCCTGCTGCACCTTCCCGACCATGTCGGGCCGGACCTTCATCCGGGCGATCACTGAATAGTGTGACATCTTCTGACTTCGCATGCTCTTCACCTATCACAGATGTACACTGCGGATGATAAAGACCATGGACCGGCAGCACCTGCCGGCCCTGTCCGGGTCCGGATGGAACCCCGGGTCATATCCGGACGGTATACCCGGCCCCGTTCAGCATCTGGATCACGGTCTCGTCCCAGACCCGATCGTCGGGCTCCACCAGGCGATCGATCTGGTCTCTAAAGAGCCGGATCAGCCCGGGGTCTCTGGAGTCCAGATGACGCTGGCCCATGATCCGCCCGGCCCTCTTCCCCCCGGCGTCGAGGATCAGCAGCCGCCAGCAGCCATAGTCCCTGCAGATCTCAGGGCGGGTCAGGTGGACGGTGCAGTAGCCTTTCGCAGACGGCCGGTCGAACCTGAAGAACGGACAGGCCTCGGGGCGTTCGGTGAAGATACTTTTGTCCTGGAAGAGTTCGACCTTGTCGGGGTCGACGACGACCGGTGTCCGCTCCCCGGTGTACTGGTTTCTGACCAGAAACCGGTACATTCCGCGGTCCTCTTCAATGATATGGACCAGGCCCAGATGGCTGCAGCATTCCCCGCACTGGTGACATTCGAACGACAGATGATCACACTCGGTACCCGGGTTTTGCTCGCATACCCCTTAAAGCCCGGTGATGCTATCCCTGTCGTCCTCTGTTCCCGGTGGAGATCTCAGTCCTGGAGCTCGGTGAGCATCACCATGATCTTCTTGATGATGATCTCCTCCTCTTTGAGCCGCTGCCGAAAATCGATCTGCTCGGTGTCAGCGATCTCCATCCGCAGGTCAGAGAGATAACTGGTGAGTATGTCGATCAGTGTCGATGCATCAGTGTCGGTGAGGGTGAGCTGGATCATCCGGTCCCTCCGATGCAGCACCCCGTCCGGGGGTTCATCCACGGTTCTACGGTCTCCGTTCCGCTCGTTCTGATCTCAAAAGTCGTTGCCATAATCTTACCCTGTCGATATCCAATTTTGATACTGCCATCATGGCCCTCGTACCTGCAAGGTTGATAGGCCCGGATGGGGCATGACAGGGCTCCTGTCGTCCCATGATTATTAAAATCTTCTGCTCGCCTGGAAAAAATGGCCGGCCCCGCCCGATCAGCACGCCTGGTGACCGGATTCCCCGGCACTCTCCCGGATCACCTCGATGAAGGCCGGGCCGTACCGCTTCACCTTCACCTCGCCGACGCCGGAGATCGCGAGAAGACTCTCCCGGTCACACGGTCGGACCCGGGCCATCTCCCGCAGCGTTCTGTCGGGGAAGATCATGAACGGCGGTACCCCCCCCTGGTCTGCGATCGTGCGGCGCAGAGCTCTGAGCCGGATGAAGAGGTCGTCATCCCCGGCAGCGGGGACTTCAGGCTCAACGGTAGGTCTGGGCTTCGCCACCCTCGCTTTCTTCTTCTCCGGCGCCGGCAGCATCACCCGGACCGTGCCCCTGAGCAGGTCATCGCTCTTTCTGGTCAGGCCGATCACCAGGTACCGGTCGCCGATCCGCGCCAGGTACCCCTGCCTGACCAGCTCGTTGATCCAGGTCCGGTACTGGGCCTTGCTGTGCCCTTTCCCGGTTCCGTACGCAGGGAGGGTGTCCAGGTGACAGTCCCTGACCCTGGCGCTCTTCGACCCGCGCAACAGGTCGGCGATCAGGTCGATGCCGAAGTTCGAGGGGAGCTGCTTCACACATCCAACGATCAGGCGGGCCGGTTCGGTGCCGTCGGTCCTTGCAGCCGGCTGGTCGCAGTTGTCGCACAGGCCGCACTGCTCGTCCGGGTAATCCTCCCCGAAGTAGGAGAGGAGGAACCTGCGCCGGCAGGTGATCGCCTCGCAGTACTCGGTCATCTCCTGCAGTTTCTTAAGCGAGGCCCGGAGGTTCCGATCTGTCATGTGGTCGTGCTCGAGCATCGAACGGACCCGTGCCGTGTCCCCCCGGCTGTAGAAGAGGACGCACTCGCTCGCCCGGCCGTCCCGCCCTGCCCGGCCGGTCTCCTGGTAGTAGGACTCCACCGTCTTCGGGATGTCGTAATGGATCACAAACCTGACATCCGGCTTGTCGATCCCCATCCCGAACGCGACGGTGGCACAGACGATCCGAATAGTGTTCTTGATGAACCCATCCTGGACCTTCGTCCTGACCTGTTTCGAGAGGCCGGCGTGGTAGGCGTGCGCATTGTACCCCCGTCGCCGGAGATCCCGGGCGACCTCCTCGGTCTCCTTCTTGCTCATACAGTAGACGATCCCGGTCTCGTTCCTGTGCCGGCTTAAGGAGGTGAGGAGGAGGACCATCGGGTTCTTCTTCTCGACCACCCGGTACATCAGGTTCTTCCGGTTGAAACTGCCGACATACTCGTGGGCGTTCAGGATCCCCAGCTGCTGGCAGATGTCCCGCCGCACCTCGGGGATGGCCGTCGCAGTCAGGGCGACGAGGGGGACGGCCGGGAAGTACTTCTTCAGCTGGGCCAGCTGCCTGTACTCGGGCCGGAAGTTATGCCCCCACTCGGAGATGCAGTGCGCTTCGTCGACGGCGATCAGCCGGACCGGGGCGGCTCTGATCAGGTCGAGGAAGCCGGCCTGCATGCACCGTTCCGGGGAGACGAAGAGGAGCCGGACCTTTCCGTCCTTCAGATCGGCCTCGATCTTCGTCCGGACACGGTACTCCATCGAACTGTTGAAGGCGACCGCAGGGATCCCCCGGGCGTTCAGGTCGTCGACCTGGTCCTTCATCAGGGAGATGAGCGGGGAGACGACCACAGTCAGGCCGCCGAGGTAGAGAGCCGGCAGCTGGTAACAGAGCGACTTTCCACCCCCGGTGGCCATGATCGCGAGCGTGTCCTGCCCTTTCAGCACCGACGCGATGATCTCCTTCTGGTGCGGGAGGAAGGAGGAGAAGCCCCAGTATTTTTTTAACAGATCCTCGGGTGGTGTCATGGTCTCTCCAGGGGGATGGCAGTGTAACGGGCAGTGAAACTGGTTGTAAGACTGATGCTGATCATTCTCCCGGAGACCACATAGAGTTCGCGGTAGGGGAGGTTCCGGGTGCTCCCGGTCCGCTACCGGGCCGGTCCCTCCAGGTCCAGGGCCCTGACGATCGCTTCGACGGCGTCGACCGTCCGCTCGATCAGGGCTTCGTCCAGCCCGGCCAGTGTGTCGGCGGGGGTGTGGATCACCCGTTCGATCACGCTCATCTCTGCATGGGCTGAGATGGCCATCGAAGGTATCCCCTGCATCAGGAAGATCATATGGTCCCCCTGGGGCCAGGGCTCGGCCCGCTCCAGGTCTGCGTACGGCTCTCGTGCCAGTTCCGCTCTGGCGATCATGGTGTCAGGACATGCATAGTACGAAATGCCTGACCTGTGGTCCAGAAGGCCGATCCCGTCGATATTGATCGCAAGGGCGACCTTCGCTGGGTCGGCGTAACCGGCATCCAGGTACGTCCCCTCGCCCGGGACAGCGTAACACTCCTCACCATTGAAGAAGACGAACTCAAACCCGATCGCCGGCGGCCGCTCAGCGAACCGCCGGGCGAGGAGGAGCAGGGCCGCCACCCCTGAGGCGTTGTCGAGTGCGCCGGGAGTATAATGTTTGGTGTCCAGGTGAGCAGAGAGGACGACCCTCTTCCCGGTCCCCCTCCGGCCGATCACGTTGGCGGCTTCTGTCCGATCGGTCCTGGTTTTGATGACGAGGGTGACCGGGTCGTCCGGGTGCGAGCGGAGGCGGTCCCCTGCCGGTGAGGTGACCGTGCAGGAGGGGAGCGGGAAGTCCCCGTCGATGATCACCGGTACCGGATAATCCGACCGGGGAGAGATCGTGATCAGGGCGGCCGGCGCCTTCTCCTCGAGGACCCTGGCGATCTCCTGGTGCGGTTCATGCTGGTAGAACCGGAAATTCCTCGGCATCAGCGGCTCGGCCGTCAGGTCCCCGTGGGCGATGACGATCTTCCCGGCGAGGTCCGCCTGCCTCAGGTCGTTCATCGACCCGACCCAGACTGCCGGTGCCGTGACGCTGCATCCGGGACTGTAGGGATTTGCCACCACCGGAACTCTCTCTTCGCCGGACCGGCATATCGTCTCCTCCACCGTCCAGTTCCTGGTCTCGAACTCCTGCCGTTCGACAGCATACCCGAGGGCTTCAAGTTCCCCTCCGATATACTCCTCCGCCCGGCGGCCGCCGGCCGAACCGGTCGGCCGCTCTCCGATTTCTGTGCAGAGCATGGCCAGGTGATCCCTGACCCGGCGCCCGGTGGCGGGGAGTGGGTTTTGGTCAGGGGTCCGCCTGTTTCTGTTCGGCCTTTGAGAGAATTCATCCTCGCCTGGCCAGGGCGATTCGGTTCCGGGAGTATTCATATTCTCTCAATGGTTCCTCTGATGTCGTAAAAAAAGTGTTCTGTTCTCTCCTCTCATGGGTTCAGAGGCCAAAGGAAGACAGACCCGGGTAATCGTCAGGGCGTCGACCGAGCGGCCAGTGGAACTTCCGTTCCCCCTCGGTGATCGGCAGGTCGTTGATGCTGGCATGGCGCACACTCATCCGGCCGGTCTGATCGAACTCCCAGTTCTCGTTGCCGTACGAACGGAACCAGTTCCCTGCGTCATCATGCCATTCATAGGCGAATCGTACGGCGATCCTGTTCTCATGGAAGGCCCAGACCTCCTTGATCAGGCGATATTCGAGTTCCTTTGCCCACTTCCGCTTGAGAAACTCGACGATCTCCTCGCGACCATTGACGAACTCGGTCCGGTTGCGCCACCTGCTGTCGATACTGTAGGCCAGCGAAACCTTTTCGGGGTTCCTCGAGTTCCATCCATCCTCTGCCATTCTTACTTTCTCCACCGCGGTCTCAAATGAGAACGGCGGCAATGGTAGCCGGCTTTCTTCTGTCATAGCGGGGACAATGCCGGTCGGATATTTAATAGTATCATCTCCCGGGGCCGGCCGTGAGACTATCATAGCAATCAACATATAATCTGCGACTGACAAAAATTGAACCACAATTGAAGGAACCCCATGTATCGCATACTCTCCATCGATGATGAACCTGCTCTCCTTGAGATCACCCGGCTCTATCTTGAACGATCCGGGGAGTTCACCGTCACGACGTGTGCTGGGGGACGTGAAGCACTGGCCCTCCTGGAGGAGGCCGGTTTTGATCTGATCATCTCAGATTACCAGATGCCAGAGATGGACGGGATCACCCTGTTAAAACTGGTCCGTTCCCGGTTCAGGAATATCCCGTTCATCCTCTTCACCGGCAAAGGACGCGAGGAGGTGGTCATCGAAGCCTTCGAGAATGGTGCCGATTTTTACATTCAGAAAGGTGGGGATCCCAGATCGCAGTTCGCCGAACTCTCCAACAAGATCAGGTACGCGATCTCGCGCAAGCGGGCCGAGCAGGCGCTCCGGGAGAGTGAAGAACGGTTGACCCTTGCCCTTGAAGGGGCCGAACTGGGTACCTGGGATTATACCATTGAAACAGGGGAGACCGTCTGCAATGAACGGTGGGCGAGGATGCTTGAGTACTCCCCGGAGGAGAGTTCGTTCTCTCTCCTGTCATGGGAGAACCTTGTCCATCCCGAGGACCTGCCCGGGGCGAAGGAGGAGTTCCAACGCCATATTGAGGGGGAGATCCCCCGGTTCGAGGCTGAATACCGGGTACGGACCAGGTCCGGAGGGTGGATCTCTGTTCTTGACAAGGGCAAGGTGATTGAGCGGGACGATCGGGGGCGGGCACTCCGTGCGGCGGGTACGCACCTCGATATCACCGGGATTAAACAGGCTGAGGAGATGAGGACCCATTACGGGCGTATCTTCGAGTCTTCTCAGAATGAGATCTACCTCTTCGACCTCCACACGCTCCTGTTCCTCGACATGAACCGGGGGGCTCGCGAAAATCTCGGGTACTCGATGGATGAACTCCGTACCATGACGCCGCTCGACCTCAAGCCCGAGTTCACCTGGGAGTCCTTCGATGCGCTGCTTGCTCCCCTGCGCAGTGGCGAGAAGGACCAGCAGGTCTTCTTCACCGTTCATCGAAGAAAGGACGCGTCCCTGTATCCTGTTGAGGTACATCTCCAGATCGCGAGGACCGGAATAATCCCGCTGTTCTTCTCCATCATCCTAGATATCACCGAGCACAGGCGCATGGAGAGGGCTCTCAAAGAGAGTGAGGAGAGGATCGCGCACCTCTCACAGTCGCTTGATGAAGCGAACAGGCGCCTCGATCTCTTCACCTCCTCCACCCGGCAGGAACCCGGTGAAGGGAAACCCGTCTGAGTATGCTGCGCGAACAGGTCGTTTTTAGAATTCCCCGTCTCACTTTTTGGTTTTGCCTGGAGGGATCAGAACGGTTAAATGATTCACTTACTTAACAATTAAGTAACTAATCGATTGATCGCCATGACCGCTCATGCCATCACAATGCAAGACCTGTACGGGGTCTGGATGCGTCTCCGGAACAAAGTCAATGAGATGGAGAGCATCCCTCGCGATTACGGGGTAGAAGACCCCCTCTACCTCTCCGAGATCCACATCCTTCAGGCGATCGGCGATACGCCGGAGAACAATCTCCGGGTCATCGCCGGCCTGCTCGGCGTGACCCCTTCTGCCACCTCGCAGGCCGTCACGAAACTGGCCGGCCGCGGACTGGTGCGAAAGATCCGGGGCCGGAAGAACGAGCGCGAGGTCTCGCTCGAACTGACCGATCCGGGAAGGATCGCCTACGAGCATCATGAACGATCCCATGGACAGATCTACGCCAGGATCACCGAACGGATCGGCACCCTTTCGGACGAGGAACTGGCCCTGGTCGGCCGCGTCTTCCATGCATTTGAATCGGTCTATGACGAGCGGATCGAGGAGCTCCGTACCGGGCGGCAGCAGTCAGAGGTGAGGTGAATGGGGGAAGGAGTCGAAACGGCGCAGACCCCGCCGGCCGGCACGGCCTCCGGGCTTCGGGAGATCTCTGAACTGGCCCTGGCCCACCTGATCAATGATATCTACGCACCGGTGCTGATGGCCCTGCAGCCGATGCTGATCACGACGATGGGCTACAGTTACCTCCAGGCCGCCCTCCTCCCGGTGATGCACAGCCTCATCTCGTCGCTCCTCCAGCCGGTCTTCGGGCGACTGGCCGACAGCCGTGGGTTCCGGGTCAGTGTCAGCCTCTCGATCCTCCTCTCCGGTCTCGGCGTTGCCCTCATCGGTCAGCTCACCGACCATTACCTGATCCTGCTCGTCTGCGTGGCGATCTCCGGTATCGGCCATGCCACCTTCCATCCCGGTGCACTCTGCAGGGTCGACGCCATTGCGACCAGGGGGAACCGGGGTCGGATCACCTCGTTCTTTGTCGTCGGCGGCAACCTCGGACAGGCCCTCGGTCCGATCCTCGGGGGACTGGTCCTGACCTTTGGTGGGATCCCTGCGGTCACCTGGCTGATCATCCCGGCCGTCGTCGGTGCCCTGATCCTCTTCGTCAGCCCGACCCCTGAAACCTGCCCGGTCGTCCGGAAGGCTGCCACGGCCGACGACCATGAGAACTGGAGGCCGGTGCTCCTCCTCTTCGGCGGGAGTACCCTGCGGGCCTGGGTGACGTTCGGGGCGATGACCTTCCTCCCCACGTATCTTGTCCTGAACGGGTATCCGATCCTGACGGCCACGATGCTCGTCAGCGTCATGCTCCTTGCCGGGGTTGCCGGGCAGATTGCAGGCGGGGTGCTCTCTGACCGTCTGGGTAGAAAGCCGATCGTCGTCGTCACCACAATTGCCGCCATTCCAGCCTTCGCTCTGATCCTGCTCACGCACGGGGCCTGGCAGATCGCTGCTCTCATGACCTTCGGGTTTCTGCTCTGGTCGTCGTTCTCGGTCACCATCGCCATGGCTCATGAGATGATCCCCTCGCAGATCGGCATGATATCGGGTCTCTTCATGGGGATCGCGATGGGTGCCGGCGGACTGGGGGTATCGGTCTCCGGAGCGATCGCCGACCATCTCGGCCTCACCGCGACCCTGACCCTCTTTCCGGTCCTCCTCCTCATCGCAGCCCTCCTCTTTCTCCTGGTCCGGTCTCCCCGGAAGGCCTAGGCCGTCCAGGGGTTCCGGGAGAGCGGGGATCACCCCCTGCCAGAAAATTTACTCTCTCTGTTCCCGGGTGATCGCCCCGCCGGCTGCCCTGACCGCCCTCTCAATCTCTTCAAGTAACGCTTCATCGTTCAGGGCGAAGTCCAGCAGTTCGTACTGGTTCACCAGGGCGATCGGTTTGAGGATGACCATCGGCCGTTCCCCGGCGGTCTCACCCGGATAATCGGCCGGCACCACGGTCATCGTCTCGTCCTTCCATATCGCGATGTTCCCGACCCCGGCCTCATCCCAGAGTTTCCTGACAATGTCCTGCGTAATCATAGACACTTCCCACCCTCCGGTTCACGAAAGAGAGGTCATCCTGTATAAATAGTCGTATTCCCGAGGAACCCGGAGAGGTCTTCCGGTTTTTCCGCCGGTCGATCCCTGTTCATCTGGCCCGGCGATGCAGCAGACCGATTGGTGATACGGCGTAAGGTACCGTCGGCAGATTACAACCAGACGATTTTTTTCAATGCGGTTATAATAATAGATCAAAAGAAATTTTTTTAAGGTGTGACTCTATTCGCCACACCAACCATGCGACTGCTGAATTCTTCAACCGTTGTCGCACTATCAGGAGGACTTCGGCTGCATATCGCCTTCCTCCTCGCAGGTATCGCCACGAAAATTCCGGTATACTGTGCCTGTATACTGATCATCTATTCCACCTACACCCTCGACCGTGCCCTCGACTGTAAAGAGGACGCGATCAATAAGAGTGAACTGTGCGGTGCAGATCGGAACACCGGCATCATCGCCAGTGTCGTGACATTTCTTCTGGGTGCATCGATCCTCGGCATGGACGGAATATACCTCGCCCCTTTCTTCCCCTTCATCGTGGGTTACTTCTACACCCGCGGGATCCGGATCGGGTCCCATACCATCAAACTCAAGGGAAGTGTCGGTGTCAAGAACGTCATCGTCGGCATCACGTGGGGTGGAACGATCGCCCTGATTGTTGGCCAGTGGACCAGCAGCATCGTGACGGTCGCCATCATCTTCCTCTTCTATGGATCGAGAGTATTCGTCAATTCGTGCGTGAACGATTTCAAGGATGTCAGGGGGGACATGGCTGCAGGTATCCGGACACTGCCGGCCTGTCTCGGTGAGAATTTAACCAGAAAAGTGTTGATCCTGATCCTGCTGGGGCTGTACGGTGTTATGATCTATGCGCTCAATCTCCAGATAATCCGGAGCGAATGGATCATCCTGCTCTTCAGCCTGGTGATCACCATCCTGTTTCTGATGGTCTACTCCTCGTCCTTTGAAGACAAACCCGCACTCATCTACAGAAAGTTGAGGGAGTTTGTGATCAGCTGGGAGGCGGTCATCGGACTGGCCATCAGGGCGTGTGTTGTGGGTTAATCCAGAGACTCAATTTTTTCTGATCGGTCCCTGTAGTACGAGAAGATCCGCTCCCCCCACGCACGTGCCGACGGTTCGAGGCTGACCAGATCGTTTTTGGAGTCAAAGACGCCGTTATTGTAGAACAATGAGATCGAAAAGTACGAGTCCGTGACCGTGTACGAGAATTTTATATCCTCCTTCGATACGTACACGCTCGAAGACTGGAATTTTAACCCCTCTTCAAAGGCATCGTAGTACTTGTCTTTCATGATCTTGAACACGCCCGGCGTCAGGATCAACGAGGCTTCCACCCCGGTTTTTGCGAGGTTTAAGAAGAATTCCGGGTACCGGGGGTGTACTGCATGGGATATGCCTTTCAATGTCTTCGACCCGGCGATATTGTTCAGAAAGGTGGTGATATCGAAGATCTCTTCATCAGAGTTTTCAATGATCCGGTAATTTCCGAGGTCGCTGATATCGAGAAGCAGTTCATGTGGAAGTGCATCGAGGGAGTGTTCGTGCCAGTACTTCTTCTCTCTGTCAAAGACATCCATTGTTTTTATCAGGGGGATCATCTGTGCTGTCAGCACTCTTCCCATCGGTGTGAGAGAGAAATTCTTTCCGTCTCTCGCAATCAGGCGTTCTTCTTCGAGTATTTTTACCTGGGGGAGCATTCCGGTCGAGGTGACGCCCAGGGTATGTTTAATCTCATCCCATTCCTTCGGCCCGCTGCTCAGGAGAATCAGGAGATTGCGCCTCTTCTCAGAGGCAGAGATGACACTTAAGAGATCGCTCATTTTATTTCTCACCTGATTGTAACAGACGTATTCGTTTTTTCTATGAAAATACCTCTGTAATTTTCATCCAGAACAGTCGTTCCGACCTGGAATCAGGGAGCCTGTACTGAATGTTCCTCCAGCATACTGATGCCGGGGATTATAATGGTGTTATTTTTTTTAATGACGTTAAAATCGTCAAATGGGTAATGATATACATTATTGCCTGAATAATATGCGTTGTGTGTGAGTAATAATGACAGTAATCCCTGATCGCAAGCGCGCAGATTATCTGCTGATGGATACTACCCCCGGCCTTCAGAGTGTCATTGACTCCCCCGGTGTCTTTCGGGGCATTGCCGAAGTCGTCGACAATGATATCATTGACATCACTGATAATCCAAGCACTTCTGGATTTCTGAAACAGAAAAAGGGGACTTCCCGACCCCGGATCATGCCGGGTACGAATGATCTCGTGCGGCACAATCATACCTGGATCCGGCACTGCGTGGAGAGCCGATCCCTGGACGAGCCTGTCTCCTTTGAATACATCCTGTGGTTCGATGAAGATGAACGAACCTTCTCTGCAACGGTCAGGTACCTGTGCGTGTCGGTATGCGGGTATCCACGATTTGCATATGTTATCACTGATATCACCGACCGAAAACGACTGGAACATCAGTTCGCCCTCACTCGCAAGAAGCTCGACCTCATGAATATCGTCGCCTGGCATGAGATCCAGAACAAAATTAACGGTATACGGGGATATGTCGACCTTTCAAAGGATCTGATCTCAGATAAGAAGGGGATGGCATTCATCGAAGCAGAGGAGCGGCTGCTCAAACAGATCCATGACCTGCTCCAGTATACGACCGAGTACCAGAAGATTGGAACACTTCCCCGCCAGTGGATGAATGTTGAGGATGCGGTCCGCCGGGTTTTATCCCGAAGTGGAGGCGATCTGTTCAGGATCGGCCTTGATCTCGACCACCTGGAGATCTTCTGTGACCCGACCCTTGACAAGATGTTCGCCCTCCTGATCGAATATACCCTGAAGAACCAGAGCACGGATCCCGAGGTCAGGATCACCTGCACAGAGGTGCCGGATGGTCTGCACCTCGTCTATGAGGACAACAGTGCCGGCCTTCCCCACAACAGGAAGGAGGATCTCTTCACGCGAGAGGTCGTCAGGGCCCAGGATTACTGCATCGCCTTTGTGCACGATATTCTCGAATGTTCCCGGATGAGTATCCGGGAGACCGGTGAACCCGGCAGGAGTGCACGGTTTGAGATCCTGGTGCCACACGGGTTGTTCCGCTTCACCGGAGTGGCATAACCCGGTCACCTCCCGCCCCTGCCTTCCGGATGTCCGGCCGGCACCACCCCACCGATGTACATCTACGATTTCTTCAGCAGATCGGTGATGATATTCTTCGCCAGTGCGTCCCGTTCATCCCGTTTACGTTTCAATTCATTCGCAGACATCTGCCCGGGATTCATGATTTCATGATCGAGTCTGTCGACCCGGGTCCTGTAATTCAGGTCATTGTAGATCCTTATCGCTTCGATCAGGGTGTCGGGCGCCTGCTGCTGACCCTCCTTCATGCCATAGAACCGTGAGAGGATTGCAGCACTCGCGGCAACCTGGGTAAAAGACGTGAGGTTTTTATTCTCGGTCCCATCCAGACTGATGACAATGAACGGGACGTCTCCATCATATGCTTTACCCGTTATGTCGACGACCTGGCCGGTCTTATCGATATGATAATTCTCCCGGAACGATGGATCCAGCCTGTCCACATTCTGATCCGTTACCAGCCCGAAACCGCTTGGAACCGATGGTGCACCGGGGAGGAGAAAGTCCAGCCCTTCAGATGTTGAGAATGCCGGTCTGCCATCGAAGAGTGATTCCCCGGCGTTGCCGACGAGTTTTGCGATCGCACTCAGGCCCAGGATATACGTGCTGGAGGGGAGGAAGAGAGGAATTCCGGCAACAGCCAGGAAAGCAGTGCTCATCGTCGTGAAGAACTGCTGGGGAAAGGTATCAAAGATCATTGAAAGATCAAGAGTGAGAGAATTCTCGATAAGGGCTGGTGAATAGAAGACATAGGGAGTTCCCTGCGAGCTCACCGGCGGACGCACCAGGGTGGTTTTGGGGGATACCTTATCCACCAGGAAGTTGAGTGCACGGGGCTTCGCCTCGAAACTGGTGATACTCTTCACGGCAGATGTCACCAGCATTGACGTGCTTGAACCCAGTGGACCCAGGAGGGATCGTGGATACGTGCCGGTGTAGATCTGACGGATCATGATGGTCAGCGGCTTACCGATACCAATCGGTTCAAAGGGGATATAGTTCCCTGAGGTCAGATTCCCGGTCGAAAACGCGACACTCAGCATCTGTTTCTGTGGACCCTGGCCGGGGCCGAATACTGACAGTTTTCCGGCTTGAATGGTCTCATAGTACTCCTCCTTACTGACGATCGCATCTCCTGGGGCAAAATAAAACATCGATCAGATCACCTCCTTCATGAGGTTCTGCCAGAACCGCCTCGCACCTCATCTCTGGTCGACTCCAGTGACCTCAGTGAATGACGAGAGATATATTTTATTGCATATATAATTTTTGCAATTTAAATCCAGATCTCGCAGTAAAACTATTTCTGGATGATATCCGGCGGTTTCTGGTTTTTCCTTGCCGGAACGTATTGTACCTGGCAGGGGGATTCCCGGACAATTGTTCGCTTCCTGCGGCCGGCGAAGGCCCGGAGCCCGGGCGGACTGCTGCTATGTATTTCAGATTCATGGTTCTATTTATCATAACCACGCGAACAATGAGACCAGTGAAAGCCGCCATGAACAAGCATCTGCGTGAACAGTTCAAGGGTGAACTCCGGACGTTCTTCACCCTCTCCCTGCTGAACCTGGTCTTCGCCGCACTGACGATGGCTTTTGGAGTCACCATCATCGTCCAGCAGGCCACCTCGATGGCCGAGGGCCTCAGGGCCGGCCTCCCTGCCAACGCATCGCCGGTGATCCTCGTCATTGCGGTCCTGGCATTTCTGCTGGGACTGAAATGGATCACCGCCAGCGCCAGGATCTTTGGTGGAATAGAGGAGATCAGGGAGGCTTCGACGGCCCTGGCCGGTCAGGGTACAGAGGAGGAGGTCACCGGGCTGATCGTCAGGATGATCACCCATTACCGGGAGAACAAACAGGTCATCGAGCAGATGATCCTCGTCTGCACCCTGGGTGGCTGCTGTTTCCTCGTGCTCGGGATCCTGAACAGCGTCGAGTTCGTCTCCACGGGGGTGAGCTCCGGGACGTTCCGGGTCGACCTCCTCAATTCCCTCCTCCTCCCATCGGCACTGATCACCCTCTGTATGGGTCTGGTCAGTCTCCTCAACTCGTACCTCTTCTGGAAGTACTCCTCGGTCTGGGACCGGCGGATGGAGGAGATCACCCGGTCGGAAGCAGAACTCCAGAGAACGATGGAGCAGTACAGCCCATGAGCGGAAGGCGGACCCCCTACGAGATCTACTGGGAGATCCTTGTCTTCTGCAGAACCCCGAGGTCGTTCACCGGGATCATCAACCGCTGTGATCTCAACTCCAGGGCCGGGCAGGAGTACCTGGAGTTCCTGGTCGGCAGGGGGTACCTGGTGAGGATCGTAGAGGGAGAGAAGACCACCTATGCCGCAACCGAACGGGCAGCCGGGTACACCGCCCTCTTCTCCAAACTCTACCAGGACCTCTTCGACACGGTCCCGGGGTTCCGACTGTAGGGGAAGGGGAGTCGACGGCCCCCCGTCTCTCCCCGCATGGTTGCACGCACCGCCAGCTTGATCACCTCACCTCTCCATATTCTGCATCTGATCATGTCGCATTCGAGACCTGTCCTCCTCGTCGCCTTCCTCCTTGTCATGGGAGTCCTTGCCTCGGGGTGCACCGTCACTCCCACGCCGGCACCTGCGGACCAGAAGGATCTCAAAGATCTGAAGAAGTTCAATTCCACCGCCGAGATCGAGCAGTACCTCCGGGCGGCCGGGTCGATCGGCGGGACGCAGCCGGTCGGGGAGGGAGCCATCAAGGACAGCATGGCCGTCCCGGCCTCGGCAGGTACCGACGCCGGGGCCGTCGACTACTCGCGGACGAATGTCCAGGTGGCCGGGGTGGACGAGCCGGACATCGTGAAGAACGACGAGCGGTACATCTACACGATAGCAGGGTCGGCGCTGGTGATCGTCGACGCGTACCCGGCGGCGAACGCCTCGGTCGTCTGGAGGACCGACCTTGCCGACACCCCCCGTGACCTCTTCGTGGCTGATGACCGGCTCGTCCTCTTCACCGCGGGGTCAGGGGGATCGGCAGCGGCGGGGGTCTCCTCACCGACGGGTGTCGGAGGGGCGATCGCTCCGGCACCACCGATACGGAGGTACTCCCCGGTCACCCATGCGGTCGTCTACGACATCACGGACCAGAAGAATCCGAAGGTGATGAAGGACTATACGATCGACGGGGAGTACCTCGATGCCCGAATGATCGACTCGTTCGTCTACCTGGTCACCCGGGAGCAGATCTTCCCGTACCCTGACGACCCGATTGTCATCCCGGCACTCCGTGAAGGCACAAGGACCGTCGTCCAGCCGGATGTCTGGTACTTCGACAATCCCGACCGGCAGTACACCTTCACCACCATCACCGCCCTCGATGCGACGAGCGGGAACGAGAAGGATGCCCAGACCTACCTGCTCGGCAGCGGAACCACCCTCTCTGTCTCGCATGAGGCGATCTATGTCAGTTTCCAGCAGTACCGCCCGGCCGTTCATCCTCTGCAGAAAGGTACCGGCATCGTCCAGCCGCAGCCGGCATCCCTCACCGGGAGTGCGGGTTCCGGGGGTTCTGTAACGGGTTCTTCGGGTAATTCAACAGGTTCCACCGGGGGTTCTTCCGGGTTTTCGACCTCATCCGGGGTTGCATCGGGCACCTCTTCGGGTTCTCCGGGCACCTCATCGTCCGGTGCATCGGCAGCGGTGGCCCCGGTCCCGTCAGACTTCAACACCCAGAGCGCCGAGCAGCGGCAGGTGATCCTCGCTCGTCTCAGAGCCGCCGAAGAGGAGGCCCTCAGAGCGCAGGAGGCGGACCAGACCACCACCGTGATCCATAAGATTGCGATTCAGAAGGGCACGATCACGTATCTGGCGAAGGGGGAGGTGCCGGGGGTCGTGAAGAACCAGTTCTCGATGGACGAGTACAACAGCACCCTCCGCGTGGCCACCACGTCCAGTATCTTCACCCGCTCAGGACAGTACACGTACAGCAACGTCTTCGTCCTGAACGGGGAGATGGAACAGATCGGTGCACTGACGCATATCGCCGGCCAGGAGACGATCTATGCCACCCGGTTCGTCGGTGACCGGGTGTACCTGGTCACCTTCCGGCGGGTCGACCCCTTCTTCGTCATCGACCTCGCAACACCGGAGAAGCCGAAGGTCCTTGGAGAGCTGAAGGTTCCCGGGTACTCCGACTATCTTCACCCGTATGACGCCACCCATATCATCGGTATCGGCAAGGAGACGGCGACCACCGACTGGGGCGGGGTCTCCACCTCGGGGGTCAAGCTCGCCCTCTTCGATGTCTCTGATGTGGCCAGTCCGAGACAGGTCGATTCGGTGCAGATCGGGGACGCCGGCTCCGACTCGGCTGCCCTCTCCGACCACCACGCGTTCCTCTTCATCACGAGCAGGAACCTGCTCGTGATCCCGGTCAGGGCGGTGTCGCCGGCCCGGGGCAGCGGTGGGGACTCCTCCATCAGCCGGCAGCAGGTCTGGTACGGGGTCTACGTCTTCTCCGTCACCCCCGAGATCGGGTTCCAGTTGGAAGGGACGGTCCAGCACGGGACCGGGGAGGGCGCGTACTCGTACTACGGCAGTTCCCCCTATGAGGTGAAGCGTTCCCTCTTCATCGGGGACGTGCTGTACACGATCTCCTCCCGGCAGATCAGAGCGAACCCGCTCGACAACCCGAACACCACTCTCTCGACGGTTCCCCTGCCCGGCTCTGACCGCATCTATTACCCTCTCCAGGGCGACGTTCCCGAAAACCCCCCTTTTTGATCTACAAAATGTGTGTGATCTGGATCAGAGACCGATCCGGTTCTGATCTCTCCTGATCAGTCCAATCCCAACGCCCAGAGGGATCAGGAATGTCACAAGATAGTAGACGATTACGTCGGCCTGGTAGTAGGATTGGGATGAGAAGAGGAGCACAATGAAGAGATAGTCGCCCACCATGGCGATCACGGTCCAGGCGACTGCGACCTGCAGGTAATGGACGAACGGCAGTTCGCGGCCCCGAAACCATCGCCAGGTGACGCCGATCATCACCGGCGTCAGCACGACAAAGAGGATCCAGCCCATGGTCCCGGGCGGCACGATGAAGTAGAGGACGAGCGAGAGGAGGTACCCGATCAGCCAGAAGGCCAGTCCCAGCCCGAGGGTGTCACGGAGAAACTGATGCATGGGGGAGGATGGATGAAGCGAACAGATAGCAATTTCGCTTTGTAATCCGGACCGGGAGATCCGATCAGGCCGGCCGATCCCGGGGACTGATGATACCCGATCCGACATTTTTTCCGAGCGTCGAAAGAGAGGTATGGTGAACCATGAGTGGACAGGTCCAGAACGTCACCATCGCCGTCCAGTACTCGCTCGTATCCCTGCTGGCCTACTTCGGGGCGTACTTTCTCACGGGATCGTTCTCCGAAACACCCTTCTTGACGACCACCGGGGCGCTCTGGTCGATGATCTCGGGGATCGTGGTGATGCAGGAGACCCGGCAGGGCACCATCGACACCGCATGGCTCCGGATCCTCGGGTCGCTGATCGGGGCGGTGATAAGCGCTCTCTACCTCTCGTTCCTGCCGTTCAACCCGTTCGGGATGGCGGTCACGATCGGCCTGACCGTCCTGATCTGCCAGGAGCTTCATGTCCCGGGCCACTCCCGCCTCGCCGCCCTGACCGTCGGGGTGATCATGGTGATCTCGTTCCTGAACCCCGACCTGAACCCGGTCGTCAACGCCGGCCTCCGGTTCAGCGAGTCGATCATCGGCAGTGGCGCCGCCATCCTCCTGATCGCGGCCTGGCCGTCCCCGGCGGAATCCCCTGAGGAGTAGATGATGGACCGTCACCTCTCCGCCGCTGGCCCGGTCCTCGACTGGCTCTCTGCCAGTGGGATCACCGCAATTCCCTGCCGGCCCCGTTCCAAGAGCCCGGTCTCTGCGATCTCACGCTATGGAGTCTACCAGGATCGCCCCCCGTCGGCCTCGGCCCTCCTCGCACGGTTCGGCCGCGAGCGGTTCGGCAGGGAGGTCCGGGACTCGTTCCATCTCCCGACGCCAGAACGGCTCGCCGCGATCGAACAGTTCTGGCAGGCCCCCGGGGTCAGACGGTGGGGGCCCGAAGTTCTCTCCATCTCGATCGACATGAACTATCCGACCACGGATCACTACACGATCTGCTGCCTGGATATCGACGACGAGGAGCACCTCTCCCTCCTCGACGATCCAGTCTTTCTGCTCTGTCCGGTGGTGACCGGGGAGAAGGGGGGGAAAGGCTTCTTCAAACTCGACCGGCAAGGGGCCTGGACCCGGCCGATCACCCAGTTCGCCGGTTCGGAGTCGCTCACCCGGGGTTCCCCTGCGTTCGAGGTCTTCACCTGCTCCAAGCATGCGCTGATCTTTGGCGAGCACCCATCCTTCACGCCTGATCGACCGATCCGGTACCGGGTCACCCGTGGATTCTCCGACCCGTTTCCGGTCATTCCCTGGCAGACAGCCCTCGCTGCGGTGACGCGGTACGCCCGTGACGAGGGGCTGGCGGTCAGAAGAGGGGCCGGCCCCGGCCTGGACCAGGCCGACCTCTCCACCTGGCTCTCCCGATGAGCCCCCAGAAGAGATGCTCCACTCAGGGCAGGTGAAGTTCGGCCTCGAAGGCCCTTAAAAAATCGTTCAACACCGTCTGCCGCTCCTCGGCGATCCCCCGGGCGCCCCGGGTGTACATCATCCCCTTCAACTTCAACAGTTTTTCATGGATATGATCGATGGCGTCCGTCATCGTCCTGTTCCGTTCACCGGCCTGCATGAACGCCCGGGCGATGCCGATCGCACCCATCGCGTCCAGCTTGTCCGCATCGGAAAGGACCATCGCCTCCAGAGTCTCAGGCCGGTTCTCGGAACGGTACCGGTGTGTCCGTATGGCGTGGGTGATCTTCGGGATCAGGGTCTCATCATACCCGATCGACCTGAGGAACTCATCTGCGATCAGCGCCCCAGCCTTCTCATGGGCGACTCCCTGCTCCTCTTCGAGGGGGCGAGCGATGTCGTGCAGCAGGGCTGCTGGAAGTACCACCCTCATATCGGCTCCTTCATCTTCCCCCAACCGTTCGCAGAGCCGGGTAACCCGGAGTGTATGGTCGAACCCGTGCGACCCGGACTCCTCAAAGACTGTCTGTACGTACGCGATTATCCTCTCGATCTTCTCCTGCATCGGTCACGTCCCTGTAGTACCATCGTCGACGGACTATTTCAGGATCATCACCGATCGGTCCGTCACAACCCGGGTGGATGAGATCCGGTGATCTCCCCCTCTTCGATACAGGACCGCGTGCCCCTTTTTGCATACACCATGCCACCCATTATCTTAAATACTGAAAGATCCCATGCGAAGTAGGTAAGCCGATGCAAATTTGTACCATTTACACCGGTGGATTCATTTCATCCTCAATTTTCTTCGTGTTTAGATAGGGGACCGGAATTATTCCGATCCCCTGGTATCGACAACGCTGACAGTTTACCGAAGGTTTTGGAGAACCATGTTATCATTATTTGGAATCACTGATCCGGCCATAATTCTTGGCTACGTCCTGTCCATAGGACTCGCAATCGCATGTATCGTGTACGGACTTCTGAACTGGAATCGGGAGGGAGCAAAGGATGGCAGCTGATCCCGTTACGACCGGAGTGCTCGTCTTTGTGTACGTGGCAATAACCCTGGTTCTCGGGTATCTCGGGTACCGGCGGACACACGAGGCAGAGGATTATCTGCTTGCCGGGAGGGACAGCCACCCGGTCATCATCGCCCTCTCGTATGGTGCCACCTTCATCTCAACCTCGGCGATTGTAGGATTTGGCGGAGTTGCTGCAAATCTTGGGATGGGTCTCATCTGGCTTACCGTCTTTAATATTGGAATAGGAATCCTGCTGGCCTTTGTAGTATTCGGTAAGAAAACCCGGGAGAAGGGGCTCAAGACCGGTGCAGTAACCTTCCCTGACCTGATGGGAAAGATATTCAAGAGCCCCGGGCTCCAGTTTCTGAGCGGCCTGATCATCATCATCAGCATGCCGCTGTACACTGCAGCGGTTCTCATCGGTGGTGCGCGTTTTCTCGAGCCGACCCTCAATATCTCCTACACAACTGCACTCCTCATCTTCGCCGTTATTGTGGCGGTCTATGTCATGTACGGCGGACTTATCGCGGTCATGTACACGGACGCATTTCAGGGGGCGATCATGCTCTTTGGTATGGCTATTCTTCTGGTGCTCACCTATGTCTACCTCGGTGGCGTAACTGCCGCACACACCGCACTCGCGGCGATGTCAGATCTGGTTCCCGCCACCCTGAGCGCTCAGGGAATGACCGGCTGGGCATCGATGCCGGCACTGGGATCCCCCATCTGGTTCACCCTGATCACCACTCTGGTTCTTGGTGTGGGGATCGGGGTTCTGGCCCAGCCTCAACTGGTGGTCAGGTTTATGACCGCGAAGGACAACCGGTCTCTCAACCGTGCTGTGCTCATTGGCGGACCGTTCATCCTGATGATGACCGGAGTTGCATTCTCCGTCGGTGCACTCACCAATGTCTACTTCATGCAGCATGCCGGAAAGATAGCGATCGATGCGGCAGGAGGAAACGTCGATTCTATCATGCCGATCTACATCAATGACGCGATGCCCGACCTCTTTGTGATCATATTCATGCTCACCCTCCTCTCTGCAGCCATGTCGACCCTGTCATCGCTCTATCACACCATGGGAACTGCGCTCGTCTGTGATATCTGGGGGCGAGGCCGTGCCTGTACGATGTCAGTCAGGGCAAACCAGATCGGATGTCTGGTCATGGTCGTGATCAGTGTCATCCTCGCTTTCGCTCTGCCGGCAGGTATCATCGCCAGGGCAACGGCAATGTTTATGGGCCTGTGCGCCTCGGCATTCCTCCCCGCTTTTGCGGTCGGGGTCTATGCTCACCATCCATCCCGGTCCGGAGCAGTGTGGAGTATGCTCACCGGTGCGGTCACCTGGTTTGTCTGGACGGCATTTGTCCATACAGCAGAGGCGAAGACGCTCGGAATTTCTCAGTTCCTGACCGGCTCTCAATCCGTTCTCGGTCTTCCCTGGTCAGTCGTCGACCCCCTGGTCATTGCTCTCCCCCTCTCACTCATCGTGATGATCCTATTCCAGCTGAAGGAGAAAGGAGAGATCGACCCGGTCATGGCCTGACCCTCCATGACATACGGGAAGTATCCGGGAAGAGCCGATAACCCACGCTCGCGTCATGCTGATACGAGTTTCTCCCCGGCTCTCTTCGTATCAGGTGAGCCTGACAGGGTTGGACGGGGCTGTCTCGGGCTCGATGATCACCGCGGTGCCGTAGGCCAGCACCTCGGTCATCGACTGACCGATCTCTGAAGAGTCGAATCCGACGCTGATGACTGCGTTGGCCCCCATCGTGGTTGCATGATCCTTCATCCGTTCGATGGCCTGGGCTCGCGATTCGTTGAGGAGCTCGGTGTACTCATGGATCTCCCCTCCGGTGATCGTTCTGAGGCCGGCGACGATGTTCCCCCCGAGCCCCCGACTCCGAACGATCAGGCCCCAGGTGAACCCAATATTCTTCGTGATCTTATATCCGGGCACAAACGGGGTACTTACGATGATACAGTCTGCCATAGTAATCAGACCATGACTATGATCATGCAGCGTATTGAGTCTTTTTATGTTATTTCGCATGCCGGCGCGCAGGGGCAGGGAGCCTGGCCGGTCTGTGTGGCGGGAATTTCCAACAATCCATGTGTTCTTTCTGAACAGCTATCGGATCATGGGGGGAATTTTTCTTCCTGGTGAGCAAAGGATTCTAATGCTTAGCATCCATTACTTTCATTGAGATCGATCGGATTTGTGAGGGCCGCGCCTCATACGATCCTGGAATGATCAGGTTGGTGGATATGAAAGAACTGCGGATGCACACTGATATCGAAAATGGTTCTGTGATCCTCCCCCACGCACTGATTCATGCATCTGCGATCCCCTGGGTTCCTCATTCCCGTCTGGCCGGGGTTTTTTTAAAGGACCTGGTCTCCTCCGGGGAGACCCGTGGCTCGTTCAGTTATCATCTTGTCCGGGTGGAACGGCAGGCCGCGGTTCCGGATCATGTCCATGCCGACCAGTGGGAGTGGAACATGATCCTGGAAGGGAGCGGGGTGTTTCTGATGGGGGAGGATGAAATTCAGGTCAAACCGGGCCAATCCTACGGAATACCCCCCGGGGTCAATCATACGATCACCGCAGGTGACGAGACTCTCACCCTCTGTGCGTTCTTCTTCCCGGATGTGGCGAGGAACCGGTACTGGGGTCTGTTGAAAGAGAGACGGGCCCGTTCCTGATCAACCGCTCACCTGCCTGGTGCTGCTGGTTGATGGGACAGGAGGGATCGAAAAAGTTAACAATTGTGAACTTCAACCAGTTACTGTGATACGTCATGAGTGATCGTTTTTGTCTCCGCACGTGAGATCCTGGGCGACAGCCCGAAAGACCGCATAATCAACCTCCCGCCTTCGGCCAAGCTCGTATATAGGGTGCTTGAATCGGATGGTGCACTGACCCAGAAGGACCTGATTGAAAGGACCACGCTCCCTTCCCGGACGGTTCGGTACGCGATCGGAAGGCTGCGTGACGTGGGTATCCTCTCTGTCCGGTTTTATATCCCCGATGCCCGTCAGAGCCTCTACGGGCTCAAGGCAGCGCCTGAAGGGGTGGTGTCAACGACCCCGGCCTGAACGGGCAAAGGCCTGTTCCCTTCTCTCTTTAGACAGGATTTATCGTTCAGGGATGAGTCTGACCTGGAGTTGATCGACGTGGTAATCGGAACTGGCCGCGATATTTTCGAATCTTCAATGGTCGACGGCACGGGGGGTCTCCCTTTTTTCACGTTCATCATGGTCCAGGAATGGGGCCGGCGCCATAACCTTCACGGCTGTGGGATCGATCTTCACCCGAATCGGTGTCCTGATAGTCTTTTCATCTCCAATTATGACGAATTTTGGCGGTTCTGTCTCAACAACTGTCGATTCGGTTTTGTATCATCGCGATTCCGGAAAGGTCAGGTGACGTCCAACGAAGAAGCCGATCCAGAACTTCAGCCCCTGCCATCTGCCGAGGGAGTCCATCAGGAAGATGATCAGGGTCCCGTTGTCGATATGGGCGTCCGGAGAAAATTTACGGGTTCCATAAAAACTGCCGTTTGCCATGATCAACAACTGTCTGGTGTCGATCACTCTGGTCTCTGTCCCCAGGGTGATCGTGCACCTGAAGAGTTTTCACCCTTCTTCGAGCGGGTGTTGACGATCAAGACCGCCTGCTCTCTCCTTCCCGGCAAAAATCACCGAATTCTGAGAGTATATGTCTGGAGACGATCAACAGTAGTATCAGCGTGTGACAGACACGAAGATGCCCGGATGGCAGAGAGGCTATGCGTCCGACTGCAGATCGGAGAAGATGAGTTCAATTCTCATTCCGGGCTTATGATGGCAGGGGACAGTCACCTGATCCCTGTGAGAACTCTTGGGGGTTCTTTGAGGTTCTTTACGGGTTCCGAGGGGTGCTTTCGAGGGTTTTATCGGGTTCTTCGCATTTCTCTGCCGGGATGCGGGCCAGTGACGACAACTCCCCGATCGAAAGACCGGGTTCTCCTTGCCCGGTTCAGATGAAGTACCGGTCAGGATCATATCCGGACTCTTTTTCCTCTGTCGCCGGAGCGGGTGTCTCCTCTTCTCGCCGTTCATCATGGTCATGGAATGAGGCCGGCGCCATGATCTTCACCGCGGCGGGATCGATCTTCACCTGAATCGGTGTCCTGACGGTCTTTTCACCCCCGATTATAACGTATTTTCGTGGTTCGGTCTCAATGATGGCGGATTCGGTCTTGTATAGGCGCGATTCGGGGAACTTCAGGTGATGTCCGAGGATGTAACCGATCCAGAACTTCAGCCCCTGCCATCTGCTCAGGGAGTCCATCATGAAGATGATCAGGGTCCCGTTGTCGATATGGGCATCTGGGGAGAATTTTCGAGTTCCATAAAAACCGCCGTTCGCAATGATCACCTGTCGGGTGTCGACCTCCACGGTCTCTCTCTCCAGTCTGATCGTGCACCTGAAGAGGTCCAGGGAGATCAGATATTTTGTCTCATACAGCAGGTACGATGCGATCCCGAGATACCGTTTCAGGCGTCGCGGGGTTGCCGATATGATGTCTCGTGAGAATCCGATCGATGCGACGTTGATAAAGTACTGACCATTGATCATCCCGAGGTCCACATCCACCACCTTTCCCTGCACGATGGCATCCACCGCCCCTTCCAGGTTCATCGGGATGCCCATGGACCTGGCAAAGTTGTTGGCCGTTCCCAGGGGTAGAACCCCGAGCACCAGGTCGCGGTGAACGAAGAGGTCGATGACGGTGTTGAAGGTTCCATCACCACCCCCAACGATGATGAGCGTGTGCCCCTCTCCGATCACCTGGAGAATGACCTCTCTCAGTAATCCCGGGTCTCTGACCGGGTGGGATGCAACGACATCGATGCCTCTGGATTGCAGGAGATCCCGGGCTCTCTGGAAGAGTTTCTCACCTTTCCTCGAGTGGGTGTTGACGATCAACACCGCCTGCCTCTTCTGTCGCAGGATCCCTGCGAGTTCCTGTTTACTTTTCATTTCGTCTTCCAGGAAACCCCGACCTTCTCTGGTATTGGAAGAATGTCGGGACTGTATCCATAGATCTCCCTATCAATAAATGGTGACCGTCCCCTCCCTCCTTCCCGGCAAAAATCACCGGATTCTGAGGGTATATGTCTGGAGACGATCAACAGGAGTATCAGCGTGTGACAGGCACGACAGAGAGTGCCCGGATGGCAGAGAGGCTATGCGTCCGACTGCAGATCGGAGAAGATGAGTTCAATTCTCATTCCGGGCTTATGATGACTGGGGACTGGGGTCTGTGACGCCGGTCGAGGAGTCACAGAGCTGATCCCGTACCTTTTTAGTTTGTCCCTGCTGCCATGGTGTATGCAGATTATTCCCAGAATCTCCACCAGGGAGGCCGGGCTGATACTGATGGTTCGGGAAGGGAGGGGCCGGCCTGGATCCTGGCCTGCTGTTGCTGCTGCAGCAGGACCTGGTACCGCTCCCCCTGGTCAAGGAGCCGGTCGCTGATCCCCTTGAGGTCAGCGATCCGCTGGTCCTTCTCCTCGAGCAGTCCTCCCAACCGCCTCACTTCCGCTTCGAGGTCAGTGATCTGCAGGGATGTATCCGGGTTCTTTGGGGTTCTATAGGGGTTCTCAAGGGTGCTTTCAGAGGGGATGTCGGGGATGTCGGTGCGATCGATGGGGTTATCAGGAACTTCGCGCTCCTCTGCCCGGGTGCAGGCCAGGGTGACGATCTGTCGGATCCATTCGGTCCTGGTCACGCCCTCTGTTGATGCCCTGGCATCGATGAGCGCAATGATATCGTCTGGAATGCTTACCGAGAACTTCATGGTGATGCGTTGGTGGGGTTCCCTCTTCTATCTTCCGTATCTGCGGCCAGAATCCGGGGTTCTTACAGGTTCTTTTCGGGTTCTCATGGGTTCTAAAGGGGAACCCCTATCACCTTGTCTGGCGTGTTAACGCCGTCAGAACTCCGTCCGTGCTGGGGTATCCGGGAACGTCCGGATGGGATCGGTCCACCTCATCAGACCCTGTACCACACTGGCAGGGGATTGCCCCATCGAACCGATCGTCGGGTTACCAACCCGGTTGAGGGGTCCTGTATCCATAGTTATATACACCCTTACCGGGTATTCCCTTCTGTCGACACATGTCGACATCGAGGAACTACGGAATGTCCAAAAACAAGGGCCGTGAGACGGTACCAACCAAGAGTATGCCCGCTGAGAAGAGTGCACCCGCGGAACGGGTCGAGAGTTCAGTCAGGTCACCTGCCAAGAAGGCGCACCCTGCCAAGCACCCTCATGGCCGGAACTGAGCACTGCATTCGTTTAATGCGGCCTCTGGAAACCATCTCTCTTTTTTTTCTCTCGGTTTGAAATCTTCTCTGACCTGGTCCGCCGGTCCTCGCGGATCCGAGAATTTATCTGATGCCCGGTTCTGTATCTTCTATGTCCAAACAGGATGTGCTTTTCATCCTGCTGCTCCTTCTGATCGCTCCGGTCAGCGCAGGGCTGCAGACTGAGGGGGCCAGGACTGCGCCGCTGATCATCGACCATACCGCGACGGACCTGACCGCTCTCCCCGGAACGGCTATCGCCCTGGCGAAGGAGGATCTCCATATCGTGTACGGCCACACCTCGCACGGCTCCCAACTGACGACCGGGATGACCGGCCTGGTCTCCTTCACCCATGCTCCGTACCCCGGATCCATGTACGCCTGGAACAATGGCGGAACCGGCGGGGCGCTGGACCTTGACGAGCAGGGGGTCTGGAATGATCTCGGCAATCCTGACTTCACCTCCTGGGCTACGATGACCAGGAACTACCTGAACAATCATCATGAGACCAATGTCGTGATCTGGTCCTGGTGTGGAGAACTCTCCTGGGCGACTCCGTCAGATGTCGATACCTATCTCTCCCTGATGGACAACCTCGAGGCCGACTATCCGGATGTCGCGTTTGTGTACATGACCGGCCACCTGGACGGGACCGGCGTATCCGGAAACCTGAACCAGCGGAACAACCAGATCCGGCAGTTCTGCAGGGCGCAGAACAAAGTGCTCTACGACTTCGCCGACATCGAGAGTTACGACCCCGACGGAAACGAGTACCTGAGCCGCGGGGCAGACGACGGCTGTACCTATAACGGCGGGAACTGGGCTACCGCCTGGCAGGACCGGCACACCGAGGGCGTTGACTGGTACCAATGCGATGCAGCGCATACCGAGCCGTTGAACGCGAACCGGAAGGCTTATGCGGCCTGGACCCTCTGGGCCCGCCTCGCCGGCTGGCAGGACGGGCAGGTGCCGGTCACCCCAATCACGACCTCCCCGACGGTGATCCCTCCCCTTCATCAGATCCCGGGAACCGTCCAGGCCGAGGACTATGACGCCGGCGGTGAGGGAGTTGGATATCATGACACCACGCCGACCAATCTGGGGGGTGCCTACCGGACTGACGGGGTCGACATCGAGGGGATCGGTGGTGGCACCGGTTATGCCCTCTGTTATGTCCGGGACGGGGAATGGGCCAGGTACCGGCTGAACGTGACCACGCCCGGCGTATATCGGGTCGATCTGGTCGTATCGAGCCCGGAAGCGGGCCGTTCTGTTACCCTGCTGCAGAACAGCACTCAACTCGGTACGGTCCTTGTGCCTCAGACTGGGAGTTTTGACCGGTATCTGCATGGATCGGCGGAGATTTTTCTGGCCGGCACCGTTCTCCTGACACTCCGGTTCGACGGGGACGGGCAGAACCTGGACCAGTTCTCTCTCACCCGGGTTGAGCCGACTCTCCTCCCGGGCCAGGCCGCCGCCCCGCTCGACCCGGACCATGACGGCCACTGCGAGGACCTGAACGGGAACGGGCAGCAGGACTTCGTCGATGTGGTCCTCCTCTTCAACCAGATGGACTGGATCGATCAGCAGGGTCAGGGGGGGTACTATGACTTCAACGGCAACTCCCGGCTGGACTTCGACGACGTGGTCATGCTCTTTGGCCGGCTCTGAGGTGGATTTATATGGGTGTACCCCCTGGTGGTGACTATGAAACAACTCCATCGATCGCGAAGAGACCGGGTCTTTGCCGGGGTCTGCGGCGGGATAGGCGAGTACTTTGAGATCGATTCAAACCTGGTGCGCCTGATCTGGATCCTGATCTCGCTGGCCGGCGTGGTCCCGGGTGTGCTCCTGTACCTGCTGGCCTGGGTGATCCTGCCGGAGGACGACGAAGCCGAACCGTAGGGGAGGAGATCCTCTCGTGGGTTTCGGCTCTCCGGGATGGGTATATATGTGATGTTGTGTAATCACGTAGCTATTACCCTGGCTTTCGTGGTGATCTGATATGAAGATCAAGAAGAACAGACCAATTGTCTCATCTGATGCGCCGCTCTTCCGAAAGGACAGGCGGCGGTACCTGGACCGTCCCTACGTGGAGCTGGAGGTCGGGCCGATGCTCGCAAACCTCTGTATCGGGTTGTTTGCAGCGGCCACGACGATGGCCGGGTTGACGCTCGGAACATTCCTCCGGCTGGCAGGGTTCTAAAGGGTCCGGGATATCCTCTTTTTTGCGACAGACCTAACAACCAGTGTACCCCATCTCTCACCTGATGACTGATAAGAAGGTCGTGCTGCTCTGCGGCAGCCCACGTCAGGACGGGAACACCCGGCAGGTGCTCGACGAGTGTGCCTCGGTGATCAGGGCATCCGGGGTCGAGGCTGAGGTGATTCCGCTCGGTTCGATGCAGGTCAGGTCGTGCATCGCCTGCATGAAGTGCCGGGAGCTGGGACGGTGTGTCCTCGATGACGGGCTCGACGAGGTGATCGAGCAGGTCCGGGGGGCAGAGGGTTTGATCGTCGGCGCCCCGGTCTATTTCGGGACGGCCCGGGCCGATATGATGGCCGCCCTGCAGCGGATCGGGATGGTCTCGAAGGGGAACGGGAACTTCCTCTCCTGGAAGGTCGGGGGGCCGATCGCTGTGGCACGGCGAGGCGGACAGACCAGCAGTCTGCAGGAGATGCTGATGTTCTTCCTGAGCAACGATATGATTGTGCCGGGTTCTCTGTACTGGAACATGCTCTTTGGCGGGAATCAGGGGGATGTCTGGAAGGACGAGGAGGGGATCCTCGGGATCCGACGGTTCGCCGAGAATGTTGCAGAACTGGTCAAACGGATCTGATCCATCCATGATACGCACGTCGATCTGGATTATTTCTCCAGAAATTCTCTCTTTTCAAATTCTGCGATGCCGTGACCAGAGTTATCATATAAGGGGAGACTCCAACATATTCACATCTATGAGCACCAAGATCGGGGTTCTGATATGAAGAGATCACCGCTGGTCATCACAGCCCTGCTCGCAGTTCTGCTGCTCAGTGCAGGGTGTACCCAGTCCTCTTCATTGACCGTGAAGTTGAGCGATCACCCGTCGTTCGGAACAATCCTGACCGATTCCAACGGGCGTGCGCTCTATTTCCTTGCAAAGGATGTGCCCGGGACCGGGAAGGCCACTGACCTTGGAGAGTTTGGTCGGTATTATCCGCCCTTCTATGCGGAGAACGTGGTCTCTTCGACCGGGATCAATATCTCGGACTTTGGTATTCTGACCCGAACGGATGGGAAGAAGCAGACCACCTACAAGGGCTGGCCGCTGTACTACTACTTCAATGACAAGAATGCCGGCGATCTGAAACTGGACACGGCCTCGAATATCTGGTTTGCGATCCGGCCAGATTTCACGCTGATGGTCGAGGAGAAGGACAACCCCGGTCTGTACCTGACCGATGCCGCCGGGAAGACGCTCTATGTGTACGGGAACGGTTCGGCGAACAGCACGGTTGTCAACCCGGATGTCTCTGTGCCGACGCCGAGCGTGAAGAACGAGACCGGCAAAACTCCATTCTATACCGAGCGGGCTTCCGGTCCGACGGTGCTGAACCTGCGGGACTTCGGGGTCATCAAGCGGCAGGACGGGACCAGGCAGAGCACCTGGCGGGGAATGCCGCTGGCCTATTCGACCGCCGATAAACTGCCCGGGGATACGCTCGGGGAAGGAAACGGCTGGAGTCTCGTCAAGCTGGCGCCGGCGGTCTCGATCGCATCGTTCGGGAATGTGACCCCCGCTGGCCAGACGGTCGGGCAGAACCAGACGCAGAACCAGACCACGAAGGCGACGACCACCGTGACGACGACGGCGACGACCACGGCGACGACGGTGAAGACGACAGAGCCGACGACGGTGGCCACGTCCGCCACGTCGACCTATGTGGTCCCCGCGTATCCGGTCTCCAATGGGGACGGGTCGTATTACTACCCGGTGACGGTGGCGACGAGCCAGACGGCCGCTGATTCGCTCACGCCGAACACGTCCCAGACGATCCTGATCCCGACCGGGCAGGTCGTGACGACCGAGACCCTGGCGCCGGTGACGTCGGTGCAGACGGTGGTGACGAAGACCCAGGTGACCACCAGGACCCAGCAGACGGTCGCTCCGCAGACGACGACGATGGCAACCGTCCTGACGACCGCCCCGCTGACGACGGTGCCATCGGTACCGACCGAGCAGACGACTGCGGTGCAGACGACGGTGCCCCAGGTGCCGACGCAAGCAGTGACGACGGTGCCGCAGCCGGTGATCCCGGTCACGGTGCAGACCACGATCCCGGTACCGGTTCCGGCCTGATCCGGTTCTTCTTTTTAATATTTAGTGAGTGAGAGATCCTTCGCCAGGACGGATAGGGCCCCTGCCGGCATTCCTGTCATCCGTATCAGGGGAAGCGAATCGCTTCACTGGTGCTGCGAAGGGAGGGCGGCCGGTTTGGGCTGCGATGGAACCTGGTGGAATCTGATGGCGCCGGTGCCGGGTTCTTGATCGTATCTCCTCCAGCAGATACGGCCGGCTCCGAGTTCTGGTCGTTTGCAGTAGGGGAGATCTTTTGCGGCACGTTTGCATCAGTTTGCAGCAGACTGCTGCAAACAAGCGGAGCCTTTACCTGGTTCTGATTTTCGATTCCGATACAATCCTCCAGATTCTCATTTTGTTTGCAGCAGATCGCGGGATCGCACACACAGTCACCACCATCACCCTCTTCAATCGGGGGGGTCTGCGTGTTCTCCAGATCTGCTGCAAAGAACGATCTATCTTCCTGTACGCAGGATGATACAGTGTCCGTTTCGCCGGCCGGCGCCGTCTCTGCGTTTTTGTTCTTTGCAGCATCTGCCGCAAACGTGCTGCAAACGTGCCGCAAATGATGCAAATCATCTTCACCCGGACTGGTGACCGCGGCATCTCCGCAGTATCAGCAGGTGGTCGCAGCATCTTTGCAGTTTTTGCTGCTGACTATCGGAGGATATTGTCGGCTGGATTTCTGAATCCGGAGGCGGATACCATTTTTTTATTTTTGTCCGCAGTTTTTTTCCGGAACACACACAGTGACACACGAACTCCCCTCCGGTGAGGGTGCGGGGTGCGTGCTCTTCATTTCTGCTGCGTTTAACGATCCTTCTCTCTGTACGCATAATGATTTATCATCCGTTTCCACAGACGAGGCCGTTTATCGATTTTCATGGTCGCAGTTGAAACTGCGTTTATGCTGCGTATATGCTGCTGATGCTGCTGACAAGTGTTCGACCGCGGATCGGGATCCCGGTCTGGCTCTCACCCGACCTGGGCGACGGGGACGATGAAGACTCCAGATATTTTCAGCATTTTCAGCAGACTTTCAGCACATTTTCAGCAATTGCAGAAAATAAAGCGGAGCCAGATCCGGAAGCCGCTGGCGGAGATCCTAAAGGATCTTCTTGTGTATGTACTGAAGGATCCTTATTTTCAGCAGATCTGAAGAGCACACAGACCCCCCCGATCGCGAGGGCTGATCCGTGTGTGTCCGTGTGATCTGCGATCTGCTGAAAATGAAAATGAAAAAACGTAAATTTCCCTGAATCGACGAAAGGAGATATTCACGGCCCCAGTTGTCTTTCAGCAACTGCTGAAAATCTGCTGAAGTCTACTGAAAATGTACTGATAATGATGAAAATGGTCCAGAGCCGGCGGCAGCAGCTCCAGAGGTATCTACCCTTCCTGTGCCGGCTCCGGCTCTCTCTCTCCTGTTCCCTCCCCTCCCTCATCAACCGGTGAAGCATCGACCGCTTCGTACCGGTACACCCACCACCCGACGACGAAGACGAGCGGCAGCCCCACCGGGATGGCGAAGCCGGCCGGCCCGTTGAGGAGGGGGCCGTACTGCTGCACCAGCGAGGCGAGCATCGCGATGCCGGCGAGGATCGTCAGGAGGCCGGGGACGCGGTGGCGGGTGCTCCTCTTTGCATGCTCATACAGCAGCAGGCAGGTCGCGGCTGCGAGGAGGACGGTGCCGGCCTCCCAGAGAAGGATGGAGATGGCTGATTTGAGGGAGAGGATGCCGGAGGTGACATATCCCAGGTTTGAATAGGCAGAAATCAGGCTTGTTCCCTGATATGATACGATATACGAGAACCATGGGCCTTGTATTCCAGTGCCTAACCAGTCGCCAATGACAAAGATTGTTGAAGGAATCACATTAAGGAGAGATACAATCAGGAGGATTTCATACTTTACACGCATATATCCACCCTCTAGATCGTAGATTTATCAGATCAGTGATTTTCATCCTGTACCTTTGAAAAAAGGATAAATTATGGGAATTTAGTAATTGCTATCCAGAATGACTGATGAAGAGCCATCTTTGAAGCTTGCAGAAACTACAGTATGACCCCGAGGACCAGAAATTGTCACTCCTACATTCGGATTCTCAATTGTTTTAGCATTCGCTCCGTTAAAAGTCGCGGTTATATTTGAAACCTGGTTTGCATCCTGTCCACCCTGATAGGTGATAACGACCTCATTTGGAAATGTAGCATTTATCTGTCCAGTTGCAGCCACAACATGCGACTTGGAAATACTTCCGGACATCCCGAATACGAACGCTGCGATCACTGCTGCGAGAATCACCGTCACCGCGACCATCAGGATGACCCCGATGACCGGCGAAACTGCATCTTCATTTCGTGCCATCTTCATTATGTTCACCTTCAATAATGCAACATCTGTGCATTGCAGTATTGGATGATAATATGCCGCTCAGAGATATAAATCCTGCGAACAGGGATATCTCCCATATCGCCGACTTCTCCACCATTCAGGGGCAGAGCATCAATAAATCAGACGAAAACGGAAACAAAATCCCTCCCCTGAACCGTCTGCCGGCCGGCCGTTCTGCGAGGGATTTTGATCGCAGCCCGCTGAATGTAATCAAGGGTGCAGGAAACTGCACTATAATATAGGGGCAGGACCAGATGAGAATCCATACAGGATCGGGACAATCGGATGGCTGGGGAACCGGTGCGGTTTAGCATCGAAAACCGGCGATCCGGGGGGCAGAACCCTGCATCAGCCGACGATCACCGTGATCGACGATGGGACGTCAATCAGCTGCGGGATCACCCGCCAGAAGCCGGCGGAGATCCGGGGATTTCTGGTATACTCGTGCGCGTCACCTCTACAGCCGGCCGGCCCGGGTCACCCGTCAACCCCAGCCCTCGATGCTCCATCCGTTGCGATCCCATAATCGGCAGATTAGACCGAAATACCAGTATCCCTCTTTATGCTGCTTTTGGTTGAGCGATCACCTCAACCACAAAGGATATATTAAGTGTTCTACTAATATTGAACCATATTCCGTCGTTCGGAGTATAGAGCAAGCAGAACCCGAATTCGACACATGTCGAACAGGCGGGTGGATCATTCCACTAACAGAAGTAAGCTGATTACTTTATAAGGAGGAAAGCAAGATGATAAAAAAATTGAGCATAGCACTGGTTTCACTGGTGTTACTGGCGATGGTATTCGTTGCCCCTGTTGGAGCACAAGACAATACCACAGTCGTAACTGCAGTGAACACCACCGCAGTGCCAACAATTCCAGCAGATATTCTGGCAAATCTGACCAATCTGACAAATGTAACGACCGTTCCAACAGTCGTTAGCAATGTGACCACAGTTGCAGCAAATGCAACCGGCAACATCAAGGTTGTCCCGGCATCCGGGTCAGTCTACGTCGGTGAAGCAGGCCTGAACCTGAACACCCTCGCAGGCATCCAGAACGGCGACACCCTCGGATGGTACCAGTCCGGATCCAACATCCAGACCAACTCGCCAGATGACACCTTCGTCATCAGCGATGCACTGAACGTCTATATTGCACCAGGCACCAAGACCGGTGTGTGGTACAACCTGAAGACCAACACGCCAGCGATCACCGTCAAGGACCCATCGCTCGCAATGAAGATCTTCGATGTCAAGACCGGCAAGGACGTCACCAACAAGCAGGTTGTTGAAGGCGCACTCCTGAACTTCAGGATCGACAGCAACCTCGACGCGTTCACCCAGCGTGGTGTCACTGGAGCTCCAGTCACCATCAAGGTAAAGGACCCGTCAGGCAACGTCTACGTAGCACTGTACAATGACCTCAAGCAGGCCAATGGACTTGTCAACATCCCTGTCTCCTCCAGCTCGTTCTTCGTGAAGGGAACTGGAACCTCAGGCGCAATGTGGGACACCAACTACCAGGACTACAAGAACGGCGACTACAAGATCTGGGTTGAGTCCAATGTCAACGGCATGAAGGACAACTACAAGGACCCAGCATCAGGTGCAGACAACACCGGCAAGACCATCTCGTCGGTCTACACTCTGACCATCGGCCAGGACGCCCTTGCAATCACCAGCAACGCTGACGCGACTGCAGGTGTCATCAGAAACAACGACTTCGCAATCTCAATCAGCGGCAGACCAAACCAGGCGTACAACCTGTGGGTCTCAGGCACCAGCTCAATGACCGGTGCAGCCGGGGACATGCCACCAGCAATCAAGAGCGGCCAGAATGGTGTCGCAGCTGGAGCAGCAACCACCGGTAGCTACGTCTACAACAATGCAGGCGCAACCGTTGCAAGCGATGTCGCAGCAGGTGTCAACCCTGACACTGGCTTATCAGCATACTATGCAAACGTAACCACCGACGACAACGGCAAGAGGACTGTCGGGTTCTCGACCAACGCCAGCACCAAGGACCAGACCTACACGATCAAGGTCCAGTGGACTGACTCAAACGGCGAGTTCAAGTCAGACTCAGTTAAGGTAAAGGTCAGCAAGGGCGAGGTCACCATCACCTCAAGCGGCAACCAGAGCTACTTCCTTGGTGAATCGATCACCCTGAGCGGTAAGAACACAGACTCCTCAAACGTCTTCCTGTTCATCACCGGTCCAAACACCCCAGTCAACGGTGCAAACCTCAATGACATTCAGGCTGTTGTAAACGGCCAGGCCGGCTCATTCACCCAGGAAACCGTCAACACTGACGACACCTGGTCATACAAGTGGGAGACCAGCAACCTGAACATCGATGCAGGTTCATACACCATCTACGCAGTCGGCGTCCCGGCAGACAAGGACCACCTTAAGGATGCCAAGTACGCGACTGCCTCAGTCATCATCAAGAAGCCGTTCGTAACCGCCAATGCATCAGCAGCAACGGTTGCCAAGGGCGACAAGTTAGTCATCACCGGCCTTGCCGAGGGCAAGCCCAGCTCAGTAGCATACTGGATCGTCGGCAAGAACCTGTTCGCGTACAACACCGAAACAGTGAACGACGACGGCACGTATGAAATCTCAATCGACCGCGGTACAACCCAGAACCTCGCATCAGGGCAGTACTTCGCAGTCATCCAGCACCCAATGAGCAACGGCATCTTCGATGTCGCACCATTCAAGAATGGCTCAGTCACCCGTGTCTACGATACCAGCGGTAACTTCTTCATTGCAGAAGGCGCAGGCAGACTCCAGGGTTCAGACGCAGCCAACGCACTGGTCAACCTGCTGAACGGCGCAAACATTGACGACAAGTACACCAAGCTCAGCTTCGTCATCGATGAGCCAAGCATCACCATCAACGCTATCCCCGACAAGAACGTCGGAGACAAGTTTGAAGTTAGCGGAACCACCAACCTTGCAGTCGGCGACACCGTCCTGATCGACGTCCTGTCATCATCATTCCAGCCAACTGACAAGACCCAGGCCGGCGACTTCAGCGGTGTCTCAGGTTCAACCACCATCGTCAAGGGCGACAATGGCAACACCTGGAACTTCACCGTCGATGCATCTGCATTCAAGGCAGACCAGTACTCAGTCAAGGTCGAGTCCATCGAGGCAAGTACTTCACAGACAAGCACTTTCAACCTCCTTGAGTCCGGCGCAGTCGGCAACGTAACTGCACAGCCAACCGCAGCAGTTACGACTGTTAAGACCAACGCAACCGGTTCCTCAACCTCGGCAGCAACCTCTGCAGCAACCTCCGCAGGCAACAACACCACCGCATCAACAGCCCCAACCCAGTCACCCGGATTCGGTGCACTGGTTGCTCTGATCGGTCTCGGTGCAGTCGCCTTCCTGGTCGCACGCAGGAACTAATCACCCCTTTTTTTTGTCGGTGCAGCCAACAAGCGCACCATCCTGAATAATCGATCCCAGTAATCCGCCTTCTCGGCTCTATCAGCGTAGGCTATCCAGTCAGAACGACCGATCAGGTCCACCTGCAGAAAGGGTCTTCCTTGTGCACAGTCCCCCGTGCTTTTCTACCAGAAGAGTGGGGCGGACTTCTTCCTCCATCACCGTCGACCCTGGTGACCGAACGGCATCTCTCCATGCCCGTCAACGAACTCCCGGCCGCTCTCCCCCCGTGGGGAGGGAAGATCCCCAGTTCAGGGGAGGATGCATACAGGGGGGATTGAAAATGGGACCGTGGTGCACGAATCTTTTTCTAAAAAAAGAGATTACTGGGTGGTTGCTTTGTAGAACCGTCGTCCGCCCCAGGCAGCGATGATGCTGACGATCGGCACGACCAGGAGCGCAAAGGTGAAGAACGCGGCCAGCGCCAGGTCCTCCATCAGCACCTCGACGAGAAAGACAATCACGCCGATGATCCCGACCAGCAGCAGGTTGTTTCCAATCCAGGTGGCAAGCCCGGTCCTGTCCTTCACCCGTTCGGGATCATACCCCCGAATTAATGAGACTTTACCCCGGAAACGGATCAGGTACCCGACACCAAGAAAAAAGATCGTCAGGAACTCGGTGAAGAGGAGAAGCAATACAGATGTCATACCCATGATCTGGGTCTTATTGGGCATAATACTGATCTGTCCGCCGGCCCCGAAATCCTCTTCTTCACAGAGGGCGATGAATACACGGAGAAGGTATGGAACAGCACAGGGTACAGGGAATGATGCAGTTGATGGCTACCAGGATAGCGTCGATTGCAGATACAATATCAGATGAAGAGGTCAACGGGTTCCTCGACCTGCTCCTCAAGGCAGATCGGATCTATGTGATGGGTGCCGGCCGGTCAGGACTGATGGCCAAAGCCTTTGCGATGCGGCTGATGCACCTCGGGCTGTCGTCGTTCGTGGTCGGAGAGACGATCACCCCGTCGTTCACCCCCGGGGACGTGATGGTCGTCCTCTCGGGGTCCGGGAGGACCAAGACCGTCGCCGATATCGCCGAGACCGCCAAGGAGATCGGCGGCAAGG
Source organism: Methanosphaerula subterraneus (assembly GCF_052055875.1). Taxonomy (GTDB): domain Archaea; phylum Halobacteriota; class Methanomicrobia; order Methanomicrobiales; family Methanospirillaceae; genus Methanosphaerula; species Methanosphaerula subterraneus. The sequence goes on from NZ_CP170508.1 coordinate 2,241,373, forward strand.
TCGCCCTCATCACCTCCAACCCCGACTCGCGGATCGGGCGGATCGCCGACTGCATCGTCATCCTCGAGTCGGACCGCGACGAGATCCCCGACGACTCCACCGAATTCGATATCAGGCAGATGACCGGCGAACACAAGTCCTTCGCACCCCTCGGCACCATCTTCGAGACCACCTCGATGATCTTTGCAGACTCGATCATCTCCCGGCTGATGGAACTCCGGAAGATCGACGAGACCCAGCTCAAGTCCCGGCATGCGAACATGGAGTGACCGGGTGGTGGATGGTCCGATGATTAGAAGAGAATACGCCCCCGGGGTCGCCGCCGTGCAGGTCTCCGGGATCAGGAAATGGTTTGAAGGGGCCGGCCCGGGTTCGATCAACCTCGGCCTCGGCCAGCCGGACCTGCCGACACCGGCGAATATCGGTGAGGCCGCCATCGCCGCCATCAGAGGGAATAAGACCGGGTACACCCCCAACGCCGGGATCCCAGAACTCCGTGAAGCCCTGGCGGCCAAGTTCCTCCGCGAGAACCAGGTCCGGTACACCCCGGACCAGATCATCGTCACCGCAGGGGCCAGCGAGGCCCTCCACCTGGTGATGCAGTCGCTGGTCCGCCCTGGCGACCGGGTGCTGGTGCAGGACCCGGGCTTCGTCTCGTACGCGGCCCTGGCCACCATCGCCGGCGGAAGACCGGAAGGGTTGAAACTCGACGAGCAGTTCCATATCGATGTCGAGCAGGCCAAGGCGTCTCTCGATGGAGCCCGACTGATGGTGATCAACTCCCCGGCCAACCCGACCGGCGCCGTCGAACCTGAAGCGTCCGTCAGGGCGCTGGTCGAGTACGCCATGGACGCCGGCGTCACCGTCGTCTCGGACGAGGTCTACGAGCACTTCACCTACGGGGTCCCGCATACCAGCCCGGCCCGGTTCGGTGACGACGTGATCACCATCAACGCGACCAGCAAGACCTACGCGATGACCGGCTGGCGGGTCGGGTGCATGGCCGGCCCTGAGGAACATATCGCGCAGTGCATCAAGGTCCACCAGTACGCCCTGGCCTGTGCCACCTCGATCGCCCAGTACGCGGCCGTCGAGGCCTATACCGGCGACCAGGCCTGTGTCGGTGCGATGCGGGACGAGTACCGGGCCCGGCTGGACCTGATCTATACCGGCCTGACCGACCTCGGGTTTACCTTCCCGCGGCCTGAAGGGGCCTTCTACCTCTTCGTCCCGATGGCCCCTGCCCTGGCCGGCAGGATCATCGAGCACGGAGTCACGATCGTGCCGGGCGAGGCCTTCGGCGTCAATGAACCCGACTACGCCCGTATCAGCTACGCCGCCTCCCGTGAAAACCTGACGACGGCCCTCGGACGAATCAAAGAAGTGATGAGTGACGAATCATGGTAAAAGAACTGTTACAGCAACTATCGGATGCCCACGGCATCTCAGGCAACGAAGAGAGCATCTATGCCCTGGTCAAGCGTGAGATCACGCCCTATGTCGACGAGATCCTTGAAGACCCGATGGGTAATCTGATCGCCGTCAAGCATGGCGACGACTTCAAGGTGATGCTGGCCGCCCACATGGATGAGATCGGGCTGATGATCAGCTATGTCGATGAGAAGGGTTTCATCCGGTTCGTCGCGATCGGCGGCTGGTACGCCCCGACCCTGTACAACCAGAGGGTCCTGATCCACGGAAAGAACGGGACGATCGCCGGCGTCGTCGGCGGCAAGCCCCCGCACATGATGAAGGACGATGAACGCAAACGGGGCGTCAAGATCGAGGAGATGTTCATCGATGTCGGCGCCGAGTCCGCCGAAGAGGTCGCAGCCCTCGGAATCGACATCGGGGATCAGGTCACCGTCGACCGCTCGTTCGCCGTCCTCTCCAATAACCGTGTCAGCGGCAAGGCCTTCGACAACCGGGCCGGCGTCGCAATGCTGATTCGGACCATGCAGAAGATGAAGTCCCCGTCCACGGTCTATGCCGTCTTCACCGTCCAGGAGGAGGTCGGGCTGAAAGGGGCGAGGACCAGCGCCTTCACGATAAACCCGGACTGTGCGATCGCCACCGATGTCACGATCCCCGGTGACCACCCGGGTATCGAGCAGAAGGACGCCCCGGTGAAGATGGGCAAGGGTCCCGTCATCGCCGTCGTCGAGGCGGCCGGCCGGGGTGTCATCGCCCATAAGCGGATGATCTCTTGGCTGAAGGGCGCAGCCGCGAGTGCCCAGATCCCGGTCCAGCTCGAGGTCGGCAGCGGCGGGATGACCGACGCCTCCTCGATCTGTCTGACCCGTGGCGGCATCCCCTGCACGGATCTCTCCATCCCGACCCGGTACATCCATTCCCCGGTCGAGGTGCTCGACCTCGCCGATCTCGAGGGTGCGATCGGTCTCCTCGTCGAGGCGCTGAAGACCCGCCCGGACCTCTCCAGCCACTGATCCACCCCTATTTTTCCACAACCCGACTGTCGCGGGAGAAAGTACATATGGCTCAGGATTGAGATCTATAAAGACGTGCACGTTTTTTCGTGCCTGCATTGATGGGGTGTATATCGATTAGACCACAGTACTGTACTTGGAGTTCTTCAACGGAGCGTAACCTGTGAAGGTGCTGGTTGCAATCCCCTGTTATAATGAAGGGCTCACCATCGGGTCGCTGGTCCTGAAAGCCCGGCAGTATGCCGACGAGGTGCTGGTCATCGATGACGGTTCAAGGGACCGGACTGCAGAGGTCGCGGCCCTGGCAGGAGCGACCGTGATAGCCCATGCCGGGCAGCTCGGCAAGGGGGCCGGCGTCCGGGACGCGATGAACTATGCTCGCGACGGGGGGTACCGGGCGCTGGTGTTGATCGATGGCGACGGACAGCACAGCCCTGACGAAATCCCGGCCGTGGTCGCCCCGATCCTCTCGGGACGGGCGGACCTGGTGATCGGTTCCCGGTTCCTCGAGACCGATTACGACATCCCGCTCTACCGACGGTTCGGACAGATCGTGCTGAACATCTTCACCAACGTCTCCTCAGACTACCACTCGACCGACTCGCAGTCCGGGTTCCGGGCCCTCTCCCAGCGTGCTCTTGAGGACCTTGAACTGAAGTCCGACGGGTACAATGTCGAGTCCGACATGCTCTCGTCCTTCTCGGCCAGCGGGTATACGATCACCGAGGTACCGATCTCCGTGAAGTACGAGGTGCCGCATAAGCACAAGAAGAACCCGCTGACCCACGGTTTCGGGGTGCTGACCAACATCATCGGGACCATCGGCGCCAGAAAGCCGCTGACCGCCTTCGGCACCCCGGGGATCCTGATCGCCCTGATCGGGCTGACCATCTCCACCTGGGGGGCGTACCGATATACCCTGACCATGCAGGTTCCGTTCTTCACCATCTCCATCGGGGCGCTGCTGACCCTGACCGGGCTGCTTTTGCTCACCGCGGGGTTGATCCTCCATTCGCTGGTCGCCCTGATCAGAAGTAAAAATTAAGAATCGTAAAAAAGCGGGGATCTCTCCCCTGATCATTCCTTTTCTGTTCAGTTATTCTTCAGCCAGATATCACAGGCCAGACTCGCCGGCACCTCGACATCATCAAAGGTGATCGATGAACCCGCTTTCACTGCCTCGGTCAGCACGGCCCCGGTGAGGAGGGCGATGGGGACATGTTTTGGATTGTCCGCAATGCTGAGCGCCGTTCCCCGTATATCAAAGGACCCGATCCCCCGCTTCAGGACATACCCGGGTTCGAGGTCCCGCTTTGCTATCGCTCCGACACTGACCGTCGGGGCGGTGCTGTTGTTCAGCAGCACCTCTCCCCCGTCCAGCACCCGCCTGACCGTCTTGAGCACCTCGAGATGGCAGAGGTGGAAGTTCCGGACGAGCGTGTACCAGGGCCCCTCGCCCATCTTGTAGTACCGGAGATAGGGGACGAGCCGTTCCTCGTGCTCTGCCACGATGAAGACCCCGGCCGGGGCTCCGGGGGCAAGGATATAATCGCTCACCTTCGCCCCCATCTTCTTCGCTGCCTCAGCGAGGATCAGCCCCCCGGACTGGATATCCTCGGCCTCGGGGCCGAGCATCCCGTCCTGAATGATCCGTGCTCCGAGCCCGTTGGCGACCAGCGCCTGCTCGATCTGGACCTTCGTCCCATCAGTGAAGGCTGTGGTCTTGTCGATGCTGATCCCCTGTTTCTGGGACCAGAACCGCATGTCCTCGATGGTCGGGTTGAGGTTCAGATAGCCCTTGACGTTCCCGTAGACCCGCGGGGTGAACCCCATCTGTCGGGCCTCCTCGTCGAGCGCCGCCAGACAGCCCGGCTGGTCGCCCTCGGCCTCGGTGATGAACCCTTTCTTTGCAAAGTACGACCCGGTCGTCACCTGCAGTTCGGCGTCCATCGTCACCACCGGCAGGCCGGCCTTGATCACCCTGTCGACCACGTACGTGGCCGAGACCGCCTCGCCGCTGCACTCGACGATCAGGTCCGACCCGCTGATCAGATCGTCAATCGAGTTGGTCAGCAGGTGTTTTCCCGGAAAGTCGCTCCGCTTGGAGATATCCGAGTTGGTCAGCACATGGCTGACCGCAAGGTCGGGCTGGTTCTCAAGGGCCATCACGATCCCTCTGCCGATGAACCCGGTCCCGACCACGCCGATTCGTGTCTGTTCAGTCATACCGATTCACTGATTTCCTGCTTTTCTGTGTTCCTGCACCATCAGACTGGCCCGCATCAACGAGTCGAAGGTCCCGGCATCAGACCAGAATCCCTCCAGCACCGAGAACCCCATCGCCCCTCTGGCGATGTAGGCGTTGTTCACATCGGTGATCTCCAGTTCCCCTCTGGCCGAGGGCTTCAGGGTGCTGATGATCTCAAAGACTGCGGAATCGTACAGGTACAGCCCGGTCACGGCCAGGTTGGACTTCGGCTCCTTCGGTTTCTCTTCGATCCCGATCACCCGGTCCCCCTCCACCTGGGCGACCCCGAACCGGTTGGCATCGGGGACCTCTTTCAGAAAGATCCGGCTACCCGAGGTGAACGAGGTGATCTTCTCCCGAAAGTCGTCCTCAAAGATGTTGTCCCCGAGGATGACGGCGATGCTGTCGCCCTGTGCCCACTTCCGGGCCAGCCCGAGGGCTTGGGCTATCCCGCCGGCCCCGTCCTGGATCTCGTAGGTCAGCCGAACCCCAAAGGCCGCCCCGGACCCGAGCAGCTCCAGAAAGTGGCCGGCATGCCCCCGTCCGGAGACGATCATGATCTCCTCGATCCCGGCATCGATCAGTTTTTGAAGTGGATAAAAGATCATCGGCCGGTCATAGACCGGCAGCAGATGCTTGTTGGTGACCTTCGTCAGGGGAAGGAGGCGCGAGCCAGTGCCTCCCGCCAGTATAACACCTTTCATCTGATCAGATCTCGCCCTGATAGGTTATATAGAGTGGTGACCCTCACCATTTCCAGCCTGCCAGAGGCTTACTGGGTCTGAGAATGGCCGGTCGTATAAAAAATCGAGGGATCATCTGTGCTGTTCGTGCAGGTACTCCCCGAGCGCATGCTGCCAGGGGCGGAGGGGGGGAAGGGTCCGCGAGCAGAGCACCGAGGACCGGGGGCGGGGTGCCCGCTCTCTGCACTGCGCGGCATGCACCGGGACCGCGTTTCTGATCACCGCGGCAGCGAACTCGTACCAGGAGCAGGACCCGCTGTTGGTCACGTGATAGATCCCGGGCGGTGCCCTGACCACCATTGGAACCATGCCGGCGAGGTCGGGCGTGTAGGTCGGCGAGCTGACCTCGTCGTCGATCACCATCACCGTCCTCTTCGCCGCTGAACGCTGCTGCATCAGGGTGACGAAGTTCTCGCCGAACGGTCCGAAGAGGCGGGAGGTGCGTATGATCCGATAGTCATGGCACCCGATCATCACCCGTGTCTCCCCGAGCGCCTTGGCCCTGCCGTAGGTGTTGATCGGGGAGGGGGCGTCGTCCTCGTAGTAGACCGTCCGGTCGCCAGAGAAGATGTAGTCGGTTGAGAAGTGGACCAGCGTGGCCCCGACCTCCTCGCAGGCCGCGGCGATATATCCCGGCCCCTCGCCGTTCACAAGAAGAGCCCGTTCCGGGTCGGTCTCGCAGGCATCCACATCGGTCCAGGCCGCGGCGTTCAGCACCAGGGCCGGCCTGACCCGCTCGACCAGCGCCCTGACCGCCTCCTGGTCGGTGATCGGGACGGTGTGGTCGACGGAGATGGAGTCGGGGAAGGTGCGTTCCAGCACCCTGCCGAGCCGCCCGGTCCCCCCGAAGATCAGGGTCCGGCCGGCAGACCCCGCTTCATCGTCGGTGCCGCCCTTCAGGCGGTCGGGTGCTTCAGGGGTTTCCACCACCATGGGTTCTCCCTGTACCAGTCGATGGTGGCCGCCAGCGCCTCTTCAAACGAGTAAGCCGGCTTCCAGCCCATCGTCCGCAGTTTGGTGCAGTCGATCGCATACCTGAAGTCATGCCCCGGCCGGTCCTGCACGTACTCGATCGAGGACTCGTCCTTCCCGAGCAGGCGGAGGACCTGATCGGTGATCGCAAGGTTGGTCTTCTCGACCCCAGACCCGATGTTGTAGATCTCTCCCTTCGACCCGCGCCTGAGCACGAAGTCGATCGCCCGGCAGTGGTCCAGCACATAGATCCACTCCCTGACATTCTTCCCGGTCCCGTAGATCGGCACCTTCCCCCCCTCGATCAGGTTGGTGACGAAGAGCGGGATCAACTTCTCTGGGAACTGGTACGGGCCGTAGTTGTTGGAGCAGCGGGTGATCGAGACGTTCAGCCCGTAGGTGGTCGCATAGGCCTTCGCCAGCAAGTCGGAGCCGGCCTTGGAGGAGGAGTACGGCGACGACGGTTCGAGCCGGTCGGTCTCGACGAACGCCCCTTCGAGGGTCGACCCGTAGACCTCGTCGGTCGAGATATGGATGAACCGGGTGATCTCGTTCCTTCTCGCGGCCTCGAGCATCGTCGCGGTCCCGAGCAGGTTGGTCCTGACAAAGGCCGAAGCGTCGTGGATCGATCGGTCCACATGGCTCTCTGCGGCGAAGTGGACGACGGTGTCGCACTCGTGCTCGGTCATCGCTTTCTCCACGGCCAGGGGGTCGCAGATGTCCCCGTAGACGAACGTGTACCGGGGGTCGTCCTCCAGGTCCTTCAGGCTGGCCGGGTTGCCGGCATAGGTCAGCTTGTCCAGGTTCACCAGGTCCAGGTCAGGGTGCTGTTCCAGCATGTACCTGACGAAGTTGGAGCCGATGAACCCTGAACCGCCGGTTACCAGTAGTCTCATCATCCCACCTCATCCGTGCTTGAGCCCGGGCAGCAGACCCCAGTCGTACGGGATCTCGTCGGTATCCGGCGGGAGGCGGTACTCGTCCGGTTCGGCATAGTTGTACGGGAGCGTCGGCACCGAGACGAAGAACGCGGTCTCTGTTCCGATCCCCTTGAACCCATGGTAGACGCCGGGCGGCACACTGATCAGCACCGGGTTCTTCTCCCCGACGAAGATCTCCATCAGGGCGCCATAGGTCGGCGACCCTTCCCGCTTGTCGTACAGAGCGACCTTCATCATCCCGTGGACGCAGGTGAAGTTGTCGGTCTGCTTCTTATGGTAATGCCACCCCTTCACCACACCGGGGTATGCGGTCGTCATGTAGACCTGACCGAACTGGGTAAAGATCGGGTCATCGTTCCGGAGGATCTCCATCAGCCATCCCCGTTCATCAGGGATGACCTTCAGTGGCTTGATTACCACGCCGTCAATTACTGTTCCCATATGACCACATCTGCCTCAGCATGCTGCTGTAGCTGCTATAGTGCTTGTCCGTACTAGGTAATAAGTCTCATCAGACCGGGTTTTTTGCGGTGCATGGTCTGAAAGATTATATATCAGGCCCGATCAATGGTTACGTGGTGTATATTACTATGAGTGATTGCTTTATTTGGCGATAAACTGCGCTTTTTTGATACCACCCTTCGGGATGGAGAACAGACACCGGGCGTCTCACTGACACCGGACCAGAAATGTACCATTGCCACAGCCCTTGCAGCCGTGGGTGTCGATGTGATCGAGGCCGGCTCAGCGGCAGCCTCGCCAGGAGACCGGGCAGCGATCCGACAGATCGCCGAGGCCGGACTCGGGGTTGAGGTCTGCACGTTCGTCCGGGCGATGACCGGTGATATCGATGCCGCCGTCGAATGCGGGGCCGATTCGGTCCACCTGGTGGTGCCGGTCTCTGACCTGCATATCCAGAAGAAACTTCGGAAGGACCGTGCGGCCGTCGCCGCGATGGCAGACCGGGCCGTGGAGTACGCCAAGGAGAGGGGTCTGATCGTAGAACTGAGCGGCGAGGACGCCTCCCGGGCGGACCAGGCCTTCCTGGCGGAGGTCTTTTCCAGCGGTGTTGCACACGGAGCCGACCGGCTCTGCTTCTGCGACACCGTCGGGCTGATGACTCCTGAACGGGCTGCCCTGGCGGTCCCGCCGCTGGCCGCGATCGCGCCCCTTTCGATCCACTGCCACGACGACCTCGGGTTTGGGCTGGCGACGACGATCGCCGCTCTCAAGGCCGGGGCCTCCTGTGCGCATGTGACCGTGAACGGTCTCGGCGAACGGGCAGGGAACACGCCCCTCGAGGAGGTGGTGATGGCGCTCGAGCGGCTCTACGGGTACGACACCGGGATCCGGACCGAGCGTCTCTACCCGCTCTCGGTGCTCGTTTCACGGCTGACCGGGGTACCCCTGCCGGCCCAGAAACCGATCGTCGGGGAGCTGGCCTTCACGCATGAGAGCGGCATCCATGCCGACGGGATCCTCAAGGATCCGTCGACCTACGAGCCGCTCTCCCCGGAGACGGTCGGCCGGACCAGGCGGATCATCCTCGGCAAGCACTCCGGGTCCGCCAGCGTCCAGGCTGCGCTCCAGGAGTCGGGTTATCGACCGACGCCGGCTCAGCTGCAGGAGATCGTGGAACGGGTCAAGCACCTGGGCGACCAGGGGCACCGGGTCACCGACGGCGACCTGGCCGCGATCGCGGACGCGGTGCTGGAGGTCTCGACCGAACCGGTGCTGGTGCTGAAGCAGTTCACTGTGGTCTCGGGGTCGGGGGTTCTTCCAACGGCCTCGGTGACCCTGCTGGTGAACGGCACGGAGGTGACCAATGCCGCGACCGGCACCGGGCCGGTGGACGCGGCGATCGAGGCGCTCCGACGATCGGTGGCCGACGTGGCCGCGATCAGTCTGCAGGAGTACCATGTGGACGCCATCACCGGCGGGACCGACGCGCTCGTCGAGGTGACCACAACATTAAGTAATGGTGAAATGACACGTACGTCCAGAGGCGCTGAGACCGACATCATCGCAGCCAGTGTGGAAGCGGTGGTGCAGGGAATGAACAGATTGCTGGGGAGAAGAGATGAAGACAGGCGCTAAGGTCCTGATTGAAGGGCTGCACCGGCAGGGGGTCACCACGATCTTCGGGTACCCCGGGGGCTCGGTGTTACCGATCTACGATGAACTGTATGACTCACCGCTCAGGCACATCCTGATGCGGCACGAACAGGCGGCCGCGCACGCTGCGGACGGGTATGCCCGCGCCAGCGGGAAGACCGGTGTATGCCTGGCGACCTCAGGGCCGGGGGCATGCAACCTGGTCACCGGGATCGCGACCGCATACATGGATTCGGTACCGCTGATCGCCCTGACCGGCCAGGTTCCGACGAACCTGCTCGGCAACGATGCGTTCCAGGAGTCCGACATCACCGGGATCACGATGCCGGTGACCAAGCACAACTACCTGGTAAAACGGGTCACCGATATCCCGCAGGTGCTCGCCGACGCCTTCTATATCGCCTCCACCGGCCGGCCGGGTCCGGTGCTGATCGATCTCCCGAAGGACATGATGACCGGAACGGTGCCTGATGAGATCATCATCACCCCCAGGCCGGCCATCCGCGGCTACCAGCCGACCCGGCAGGGTCATCCGCGGCAGATCGAGAAGGCCGCCGACCTGATCAGGGAGGCCGAACGGCCCCTGATCTACGCCGGCGGGGGAGTGATCGCAGCCGGAGCCTCGGCAGAACTGCTCGCCCTTGCCGAGGAACTGATGATCCCGGTGACGACCACGCTGATGGGCCTCGGCGCAATCCCGGGCGATCACCTGCTCAACCTCGGGATGCTCGGGATGCACGGGACCGAGTACGCGAACTTCGCCGTCACCGAGTCGGACCTGCTGGTCGCCGTCGGGGTCCGGTTCGATGACCGGGTCACCGGCAAGCTCTCGACCTTCGCCCCACAGGCCCGGGTCATCCATATCGATGTGGACCCGGCCGAGATCGGGAAGAACCGGCAGCCGGAGGTGCCGATCGTCGGCGATGCAAAGTGTGTGCTCGGTGAACTCCTCGCCCGCCTGCAGAAGAAGCAGCAGCCGTCCGCCTGGCTGGCGCAGGTCTCCGCCTGGAAGCGTGACCATCCCCTCCGGTACCGCGACGACGGGCTCCTCCACCCTCAGTATGTGATCCAGCGCCTTTCGGCGCTGCTCGATGGAGGAGGGGTGATCACCAGCGAGGTCGGACAGAACCAGATGTGGGCGGCCCAGTATTACTGCTTCAAAGAGCCGCGGCAGTGGATCACCTCCGGCGGTCTCGGCACGATGGGGTACGGCTTCCCGGCGGCTATCGGGGCTCAGTACGCCCGCCCCGGCGAACAGGTCTTCGTCATCGCCGGCGACGGTTCCTTCCAGATGAACATCCAGGAGCTCGGTACGGTCGCGCAGTACGACATACCGGTGAAGATGGTGATCCTCAACAATCTCTATCTCGGGATGGTCAGGCAGTGGCAGGAGCTCTTCTATGACCGGCGGTACTCGTTCACCGAGCTGCCGGCTGTGGACTTCGTGAAGATCGCGGCTGCGTATGGGATCGACGGGATGCAGGTGACTGGGGCCTCCGGGGTGGACGAGGCGCTGAAGGCCGCGATCGCGACCGACGGGCCGTTCCTCCTGGACTTCCGGGTGGAACGGGAGGAGAACGTCTTCCCGATGGTGCCGGCCGGTGCTGCGATCAACGAGATGATCGGGGGGCGAGAGCGATGAGGGCGCATACCCTCTCGGTGCTGGTCGAGAACCGGGCCGGTGTCCTCTCCCGGGTCAGCGGCCTCTTCTCGCGCCGCGGGTTCAACATCGAGTCGCTGGCCGTCGGCACCTGCGAGGAGCCGGGGATGTCGCGGATCACCATCGTGGTGATCGGGGACGACCCGATGGTCGAGCAGGTGAAGAAGCAGCTCCACAAGTTGATCGATGTGATCCGGATCTCCGATCTGACCGAACGTGCGTTCATCGACCGCGAGCTGGCCCTGATCCGGGTCACCGCCGAGCCCGGCGCCGGCCGTGCCGAGGTGATGCAGATCGCCGACATCTTCCGGGCCCAGATCGTCGATGTCGGGGCGAAGACGGTGGTGCTCGAGGTGACCGGCGACACCGAGAAGATCGATGCGCTCGAAGAACTGCTCAGGCAGTACGGGATCAAAGAGTTTGTTCGGACCGGCAGGATCGCGCTCCCTCGGGGGGCGAAGTAGATCCCCCTTTTTTGTGTTGAGCAATGGGGAGTGGTTCGGACCTGAGTTTTTACTAATCGTTTTTTTAAAAGATCTGACAGGGTTCTATTTCCGGTTCCTGATTCTTAACCCTGGGGAAAAATGGAATTATTCTAGTGTTTTTATTAGTAGAGGAGGTTCACCTGTTCAATATATGCCGGCACTGTCCTGTGAATAGAGAGGGCTGCTCCCACTGGAGGCTTGATGTCAATATCAAACCCGGTGTATGCCGTCAGGAGGCCTGCTGGTGGAGTCACTGTGATGGTGAACTGTTCCCCATTGTCGAGCACACCGTTTTCGGTAGTGGTGATACTGTTCTCCTCATGTGAGACAACCCAGTGACCTTCCGGTGGTGCTGCGGCTACTTCTCCGAATGATGTTGCTGTCTGATCATATACCAGCGTTTGGACTTTTTCACCGGTTGAGAAGGTCAGGACGGTCTTGTTGATGTCCACCGGGGTTCCGCCTGCTGCAAGGCCGATGCTGAAGGTGATCTTGTTTATATCCGCTCCTCCAGAGGCTGCTTCACCGTAGACATTGCCCATAATCTCAACGGCTGATGACGCCTGTCCGACAGCAGTATGCACAGTCTCCTGGCTCTTCTGTGTGGTGAAGAACCCTGCGCCCAGCACCACGTATGAGAACACCGCCGCGACGACGACAAAGGCTATGAGCACAATTGCCGCTTCGAGACCGGTGAATGCGTTTTCATTTCTGATAAGAGATCTCATTCTCTTCGCCTTCAATAAATTGGAATACTAAATCTGATCAGTATTCTATCCATTACTAATGTGGTAATGGTATTTAAATAAATCTAATAAAAATTCTTGATATTTGGTGACATTTTCGAGATCTACCTATAATTACCCGTGGAGATGGTCATATGGTGGTTGAAAAGATCCTTTTCATTATTGCTGTTTGTGGGAAGTTCCTTTCCTATGAACTGGTCTGGACTCCTCCCAGAGATAAATATCCTTGTAGGAGCATCATATTGGAGTTGAAGGCCTCTGGATCGATAGTATTGTCATATTAAAAGAGGTCAGACCTAAGAATGTAATCCGGTTCTTTCGCCAGAGAGTAAATAGTATGGGTATTATGGATATCGTGTCTCCCCGCCCCAGAGGCGAAGATCTCTCTCAATATAGGACGGTCATATGATCTGTAGAGGCCGGAATCGATCGTGTTATAGTAAACCCTACCGAGCCGGCTGGGTTCACTTCAAGCGTGAACTTTTTGCCCGGAGAAAGTGGGGTTGACGGCCTGATCTTGATCAGGACCTGGTCATTGATGCCGAGATGGGCGGTTTGCCCCGTGCTCTCGCTGAACCGTTCCTTGATCGTCCAATGGCCATCTGTGGGGTCTGACAGGTCCGTCCCCTTTTGGAGGATCTCGTTTGTCGAATCGGTTGAGATATGGAAGGTGGTTTTGTTCAGATCTATGGATCCATAGGGGACCCCGGTCTTTAACATCATTGTTACCAGAGTCACCGGCCCACCAGGGAGATCGGCGCTGCCAGAAATGTCTCCATGGATCTGGAGGGTGCTCGCAGCCTGATCCACTCCGGCATGCACGACCTCCTGCGCCTTCTGGGTGCTCATGAATCCCGCATTCAGAACCACAAATGAAAAAACCGAACTGATGGTGACAAAGGCTATCAATATGATTGCTGCTTCAAGCCCGGTGAATGCGTCGTCCATCTTTGTCTTCTCTCCTGGTGGCTGAACCCTTCTTGGGAATTTGAATCCCGGGATCTCCTCTATAGATTAGTGCATATGCGTGCCGAAGATATTTTATTATCGGCTGAGCGCGATGGAAATCAAGTCGACGGCCTATTTATTATGGATCTCGATGAGGTAATCAATAGGATAGACCTTTTCTAAAGAATTCGCGTTCGATTTCTTTGTTTATCTGCAAAAAAGGTGGACCTGAAGATAAAAAGGGATTAGTATAGGAGGTTCACCTGTTCAATGTATGCCGGCACGGTCCTGTGGATGGCGAGAGCTGCTCCAACCGGTGGCTTGATGTCAATATCAAACCCGGTGTATGCCGTCAGGAGGCCTGCTGGTGGAGTCACTGTGATGGTGAACTGTTCCCCATTGTCGAGCACACCGTTTTCGGTAGTGGTGATACTGTTCTCCTCATGTGAGACAACCCAGTGACCTTCCGGTGGTGCTGCGGCTACTTCTCCGAATGATGTTGCTGTCTGATCATATACCAGCGTTTGGACTTTTTCACCGGTTGAAAAGGTCAAAACGGTTTTATTGACGTCCACTGGGGTTCCACCTGCTGCAAGGCCGATGCTGAAGGTGATCTTGTTTATATCTGCTCCTCCAGAGACTGCCTCGCCGTAGACGTTGCCCAAAATTTCAACGGCTGATGACGCCTGTCCGACAGCAGTATGCACAGTCTCTTGGCTCTTCTGTGTGGTGAAGAACCCTGCGCCCAACACCACATAGGTGAATGTTGATGCGACGACGACAAATGCGATCAGTACAATCGCCGCCTCAAGACCGGTGAATGCATCTTCATTCTTCATTGCATACCTGATAAAACGATTCATTCTGGTCACCTTCTGTCTTTGTGGAGATCAAAATGGATGATTACCCATTACAATTAAAGTGATATTGCTATATTTAAATTAATTGATTGATTATCTTTGCCGTTTAAATGTATTTCCGAAATTGCATATAGTGTTACGTTAGAATGGGCTCCCCTGCTGTTTGACAAAATTTAGGTTTGATCGGTTGTTTTTCTTCTGGACAATGAGAGATCAGAAAAACCTGCGTTCACTGCTCTTGGGGGGATTGGTGCCCGTCGAAAAAGAGGGTTAAGATGATCGAAGTGAGATTCTGCTATGCCATGGAGGCGCCACGTATTTCATCTCATTTTAGAATTTTCATATTAATTCTGGGTTAGGAGAGGAGGTTCACTTTGTCTATGTGAACTGGTCAGATCTTCAAGTTGAATCACCGTGATGGTGAACTTTTCACCATCTGTTGAGAACCTTTTTCCTGTCACTGTGGGGAAGATCCTTGTTAATATAAGGGCCGTCACCTGATGGTTCTGATTGATCACATAGGCTGTAACATGCGAATAAAAGTCGTTGGTCGATCACTTGAGATGACATCGGATGATGTATCCCTGTTCTCCAGTGAAATCATCTCATAAAGAATATTGGTGTCCCTGGTCTCCCAATAGATTAGCGCATTACATGTCGAAGGTATCTCATATCAACTGATCCTATAGGGGATCTGGTCAATGATTCTTTCGCTACGGGTTTGGGAGATTAGTCAATAGGATAGACCTTTTCTAAAGAATGTGCATTGCTATCTATGTTTATCTGTAAAAACGGGCCTGAAGATAAAAAAAGGGATTAGTAGAGGAGGTTCACCTGTTCAATATATGCCGGCACGGTCCTGTGGATGGCGAGAGCTGCTCCAACCGGTGGCTTGATGTCAATATCAAACCCGGTATATGCTGTCAGGAGGCCCACTGGTGGAGTCACTGTGATGGTGAACTGTTCCCCATTGTCGAGCACACCGTTTTTGACAGTGGTGATACTGTTCTCCTCATGTGAGACAACCCAGTGACCTTCCGGTGGTGCTGCGGCTACTTCTCCGAATGATGTTGCTGTCTGATCATATACCAGCGTTTGGACTTTTTCACCGGTTGAAAAGGTCAAAACGGTTTTATTGACGTCCACTGGGGTTCCACCTGCTGCAAGGCCGATGCTGAAGGTGATCTTGTTTATCTCTGCTCCTCCAGAGGCCGCCTCACCGTAGACGTTGCCCATAATCTCAACAGCTGATGATGCCTGCCCAACGGCAGTGTGTACAGTCTCCTGGCTCTTCTGTGTGGTGAAGAACCCTGCGCCCAGCACCACGTATGAGAACACCGCCGCGACGACGACAAAGGCTATGAGCACAATTGCCGCTTCGAGGCCGGTGAATGCATCTTCATTTCTTCTAACAGATTTCATCCTGTTCACCTTCTTGATTGAACACCGGGTTCCCCACAGTATTCTACATCATGGAATGTAGTTTTAGTTTATAAATATTGTTATAAAAAATATACGTAATTTTAGAACTTTTCCCATTTTCATACAGTCAATCCGCCAATTCAACGGGTTCATCCAGATCCGCGCGGGGACACAATTATAGTATTATAAATATTCCTTAAGCCAACCAGAATACCACTATGGAAAAGCAGGATATCCGGTACGTTATCCTCGCGCTCTCAATCGTGATCATCCTGGCGCTCGTAGTGAAGCCGGCGATCACCGGCAAACCGCCTAACACCGGCCTTCCGACGGTGACGACGGAGGTCCCCACGCAGACCCCGGTCACCTCCTTAAACCAGTCGGGGGCGAACCAGACGCTGGCCAACAATAGTAGTGCGGTAGTGACGAGAAACAACACGACAGCCAGCACCTCGGGGAACGGGACGCCTCCCCTCCCCTCCGGCCTTCCGTACGTGCCGGCGGCCACCACGCCGATGCCGGCCACCTCGTTCACCCCAAAGTCGGTGGCGTTCGTGGACCCTGCCCGGTACAATATCAATGTGATCGACACCTACCCGACGATGAACGTCCCGAAGCCGGACGGCGGGGCGGATAAGACGACCCGGGTCTTTGCGACCATCAACGGCCGCTGGAGCGGGACTACTGATGTGGTTCATATCCCGTACCCGTACTTCGAGATCTGGTACACCCTCACCACCACCGTCGCTCCCGACGTGGTGGTCCCGAAGTTCTCGATGCAGGTGGTCGATGCCGAGGATCCGAACCGGTTCGTCCGGGTGATCACTCCGCCGGGGAACAGTTATGGCGGTCCGTTCGTCGAGAAGTTCTTCGAAGGGAACCATAACTACTACTTCATCATCAACACCAAGTACATCCAATCGTATTCAATCGAGGTCCGGATCCCGCAGAAGTACCTGCAGAACAGCACCCCTGGCAGCGGGATGCCGACCCTGCAATCCTGACCAGTACCGGTGAGCCGTATCGATCGATTGCAACGGCAAGGATCTCTCTTTTTCTCCCCTCTCCACCGTTGATCCGGCGCATATCGCTCAAAATGGGGAAAACGGATAGGGTTTATATACGTTGCACCTCCCATTGATCAGATCACTGAACGATTATGGCGATGCATCCAACAGAACCCGTGATCCCTGAACGCGACGTTGCGGCGTTGCTGAAGGGGATGAGCGCAACAGGCTTCCAGGGGAGAAAACTCGGGGAATCGGTCAGGGTCTGGACCGAGATGATCAGTGACCCTGACTGCACTATTCTGCTCGGCCTCTCGGGTGCGATGATCCCGGCCGGAATGCAGCAGTGCCTGATCGAACTGGTCAAACACCGGTATGTCGATGCGATCGTCTCCACCGGGGCCAACATCTTTCATGATGCCTGTGAGCACGTCGGGGTGCACCACTACATCGGCCACCACCATGTCGACGACGGTGAACTCTTCTCAAAGGGAATCGATCGGATCTATGATGTCTTCGCCTACGAGGAGGAGTTCCGGACCGTCGACCAGATGATTGCCGACTTCGCCAGAGACCATGCCCCGTTCCATGGTTCTTCCCGGGCATTCATCCAGGCCTTCGGGGAGTGGCTCTCGACCTCGTACCCTGACGGGAACTCGGTGATCAGCACCTGTGTAGCGGCCGGCGTCCCGATCTTCATCCCTGCGCTCTGCGACTCCTCGATCGGGATCGGTCTGTTGATGGCGCGGCGTGCCGGCGTGGACGTCCAGATCGATCAGATCGCCGATGCCGACGAGGTGACTGCGATCGTCGAGAAGGCCGGGAGGACTGGGGTCGTATATATCGGTGGAGGTGTCCCGAAGAACTTCATCCAGCAGACCCAGGTAATCGCTTCGATCCACAACGCTGACTGCCAGGGTCATGCCTATGCTGTCCAGTACACCAGCGACGCACCGCACTGGGGCGGCCTCTCCGGCTGCACCTTCGAGGAGGCGATCTCGTGGGGCAAGGACCAGATCACCTCCCCGCGTGTCCAGTGCTTTGTCGACGCGACGATCGCCCTACCGCTGGTCACCTCGGCACTGATCGCCGGTGGGGTCGAACGGAAGAGGCCTGTCCCCTGATGGGGACCACAACAGTTATCAATCCCCCCGTCTCATATGATAAAGCACCATTCATGGAGCAGTCAAATCGCACTGCGAGTGTCGAAAGATGCGAGATTCTCTGTTGAGGTAGCCAAGCCTGGTATGGCGCAGGTTTGCTAAACCTGTGTCCCCCTGGGACTCGAGGGTTCAAATCCCTCCCTCAGCGCTACAAGATTATCTCATTGAGGAGAGTTCAATGGCTCAAGAAGAAGAGGACATAAAATACTTTGTACGGGTCAGCAACACTGACCTCGACGGGACCAAGTCGGTCAGGGTCGCCCTGACTGGGATCCCCGGTGTCGGCAGGCACACCTCGGGAATCATCACCCGTCGTGCAGCCGTCAATGATCATGAACTGCTCGGTCGCCTTCCTGATGAGGACGTCGATCGGATCCGAGAGGTCGTCACCAACTATGGTGCGCTGATCCCCGCGTGGATGCGCAACCGGATCAAGGACGTCTATACCGGTGAGAGCAAGCACATCCTCGGTTCAGACCTTGCAATGACCAATGATGAGGACGTGAACCTTCTCCGGAAGATCCGCTGTTACCGTGGTATCAGGCATGAGACCGGACAGAAGGTGCGCGGACAGCGGACCAAGTCTACAGGCAGAACTGGCACCACCGTCGGTGTGAAGAGGAAGAAAGACTAAGGTCGTGAATTCATGGGGTATCCAGGCAAGAACACGAAGGGGTATGAAGCCCCAAAACGTCCGTTTGAAAAGCAGCGGATCGAGGATGAGACCCGTATTGTGATCGAATACGGCCTTCGGAACAAGCGTGAGGTCTGGAGAGCACAGGGTGTGCTCCGCAGATACCGCAAAGCCGCCCGTGAACTGCTCGCGTTCATGTCGCAGAGCACCGATGAGCAGCAGATCGCCACCAAGCGGGAACACCTGCTCGGCCACCTGAACCGGATCGGGCTGCTCGGCCCGGACGCAGACATCGATGATGTGCTGTCGCTGAAAATTCAACAGCCGCTCGAGCGCCGCCTGCAGACGATGGTCTACCGGCAGGGGCTCGCACGCTCACCAAAGCAGGCACGACAGATGGTGACCCACGGTCACATCGCGATCGCAGGCCGGCGTGTGGACATTCCGTCCTACCGTGTCCCGCGTGACCAGGAGACACAGATCACCTACTACGGCACCTCGCCACTGACCAGTGACGGGCACCCGGAGATCGAGCGGATCAACAAGAAGAGGCGGTGAGTCAGCATGGCAAATGATAGAGAGAAGTGGGGAGTCGCACATGTCTTCGCCTCATTCAACAATACGATCATCACTGTCACCGATATGACCGGTGCAGAGACCGTGACCAAGAGCAGCGGTGGTATGGTCGTCAAGCAGGACCGGAACGAGTCCTCCCCCTACGCAGCCATGAAGATGGCCGGGGACGTTGCGCAGGCAGCGATGGACAAGGGGTTCGTCGGCCTTCACATCAAGGTCCGGGCACCAGGCCGCGGCAAGCAGCGATCACCTGGAGCAGGGGCGCAGGCAGCCATTCGTGCACTCGCACGTGCCGGCATGCGCATCGGTCGCATCGAGGATGTAACCCCGGTTCCGCACGACAGCATTCGTGCAAAGGGTGGCCGGCGGGGAAGGAGAGTCTGAATGGATCTTGTATTCAGCAGACTTGACGACACCGTAGCGCGCTATACGCTGACTGGCGTGAGTCCTTCGTTCATCAATGCCATCCGAAGAGCGATGTGCAGTGAAGTTCCGAAACTTGCGATAGAAGATATCAAAATCTATGACAACACCAGCGCTCTGTTTGATGAGATGCTGGCACACCGGATCGGGCTCGTCCCGCTGAAGACCAACTCGGATGTCTTCGTATCTGCAGACCGTTGCACCTGTGAAGGAGCAGGATGCGACCGCTGTTCAACGATGTATACGCTGAGTGTCGAGGGGCCGGGGATGGTCTACTCACGGGATCTGATTCCTTCAGACCCTGAGGCAGTCCCTGTTGACGAGAAGATCCCGATCGTGAAACTTGAGAAGGGGCAGAAGGTGGTCATCGAGGCACGTGCCGAGATGAATACCGGGAAAGTCCATGCAAAGTGGCAGCCCACAATCAACTGCGGATACAAGAACTATCCGGTGATCACGATCGATACCCACTGCGATGCATGTGGTACCTGTGTTGACCAGTGCCCGAGGCAGGTGTTGGTCCTGAAGGGCGGTGTACTCACCGTCGAAGAAGGGAAGCTCGAGTCCTGCTCACTCTGCAAACTCTGTGAAAAGGCATGCCTGAGCACAGGGATCGGTGATGAGCCCGGGATCAGGATCTCCGACGATGCCACCCGGTTCATCGGCGTGGTGGAGAGTGACGGATCCCTTCCGGTCCGGACGATCATACGGCAGTCGCTGCTGTATCTGAAGAACGAATCAAACGAGCTGGCTGAGAAATTACAGGAGATATCCGAGGGATAGTTGATGACAGGAAGAGTGAAGAAGACAAATCCACGCCTTACCAGCCTCATCACCACATTGAAGGACGCATCGCGTACAGGTGAGGTAAAGATCTGGCGAGATATTGCAAACCGTCTCGAGGCGTCCACCAGTGCGCACGCAGAGGTGAATATCAGTAAGATCAACCGGTATGCTGCGGAGGGTGAGACGATCATCGTTCCGGGCAAGGTGCTCGGGAGCGGGATCCTGAACCAGTCGGTCAGAGTCGCTGCACTGAACTTCAGTGAATCAGCGGTCAGCAAGATCGCCGGGGCACAGGGCACATGCATGTCGATTGAAGAACTGCTCGCGGACAACCCGAAAGGGAGCCGCGTGAGGATTCTGAGGTGAGCAGATGGTGACGATTATTGATGCAGACGGGCTCCTGCTCGGAAGGATGGCCTCTATCGTGGCAAAACGTGCCCTTGGTGGCGAAGAGATCGCCCTCATCAACACTGAGAAGGCCGTGATCTCCGGTGCCAGGGCAAGTGTGCTCCAGCACTACCGCGTCAAGCGGACACGGGGCTCACGCGAGGGCGGACCGTTCTTCCCCCGCAGGCCGGACCATATTGTAAAGCGGACAATCCGTGGGATGCTCCCCTACAAGCGCCAGCGTGGTATCGATGCCTTCAAGGCGATCAAGACCTACGTCGGCGTTCCGACAGATCTGAAAGGTCAGCCGGCCGAACGCCTCGACGAGGCACACATCGACCGCCTGAACACGTCGCGCTATGTAACGATCGGCGCTGTAAGCACCTTCCTTGGGTCAAAGTATTGAGGATGATGAAATGGTAAAAGTCATAAACACCAGTGGAAAGCGGAAGACCGCGATCGCACGCGCCACCCTGAAGGCCGGCAAAGGGGTCATTCGGATCAACTCCGTCCCGCTCGAGGTCTATGGGACCGAGGTCGTCCGGATGAAGATCTCCGAACCGATCCTCCTGAATCCCAAGGGAGTCGAAGAAGTCGATGTCACCATCGATGTGAAGGGCGGAGGAGTCATGGGCCAGGCAGAGGCTGTCAGGACCGCTCTTGCGCGCGCTATCGTGAACTGGCACAACGATCCGCAGCTCAAGGACATGTATGTGGCCTATGACCGGACGCTGCTGGTCAACGATTCACGTCAGAAAGAGGCGAAGAAGCCGCACGGTAAAGGTGCGCGCGCCAAAGTTCAGAAATCATACCGTTAATTATATACTGATAAGAGACCGATCATCAATGATACCTGTACGATGTTTCACATGTGGAAAAGTAATTTCTACCGCCTGGGAAGAGTTTAAACAGCGGAGAGATGCCGGCGAGGATCCAGGAGAGATCCTCGACGACCTCGGTCTGACGCAATATTGCTGCAGACGAATGCTGCTGACACACAAAGAGATTATTGATGAGTTGAACCCGTACCAGTAATTTGAACATGAGGGGTCGTGGGGTAGCCTGGAATCCTATGGCGTTCGGGATGCTGTGACCTGAGTTCGAATCTCAGCGACCCCATTTCTCATAAATGAATGATTTTGAGGCGGAGAATGGAATCGTATACTCGGTATGAACGAGCAAGGATCATCGGTGCTCGGTCTCTGCAGATATCGATGGGAGCGCCTATTCTGGTCAGGACTACCAAGTCAGATCCATTAGAGATCGCCCTTGAGGAGTATGACCAGGGTATCATTCCCATCACGGTGAAGAGGAGGCAATAATCAGATGACACTAATTCAGGCGGTCCAGCTCAGGAAGATCCTGGACAGCAGAGGAAACCCTACGGTGGAAGCCGACATGGTCACTGAGAGTGGCTTTGGTCGGGCTGCTGCACCGAGCGGTGCGAGCACGGGGATCTATGAGGCAAAGGTCAGGCCTGTCGATGAGGCGATCGATGATGCAGAGCAGAACCTGATCCCTGCACTGATCGGGCTTGATGCCGCAGATCAGGCAGAGTTCGATCAGCAGCTCCGTTCCATCGATGGCACCCCGGACCTCTCGAAGATCGGGGCGAACATCGCGGTTGCACTCTCGCTCGCGAATGCCAAGGCCGCAGCGATGGCCAACGGGATGGATCTCTACCGGTACCTCGGCGGAGCGTTCATCAAGGAGACTCCGTTCCCGCTCGGGAATGTGATCGGCGGAGGAGCTCACGCAGTCGGTGCCACTGATATCCAGGAGTTCCTGGTCGTTCCGACCGGGGCCTCTGATGCAGAGGAAGCGGTCTTTGCGAACGCGGTTGTCCACCGGAAGGTCAAGGAGCTGCTGATTGCACTGGGCAAAGGCTGCGGAAAGGGCGATGAGGGGGCATGGGCCCCGCATATCGACGATATCACGGCCTTTGAGACGGTGCATCAGGCGGTGACCGCCATCTCTGATGAGATGAACATCACCATCTCGATGGGGATCGATGTCGCGGCAAGCGAACTCTGGAACGGTACCCTTTACCATTACAAGGACGCCGACCGGACCACCGAAGACCAGATCGCGTACATCGGCGAACTGGTCGACCGGTACTCGCTGATCTATGTCGAGGACCCTCTCAGAGAGGACGACTTCGAGGGATTCTCGGACCTGACCGAGGCGGTCGGGGACCGGTGTCTGATCTGCGGTGACGATCTCTTCGTGACCAATACCGAGCGGATCATGCAGGGGATCGATATCGGTGCGGCCAATGCCGTGCTGATCAAGCCGAACCAGGTCGGAACCCTGACCGAGACCTATGAAGCAGTCCAGATGGCTCATACCCATGGGATGGACACCGTGATGAGCCACCGTTCCGGTGAGACCACAGATACAACCATTGCACACCTGGCGACGGCGTTTGGGTGCATATTCTTAAAGACGGGCGTCGTTGGCGGCGAACGGATAGCAAAACTGAATGAACTGATACGCATTGAGGAGCAGATCTAATGACAGCAAATGAGATGGAAATTGAATTAAAAGAGCCCCTGATTCCCGTAGAGGAGTACCTTGCCGCCGGTATCCATATCGGCACCCAGCAGAAGAGCAAAGATATGAAGAAGTTCATCTACCGCGTCCGCGGGGATGGCCTCTACATCATCGATATCAGAGAGACCGACGAGCGGATCAAGACTGTGGCGAAGTTCCTCTCCCAGTTCAATCCATCCAACATCCTGGTCGTGACCTCCCGTCAGTACGGGCAGTACCCGGCCAAGAAGTTCGCGGACGCAATCGGCGGGATCGCAAAGACCGCACGGTTCATCCCCGGGTCGCTCACCAACCAGAACCTGAACGGCTACATCGAGCCTGAAGTCGTCTTCATCACCGACCCGATCGGCGATGCACAGGTCGTCAAGGAGGCTGTGCAGAGTGGAATCCCGGTTGTGGGACTCTGCGACACCAACAACATGACCCAGTTCATGGACCTCGTCATCCCGACCAACAACAAGGGACGCAAGGCCCTCTCGATGATCTACTTCCTGCTGACCCGTGAGATGCTCCGCATTCGTGGCGTGACCACCTCACTGACCCAGGAAGACTTCGAGATCGATCTGTAGATATACCAGAACGCGAAAGGTTCCCTAATGAAGATCAGAACATGCGCAGTGGCGGGTATGTTTTATCCTGGGGAACCCAGCCATCTGGAACAACTGCTTGGGAAGTTCTTTGCAGCAACCGGTCATGAGACCAGTGCCAGCGGGATCGTCGCCCCGCATGCGGGGTACATCTATTCTGGTGCAGTCGCAGCACAGGCATATGCTGCTCTCCCTTCTTCATTTGATGGAACCTTTGTGGTGATAGGGCCGAGTCACCGGGGTTTTCCCACCTGCACCTCGGCGGTGCCCTGGGAGACCCCGCTCGGGATCGTCGACACCGATACCGATCTGGTGTCGGCACTCGACCTCCCGGTGAATGAGGCCTATCATGCAGACGAGCACTCGCTCGAGGTGCAGATGCCCTTCATCAAGTACCGGTTCCCGCGGGCCAGGATCGCTCCCGTATTGATGGGCGACCAGGACATCGCATCCTCGGTCAGGCTCGGCAGGACGATCGCCAGGGCTGCACGGGAGGCCCGGCGGGAGATCCGGGTGATCGCATCGAGCGACTTCTCTCATTACGTCCCTGATACTGTCGCCAGGAGTCAGGATCTGTACGCAATCGAGGCATTAAAGTCCCTGGAGGTTGAACTCTTCTACAGCCGTCTGCGTGAGCGAGGCTCTACAGCCTGTGGATATGGGACGATCGCAGCGATGATAACGGCCTCTGTTGAAGCTGGGGCGGAGAAGGCGGAACTTCTGAAGTATGCAACGAGCGGGGATGTGACCGGGGACCGTGCGTCCGTGGTCGGGTATGCAGCGATTGCGGTGATATGAGGTGGTGACCTGGAGTGCACCGGGCAAGGTCTTCCTGTTCGGTGAACATGCGGTGGTCTATGGCAAGCCGGGGCTTGCGATGGCCATCAAGCCGCGGGTCTTCGTGACGGTCCGGAAGAACCGTCACCCGACCCCTGCCAAGTCACCTTATATCGATGGCTGCTTCAAGGCGATGGACGTGACCGGTTCGGTCTATGTCAATTCGCAGATGCCCTCCTCCGCTGGGCTCGGTTCGTCGGCGGCCGTCACGGTGGCCACTCTCTCGGCGATCAACGACGAGTTCGACCTTGGTCATACCAGGGAGGAGATCGCCGTCACCGCCTACCAGATCGAGCGGTCTGTGCAGAAGGGGCGGGCAAGTCCGACGGACACCTACGTCTCGACGATCGGAGGGATGGTGCTGATCACCGGGCAGTCGCGGAGGAAGATTCCACCGCAGAACCTGAACCTGGTCGTCGGGAATACGCTCGTCTCGCACAGCACTGCGAAGATGGTCGAGCTGGTTGCAGAAGGGCAGCGGAAGTTCCCCGACGTGATGAACCCGGTGATGGATGCGATGGGGGCCCTGACGCTGAATGCGGTCCGAAGTCTCTCCAACCCCCGGCAGCTCGGGCAGCTGATGAACATCAACGAGGCCCTCCTCGAGGCCCTCGGGGTCGGCCACCCGGCTCTCTCGAAGCTGGTGACGGCCTCCCGTACGGCTGGAGCCTTTGGGGCCAAACTGACCGGTGCCGGCGGGGGCGGGTGTATGATCGCGCTCTGCCCCAAGCATATGAAGGGGCGGGTGGCCGCGGCTATTGAGGGCTGCGATGCCCGGGCCATCATCACTTCCATCGATACGGTCGGAGCCAGAAAGGAGAACGATGCATAACCAGGTGATGCTGAAACTCGGTGGCAGTGTGATCACCGACAAGGCAGGGAACGATGTGATAGACCGGCAGCAGCTGGCAGCGATAGCTGCAGCCCTGAAAGAGAGCGAATTCTCCGGGTATCTCGTCCATGGCGCCGGCTCATGCGGCCATCCCGAGGCTCACCGGTACCGTCTGGATCAGGGGGCGGACCGATCGAACGCCGTCGGGATCGGGATCACCCACCGGGCGGTCAGCGGACTGAACCGGGCGGTCGTCGAAGCCCTGCAGAACGAAGGGATCGACGCGATCGGTGTCCATCTCCTGGACAGCTGCCTGGCTGACGACGGCCGGCTCGTTTCGGCCCCGGTGGAGCTGCTCCAGCGGCTGACGGCCCTTGGGATCACCCCGGTGCTGCATGGGGACGTGGTGCTGGACCGGAGCAGAGGAGCCTGCATCGTCTCAGGCGACCAGGTGATCAGCGTCCTTGCGCCGCAGTTATCGGTCGGCCGGGTCGGTCTGGCCACCGATGTACCGGGCGTGCTCTCAGACGGGCAGGTGGTCCGGACGATCACCCCGTCGGATGTCGCAGGACTCTCGATCGGTGCCTCGTCCACGGTCGATGTGACCGGCGGTATGCAGGGGAAGATCCGGGAACTGCTGGCCCTGGCCGGGGCCGGCGTGGAGTCGCACATCTTTGCGGTCTCGCGGTTGCAGGACTTTCTCCACCAGCGGGACCATGGCGGGACCGTGGTCAGGATGGCGTGACGACGATGACGATCATCCACCAGACCTCATCAAGGAAACTGGACCATATCAGGATCTGCAGCCAGGATGAGGTTGAGCAGGGGGACCCGGGTTTCCGGGGTGTCCGCCTGGTCCATAACGCCCTCCCTGAGTGCGACATGGCCCGAATAAACACCGGGGTCCGGTTCCTCGGTCACCAGTTCGGGTCACCGCTCTTCATTGCAGCAATGACCGGCGGACACCCGGAGACGGCTGTCATCAACCAGCGGCTTGCCCAGGCCGCCGAACAGTTCAACCTCGGTATGGGGGTCGGCTCGCAGCGGGCAGCGCTTGAGAACCCAGATCTGGAAGGAACCTTCGCGGTTGTCAGGGATGCGGCTCCGTCGGCGTTCATCTGTGCCAACATCGGGATCGTGCAGCTCCGTGACCATGGAATCGAGTGGGCCGACCGGGCTGTCGAGATGATCGGCGCCGATGCCCTGGCCGTCCACCTGAACTTTCTGCAGGAGGCGATCCAGCCGGAAGGGGACCACAATGCTCAGGGGTGCCTTGCTTCCCTCTCCTCGCTCTGCGAGGAGGTCTCCTATCCGGTGATTGTCAAAGAGACCGGGTCGGGGATCGCCGGCGAGACGGCCAGGCAGATCGCCGGGGCCGGGGCAACTGCAATCGATATCGGTGGCTGGGGGGGCACCTCTTGGGCCGCTGTAGAAGCGATCCGGGCCGATGAGAGCAGCAGGGACCAGGACCGGCACCTGGTCTCCCTCGGAGAGGAGTTCCTCTCCTGGGGGATCCCGACGGTGACCAGCCTCGCTGAGGTGGTGCCGGCAGGGCTGCCGGTGATCGCCACCGGCGGGGTCAGGACCGGGATCGATATGGCCAAGGCAGTGGCGCTGGGTGCAGACCTTGCAGGGATGGCACTCCCGCTGCTGAACCCGGCATTGAAAGGTGAAGCACCGCTCAATCAGGCGATCGAGCGGCTGTTGCACCAGCTGAAGGTGACGATGTTCCTGACCGGGTCGCAGGACATCGCCGCACTGAAGCGGACTCGGGTGATCATTTCAGGCACCGACGGTGCGCTGGGTGTACACTAAACGGAGGAAATATAATGGATATAGAAGTTATAGGCGTCGGCGGTTACGACGAAGTGGGTCGTAATATGACCGCCGTCCGGTGCGGCAAAGAGATTGTCGTCTTTGACATGGGGCTGCGCCTGGACCAGGTGATGATCCACGAGGATGCAGAGATAGAGAATATGCATTCTCTGGACCTGATCCAGATGAAGGCGATCCCTGACGACACGATGATGAACACGGTCGAAGGATCGGTGAAGGCGATCGTCTGCACCCACGGGCATCTGGACCACATCGGTGCGATCCCGAAGCTGGCGCACCGGTACAATGCTCCGATCATCAGCACCCCGTATACCACGGAGCTGATCCGGCAGCAGATCGCCGGCGAGCAGAAGTTCGGGGTGAACAACAAGCTCTTTGCCCTGAAGGCCGGGCAGAAGTACACGATCTCGCAGCACCTGACCCTTGAATTCGTCAGGACCCAGCACAGTATCATCGATACCGTGACGGCGGTCCTCCACACCCCCCACGGTGCGGTGGTCTATGCCTGCGACTTCAAGCTCGACCGGACCCCGGTGATCGGTGAACCCCCGGACTTTGCACGCCTTCGCCAGATCGGCAAGGAGGGTGTGCTCGCCCTGATCGTGGAGGCGGTGAACATCCACTCCAAGGGGCGGTGCCCGAGCGAACGGATCGCACGCGACCTCGTCAGGGACACGCTCACCAGTTACGAGGACGACAAGGGGGCGATCATCGTCTCAACCTTCTCCTCGCATATCTCCCGTATCAAGACGATCACCGAGTGCGCCCATGAGATCGGCAGAAAACCGGTCCTGCTCGGCCGCTCGATGGAGAAGTACAGCTCTGCGGCAGAGCAGATGAAACTGGTCTCGTTCCCCCAGACCACCTCGATGTTTGGGAACCGGCGGACCGTGGACCGGACATTGCGCCGGGTCATGAAGTCCGGGCCGGAGAACTTCGTCCTGGTCGTCACCGGGGCCCAGGGTGAACCGGGTGCGACCCTCTCCAGGATCGGGGCGGGAGAGACCCCGTACAAGATTCAGAAGGGGGATAAGATCCTCTTCTCGGCCAAGGTGATCCCCAACCCCCTCAATTACGGGCAGCGGTACCTGCTCGAGACCCGGCTGAAGATGGCCGGGGCTCGTATCCATGATGAATTGCATGTCAGCGGGCATGCCTACCTCGAGGACCACTACGAGTTCGTCAACCTGCTCAACCCCCAGCATGTCATCCCGGCTCACGGGGGGCTCGGGATGACCGGGGCCTATGCAGACTTTGTGGGCGGGCTTGGATATACCCTTCAGAATGATCTGCACCTCTTCAAGAACGGGCAGCGGGTGAAACTGAACTGAACAATTACGGTGTGCTATGGAGTTAATCGAGTATCTTGAAAAGGTCGAAGAGCAGGTCGATCGGCTGATCGATCGGTACTTCGGGGCCCCTGTCGGAGAACTGAACAAGGCGAGTGCGCACCTGCTGACTGCAGGTGGTAAACGGCTCCGTCCAGCCGTGATGATGCTGGCCGCCGACGCGGTCAGGAGAGGGTCGTCTGATGACCTGATGCCGGCCGCCATTGCGCTTGAACTGACCCATTCATTCACGCTGATCCATGACGACATCATGGACGGGGACGAGGTCCGCCGCGGAGTCCCGACAGTCAACAAGAAGTGGGACGAACCGACCGCGATCCTGGCCGGGGATGTCCTCTATGCCCGTGCATTCGAGTTCATCTGCCAGGCACTGACAGCAGACGCAGCCAAACTCCGGGCGGTCTCGATGCTCGCGATCACCTGCGAGGAGATCTGTGCAGGCCAGCACCTGGACATGGCCTTTGAAGATCGGGATGATGTGAGCGAGGAGGAGTACCTGGAGATGGTCGGGAAGAAGACCGGTGCCCTGTACGCAGCCTCGGCTGCGATCGGCGGGGTGCTGGCCGGCGGGTCCCAGCCGCAGATCGATGCGCTCTTCCGATACGGGATGAACATCGGGGTGGCCTTCCAGATCCAGGACGACCTGATCGACCTGCTCGCATCCCCGGAGAAGAGCGGGAAGGACCGGGCCTCCGATATCAGGGAGGGGAAACAGACCTTGATCAACATCAAGGCACGGGAGCACGGGTTCGACCTGGCACCGTACCGGCGCCGGCTGAGCGAAGCCGAGATCGATGACCTGATCCAGCAGCTCACCCAGATCGGTGTGATCGGCGAGGTGAAGGCCACCGCTGAGGAACTGGTCACCTCGGCAGCGAAGGTGCTGGCCATCCTCAAGCCGTCCGAGCAGAAGGACCTGCTGATCACCATCGGTACCTTCTTTGTAGAGCGGGGCTACTGAGGATGACCGAGGATCTGCTGCAACTGCTGCGAGCGTATGCCCTGCAGAACGCGGTCAGGCACGGCGATGCTCCGAAGGCCGGGGCGATCGTCGGTGCAGTGATGGGCAAGCACCCCGAACTCCGCTCGAGGGCGAAGGAGGTTTCGGCCCTGGTCGGTGCGGTGATCGCGGAGGTGGCCGCCCTCTCACCTGAGGAGCGGCTCGCGACCCTCGAAGCGATCGCCCCAGATATGCTGATCGTCCCTGAGAAGCAGGCGAGTAAGAAGGGGGAACTCCCGCCGCTGAAGAACGCGGAGCACGGGGTCGTGATGCGGTTTGCACCGAACCCGAGCGGGCCTCTCCACCTCGGTCATGCCCGGGCTGCGATGCTGAACGACGCCTACCTGAAGCGGTACGGCGGGCGGTACATCCTCAGGATCGAGGACACCGACCCGAAGAGGGTCGACCCGGCTGCCTACCAGATGGTCCAGGAGGATATCGCGTGGATGAACCTCGGCATCACCGAGATCGTCTACCAGAGCGACCGGTTCGACCAGTACTATCAGTATGCAGCGAAGCTGATCGAACTCGGCGGTGCCTATGTCTGCACCTGTGACAACGACCGGTTCAGGGAACTGCGGCAGGCGAAGAAGCCCTGCCCGTGCCGGGGACAGACCGTCGAGGAGAACCTTCGGCTCTGGGAGCAGATGCTTGCCGGGGAGTTTGCCGAGGGCGAGGTGAGCCTCCGGGTGAAGGCTGACCTGGAACATCCCGACCCGGCGATGCGCGACTACCCGATCTTCCGGGTGCTCACCTCGACCCTCCACCCACGGATCGAGGCGACGGTCTACCCGCTGATGAACTTCACGGTGGCGGTCGACGATCATCTGCTCGGGATCACGCATGTGATCCGGGGCAAGGACCACATCGCGAACACCGGGCGTCAGCGGTATATCTATGACTACTTCGGGTGGACGGTGCCGGAGTACATCCACTACGGGAGGATGGGGATCGAGGGGGTCGTCCTCTCCACCTCGGAGATGCACGCCGGGATCGACGCCGGCACCTACTCGGGCTGGGACGATATCCGGCTCGGGACGCTCCGTGCCCTGGCCAGGCGGGGGATCACCGCCGAAGCGGTCAGGAACGCGATGGTAGCCATCGGGACCGGGGATACCGATATCTCGTTCTCATGGGAGAACCTGTACGCCGAGAACAAGGCCGTCATCGACCAGATCGCCGACCGGTACTTCTTCGTCCCTGACCCTGTGGTGCTGCCGATCGAAGGCGCTCCGGCGACGGTCGCCGAGGCGGCGCTGTACCCGAACGACCCGGCGCGGGGCACCCGCTCTCTCGCCTTCAATGGGACGGTCGTAGTGCCGGCAGCCGAGATCAGGGAAGGGGTCAGGATGCTCAGGCTCAAGGACCTCTTTAATGTCAGTATCACCTTCGAGGACGGGGTTCCGCACCTCGCCTATGCCGGTCACGACCTGGCCGCAGCACGGGCAGCCAAAGCCCCGATCATCCAGTGGCTGCCGGCAGAGGCGAAGGTTCCATGCCGGCTCCACCAGCAGCAGGGGGACCTGACCGGGTACTGCGAACCAGGGGTCAGGCAGAAGCAGGGGACCGTCGTCCAGTTCGAGCGGGTCGGTTTCGCCCGGATCGACGCGGTCACATCGGCCGGGGTCACAGCCTACTTTGCGCACCGGTAGGACCGGACCCCTCGCTCACGTATCCAATCTTTTTTGTTCAATCACGGATCCGGATTTCGGGAAGACGAGGTCAGACCTGGTTGAAGAGGCTGACCACATCATTGAAGTCGACCTGACCGTTCCCGTTGAAGTCGAAGCCGGCGACCGGCTCGTTCTCACCGATCCAGTCCATCTGGTTGAAGTACAGGACCACGTCATCGAAGTCGAGCACCCCGTTGCCGTTGATATCTTCGTAGAGGCCGTCTCCGTTCAGGTCATTCGGAGAGGAGGAGATCCCGGGGAGCGGGATGACCGGCACCGTCACCCCGATCGAACACGCGGTGAGTTGGGGTGCGATCGGATGCCCGCTGTCATCGCTGACCTCAGCCTGAACGATATCGAGGGCGGTCCGGCCTGCCTGGTCACCCCTGATGGTGATCGTCCCGATCCTGGCGCCTGAACTTCCGGGTTCACCGAGGCCGGCCGTATCGAGCGTGGTCAACCAGACGGTATCGGAGGGGAGCGTCAGATTCTCCGCCATTGTCCATCCCGGGAGGGAGACGCCGACGATCTCGCCGATCGTCGGGTCGAGCAGTGTGAGACCGAGCGTTACGCTGTAGCCCGAGGTGCCGTTGTGACTATCGAGGGAGAGCGTGGTCGTGTTCGTCGACCCGCGCGGGATGGTGACCGAGGAAGGAGTGAACCGGAACGCCGGTGTCGGGGTGACGGTGGTGGTCGGCACGATCACGGTCGGAATGCCGGTTGGAGCGGTGGTCGGTACGACCACGGTTGGAACCTCGGTCGGTGTTGGGGTCGGCGTTGCAGAAGCAAACTTCTGGAGACGGTGGTTGCCGGTATCGGTGACAAAGACGTTGCCTGCACTGTCGACTGCGACCCCGGAGGGGGAATCGAACTGTCCGTTCCCTGCGCCGCTGGTCCCCCACTGGGTGATGAAGGCGCCGTTCGAGGTGAACTTCTCAATTCTGTCGTTGCCGGTGTCGGCGACATAGACATTGCCCATCCTGTCAACCGCGATCCCTTCGGGGAAATCGGCGAACTGTCCGTCGCCGGTGCCCTCGGTCCCCCACTTCGTCAGGAAGGTGCCGGTTGAGGTGAACTTCTGGACCCGGTTGTTGTACGAGTCGACGACGTAGACGTTATTCGCATCGTCGACCGCGATCCCGGTGGGGTAATCAAACTGTCCGTCCCCCCGGCCCTCGGTTCCCCACTGTGCAAGGAAGGTGCCGGTCGAAGTGAACTTCTGAACCCGGTAGTTGTACATGTCGGCGACGTAGACATTGCCCGCACTGTCGACCGCCACCCCTGAGGGGGATTTGAGCTGTCCGTCCCCTGATCCCCCGGTCCCCCATCTCGTCAGGAAGGTGCCGGCCGATGTGAACTTCTGGACCCAGTCGTTCCAGTTGTTGACGACATAGACGTTCCCCGCCCTGTCGACTGTGATTCCCTGGGGGTTCCAGAGCAGTCCGTCCCCAAAGCCGTGGGTACCCCAGGTGGCGACAAAACCGCCGGTGGTGTTGAATATCTGGACACGATCGAGATGCTCGTCGGTGACGTAGACGGTATCCGCACCGTCGAGCGCGACCCCATAGGGGGATTTGAACTGCCCGTCCGCTGAGCCACCGGTCCCCCACTGCGCCACGAACTGATACGTTTCCGCCGCCGCCACGACCTGAATGCTGCACCCGAACAGCAGCAGGACGAGCAGCACTTCCAGCCCCCCCGGCATGTACCGATTGTGCATAGAGACTACTATGCAGAGGTCGAAGATAAACGCGACGGAGATTACCTGCCCCTGCCGGGGGGACCGCCCTCTTCGACTGAAATCTCTCCGGTTGATGGGGCTGGCTGGGCGGTGACGGTGCAGGTGACAATTGGTAAAAAGAAACCTGGTGTATCCAGGTGAAGGCTTTCTGTCGAAAAAGAAGATGCTGCTCAGACCGTGATCATCCCTGACCAGACCTTGCCGGTGGGATAGCAGCGGATCGATGTTGCGTTCTGCTGTACCTGCACTGCCCCCCGCCGCTCAAGCCAGCGGAGCGAGTATCTGATCTCCTCTGATTGGTGAATACCGTTGTATGCTGCAACGATATCCTGAAATGTACACCCCGGGGACGAGGCGATCATGGTCAGGATATGACGCTGCAAACGCATGCATTTTGTCTGCGCTTTCATCAGGTTATAGCCCCTGTATGCCCGTGATCAAACATAGATACGTCACAATCCGGACACCTGCGATGTCAGATTCTCAGCGGCAGGGTATAAAAAAGGATCTGCTCTGATCGATCAGAGCTGGTTGAAGAGGAGGACGACGTCATTAAAGTCGATCTCTCCGTTTGAATTGAAATCAAAGGCAGATGTCGGCTCATTCTCGCTAATCCAGTCCATATCATTGAAGTACAGCACCACGTCATCGAAGTCGATCGCCCCGTTTCCGTTCAGATCCTTGTACAGCCGCTCTCGATGCGGGTCTGTCGGCGGTGCGCTCTGTTCAGGGAGTGGGATGACCCCCGGGACCGGGGTGTAGGGCGGGTCGCCTGCATTGACCTGCAGCGTTGTACTGCTGCTCCCGAAGCGGTTGCTCGTTGTCAGCGTCACCGTGTAGGTTCCACCGGTTGCGTAGGTGTGAGTTGGGTTCTGCTGGTCGGCGGTCGCTCCGTCTCCGAACACCCAGTGCCAGCGATCGATCTGCCCGATCGACCGGTCCTGGAACGTGACCGTCACAGGCGGGGCGGTGCCGGCCGGCGTGGCCGTGAAACTGGCCGATGGTGCGCCGGTCACCGAAAGGGTGGCGGCGGCTCGGTCGATTGGTTCACCGTTCACCCCCTCCACAGTCAGGGTCACCGTATAGGTGCCGCCAAAGGGGTAGGTGTGGATCGGGTTCTGCTCGATCGAGGTGGACCCGTCCCCGAAGTCCCAGAGGCGTGACGAGGGTGAGCCGTACGACCGGTCGGTGAAGTGGACGGTCATCGGTGCTGCTCCATCGCTCAGATCGACGCCCATCTGCGCGACCGGGTAGACGGTGATGTACCTGCTCTTCACCTCGGTGTCGGTTCCGGCCCCATATGTGGCGATCAGCTTCACCGCGAAGACCCCGGCGGTCATGAACCGGTGGATCGGGTTCTGGTCAGTCGAGGTGGTCAGATCCCCGAAATCCCAGAACCAGCGGTCCGGGTGGCCGGTGGAGGTATCGATGAAGTGGACCGTTCCACCGGCATCCATCACCCGGTTGTCGCTGGTCGTGAACCCTGCATGCGGATTCGTCCCGACGCCCACGGTCTGCTGCGTGCTCGCGTCCCCGAAGGCGTTGCCGACATGGAGGGTGACTGTCCAGAGCCCGTTCTGGGTATAGGTATGGGCCGGGTTCTGCTCGCCAGACGTGCTCCCGTCGCCGAAATCCCAGAACCAGTCGGTTGGCACCCCGGTGGAGGTGTCGGTGAACCGGACCTGGAGCGGGGCGAACCCGGTCGAGGGTGAGGCGATGAAGGAGGCATTCGGCTGGGCGGGGGATACCTGTGGCGGGGCGGTGCCGTTCTGGCCCGGCCAGTCCCCCCACCGGAGGAGGTAGGTGTTCCCGGTCCCGTTGACATTCAGGATCGGGAGCGCATGGTTGCCGTAGGCGGTGATATCGAAGTACGAGTCGTCGACCGGATGCTCGTAGGCGGGCTCGCCATAGTACCAGCCGAGCATCGACTGGTACCCGTCGAGGCCGCCGGCGTTGTCCTGCACGAACCGGTTCAGGGTGACATGATCGGCGAACGCCGACCAGATCGCCCAGATTTTGTTGTCGGAGGCCCTGCAGTCGTTCAGCGTGACCCCTGAGCTCCATTTCACGATCTTCCAGCCGTACGAGGATCCGTCGTCGGTGCAGTCGTTGAAGACGATATTCCTCCCGCCCTGGACGAAGTAGCCGGCGTTCCGGTTGTTGATCGCCCTGCAGTTGGTCAGCACCGCGTTCCGGTGGACGAAGAAGCCAGCCATGAAGGTGTGGTACGGATAGGTCAGCGTGTTCCGCTGCCCGTTGTTCCGGCTGATGCAATCGCGGATCACGATCCCCTGCTTGACGGTCGGGGGGGTCTCGTCCTCGCCGGGCTCGAAGTGGAACCCGGACTCCCAGTTGTCATCGGCGATGCACCCGATCAGCTGGATATCGTAGACATCGTTCTCCTCCTGAAGGTCGAAACCGGTGATATCGGTGTCCCGCGACTCGTCCCCGAATCCACAGCGTGTCGCCTGACAGTTGATGAACCGGATGTTCCTGGTCTCCTTTGGGGCCGTACCCTTTGCGTTCAGGTTGAACCCGTGAGTGTTGCAGTTCACAGCCCTGCAGTTGATGAAGGAGACGTCCTCGATGTTGTGCGTTCCGTCGGCCCAGATGAAGAATATCCCGTTGCCGCCGGCAGGGTAGCGGTGACCATTGGTGCCGACATTGGTCGCGGCCACATCTGTCACTGTTACCTGGCCGGTCGTGATCTTGATATAACCGGTACCGCGGAGGGTGAACGAGGAGAGGCTGACGTCAGGGGATTTGACCTCGATCGGGAGGTCGGTATCCGCGGAATTGAGCAGTTCGATGGTGGTGCTTCCCTCCCCCTGGCCGACGAGCGTGACCCGCCCGGGGACGTAGATGACTCCGTTACCGTGGAATGTGCCGGCCGCGAGGTTCACGACCCCGCCCGAGCCGGCGATCCGGTCGAGGGCGTCATTGATCTGGACCTGGTCGCCGGTCCCGTCACAACGGTAATCGGCGGCGTTCCGTACCGCGTCACTGCTGTCGGACGCCGCGACCAGTATCGAGGCGGCGGCGGCACCCTGCATCAGCAGGGCAAGGATGATGATCAGTCCTATTGGCCCGATCCTGTGAATTCCCGCCAGATCGAAGATGCTCCGTATCATATGCATATGAGGGACAGATCTCCTGTCGATTTCTTACCAATGATCTTCTTTTATATATTTACCCTTTGGATGATTCCCGGTCAGGGCCGATCTTCGCCGGGACGCTCCGGTCCGGTCCCGAACCTGTCCCTGAGGTCTTTCCACAGCTGATACCCCAGAATAATACATAATTAAATAGTCAGACGTCGATTTTATCAGGCAAACTCTGCAACCTGCAGAGGACTGTGAAGCGGGATCAGGATGATCAACCAGCCATCTCAATCTCGAGAACTGGGCCGCAGAAAAATGGACAGGAACGTCATCTATGTCAAGAAAGCTGTTACTCATTGGAACAATCGCAATGCTCGCCTGTGTTCTGCTGGTTGCAGGGTGCGTCAGCAACACCTCCACCAACAAGACAACCACCTCTGTAGACTCCGCGGTGCACACGCAGACCACGGCATCGTCATCAGCAGCCTCGACTGTTGCAGCCCAGAACACAACCAAGGCTGCAACTCCGGCAAACAGCACCACCGTGAAGACCAGCACCTCCTCAGCCGCTGCTCAGGTCACCACCTCTGCTGGAAACAGCACCAAGACCACCCTTGGGACCACCACCGTGACCCCGGCTGTGAACACCTCGACCAATAAGACCGTCGTCGCCAACACAACCACGTCCGGTGTTGCAAACACCACGACCGCGGTCAAGACCGTCAGCACCGGGTCAACAAACCAGTCCACCACCGTTACCGTGGTGACCCCGGTCGGATTCGAGTCTGTCAGCAGCGTCGGGACCATCTCGGCCCCGGCCACCGTCAACAAGACGGTTGCCAAGAACTGAACGACCAGTCTTCACTCTTTTTTTTTTAATCATCACATGGTATAAGCGAAAGGTATAATCCGGCGCACAAAGTACTGAATAGTATGTGCGCCCGGTTTATGGAACGCTTTTTCGGGCCTGTACCTCATATCGTCGAGAGTCCTCCGCCCCCTTCGATCTCGCATGGTGCAGGTAGTGTGATGCCTGAATACAAGGTGAAACCGTATTTTATTGTGGCTTCTGTTGAGATGGGGAACACCACCACCAAGTGCATCCTGACCGGGACGAACCTCGAGACCGGTCGCAGTTATGTGATCAACAAAACGGTCAAGATGAGCCGGGATGTCCGTCCTCCGAAGCCCGGCGAGGTGGTCTTCGGTGCGACCCTGGACGGAACTGAACTGACCCGTGAGTCGGTGACAGAACTGGTCCGGGATACCCTGATCGAATGCCATAAGGAGGTGAACCTCTCGATCCAGGACGATCTCGACTTTGTGGTCAGGTCGACCGGGGTGGTGGCTGCGATGGACTCGCCTGACCAGGTCGGGGACTTTGTCATCGCGCTGGCCAACGGCTGCCTGGAGGCCGGCGTCCCGCCGAGAAAGATGACCCCGCCGATGGGCAAGGGCAATCTCCCAAGGCGGTTGCAGCCGTTCTCCTACGCAGACAAAGTGGTCTTTGTCGGTGCCGTGGCCGGGGTGCTTCCGCCGGTCGGCGCCACCGGGGTGGAGATGGTTGCCAACGAGATGGAGGGGGAACTCGCAATGGCCGGAATCAAGGAGGGGGCCAAGTGGACCTCCGTGGACTTCCGGAACCCCTGTGTCTCTGTGGATTTCGGGACCACCCTCGACGGCCGGATCACCGGTGATGTCAGCCCGGAAGATGAGAACCCGTTTGCAAAGACGATTGGTAACTTCTGTGGTCTCGCAGGTGCGATCCCGGACGCGATCGTCCGGGGGACAGGCCTGGTGGAGGAGAAACGGGGGACCGCCCTCGACCTCTTCAGTGACCGGTCGACCCTCGGCAGCCTCGCCCTCCGGCTGAAGCGGGGGAAGGTCGACGAGTACGTGAAGCAGATCCACGAGCATATCGATATCAGGATCGTTCCCCCGGAGAGGACACGTTTCGGCCGGGTGCCGGTCAGGGCGGATGTGGCCTCGGCCTCTGGGATCGCGATGATCGGCTGCGACCTAGGCGAGAACGGGTCTGATACCGGGATCCTTAAAGAGATTGGCGGTGAGATATACAGAGAGCACGGCCTCCCGATGCTGACTGATGTCGTGGACCGCGTATGTGCCGAGATGGCCCTGCGGCTGGTCGATGTGGCGGTGGAGCAGAAGATGGTACCTCCGAACACCTCGATCGGATTTACGGGCAGGGCTGCGATTTCAGGGCAGAAGCCTGCCTATATCCTGCAGGGTTTGATCGATCGGCACCTCTTTGCCGATGACCCGAACGACCATCTGGTCTTCGTCGATGACGGGCTGGCCCGCGGGGCAGCGCTGATGGGCCGGTGCATGAACTCGCTCGGACACCCGAAGTGCCCGGTCGGCGGGGTCCGCGGAGGGCCCTGTATCCTCGCCCGGAGAATAAAGATTGGAAAGTAGGTTTCCCATGGAAGAACAAGCAGAACTGTATGATATCATCATCCCCCCCGGTGTACCGCGGTCGATCATTACCGATGTCGTGAAAAAATTCGATGTAGAACTGGCAGACCGGCGCGAACGGATCTCGTTTGCGAATATGGACGGCGACGAGCGGGAGGTGCTGGCCTTCCGCGGAACGAAGCCCGTCCTCGAAGAGGTCGAAGCCTACGTCCGCGCCGAGCTGCTCCAGTTCATCGGCGAGTGAGTCCGGCCGCTGCAACCAGGTGATCAGCGATCAGGGACGGGATCGGGGCGGTCATACCGTGCCAGTTCGGGGTGCCGTTCACCTCCAGGACGGTATACCCGTCCCTGTCCAGTAACAGGTCGACGCCGGCATAGTCTGCCTTCACTGCCTCTGTTGCAGCGATGGCTATTGCCGCCATCTCCTCGTCCACCTCCACGGCCCGGGCTGTTCCGCCCTGGTGGATGTTGTGGGTCAGGTGGTCCGATCGCCGTTCGATCGCGCCGACGGCCTCGCCCCCGATGACAAAGACCCGGAAGTCCCGGTCGTTGGGTACATACTCCTGCAGGTAATACGGCCCCTCTTCGAGCTGGTCCTCGGAGGTGATCAGCCTGACTCCGTTGCCGTCGAACCCGTACACCGGTTTGTAGACCACCTTCTCCTGTGAATCAATGAACGCGGCAGCCTGCGGTCTGGAGGCTGAGAAGAAGGTCTCCGGTGTCCTGATATTCTCTCTGACCAGCAGCGCGGTGGTCAGTACCTTGCTCGCACAGGTCGCGATCGCCTCCGGGGTATTGAGGATCCGATTGCCGGTGGCCAGCGCCTGCAGCACCTCGAACTGGTGGTTCTCCTGTTCCATTCCACAGACCCAGATCACCGCCTGCTCGATCCCGTCCCGAAATGGGTCGACCTCGGAGAGGACGAGGGGATGCCAGCGTTCGCCCCTCCGATCAAGTTCCCTGGTGACCATCGCCGTGGAGTTGTCCCCCGGGGTGTCGGTCGGTTTATGGATGACATAGATCTCTTTTCTCATGCGCACCTTCTATCAGCGTGGGCGGTCTCATCGTAAATATTCTGATATCCTGCACTGCCTCTTCTCCGGTATGTTGAATACTCGGGCGGGATCAGTCACTGATATGCAGTACTATGACCATCCCGAGGAGGGGATAGATCTCACGGCGGTGAACTCTGCGGTCGAGGCGGTCTTCGCCGCCCATGGACGGGGGGAAGTGCAGATGCCGCCCAAGATCTATCTCACCTTCCCGCAGGGGGACCTCCGCACGATGCCGGCCTTCATCCCATCACTGGACCTGGCCGGGGTAAAGATCGTCAATGTCCACCCGGGGAACCGCACCGCCGGGCTGCCGACGGTGATGGCGCTGCTGGTGCTGATCGATCCGGCCACCGGGTATCCACGGGCCCTGCTGAACGCGACCAGGCTGACAGACCTTCGGACTGGAGCAGCCGGGGCCGTCGCCGCCCATTACCTGGCCAGAGAAGATGCGGTCGTCGTCGGGATGGTCGGAGCCGGCATGCAGGCCGGGACCCAGCTCGAGGCGCTGGCCTGTGTTCGGACGATCTGGGAGGTGAAGGTATGGTCCCGCTCGCCCGAGCATGCAGCCGCTTTTGCAGCGGCCTATCCCCGGTTCCATGCGAGGGCTCTCCCGCTGGCCGAGGTCTGCGACTGTGACATCCTGGTCACCACGACCCCCTCGACGACCCCGATTATCCAGAGGGAGTGGATCCGGCCGGGAACGCATATCAATGCGATCGGCGCCGATGCACCCGGCAAGGAGGAACTCGATCCGGCCCTGCTGAATGCTGCCGCGGTCTATGTCGACGACCTGGCGCAGGCCGTCCATTCAGGGGAGGTGAACGTGCCGATCCGCCGGCATACCTATTCGGTTGAAGCGATCAGGGGGACGATCGGCGCGGTGGTGCTCGGTAAAATAGGACGATCCGATGATCGGGAGATCACGGTCTTTGACTCGACTGGCCTTGCGATTCAGGACCTGGCCATCGCCGAGGTCGCCCTCAGGACGGAGGGACACTGGACAGAACTGCCGTTTCCGTAGCGACCTTCTCCGTCCCTGATGGAGTTGCCTGTCTCTCGGGGAGCGGCCTGGCGTACTGTTTCCAGACCTGTTCGCGATAGACCGGCCCCGAGTTGTAGGTGCAGAAGGGGATCATCCTCCCGTCCGGGGTTGCATAGTGGATACAGCACCGCTGCACCCGGTCCAGATCGTAGTTGTAGTCGTCCATAAAATGCATCGTACCGATGAAGAGGGCGTTCCAGTGGAACTCGCGGAGTGCGTCGAAGTTCTGCTTGATGAGCGTGGTCGCGATCAACCGCCAGATCTCGCCGGTCTTCCCGGAGTCCCCTTTCTTGAGCGATGCATGGATATCCTTGACCCCTTCGAGGAGGGCCCTGTACTTGCTGATCGAGCCGCCCTTTGCGAGGGTCATGGCCATGTGGTCGACGGACTCGAGGAACTTCTCGACATCGATCATCCGGTTCACCGGCACGATTTCGTCCCCGTTGACAAATATGTATGTCGCCGCCCCGCAATGCTGGTGGGCCGTGAAGGCTACCTGCGGTCTGCCGGTGTACTCCTCGACCAGGTGGGTGAACGGAGCCACACAGGGGATCGGGTAGAAGTCATCCTGCCTGAGTGCACCATCGGTCTGGGCTTCGATGTTGGCGGTCAGGTCTGGAATCGTTACACGCTCCTTGGCCACATCATCGGCGCTGGCCGCCCCGGTGAAGGCGACCGGCTGGAAGTTCACGCCCCTGACCACCTTGATGTTCGCAGCGGCGTACCTGATGATCGCACCGACTTCCTGGTCGTTTCTGCCGCGGATCACGGTCGGTACCAGTACCACGCCCATCCCGACCTCGGCGCAGTTGTCGACCGCCTTTCTGCTGGTGGCGAGGATCGGGTTTGTCTCCTCCGATATGCCGTCGAAGTGGAGGTAGATCGTCGAGAGGCCTGCGTCCTTCAACTGCTGGACCAGCGCGATATCCTTTGCGAGCCGTATCCCGTTGGTGGCGATCTGCACCTGGGAGAACCCGAGGGCCTTCGCCTCGCGGATCAGGTCGGGGAGATCCTCCCGCATCGTCGGTTCCCCGCCTGAGAACTGCACGGCCGGCGGGGGGACCGGCCGTTCGTTCCGAAGGTTCTTCATCATCCCGACGATATCGGAGAAGGTCGGCTCGTAGATGAACCCGCAGGCCCGTGCATTGGCGAAACAGAAGTCGCAGTTCAGGTTGCACCGGTTGGTCACATCGATGTTCGCAAGCAGAGTGGCTGAATGATGACCTGAACAGAGTCCGCAGTTCTGGGGACAGGTGTCAGATTCACCGGGGGCGACCGGTCCGTCTATCCCGGTCCCCACCGTTTCATATTCCTGGAAACGGTGATACATCCTGCTGTCCGACCAGTACAGGCTCCTGATGAAGCCGTGGTCGGGGCAGGTCCTCTCCAGCCAGATCTTATTGTCCTCTTCCACAATGGTGGCATCAAGCACGCGTTTGCATGCCGGGCAGAGGCTCTTTGTCTTTTTAACCAACATAACTGTCCACCGGTGCACTCTCTGTAATCAGTATATACTCTCTTCGTTTCGATACCTTAATATTTACATCTGCGCCTAAGTACTGAACACGGGAGTCTCTATTATTAGTACCGAGTACCTTATCATACCATTACTTTCAGCGCTCTGGCTCATGCTCCCTGCCTATCTCCCGAATCCAGCAGCGGCCTTCTTTGGAGGTGGAATCCCAATCGACGGCGGACGACGATGGTCCGATGGACGGCGGCTGCTCGGCGACGGCAAGACCTGGCGTGGTCTGATCTGTGGAGTCCTCTCTGGGGTTCTCCTCGGGCTGATCCAGGTCTCTGTGCAGGACGCAGGGATCCTGGCCTGGCTCCCCCGGCTTACGGTACTCTCGGTGGTGCTGCTGGCCGTCGGGGCCCTGGCTGGAGACATGGTCAAGAGTTTTGTGAAGCGACGGATCGGTAAGGAACGGGGTGCTGCATGGCCCATCGCAGACCAGTACGACCTTGTCGCAGGGTCGCTGCTGCTGCTGCTGATCGGGGATTTTGGGTTCGCTGCAGTCCACCTGACCATTCCGGTGGTCTTCTGGATCCTGCTTTTAACCCCGCTCCTCCATAGGGCCGCGAATTTGATCGGATATGCTACAGGAGTCAAGGATGTACCATGGTGAATGAAAAGACAATCACAGAACTGCTGATCGAGTACAGGGCCATCGAGTTTGGGGACTTCATCCTCGCTTCAGGTGCCATCAGCAGGTATTATATCGATATCAAGACGGCGATGACGCATCCTAAACTTCTGGAACGAGTTGGAAAGGAGTTCTCAGAGCGGGGTTCCTTTGATGTCGTCGCAGGGGTCGCCGTCGGCGGGGTTCCGCTGGCCGTGGCCACCGGGCTGGCTGCCGGCAAGGAGTACGCAATCGTTCGGCAGGCTGCCAGGGACCATGGCAAGTCCGGGGTGATCATCGGGGATATCAAGGGCAGAAAGGTGCTGCTGGTCGAGGATGTGACCACTTCCGGGGGATCGGCTCTGTACGGTGTTGAGCAACTCCGGGAAGCCGGTGCCAGCGTGACGACGGTGATGACCGTGGTGGATCGTGAGCAGGGGGCCGTCGAGGCCCTGGCCGCTGTCGGCGTGAAACTGGTGCCGCTGGTCAGGGTCAGCGAGCTCCTCGACCTGTAATCAGTTTTTTCTAACGTGGGTTCGTATACATGGTTATGAAGATGCTGGTTGTGGGTGGTGGCGGCAGAGAGCATGCAATCACCAGGGCACTCGCCCGCAACAGTCAGGTGGCTGTCCACGCAGTGATGGGACGGCTGAATCCAGGGATCGCCGATCTCGCGGCAGCGGTGGAGCTGATCCGGGAGACTGATGTTGAGGCCGTGGTCAGGTATGCCCGTGAGCAGGGGATCGATGGTGCCGTGATCGGCCCGGAGGCCCCTCTTGAAGCAGGCATTGTGGACCAGCTGAACGAGGCCGGCATCCCTGCCGTCGGACCGACCCGGGCGGCAGCCAGGATCGAGACCGATAAGGCCTTCTGTCGGGATCTGATGGAGGAGCACCAGATCCCGGGCCGACCCGGGTACCGGGTCTTCCATAACACTGCCGAAGCCTGCCGGTTTGTCAGGGACT
This sequence comes from Methanosphaerula subterraneus, assembly GCF_052055875.1. GTDB lineage: Archaea > Halobacteriota > Methanomicrobia > Methanomicrobiales > Methanospirillaceae > Methanosphaerula > Methanosphaerula subterraneus. The sequence goes on from NZ_CP170508.1 coordinate 2,285,069, forward strand.
ATCCCGGCGACCTGGTCGTAAAGCCGATCGGGCTGACCGGCGGTAAGGGCGTCCGGGTGATGGGCGAGCAGGTCGACCGGGAGGGTGCGCTCGCCTATGTCCGGGAACTGGCCGGCGAGGTGGTCATCGAGGAGCGGCTCCTCGGCGAGGAGTTCACACTGATGGCCTTTGTGGACGGAACACACCTGGTCCCGATGCCGCTGGTCCAGGATCACAAACGGGCCCTGGAAGGGGACTTGGGGCCGAACACCGGCGGGATGGGTGCTTACTCGATGCCAGATCACCGGCTCCCGTTCGTCACCGGGCAGGACTCCGCTTCCGCCCTCTCGATCATGGAGCAGGTGGTCGGGGCGATGGCAGAGGAGGGGCTCCCGTACAAGGGGATCCTGTACGGGCAGTTCATGGCCACGGCCACGGGGCCGATGGTCGTCGAGTTCAATGCCCGGTTCGGGGATCCGGAGGCGATGAACGTCCTCTCGCTCCTCGACTCAGACCTGTCAGAGGTCGTCTTTGGGATCGCCGACGGCACCCTGAACAGCACGCAGGTCTCGTTTTTGAAGAAGGCGACGGTCTGCAAGTACCTGGTGCCCGAGGGCTACCCGGCCGCTCCGATGACCGGTGCCCCGTTCACGATCGGAGCGTACGGAGACGCCAGGCTCTTCTATGCGAACGTCGACAAGAAGGATGGGCAACTCTGCACCTCCTCCTCGCGGACACTGGCATTCGTCGGGATCGGAGAGACCCTGGCGGAGGCCGAGGAGACCGCAGAACAGGCGGCCTCTGCGGTGCAGGGTCCTGTCTACCACAGAAGAGATATCGGGACTGACGGGCTGCTGGCCCGGCGATGCGCCCATATGAGGGAGATTCGATGAAGAGAGACCTTATCTCAATCCTTGATCTCGAGGCAGAGGACCTTGAGCAGATCATGCAGGACGCGGCGGCGCTGAAAGCGCTGCGAAAGGAGGGAAAGGAACACCCGGTCTTAGCGGGGAAGAACCTGGCGATGATCTTTGAGAAGCCGTCGACCAGGACCAGGATCTCGTTCGAGGTCGGGATGAACGATCTCGGCGGTCACGCCCTGCACCTGAACCACAAGGACATGCAGCTCGGCCGCGGTGAGGAGGTCCGGGACACGGCCCGCGTCATCTCACGGTATGTCTCGGGCGTGATGATCCGGGCATTCCTGCACAGCACTATCGAGGAGTTCGCCGCTCATGCGACGATCCCGGTGATCAACGGTCTCTCGGATAAGGAGCACCCCTGCCAGCTGCTGGCCGACATCTTCACGATCCGGGAGTACTTCGGGTCGACCGAGGGGATCCGGGTGGCCTGGGTTGGGGACGGAAACAATGTTTGCAACTCCCTGATCCTGGCCTCCGGGCTAACCGGGATGGACCTCCGGATCGCCACCCCCGAGGGGTACCGCCCTGACCCTGCCGTGGTGGACCGGGGGAGAACGGTCGGGGGCAAGGTGGCGGTCTTCAACTCGCCGGAGGAGGCGGTGAAGGACGCCGAGGTGATCTTCACCGACACCTGGATCTCGATGGGCGATGAGACCCAGCAGGCCCAGCGGGTGAAGGCCTTCGCCGGGTATACGGTCGACGAGGGGCTGCTGAAGTCGGCAGACCCTGATGCGATTGTGATGCACTGCCTGCCTGCGCACCGCGGCCAGGAGATCACCGACGAGGTGCTGGACGGCCCGCAGTCCGCAGTCTGGGATGAGGCCGAGAACCGGCTCCATGTCCAGAAGGCGGTGCTGGTCAACCTGCTCCGGACCTGATCGGTCTGGGCCGGAACTCAGATCTCAGCAATATTTTTCCATTTTTGTTTTATTAAAATTTTAAAAAGGAGTTTATTTTTCAGAATTTTCAGAGCGTCTGCGGGAGGGGTGCCGGCCCTTTGAGGCCGTCCCTGACTCCGCGGGCGTAGGCCCGGAACGCGTCAGGGCTCTTGTAGTAGAGAAGATGGATCGCGGTCGAGAGCCAGAACGAACTGATGAAGAAGACGATCAAAAAGAGCGGGTAATGCCAGCCAGCATGCCGTTTCATGAACCAGAATCGGTTTCTGGCCATGTAATAGGTCTTGATCGGGGTCTTCTTGGAGGAGGCCGAGACCTTGTGCCAGATCACTGCTGTCGGGACGTAGACGGCCGAGAACCCTGCCTTCCTTCCACGCATCACCAGGTCGTTCTCCTCGTAGTAGACGAAGTAGCCGGGGTCGAGGAGGCCGATCTGTTTCAGCATCGGGGAACGGGCGAGGAGACAGGAGCCCTCGACATAGTCGACGACCCGCTGGGTGTCGAACTGCCCCTGGTCGGGCTGGTTCTGGCCGATGTGGACGGTGTTCCCGGTCAACAGGCTGAGCTCGCCGCCGGCGAAGTTGATCACGTCCCGCCGCCCCTGGTAATCGTAGTAGCAGGTCTTGGGGCCGAGGAACCCGATCGACGGGTCCGCTTCGGCGACCTCGACGAAGGCGGCGAGGAACCGGGGGTCCACCACGGTGTCGTTGTTTAAGAAGAGGACATAGGCCGGGTCGAAGGCCCGAAGAGCATACCTGGTTCCCTGGTTGTTCGCCTCGGCGAACCCGAGGTTCCCCTGGTTGGTGATGACGGTGACGGTGCCCGGCTCAGCGTTCACATTCCCGGTGGCCGCGGCCTCCTCCGCGGTCAGTTGAGCGAACGGGATCTGTGCTGCCGGCTGCTCTGCAAAGAACGGGGAGGTGACGCCGAGCTGGCCCCGGCAGTACTCCCTGATCTTCTCCACCGAGCCGTCGGCCGACCCGTTATCCACGATCACGATCTGGATCGCGTGGTACTGCAGGTGGGAGAGGGAGGCCAGGCACTCGACGGTGTCCTTCCAACCGTTCCAGTTCACCAGCACGATCGAGACTGCAGGTTCATCACGCATGCACGTACTATCTCTTCTGCAGGCTCATCTATCTTTTCGAAGAGATAGTATAATCCGGAAGCATTTCCCATCCATCTGATGAAGCGGTGCGCTCTGCAGTCGTCGGGGCATCGGAGAGGGGATCATGAAGGTGCTGATCGTCTATCAGTCAATGCACCATGGCAACACCAGGGTGATCGCAGAGGCACTGGCCACGGCGCTGTACGCCGAGTGCCGGGAGGCAGGGCGGGTGAAGCCGCAGGATCTGCGGGGATACGACCTGATCGGGTTCGGATCGGGGATCTATTTTGGGAAGCATCACCAGTCCCTGATCAAACTCGCCGAGCGGATGCAGCCGGTTCCTGGTCAGCGGGTGTTCATCTTCTCGACCGCCGGCATCCCGTTCCTCCAGAAGCGGTGGCACCGGGCCCTGAAGGCGGCGCTGGCCGGCCACGGGGTACCGGTCTGCGGGGAGTTCTGCTCTGCCGGGTATGACACCTACGCGATCTTGGGGGTGATCGGCGGGATCCACCATGGTAGGCCCGACCAGCGGGACGTGGACCGGGCCGTGGCATTTGCAAAGGAACTCTCCGGCAGGTGACCTTGGTATATCCAAAAGACATCCCAGGATCCTCTCTTCGTAATCTATACTAACTTCAGGGTGGCAGAAACCCTTCTGATCTGCTGAAAATGGAGTACTTTTTCAGGTCGCTGAGCCCGCGGGGGAAAGTGGGTTGAATAAGGTTGAGTTCAGGCGCTATCATAGATCAGTGCCAGATACCTGCCCTCAAAGATGACAAGTGCTGCAGTGATGAAGAAGCCGATGATCCAGCCGAGGACTGGGATGGTACTGAGGAGCATCACCACAAATTTGACGATTGCGCTGACAATGTAGAGGATGACCAGGGCGATAATATAATCCATCCAGCTGATCCTGCTGATCGTCTCGAGAATGGCGTTGAAGTTGAAGGCTTCGCTGAGCGATCCGGTCCGGGTAAACCGGACCATGCCGATGATCGCGATGAAGCCGATGACCAGTCCTACGATCAGAGCAATGAAGAGGCCACTTATCCCAGAGGCTAGGAGACCTAATATCATACCCAGATCCCAGTTCGTACTCCCTGATGTGATGATGGCGAGGATGCCGAGCCCGCTGAAGATCAGAAAGATAACGATCGCTGGAATCATATAGACCAGCCCGACGATGAAGAGTTTCAGGCCGTCCACGAAGAGCGTCCCCCAGTCTTCCAGTTCAGGAGCCGGCCTTGTGCCCCGGATAATCTCCATCATGTACCCAAGGGAGATGAAGTTCACAATCGGGATGGCTGTGACGATCGTCAGCAGAAGCCATCGCATCCATTTCTCGATAAGCGCCTCGCGCGTATACTCGAATGCATCTAAAACCATGTTTCCATAATCCATACAAAAAACCTTCTCTTGGGTAATACGGATGTAGTGAACTGGATGAAATTAAACGTATCTGTAATATTTTGGTAAAGGTCGGTAGATTATCTGAAAAAACCCCCCATCTCTGGTGAAAAATCCGATGCATTAGATGATCACTGTGGATAATCTGGTCCGCCCTGAATAATATCCGATAGTGACCCAAGAAACAACCGGTAATAATAAAACATTCAATAGGTGTGTTTTTCACAACGTGAGGGGCAATTACTCAAAGAATTTCATTCAGATTTTCTGAAATTAATTATCATTTATACCCCGGATCACTACCGAATTGTTGAAAATAGATGACTTCTCTCCGATCACTGATCCGGGAAAAATTGAGTGAATGGGGGTTGATTTCAGGTGCTGTCGTAAACTTCCGTCAGATACCGGGCTTCAAAGATGTACAGTGGTACGACGATGATGAGGCTGATGATCATGCTGAGTAAGGAGCCGACGATCACACCGATTATCGGGATGAAACTGAGGATTGCCGTCACAATGGTGGTGATGATCGTCAACACAATCTCAACGACCACAATGGAGATGAAGAGGATGACCAGGGCGATGATGTAGTCCACCCAGCCGATCCTGCCGATCGTCTCGAGGATGGCACTGAAGTTGAAGGCCTCGCTGATCGATCCTGTCCTGGTGAACCTGATCACGCCGATGGCCGCGATGATCCCGATGAGCAGGGCGACGATCAGGGCGAGGAAGATGCCACCCATCAGAGAGGCGATCGCACCTGCAGCCATTGCCGAGTTTCCACCTGCATCCCCTGAAGCAATCATGCCGAGGACGCCAAGCCCACCGAAGATTGCAATGATAACGAGCACCGGGATCATGTAGATCAGCGTGACGATGAAGAGTTTCAGGCCGTCCACAAAGAGCGTACCCCAGTTCTCCAGTTCAGGTGCCGGCCTGGTGCCCCGGTAGATCTCCATCATATACCCCATAGAGATGAAGTTCACAATCGGGATGATCGTGACGATCGTCAGTAGTACCCATCGCATCCATTTCTCGATAAGCGCCTCGCGCGTATACTCGAATGCATCTGAAATCATATTTCCATAATCCATACAAAACACCTTCTTTGATTAATGCAGATGTAGTGAACTGGATGAATTTAAACATATCTATTCCTTCCTGGGAAAAATCGATGGATCACCAAAAAAAACAGGATTAACCCCCATTCTGGCGAAAGATTCAATATGTTGAATGATTTATGAGGACAACTTGATTCATTCAACTGTGATCAGTTCTTCTTATGAAACCCTGTTACCATAATCTAACGCAACATGTATCTTGGGTAGGAGTTACGACATCCCCACTTTATGGCGGTTGTCGTGGCTTGGAGAGAGATGACAATATTTTCAGCAGTACTTTTAAAGGAACTACAGGATTTGTGAGACACTACCTTTTCACAACCAGATATTAGTTGACTGATTAGAATCTGTGAATCCGCAGATCCAGAATATACACAAAGACTTTATTATTTTTAGCATCGAGTGCGGAGAGTACGCATGGGTTGTGGGGATTAAAATCAAAACTGGAATGATGCAAAAATAGTTTACTTTTTATTGGATGAAAAATGTGGAGTTTTCACGTATTGAAAAAGAAGTTGTAACCATTTATTTATTCATCAATCTTGATATGGATTTCTTTTCTCCCGGAGTAATGACGATATAATGCATAAATTAGATTGCCAATTCCTACAGTCCACCAGATTGTGAAGATAGCGACAACGACATGCCCCATAAGGCTCCCCCATCCTCCTTCCTGTCTCATGATGGCCATACGATCATTGCTACTTTCCAGAGTCCAACCGGCGGTCTCATAATCTTCGATAGTATTCTGCATTTTTTCGGGCTGTATCCGTTTAACACTAATCGCTGTCATTTTTACCACCTTTCCATTTTTCGTAATTGATAATGAAGTATTATAAACGGGTATTTAATTTGGATGGTCTTAAGCGTATCTATTGTATTATGGTACCAACCAGCTGTTTACTTGAAAACCAGGAATGACCCCCACTCTGACGAAAGATACGAAATATCTGGTGACCTCTGGGGGTAACCAGATCCACTCATCCATGATCAATTCCTCTCCAGATACCTGGTGACGATCTTCATCCGCAACATCTATTGGGGATCAGGATTATGATATCACCGTCCGGCAGCAGCGCCGTGGACGGGAGAGAGAGATGACTATACTGACTGATGAGATGAAGGAGATTATTACAAAGGTGAAGGTCTTTCCGGCGGCGACCGCATCAAAGGCCGGGATTCCGAATGTGGCCCCGATGGCATCCGTGATGCTCCGTGGCGAGGATACGATCTGGATCGGGGACAACTACATGCTCAAGACGCTGGCGAACCTGAAAGAGAACCCGGTGCTGGCCGTCTATGCCTGGGACCCGGAGTCGAAGAAGTGCCTGCAGATGAAGGGCGAGGTGACGATCAGGACCGAGGGGGCCGAGTACGAAGAGATGCGGGCCGTGCTCAGAGCAAAGAACGAGGCGTTCCCGGCAAAATCGCTGATCATCCTGAAGGTGACCGAGGTCTTCACCTGCGTCCCGGGAAAGGACGCAGGGAAGAAGATCGCCTGAGCGCCTCACAGTCCCTTTCCAAATTTTTATTAATGCCTGAAGTAGCGGGTCCCGGTGAAGACCATCGCGATGTTGAGTTTGTTGGCCGCTGCGATCACCTCGTCGTCCCGGATCGAGCCGCCCGGCTGGATCAGAGCCGTCGCCCCGGCCTTTGCTGCGACTTCAAGGGTGTCAGCGAACGGCAGGAACGCATCGGAGGCAACGGCTGAACCGTTGAGCGGCCCTGCGGCCTTCTCGATGGCGATCTTCGCCGAGTCGACCCTGGACATCTGCCCGGCCCCGATCCCGAGTGTCCTGGTCTGGTCTGCAAAGATGATCGTGTTCGACTTGGTGTGCTTGCAGACCTTCCATGCCAGCCGGAGGGCCTGCATCTCCTCTTCGGTCGGCTCTCGCTCTGAGACGACCGTCCAGTTCTCCTGGTGCGGCGGCGTCCGCTGGACCAGCAGCCCGCCATCGATCGACCTGACCTCGTCGGCCTGCACCGGAGCCGGCAGCACCAGCACCCGCATATTCTCCTTCTTTTGCATGATCACGAGCGCCCCAGGGGAGAACGAGGGGGCGGCCACGACCTCGACGAAGGTCCCGCAGAGATCCTCTGCGAGCGCAGCGTCCACCTCCCGGTTCAGGGTGACCACCGAGCCGTAGGCCGACTGCGGGTCGACCTCCCGTGCTGAGAGGTAGGCGGCCCTGATATCCTCGCCGATCGAGACCCCGCACGGGTTGTTGTGCTTGACGATCACCGCTGCCGGCCCGTCGAACTCCCGCAGCAGTCCCACTGCGGCATTCAGATCCAGGTAGTTGTTGTACGACATCTGCTTGCCCTGCAGCGGCTCCTGGTCGGCGATCCCGGATTCGCCGTAGACGGCCGCCTGCTGGTGGGGATTCTCGCCGTACCGCAGCGTCCTGCCGTTCCGGAACTGGACTGAGTAGACCGGCGGGAAGCTCCCCTCCAGGCTGTAGAGATGGTTGCTGATCGCCGCGTCGTAGGACGCGGTCCGTGCAAAGGCCATCTTGGCCAGCACCAGCCGTTCGTCCTCGGTGAACCCGCCGCGTTTCACCGCTTCGATGACCGTCCCATACCTGGAAGGGTCGGTCACGACGGCGACGTCGTGATAGTTCTTGGCAGCCGCCCGGATCATCGCGGGACCACCGATGTCGATGTACTCGATCAGGTCGGGGAGGGGCAGGGCCTTGGCCGCCATCATCTCAAAGGGGTACAGGTTCACGACCAGCAGGTCGATCGCTTCGATTCCGTGTTCGGCCATCACCTCATCATCGATCCCACGCCTGCCGAGCAACCCGCCATGGATCTTCGGATGGAGGGTCTTCAGCCGCCCGCCCATCATCTCAGGCGAGCCGGTGTATGCCGAGACCTCGGTGAAGGGGATATGCGCCTCCTTGAGCACTGCGCCAGTGCCACCAGAGGAGAGGAGGTTCATCCCGCTCTCTACGAGAGCCTTTGCCAGGTCTACGATCCCTGTCTTGTCCCAGACAGACAACAGTGCCCATTTCATGGTCAATACTATGGAACCCTTTCCTTATAGCCTCTCGGGATGGTCACCGTATTCTGCAGGATCACGCTGTTCCTGGGAGATACTTATTCGCTGTCCCGGGTTTTATCTGCGGATCTGCGGTGATTTCGCAGAGATTCAGGATGTGTCGCCAATGCATGCGACGATGGCCTCAGGTTAGGGATATGTTTATATAGAACTACTATACAATAGATATTGGGTCTGATTATGGGAACTGAAAAAGTAGAAGATACAGCAGAGAATCAGCATGGATCTTCAACAGCCGGCACGGCCGCAGATAAGGCCGCTGACCAGACGTCCCAATCACCCGGTACCGACGAGCTGAAGAAGGCTTATAGCGAGTTGAATGACCAGTTTCTCCGGCTTGCCGCAGATTTTGACAATTACAAGAAGCGGATGGCAAAGGAACAGAATCTTCGGATCACCACAGCCATCGAGCAGTTCACCGTTGAGATACTTGAGGTGATGGACAATCTGGAACGTGCAGAGAAGACCGATGATGCGCACCTTCGTGAAGGGCTCAACCAGATCAGAAAACTCTTCATGGCCATCCTCGGCCGGCACGGCATCCAGCCGATCGATTGTCTGAACGAGCCGTTCGATCCGGCTGCCCATGAAGCGATTGCGTACGTCCCTGCCGATGCAGCGGACGGCGTGGTGATCGATCAGGTCGCCCGCGGGTACCGGATGGATGACAGGATTATCAGATGCGCAAAAGTCGCAGTTTCAAAAGGAAATAACAGGGAGGCATAAAATTATGGTGAAAGAGAAAGTAATCGGCATCGACCTTGGAACCACCTTCTCGTGCATGGCGATCATGGAGGCCGGCAAGCCGGTCGTGATCCCGAATGCAGAGGGGGGTCGGACCACCGCATCAGTGGTCGCGTTCACAAAAGAAGGGGAACGGCTCGTTGGAAACCTGGCCAAACGGCAGGCGATCACGAACACCGGCAGGACGATCATGTCGATCAAGCGGAAGATGGGGACCTCCGAGACGGTCCAGATCGACGACAAGAAGTACTCCCCGCAGGAGATCTCTGCGATGATCCTGCAGAAACTGAAGATGGACGCCGAGGCCTACCTGGGCGAGAAGATCACCAAGGCCGTCATCACGGTCCCGGCGTACTTCAACGACGCCCAGCGGCAGGCCACCAAGGACGCCGGTCAGATCGCCGGCCTCGAGGTGCTCCGGATCATCAACGAGCCGACCGCCAGTGCGCTGGCCTATGGTGTCGACAAGGAGCAGGAAGCGACGGTGCTGGTCTACGACCTCGGCGGCGGCACCTTCGATGTCTCGATCCTGACGCTCGGCGACGGCGTCTTCGAGGTGAAGTCGACGGCCGGGAACAACCACCTCGGCGGCGATGACTTCGACAAGAAGATCATCGACTACCTGGTCGATGAGTTCAAGAGGACCGAGGGGGTCGACCTCAGAAAGGACGTGATCGCCCTGCAGCGGCTCCGCGATGCCGCAGAGAACGCGAAGATCGAGCTCTCGACGGTTCAGAAGACGACCATCAACCTCCCTTACATCACCACCGATGCCAGCGGCCCCAAGTTCCTGGATATCGACCTGACCCGTGCCAAGTTCGAGCAGCTGGTCGGGGACCTAGTCGAGTCCACGATCGGTCCGGTCAAGCAGGCCCTCGCCGATGCCAAGTTAACGGCTGCAGATATCGACCATGTGCTGCTGGTCGGCGGTCAGACCAGGACCCCGTTCGTCCAGGAGACCGTCAAGAAACTGCTCAACAAGGAGCCCGACAAAGGGGTCAACCCTGACGAGGTCGTCGGCCTCGGTGCCGCGATCCAGGCTGCGGTGCTGACCGGTGAAGCGAAGGATATCGTCCTGCTGGATGTCACCCCGCTGACCCTCGGTATCGAGACCCTCGGCGGCATCTCTACCAAGCTGATCGAGCGGAACACCACGATCCCGACCCGGAAGAGCCAGATCTTCAGCACGGCCGCAGACGGCCAGACCAGTGTCGAGATCCACGTGGTTCAGGGTGAGCGTGCACTCGCCAAGGACAACTTCACCCTCGGCAAGTTCCAGCTGACCGGCATCCCGCCGGCCCCCCGGGGTATCCCGCAGATCGAGGTCACCTTTGACATCGACTCCAACGGGATCATCCATGTCTCGGCCAAGGATCTCGGCACCGGCCATGAGCAGGCGATCTCTATCAAAGGAGACAAGAAGCTCTCCGAAGACGACATCAACAAGATGGTCAACGATGCCAAGGCCTTTGAAGAGGACGACAAGAAGAAGCGGGACGAGATCGAGATCCGCAACGCCGCAGACACTGCCGTCTTCACTGCAGAGAAGATGCTGAAGGACAACCCGGACGCGATCGAGGCCGAGGACAAGCAGAAGATCGAGGACGGCGTCGCGGCGCTGAAGAAGGCGCTCGAGGCAGACGACCTGGAGGCTATCAAGAAGGAGATGGAGCCGCTGACCGAGGCGGTATACGCAGCCACGACCAAGATCTACCAGAAGGCCCAGGCGGCAGTGGCCGAGCAGCAGGCAGCCGCAGGGCCTGAAGGGGCCGCCCAGAAGCAGGACGACACCGTCGTCGACGCCGACTACAAAGTCAAAGAAGAGTGAGTAGATGGGTGCGGGAGACTACTACGAGATCCTTGAGGTCCCACGAACAGCAGGCGAGAAGGAGATCAAGAAGGCGTACCGCAACCTTGCACGGAAGTACCACCCCGATGTCTGCAAAGAGGCAGGGGCTGAGGAGAAGTTCAAGCAGATCAACGAGGCCTACAGTGTCCTCTCTGATGAGCAGAAGAGGGCCCAGTACGACCAGATGGGGCATGAGACCTTCACCAACGCCTCCAAGGGGTCGTACGCCGGTGGCGGCGGGGCCTATGGCGGCGGGTTCAACGCCGACTTCTCCGGCTTCGGCGACATCTTCGATACCTTCTTCGGCGGTGCCCGGGGCGGAGGCCCCCGGGGGCCGCAGCGCGGTGACGACCTGCTGATGCGGATCCAGATCCCGCTCGATCAGGCCGTGGCCGGGGTGGACCGGGAGATCGAGGTCTACCATACCGAACCCTGCGAGGCCTGCGGGGGGACCGGCAGTGAGACCAGGAATCTGCACACCTGTACCCGATGCGGGGGTTCAGGACAGATGCGGCAGGCGAGCCAGACGATCTTCGGCCAGTTCGTCAGGACGGCCCCCTGTACCGAGTGCGGGGGTCGGGGACGGGTCCCAGACAAGGTCTGTAAGCCCTGCGGTGGTTCGGGCCACACCCGCGTACGCAGAAAGGTGAACGTCCATATCCCTGCCGGCATCGACAATGGCATGCGCCTCCGGATGGAGGGGTACGGAGAGGCGGGGGACTATGGAGCCCAGAACGGCGACCTCTACATCGAGGTGCAGGTGCTGCCGCATGACCGGTTCGTCAGGAGCGGCGACAACCTGGAGACTCTGGTGGAGATCTCGCCGGCCCAGGCGGTGCTCGGATCGACGATCGAGGTCCAGACGATCGACAAACGAACCGTCGAACTGAAGATCCCTGCCGGGGTCCAGTTCAACACCGCGCTGAAGATCCCTGGCGAAGGGGTCAAACGACGGGGCCGGCCGGGTGACCTGCTGGTCAGGGTCAGGATCGTCACCCCGAAGCAGCTGAAGGACGAGGAGAAGGAACTGTACCGCCAGATCCTCGAGATCGAAGGAAAGAAGCACCAGAAGTCCGGGAAGAAAGGATTCTTCCAGGACATCATGGGCAAGGTGAAGGATCGCTGATCCTTCCCCGCCTTTTTTGCTCTGCTCTATTCTCTTATTTTTTCTGCGAGCCCGGTGCGGCGCAGACGATCCTCAGTGCGTCGACGATCTCGTCGAGCCGTTCCGCCGGGAAGCCCATCACCATCTCGTCAGGGGCGATCCCAGAGAACTTCCGTGACCCGTCACAGCCGAGCGAGATGTTCATCTCTCCTGAGAGGTAGGTCAGGGCGGTCACATCGGCGCAGACCGACTGGATCCCGGCAAACGAGGGGTGCAGCCTGCCGCCGAGGTGGTACAGCGAGGCCTGGGCAAGTTTCAGCATCGCAAACGGGTTGGCGATGATCATGATCACGTGCGGGATGAACGGTGTCTTCCCGAGCGGGGCGTACATCGTCGCATAGGTGGTGCAGGGCTCGAGGTGCGGGATCTGATCGATCGTCCGCTTGCATGACGCGTCGGACTCGAACTTGCCGAGTTTGTAGTAGAACTCGCCGTCTTTGAGGCTCTGGGTGATCGGCCTGAGCCCGAGCGACCAGGCTCCTCCATTGCAGAGGTGCTTATCGGCGGTCGCATAGAAGATCTTCCCTTCCTTGCGGGCCAGGCTCACCATGCCGCAGTGCCGGATCGTCTCAGGCACCTCCTCGATCCCCTCAGGGATCGTCTCTTTGGTCGCTGCGAACCGGATGGCCACGGGCGAGCCGGAGAGCCCCAGCAGGGAGGTCAGGGCTGCTGCACTGGCTGCGTAATCAACGGTTTCGGTTGTACTGGTCATGGATCACTCGTTGCCCTGCTCAAATATAAATGGGGGGGGTCGGTGGAGGATCAGAGGTTCCGGAGTTTCTGCTCGACCTTGGAGAAGAAGTTCCTGTTCACGTCGATGAACTGCGCTGGATCCGGCGAACGGGTCACCTCGATCGTCACCTCGTCTCCGAGGTCGATCGTCCGCTGCCCGTCAAGGACCAGGTGCGCCGGTTTGCTCGCTTCCAGCCGGACTAACAGGGTTCTGGTCGAACTGATCAGGTGCGGGCGGGACGAGAGCATGTACGGTGCGAGTGGCACCAGCAGGAATCCTTCGATCCGGGGATCCACGATCGGCCCGCCGGCACTCATCGCATATGCCGTCGATCCGGTCGGGGTGCTGATCAGGAGGCCGTCCCCGCGGAACTGCTCCGCACGGACCCCGTCGACCATCACCGAGAACCTGAGCATCTTGGCCGGCCGGCTGGTCACGATCACCGCCTCGTTCAGCGCGGTCCCGAGCGGTTCACCGTTGATCGAGAGATCGATCCGCATCCGCCGCTCCACCGGGAACCCGGGTCTGAGTTTCTTCAGAAACGAGAGCGCCTCCTCTGGTTCCAGGTCGGCGAGGAATCCGACCTCCCCCCTGTTGATCCCAATTAAGGGGTGCTGGACATTCATCTGCTGCACACAGAGCAGGATCGTCCCGTCCCCGCCGATCGCCACGACTGCGTCCGGGTCTGCAGAGGCGAGAGGTACCCCCTCCCTTCCCAGTGCCGTGGCCGTGGCCGTGTCGTAGATGACCGAAAAGCCGGCCCCGGTCAGATCTGTTCCGAGCGCCCGGGTATACGCCAGCGTCTCGTCGCTGTCGATACGCGACATCAGCAGCAGTCTCATCAGATCATCTCAGGTATTCGATCACCTTGGGGTGGAGCACGCCGTTGGTTGCGACCAGACAGCGACCGATCGTTACCTCATCGGGGAAGTGGAGCGGGAGCCCGTCCCGGTCCGTGACCGTTCCGCCGGCCTCGGTGCAGACCAGGATCCCTGCAGCCGCATCGGTGACCCGAAGGGTGCCGCGGAGATCGATGAACCCGTCGAGCCGGCCACAACCGGTGTAACAGAGTTCGAGCGCCGATGCCCCGAGCAGCCGCCAGCGGCGGACGGTCCTGCCGAGTTCCATCACGTTCGCCGGATCGAACTTCCGCCCATAGATCGACATCGCGCTCGCTTCGAGGAGCGCGGTCGGCGAGGTGGTGACCGGTTCGCCATTATGGAAGGCCCCCTTTCCGAGCACCGCAGAGAAGGTCTCGTCATTGGCCAGGTCCCGGACAAATCCCTCCCTGACCACGCCCTCCTCGGCGTAGGCAATTGAGATCGCATAGAACGGGATCCCGGAGAGGGCGTTGTAGGTGCCGTCGACCGGGTCGAGGAAGATTGTCCCCTTCTCGCCGCCGATATCCATCTTGCCGCACTCCTCGCTGATCAGGGTTCTGCAGAGGCGGTGGGCGGTCAGATATTCGACGACCAGATCTTCGGCGATCTGATCGATCTTCTTGGTCGGGGTGCCATCGGCCCCCATCCTGATGAACTGATCCCCGTCCTCGGTATCGACGAGATCGGCGATCGCGGTCCCGACCAGTTCAGCCATCTCCTCACAAGCAGAAAGAAACTCCATGAAACCTCCGGTTTTTTATGGTATCCGTACGTCGTATTTATGTAATTCAATCAAGATAAATTATCACTGCAACTGATATATCGGGTGTTTTAAAGATGAAGGAACAGACAGAAGTTGGAAAGCTCAAGGACGGACGGTACGTGGTGGTCGATGACCAGCCATGCAAGATTCTCGCGATCAACACCTCGAAACCAGGCAAGCACGGTGCGGCCAAGGCACGTATCGATGTGGTCGGTATCTTTGACGGGGTCAAGCGTTCGATTGTTCAGCCGGTCTCGGCCAAGACGTACGTCCCGATCGTCGAACGGAAAGCAGCTCAGGTGCTCTCGATCAGTGGGGACATGGCCCAGCTGATGGACCTCAAGGAGTTCACGAACTTTGAGATCAAGATCACTGATGATAAGAAGGGCGATGTCGAGGTGGGGAAAGAGGTCACCTACATCGAATCGATGGGGATGCGGAAACTGGATTAATCAATACGGCTCTAGTAACCGTATGCAGAACGTCCTGAACTATCTCTTTGCTGATGCCGAGGCACTCTATGCCGACGCCCGGTATTGTATGCTCGGGGGGCCGTTTGACGGCACGACCTCGTACCGGCCGGGGACGCGTTTTGGTCCCCGGGCCATACGGGATGTTTCCTATAATTTTGAACCATATATCCCGGCCTTTGACCTGGACCTTGACCAGGTCCCGATCTGTGACCTTGGAGACCTCGACCTGTCGGTGGTCCCGGAGGAGGCGGTCGCTCAGGTCGCAGAGTCGATCGCAGATCTGGTCCGGGATCAGAAGGTTCCGATCTTTTTTGGTGGAGAGCACACGCTGACCGTCGGCGCGGTCAGGTCGGTGAAGCCCGACTGGTTCGTCGTCTGCGATGCCCATCTGGATCTCCGCGAGGAGTACCGCGGGGCGGTCTATAACCACGGGTGTACGACCAGGCTGGTCTACAACGAGGGGACGACCAACATCGTGATGATCGGTCAGCGGAGCGGCACCCGCGAGCAGTACGAGTTTGCGAAGGAGCTGATCCTCTACTCGTCGGACCAGGTGCGGAAGGACGGGATCGGCGCGGTGCTCGACGAGGTGCAACAGACGATCGGGGACCAGCGGGTCTACCTCTCGATCGATGCCGATGCGATCGACTGCTGTTACACCCCCGGCCTCGGCACCCCTGAACCGTTCGGGCTGACCCCGTACGATATCCGGGAGGTGGTGACCCGGCTCGCCCCGCAGGCCGTCGGGTTCGACTATGTCGAAGTCTGTCCGACCGACGACGGCCAGACGGCCGCGGTGGCCACCGAGCTGATCCGCCTCTTCATCGCGGCCCACTGGTGTGCCCGGAGAGCCGGCACCGACTGAGGTCTGGTGAGGGTAACCAGATTGGTCCCTCATCTCCTCTCAAAAAAAGGGTCTCCCGGTCGTCAACCGGGTATCACTTCTCTAAGACCAGGATCCGGCGGGTCAGCGACTTGTGCACCCGCTGCTCGTACTGGCCGAGGACGGTCAGGTACTCCTGCGCGATCGTTCCGATCGGTTGGTGCGTGACGATCACGGCCCGCCGGCCCGGTTTGAGGACCCGCCGGATCTCCTCGAGCGAGCCGGAGTATAACTTCTCCAGGCTCGGGGCGATGATCGGCACCGACTGCCCGTACGGCAGGTCGGAGACGACCGCGTCGACGGCGGCGGACCTGACCGGCAGGCAGGTCGCATCGCCGGCAAGCACCTCGGCTCCGGGCAGGTTCTGTCGGGAACCGATCAGCATCGCCCGGTCGGTGTCGGAGCCGTACGCCCGGATCCCGATCAGGTCGGCCTCGAGCATCGTCCCCCCGGTGCCGCAGAACGGGTCGTACAGGATCTCTCCTGGCTCGGCGAGCGAGAGGTTCACCAGTGTCCGGGCCATCCTCGGCATCATCACGCCAGGGTGAAAGAACGGTCGCCCGTATGGGTTGCGCAGGTCCATCGCCCTCCGGTCGATCCGGAGGAGGAGTTCGCCGCAGAAGCATCGGTCCCCCGAGAAGACCAGGTGGTACTCGTGGTCCGGGGCGGTGAGCGAGACCTTTCCGCCGATCAGACCGCCGGCGAACCGTTCGATCGTCGGCGGTTCCGCCTCGATAGGGGTGCCGCAGACCTTCTTCGCCCTGACCGCGAAGGTTCCGTCCGGTGACAGGTCAAGGTCGGCCAGCATCGATTTGACTGCGTCCAGCGTCGGCTCGCAGGTGGCGAGATACCTGAGCACCAGGTGGGTCTGGGCGAGCCGGGCCGTCTTCGCCGGGTCAGGACAATCCATTAAGGCCACCTGGGGCCAGAGGTCGGTGACCGTACCTGCGACCTCGAGCTCCTTCGCCGGGAGTATCGGATGTTCCCCTGAGAGGAGGCAGATCACCTTCATAAAAAGAGGGGGCGGGTCAGTCCCGCTTCTGGTTCATCAGGAGGCGGGCCTGAAGCCCGTAATACTTGGAGAACCCGACCGCATCGCACTGGTCCACCGTGGTGCTGTCGAAGGAGGCGTATTCGTCCGAGTAGAGCGTGTCAGGCGAGGACCTGCCGAGCACACGGACCGAGCCCTTGTACAGCTTCAGGTCGACGGTGCCGTTCACCCGTTCCTGGGTCTTGTCGATGAACGACGTCAGCGCCCAGTACAGCGGCTCGTAGATCAGTCCCATGTAGGCCAGTTCAGACCACTTGGCATCGATCATCTCCTTGAAGGCCAGTTCCTGCCTGGAGAGGACCAGCCCCTCCAGGTCGTGGTGGGCCACCAGCAGCACCGTCGCGGCCGGGTGCTCGTAGTTCTCCCGCGCCTTGAGACCGAGGATCCGGTCCTCCATCATGTCGTTCCTGCCGACGCCGTGTGCACCTGCCAGCGTGTTCAGGGCCCGGATCAGGTCGAGGCCGCTCATCGGCTCGTTGTTCAGCGCGATCGGCACCCCGTCCTTGAACTGGATACTGATCGTCGCCGGCGTCTCCGGGGCCGCTTCAGGGGAGACGGTCCAGTGGAAGATCTCTTCTGGAGGGTGGAAGGCCGGGTCTTCGAGTTTTCCCCCCTCGATCGAGCGAGACCAGCAGTTCTCGTCCACAGACCACGGCTTCTCCTTCACCACCGGCACCGGGATCTGCTTCTCCTGGGCGTACTGGATCTCCCACTCCCGGGTCAGGTTCAGCTCCCTGATCGGTGCCACCACCTCAAGGCCGGCACCATGGAAGATGAACTCGAACCTGAGCTGGTCGTTCCCTTTACCGGTGCAGCCATGGGCCACCGCTGTCGCCCCTTCGGCGCGTGCGATCTTCACAATCTCCTCGGCTATTAACGGCCTGGCCAGCGAGGTGCCCATTGGGTAGCCCTCGTACGACCCGTTCGCCTTGATCGAAGGGAAGAGGTGCTCGGCGACGAACCGGTCCTTCACATCGATCGTGTAGTGCTTGTCTGCGATCAGGTTCCCCTTCTGTGTGGCAGTGGAGATGTCCTCCTCGGTCTGTCCGACATCCACGGCCACCGTCACGACCCGGTCGTACCCGTAGCGCTCTTTCAACAGCGGCACACAGATGGAGGTGTCAAGCCCTCCAGAAAATGCTAAGATAATTGTTCCTTTTCCCATCATTCAACCTCCGAGAGGTAATGGCTGATCGGTTCCAGCGTGATCTTCTCCCGCTTGATCGCATCGATGGCCAGCGCTGCGGCCCGTGCGGCCTGCAGGGTCGTGATGTACGGGATCCCGTAGTCGACCGCTGCCCGCATGATCTGGTAATGGTCGAGCCGGGACTGCTTGTCCACCGGGGTGTTGATGATCAGCCTGATATCGCCCCGGCGCATCATGTCGATCACATTCGGGGACCCTTCCTGAACCTTTCTGACCAGGTTCGCCTCGATCCCTGCCTGCATCAGCGTCTCGACGGTCCCCTTCGTTCCAAAGAGGGTCAGCCCGAGGTCCCGGAGCTGACCCGCGATTCGCCTGACCTCCTCCTTCTGCTCGGTTGAGACCGAGATGAAGACGTTCCCTTCGATCGGGAGTTCGTTGTCTGCCGAGATGCAGGCCTTGTAGTAGGCCCGGCCAAAGTCGTAGTCGATCCCCATCACTTCGCCGGTGGATTTCATCTCAGGGCCGAGGACCGTGTCGACTCCGGGGAGCTTGTTGAACGGGAGGAGAACCTCCTTCACCGCGACATGCCGGAACGTCCGCTCCTGATAGCCAAGGTCCTTCAGTTTCTTCCCGATCATCACCTTCGCGGCCACCTTGGCCAGCGGGATCCCGGTCGCCTTGGAGACGAACGGGACGGTTCGGGACGCACGCGGGTTGGCCTCGAGGACGTAGACCACGTCGTCCTTCACCGCGAGCTGGATGTTCACGAGCCCCACGACGCCCAGGCCGAGGGCGATCTTCTTGGTATATTCCCTGACCCGTGCGAGCACTGAGTCAGAGAGGGACTGGGTCGGGATGACGCAGGCCGAATCGCCCGAGTGGACCCCGGCCTCCTCGATATGCTCCATGATCCCGCCGATCAGCACCTCGTCACCGTCACAGACCGCGTCCACGTCCAGCTCAATGGCATCCTGCAGGAACGAGTCGATCAGCACCGGGTGGCTCTTGCTGACCCGCATCGCCTCCTTCATGTACGACTCGAGCTCGACATTGTCGTGGACGATCTCCATCGCCCTTCCGCCGAGCACGTAACTGGGGCGGACCAGCACCGGGTAGCCGATCGCATTGGCCATGGCCAGCGCGGCCTCCTCAGAGTAGGCCGAGCTGTTCGGCGGCGACGGGATCTCCAGTTTGTCCAGCAGCTCGCTGAATCGGTCCCGGTCCTCGGCGATGTCCATCGCGTCAGGGGACGAGCCTAAGATAGCGGTTGGAAGCCCGAGTTTTCTGATCTCCTGCAGCAGCGGGAGGGCCAGGTTGACGGCGTTCTGTCCGCCGAACTGCACCATCACCCCGAAGTAGCCGTCCGTCTTTAAGATGTTCACGACATCCTCGAGCTGCATCGGTTCGAAGAAGAGCTGGTCCGAGGTGTCGAAGTCGGTCGAGACGGTCTCGGGGTTGTTGTTGACGATATGGACCTCGACTCCCTCCTCCCGGAGTGCCTTGACGGCATGGACGGTGCAGTAGTCGAACTCGATCCCCTGCCCGATCCGGATCGGTCCGGACCCGAGGATCAGCACCTTCTTCTTATCGTTCTTGACGATGTCGGTGTTCGTCCCAAAGGTCGAATAATAGTACGGGGTCGTGGCCGGGAATTCGGCCGCACAGGTGTCGACCATCTTGTAGACCGGGTCGCCGGCGACGGACCTGACCTCGTCAACCGGCCGGCCGGTCAGTTCACTGATCTCCTTCATCGAGAACCCAGCGGCTGCGGCCTCCCGGATCATGCGATCGGTCGGCTCGGCTGCCAGGGCCCGCTCGATCTTCACGATATTCTCCATCTTGTTGAGGAAGAACGGGTTGATCGAGGTGAGGGACGCGATCTCGTCCACGGTGAACCCCTCCCGGAACGCGTCGAAGATGCACCCGAACCGCTCGTCGGTCGGGCTGGTCAGGATCATCCTGATCTCGTTGTGATTGGTGTGGGTGTTGATATCGGTGTCGAGCGAGCGGAGCGCCTTCTTGAACCCCTCTTCGAGGGTCCGGCCGATGGCCATCACCTCGCCGGTGGACTTCATCGCGGTGGTCAGGGTCCGGTCGGCCCTGGTGAACTTGTCGAACGGCCAGCGTGGGACTTTGACGACCACGTAATCGATCGACGGCTCGAACGAGGCCGGAGTGCATCCGGTGACGGCGTTGGTGATCTCATCGAGGTTCATCCCGATGGCGATCTTGGCTGCGACCCGTGCAATCGGGTATCCGGTCGCCTTGGAGGCGAGGGCGGATGAACGGGAGACCCGGGGGTTCACCTCGATCACCCGGTAGTCGCCGTCCTGGAAGGCAAACTGGATGTTACACCCTCCCTGCACGTCGAGAGCCCTGATGATCTTGATCGAGGCAGACCTCATCATCTGGTACTCGTCGTCCCGCAGCGTCAGGATCGGGGCCACGACCACGCTCTCCCCGGTGTGGATCCCCATCGGATCGACGTTCTCCATCGAACAGATGATCACGCAGGTGTCCTTTGCATCCCGCATCACTTCGAACTCGAGTTCCTTCCAGCCCATCACGCTCTCTTCGATCAGGACCTGGTGGATCCGTGAGCGCTGCAACCCGATCTCAACGATCCGACGGAGTTCGTCGACGGTGTGGGCGATACCGCCACCGGCGCCGCCGAGGGTGTAGGCCGGCCTGATGATCACCGGCAAGCCGACCTTCTCGATCACCTCGCCGATCTGGTCGAGCTTGTTTAAGATCATGCTCCTGGGGACCGGCTCCCCGATCTTCTGCATCAGGTCCTTGAACTTCTCCCGGTCCTCGCCCTGGTAGATCGCCTCAAGTGGGGTGCCCAGGATCTCGACGTCCGCGAGGGCTCCGAGCTCTGCCAGTTCTGCGGTCAGGTTCAGACCGGTCTGCCCGCCCATCCCTGAGAGGATCCCGTCGGGTTTCTCCTTCTCGATGATCTTCGCGATGATCGGGGCCCGGAGGGGTTCGATATAGATCGTGTCCGCAGTTTCGGGATCGGTCTGGATCGTCGCAGGGTTGGAGTTGACCAGCACCACCTCGATCCCCTCTTCGCGGAGGGACTTGCATGCCTGCGATCCCGAGAAGTCGAACTCTGCGGCCTGCCCGATCTGGATCGGTCCCGACCCGATTAAGAGGACCTTCTTGATATCCGTGCGCCTCGGCATCAGGCCATCCTCCGCATGATCATATCAAAAAAGTGACATTCCGTATCCCGTGGGCCTCCATGGGCCTCGGGATGGAACTGAACGCAGGAGATACCCAGGTCAGGGGATTCGAATCCTTCCAGGGTTCCGTCGTTTAAGTTCGTATAACTACAGGCGCATCCCTCAGGGAGGGTATCCTGGTCCACGACAAAGCCGTGGTTCTGGGTGGTGATGAAGATCTTTCCATCCGAGTACCTCACCGGCTGGTTGGTGCCGCGGTGACCAAACTTCAATTTATGAGTCTCCGCCCCGAGGGCCAGTGCGGTCACCTGGTTACCCATACAGATCCCAAAGACTGGCATGGTTCCGATCAGGTCGGAGACGCATCGGATCGCCTCCCTGGCCTGGACCGGGTCGCCGGGACCGTTAGAGATGAGCAGGGCATCGGGTTCAAAGCCCTTGATCTCCTCGGCGGTCGTGTTGTACGGGAAGACCCCGATATCAGCTCCCCGCTTGTTCAGGCTGACGACCATGTGCCGTTTGATCCCGAGATCGATCACGGCGACCCGTCTCCCGGGCCCCGGGACTCTGTACGCATCCTTGCAGGAGACCTGCGGGATCAGAGCCTGGGTGGAGATAGGCGGAACGGCCCGTGCCAGGGCGATCGCATGCTCAGGGTCCCCGCTTCCGACGATCAGCGCAGCCCGGAGTGTCCCGTGCTGCCTGGTCTTGATCGTCAACGCCCTGGTGTCGACCCCTTCGATCCCAAGGAGC
This sequence comes from Methanosphaerula subterraneus, assembly GCF_052055875.1. GTDB lineage: Archaea > Halobacteriota > Methanomicrobia > Methanomicrobiales > Methanospirillaceae > Methanosphaerula > Methanosphaerula subterraneus. Next base: position 2,307,194 of record NZ_CP170508.1, read on the forward strand.
CCGTGCTCTTCGTAGTACCGCTTCAGTGACTGTCCAGTTGCCGGCTGATCGCAGATCTCCTGCGCCACGCAGCCGAGCGTCTGCACTGCCGGACTCTGGAAGTTCTTCTCATCGACCCCGTAGTTCCCGATCTGTGGGAACGTGAACATCAGGATCTGGCCGGCATAACTGGCATCCGTCAGCGCCTCCATATACCCGGTCATCTGGGTGGAGAAGACCAGTTCGCCGGCGCAGGTGCCCTCTGCTCCGAACCCCTCTCCTACCACATATGTCCCGTCTTCAAGCCCCAGAACCGCCTTCATGGATTTCCATAATACATGAGGCGCAGACCTTATTAACGGTACCGCAGGTGAGCTGTTCTGTTCATTTCTGAACCTGAATGATAATGGCCCGGGATGACCCTGAATACTCGATGAAAAAAGGATTAGATGAGTTTGAAGATTGGATGGTTCGGATCCTGGGTGTCGATACCGAGATCGCGAGCTGCCTCGAGGATCGTGATATCTGCATACGCCTGGGTCGTCAGCATCGGCTCCATGTTCTCGATAGGACCGAACATGATCAGGTCTGCCCCGAGGGTGCTTGCAATCAGGTTGCAGCCGATATCCGGTGCTGACCAGACTGCCTGCTTGAGGGCTTCCATGTCCTTTGCATAGTGCTTGAGCATCTGGTCCTTGAGTGCCGGCTTTCCATCATAGACGGTGCCGAGGTTCTTCTTCCAGCGGCGGAGCCAGGTCCATGAGACGGTCATGTTGTGGTATGCGCCACCGGTTGGGAGGCCGTAGATCCCCTTGCATGCAAGGATCTCACGGTACGACCCGCCTGAACCGAGACCGAGTGGTGTGGCTGCAGTATCAAGAATTGGCCTGGTGATCCCTGCATCCTCTGCGATCTGCATCATACCCTTGGTCTGCCCTGCGACACCACCCTCGCCGAGCACCTTCTGGCGCCCTGCGACTGACGGATCTGCCGGGTTGAATGCGAGCACAATGGCTGCATCGACGTCGCTCTTTGCGAGGACTTCGATCTCTTCCTGGCTGATCGAACCGTTGATCGAGTTGTAGATCGCACGGTTGGCGAGCCCGACTTCGGTGACGTACTTGGCTGCCTGCATACGTGCTGCAGGTGCCGAGGAGTCCATCAGGAATGCGGTCTTGTCATCGATCGATGCGAACCAGTCAAAGTAGGACTCGAGCGCCTCACCGAACTCACCGATGATCTGGATGAAGAAATGTATCCCCGTCTCGTCGGTCAGTTCCTGGCAGCGGTTCCAGAGTGCTTCAGCCTTTGGCTTGTCGATCGTACCCTTGTGGTCGTCGAGCACAATCTCGTGCTTGTTATAGAAGATCGATGCACCGAGAACGGTGGGGTATTCTCCAGGCTGCCCACCGATCTTGGTACCATTGAAATCCCAGACTTGCTGTTCTTTTTCAAATCTGAACATAGTATTACTCCTCTCTTAAACCATCACATTCAATTTGGGGAGCAGGACGAGCAGCATGATAAATACTGTCAGTCCAGCTACCAGTCCGTATAATATACCGATATCTCTCCCAACCTTGCGGCCTGCACGCTGGGCGATCTCTGCGTCCACGAACTCGATCTTCTTCTCGATTGCATCGAGCCTCTTCTCCATCTCAAGGAACTGGGGGTTCGCCCCGGCTGCTGCAACCTCGGCTGAGCCGCCTGCTTCCTTGACCTCGACGACCATGGCTTCAGCAGCGAACGCACCGGGGTCTTTTCCCTTCAGTTCGTTGATCTTTGCCTTGATGGTGCCAAGGTCCTCGCTCTCCATGATGTTGATGACTTCGACCTGTTCCTGGAAGCGCTTAATCGCCGCGTCATCGAGGTTCTCGATGAACGGGATAGCACCTTCAGAGCCAACGATCTTACCCTTGTCAACACCTGATGAGTGGAGCTGGCGGAGTGACTGTCCTGAGAGATGCCCCTTCACTTCTGTCCCGCAGAGCAGGATGAAGCGGATGTTTGGATTTGAGATGACGTTTGCTACGACCTTCTCAAGCCCGAGGTTCTCTGTCTTACAGGAACCGCATATTGCCGCCCCTGCATCGCAGATCCCCTGTTCATCGAGGTGCGAGCCCATGGTAATAACTGCAACCGGGCTGTTTGCATCCCCTGAATGGAAGTCGCCCTGGACGATTGGCCATCCACTGGCTGGTGATTTCTTATCTGCCATTCTCGATACCTCACATCAGTACTAATGCTGGTACCACAATCAGGACCAGTGCTACAAGCATCCCTGCTGCAAACCCGACAAGACCTGTGTCCATAATACCGGACTCAAGTTTGTTGGTCCTTGCAAGGATCTGCGACTTGTAGCGCATGTTTTCGACCATATTGTTTATGGCGACCATTCTGATGGGTCCAGCAGCCTTTGAGCCTTCTTCTGCCATATCAGATCACCCCATCAGCAAGAATCCAATCAGTGCGAATGAGACGATCAGACCGATCATCAGCCCTTCGACCTTGCCTGAGTAGACGCCTGCTGCATACCGGTCCCAGTACCCGATGTCGGTGATCATTTTTTCGATCACTTTCATCCTGGTGTGGACCAGCACAACTTCGCCTGAAAGCGGCTGTACTTCGCCGGTCGACTCTTCGGCCGCGCCGCCTGCTTCCTTGACCTCAACGACCATGGCTTCAGCAGCGAACGCACCGGGGTCTTTTCCCTTCAGTTCGTTGATCTTTGCCTTGATGGTGCCAAGATCCTCGCTCTCCATGATGTTGATGACTTCGACCTGTTCCTGGAAGCGCTTAATCGCCGCGTCATCGAGGTTCTCGATGAACGGGATAGCACCTTCAGAGCCAACGATCTTACCCTTGTCAACACCTGATGAGTGGAGCTGGCGGAGTGACTGTCCTGAGAGATGCCCCTTCACTTCTGTCCCGCAGAGCAGGATGAAGCGGATGTTCGGGTTTGAGATGACGTTTGCTACGACCTTCTCAAGCCCGAGGTTCTCTGTCTTACAGGAACCGCATATTGCCGCCCCTGCATCGCAGATCCCCTGTTCATCGAGGTGCGAGCCCATGGTAATAACTGCAACCGGGCTGTTTGCATCCCCTGAATGGAAGTCGCCCTGGACGATTGGCCATCCACTGGCTGGTGATTTCTTATCTGCCATTCTCTTCACCCCATCCTGATCAGCTGGAAGGCGATGATGCCTGCGAGGAATAGTCCGACTGCGATACCGTACCAGAAGGCTGTTATTCCTCCGGCGATCTTCAGCGTCTGCTCTCTACCCGGGAACGAGGATGAAAGCATCCCTTCTCCGGAGAGCATGTTCACCAGATCATCTGCGGCCGATTCGAGGATGGTGATCTGTTCGAGCACCGGTGCAAAGGACTCCCCTGCAGTGGTGACGATACCGACCAGCGGATCGACGACGAGGCCATATTCAGGCAGAACCTGGACGTACATTATGCCTCACTCTCCACTTCGAGGATCGGCTTTGAATCGAGCCATGCTGCTGCGTCGCGCCTTGAGAGTGCGAAGAACTGCGTGTAGGTGTAATACCAGCCGAGCAGTGAGATCAGCAGCGAGAGGACTGCAGCGCCGATGCCGATGAAGGCGAACGAGATGATGGCGACCATGATCATGCTGAGGAATCCGCACTCTGCGGTCAGCATCAGGGTCCTGTCCTGCTTCTCGTTCGGTCCGAGACATGCATTGAATCCATGCTGGAGTGCGATTGCACCGAGCATGAAGAGCACTGCGAGGACGCTTCCGCCGATCAGTGATGCATTGTATGCTGCAACCTGTGTGCCGAGCACGGTCATCGTGCCGGTGGTCAGTGCTGCCATCGAGAATCCGCCTGCTGCCATGGCACTGAATCCGAGCAGGACCAGTGAACCGACTGCCGCGAGTTCAGTGAGGGACTGAATCATCACAGGGATGCGCATGTTTAAGATGTTGTTTGAGATGAATCCAAGGATGGCGCCGACGATTGCGGCAATGATCAGTGCAAGGACCGGAGTCAGCATGCCGAACTTGGTTGCCATCAGCATACCGATCACACCGGAACCAAACGCGAGCATCCCTGCGGATGGGACACCAGTCCCGATACCGTAGCTGCAGAGCCGCTTGATGGTGCTGCTTCCCCAGATCAGGGCAGCGATTGCACCGAGCCCTCCAAAGAAGGAGAAAGCCTGCGTGCCCATCAGGGTGTTCAGGTAGGTGAGGTAGATCGCGATCAGCGAGCCGACAAGCCCATAGATCATGACCTTGTTGTGAGGAACTCCTCCCTCAGTTACTGTAATTTGTGCTGTCATGAGAACACCTCAGAAGTTCCCCATCACCACAAGCAGGATTGCAACCAGGCCACAGAGGGCTGATGCGATCATCGATGCTACGATTGCACGTGGGAACCGCTTGAACTTGGGGTCATGCGGTCCTTCGATGGTACCGGTGATGTTGTATGCTGCAAGCACAGAGTTCACCAGGAACATACCGACTGCGAAGATCCCTGCAAGAGAGACTGCGAGCGGCATGATCTGCTCAAGCTTTGCGTTGAAGAGCGTAGGAAGTGCCTGCTCATATACGCCTAAAAGCATCAGGTAGATCAGCGTGCCGCCGGCACCGCCGAAGAAACCACCGATGACACCGCCAACATACGAGATGAACGGCAGACCGTGTCCTTCAGTTCCCTGGGACTTGTAGGCTGCCTGCGAGTCGCCGGTCAGCGGGTCTTTTGCCACCTTTCCTGATGCTGCCGGGATACCCATCCCGTAGACATAGATTGCGTTCACCATCAGACAGGTGATGGCCATCATCATGGCACCGCCGACTCCGCCGGTGATCACTGCGATGACTGTTCCCTGTTCTGCTGCCCATGCACCGCCGAAGAGCCCTGCGAGCCCTGCACCAGCCGCCAGCATCGCAACACCTGTTGCAATACCCGGGGCCTGGCCCATGGCTGCCGGCGCTCCGCCGACTGGCACGAAGTGAACACCAAAACCGATCAGCACGCCGCCGACTACGATTCCGATCAGAGCGTAGAACGCGCTGATTGGTCCGAGTACGAACATCAGGCCGAGCATGATGATGAGCAGAACGAGCCCGATCAGTGTTGAGGGCATGTCCATGCTTGCTGGACCGCCTTTTGCTGCAATTGCGCTCATGCGGTCGTCTCCTCTGTGGTGTATGGTCCGTAGTTCTTCCGTGCCCAGACTTCGATATACCGGTCAACGACTGTGAAGACCAGGATCAGGATGATACCGACGACGATGGCACCCCAGCCTCCGCTGACCTTCTCGAAGATGACCGTTCTCCAGAGTTCAAGGAAGACGATCAGTCCGAAACAGATACCGGATGCGGGGCCGCCGAGCTTCGACGAGAACCAGCCGTTGTCGAGTGAGTTCCGCTGTCCTGCTTCAGCATACCGGACAATGTTTCCTGATGCTGATATTGGGACACCGGCACCGAACTTCTGGTTCTGGTACTGGCGCTCCTTTCCATAGAATGGGTTGCCGGTTGCAGACCCTGCTGCACCGAGTGCGATACCCCAGACAAGGCCGAGGAGCGGGAGCGGGAACGGATGCCCGAGTGATGCGTTCATAAGATAGCAGAGCGACACCGTGGTGAAGATCGCCACAAATGCGTGTGCCATCGTGACCGAGGTCATCGACTTTAAGATATCGATGTACACCGGCTGTCCAAACTTTGCTAAACTTGCAGTCCTGCCCAAGTAGGCAGTCGTCGCATACACGCCCTGGACGAATGTCGCCAGTGCGCAGCCGAGGATGATTGCAAGAATCGGATTGAACTGCATTACCAAAAATGCCCATGCTATACCTGCGCCGAGAGCGCACCATAGACCGTATGCGGGGGGTTCACCTGCCACTGCTTTGTTAAAGATGCGGTGAATGAATCCCATCTGCGGCGCGAGCTGAACCTGTGAATTCGGGTCTCCCTGTGAGCCGATATCAGATTCAACATCTTCCGCAGCACCGGCTACGGTAGCAAGAGCTCCTGCCAATGCAGTGATTCCAATGCCAAATACTATGTTGTCTACCATTTAGCCTCCTCCCGTGCTTAGTAAGATGCATGAGAGTATTCGAATTGCTAGCCACTTACGTTGAGTACAAACCCTTTGTGGTTCAGTAAACAGTTGTTGAGTGTTTAATTAAAGGTTTCGAAAAGTGGCGGGAAAATTACGTTTCCGAGCGTAATTATGAAAAAGCGAACAGAATAACTGTTTTATTATGGAAAATTTTCGTTAAGGAAAAAAAAATTGTGTTGGGTTTACCGTGCAGGGATGATCAGTGAGCGCTCGCCTGCTGGCATGAACTCGCGGATTGCTCCCTTGGCGAATTCACGGCGTGGCTCAGAGAAGTCAAACTGCAGGGATGGGTCTGCGAACGTGATCTTGATCAGCGGGTTCAGAACCCATGCATCGCCGCGGCCGAAGTGGGCACCACCGGAGATAGCTGCATACTCTCCCTGGTGACCGACGTTCATTGCATAGTTTGGATAGTTTGGTCCACGGAGTTCACCGAGGAGACCTTCATCCGGTCTGATCGACATCGAGTTTGCTGAACCACACTGGTCCTGCAGGTCGTAGCCGAAGAAACCAAGACGTGACCATCCTTCCTTGTGCATGAGCATCGAGAGGTACCATCCGTTCAGACCGGCATTGGAGTTCCCGGTACCGATTGAAGCGGTCAGACCTGACGCTGCTGCAATGACACTGGCACGCTGGGAACCGCCGAAGTGGTCCTCCATCATGGTTGGGAACTGCTCGTACTGCTCCATGGCGTTCAGCGTGACCTCGGTTGCGAGGTCGTTGACGACCTCCTGGGTTGCTGGTGCCTGTGAGTAGCCGCCGTACTTCGACTTGAGGTAGTCCATACCATAGTAGACGAACTCGTCGAGGATGTTGTCGGTGTATGCTGCGGTTGCATACTGGGTGAACCCGACACCACCGGACATGTAGGATCCGAGCCAGATCTGGTCGAAGAGCATCGTTCCTGCACCGACAACCTCGAGGGCTGCCTTTGCGGGGTCGTTCGGATACTTGCGGTCTGCCTGGATCATATCACAGAAGTTACCGAACTTGATACCACCTGGTTCGTTCGGGCCACGTGCACGGCGAGCTGGCAGGATGTCGGCCATCTGGATGACGCCGGCGTGCTTGGCTGCGTACGAAAGGTCAGCGACTGCTGCCTCACCGGCGCACATTCTGTACGCTGCGATGAAGGACATACCGATCTGCATGGCAGACCATCTGGAGGTGGTCCCACCGTCGCAGGTACGGGAGACGGTCGTTGGGATGTGAACCGCCTGGAACATCGACTTGCCGACTGCTTCTTTCAGCTTGGCTGCTGACTTCGCCGGGAAGAGCTTCTCGATGTTGAGGAGGAACTGGGGCTCGATCTGGTCGGCGACTTCGTCGTCACCGGTGAAGACCTTGACGTAGCAGTCTGATACGAGTGCTGGGTGGGTCTCGACCATGTGCTCCTGGACCACGGCTGCGCCTGGCATTGCGTGGTTGAGGATGTGCAGGTACTCGTTGATCGTCTCAGGAGTGACTTCCTTACCGAGACGCTTCTGGAGTGTGTTGTGGGCCAGGTCCATGCCGACGATGATCGTCCGGCGGATGTCGTCCCACATCTGCTGCATGGCAGCGTTGTTGACGAAGTGCAGGTCGTCGCCCTCGACGAAGGTGCCGGTTCCGCTGACCTCGTAGGTCATCAGCTGGCGCTGACCGAGAGGGATACCACCGAGGTGACAGCGCTTGGGGTCGTACTGGCTGATCCCACGCTCCATCTCTACCTTCTTACCTTCCTTCATGAACTCTCTCTTCCGCTCGGACTGCTCAAGTCCTGCACGTGCAAAGTGAGTGTTTGATCCTGCCGGGTCCTCTCCTGCGAACTTCTCCTTGAGTGCCTTCAGGAAGAGCTTCTGTGATCTCTCAATTTTTGCCATGTTATTCACTCCTTTGGCATGAAGCCATACTTTGTCCTCAGCGAGTGGATCCGCTGAACATACTCCACGTACTCTGCATCGTCACGGAACGCGACGCCGTCGAGGGAGTGGAAGATCGTGCTGTGTGCCTTGAGCCACTTCTCGTCCATCGGCTTGCCGACTGAGACTGCGCGGTCGAGTGGTTCCCCGATCTGGTTCTTCACGTACTTGACAACGCCGTCCTTCTTGTCGAGGACACAGCGCTGGAGCATGTCGAACATCATGCCGTCTTCATCGAGACGGAGCGAGTGACCGTGGACGGTTGCACCCCTGATGCCGACGCGGGCTGGGTCGAAGAGTTCGGTGTTGAGCAGTTCCTTTGCGTACTTTTCGAGGTCACGCTCACGGCACTCGACGATCTGTCGGCCTGAGAGTGTACCTGGGTCGATTGCACGGAAGCGGTACATCTCGAGGTAGGTCCGCTCGTACGGCTGGCTTGGTGCGTTGAACATCGAGTCTGCGAACTGGATGTACCGGACGCGGTCGCCGGCCTTTGCACCCTCGGTTGGGGTGACCATCTTTCTGACCGGGCAGTTTGGTTCCTGCTGCTCTGCCAGTGGGGGGTGTGCTGTTGGGTATGCCGAGCCTGGTGCACGGTGTCCCATAATCATTACAATGTCCTCATCCGTGATGTCACGGACTTTTTCCAGCTTGTGTCCTGGGTCCATGTATTTGCGCCTGTTATCGGCGATAGTAGATGAACCTGGTCCATACTGTGGTTTGTATGCCATGTTGATTACTCCGATTTGGTTGGGTTTTTCATCAATCTCATTACTTCTCTGACGACATCTGCCATCTTCTCTCGTGTCGGTGTCTGCCCGCGGGTGACGCCTGATACGATCGCCATGACCGTTCCCTTTGTCCTGATCTTATCAGGAGGGGGCATCACCAGTGCGGTCTTTACGCCTTCCTTAGCCAGGTCTTCAAAGTCGATGGGGGCCTGTGAGACCACCACTGCAGGGATGTTGCAGTACTGCAGGATATATCTGACCTTCTGCACCACGTGGGACCGTACGTTCCCGTGGTGCAGGATCGCGACCTTGTGTCGTTCGATCTGCCTGATCTCCTTCTCAGTCAGGCCGAAGTAGGCACCGAGCACCCCGCCTGCGATGCTCGGTGCATCTGGCGGTACTCCACTGCCTGCGTTTAAGATCAGGGTACTGATGCTGTACTCGACACCCTGCTGCCGAAGCGCAGAGGTGATATCACAGACCGGTTTGGTGACATGTCGACGTCCAGGGGACATGCCGACGACGATCACGTCAGGGTACCGGCACTCGGAGATGGTTCCACGCTGGGCCATTCCTCCGCCTTTTCCCATCCCCATCGCCTCGCGGCAGTCCACAACCTGGGTCACACGTCCCATCGGCATGATTACGTTCCCTGTACAATGACCGGACCTTTCCGGCTCTTTGGGTCAGCAAGTCCAAGCAGCAACTCGTCCGTTTCAGGACCGTACTTTGCATAGTCGGAGGTCGAGGCCTGGGTCTTCATGAACCTGCCTTCCTTTATGCTGTACGTGAACTGTGTGAAGACCTCTTCGCATGCCGCCTTGATCTGCGGCAGTGCATTCCGATCTTCCAGTTCCATGTCGATGATCCCGACATGGACTGTGAGCTCCACAGGCTGTTCTCCGACCATGATCGTGCCCCGCATCGAATGGGGGTTTGGTGCCCCCCGGGCGGGGCCGTATGGTACGGCCGGCGGAATCGAGGACCCTTTGATCAGGATCTTTCTGATGGACTCTATCGTAACCAGCAGGTTCAGGAGCCGTTCAACTGTACCGGGGTTGAGGAGACGTTCCGGGACGACCCTGCACTGAGGATATATGGCTTCTGTCATTGGTTTCCACGCGAGAAAACTCAGATGCTCTTTGCGATGGTCTGCATCGGGGTCTTGAACTCAGGCAGCTGGCCGAAGGTGTCCTGGTAGATCTTTGCGGTGCCTTCTGGGGTGAACATCTGTGTTCCCGCATCAAGTGCACATGCAGAGACGATACAGGGCATACCGAATCCGGCTGCGTGTCTGGTCACGACGTGGTTCCCGTTGAAGATACCTGGACCGCCACCACCGTAGATCGAGTGGCTGAAGAATGAGAAACCGACGGCAACACCCATCACACGACCGTAGTCGCAGCCTGGGAGACCGGTCTCATGCTCGAGCAGGTCGTTGAAGTACAGCAGTGTCGAGGAGACTGCCTGTGCGAACCGTCCTGCACCACAGTTGACCATAGTTGCTGCAAGCGTACCTGCTGCTGTGTAGGCGTTCCAGAGCATTGGGTCCTTGGTGTCGTAGAAGATGTACCCGCTCTTGCCCTTCTTGCCTGGGGTGATGACCTTGTCTTCAAGGGCCCGCTCGACAAGCGACTGGACGACTGTACCGACAGTGCCTGTTGCACCGTTCTTCTTTACGAGGTCGTAGACGATGTTGTTTGCATTGAGCCCCTGGTATGCGTATGCCAGCAGCTGTGCACGCTCGAATGGGCCGATTGCCATACCCATCTCGAACTCTCCTGCCTGTTCGAAGGTTGAAGCGAGTGCTGCGCCCTGGAATGCGTTCCGGTGGGTCATCATCACAGACTGGTTTGCCGCAACATTACGGAGCGAGAAACCGAGACCTTCGTTGTTCTGTGGAATGGACAGGATCGAAACGACGTTTGCGCCCTGCATGTCCATCGTCTGTGGGTAGGTTCCCCAGACTGCTGCCTTGACCACCGAGGCGTCGAACATCCCGATGTTGTACTGGTCGAGCAGTGCAAGGGTGGTCGCTGATGCCACTGAGGTGATCGCTGCATCGTAGGTCGATGCGGAGGCGAGCCGTGCGCTCGGAACCTCGACCATCAGCATCTTGCCGTTGCCGACGGTTCTGATCTGGGTGTCGTCGCCCTCTTCGACCTGGATCATTGCCTTGATCCTGTCTGAGAGTGCTCCGTGGTCCTTGACGATGTCATACTCTAATGAGCGTCCAAGGATCTGGTTGGCCTTGCCACCGAGCTTTCCGGACTTCAGTCCTTCCTGAATTCCATTCAGGTTGACAGCGATTGTTCGCTTGGTCAGGTCGATGATCTTCTTGATCCCCGGGTTGACCAGGGGGCTGATCTTTTCGAGGGTGACCCCGCTCTTTAACAGTTTGCCCTCATCATCATAGAGGTCAATTGTTTCCGTATATTTTGCCATAATATTCCTCCCTTTCAAAGTTCTAATTCAATTCTTTCCTGTAACTGAATAATGGAAGGCACTCTACAGGTTCACTGAGTGTGAATGATTGTCACTAATTGCACGTCCCCTCATGGGAACATGGATTTATTCTAATTCCCTTCATATAAGGATGTCGTTTTCTCTCTGGTCGTTTTTATTATATAATTATTTAAATAATAAATATTCGAACTGTTCTATTCAAATATAGGTACTATTGTAGGTTTCAGAGAAATGCCGCGTATGAAATATTCATATAAGAGTGTGATTTAGTGTATTTTTCTATGATAAATATTTCGAACATCCTGTGCGCTCCCGAATGGTCCGCTCAGTTGGGCGGGAATCAGGGAGCGCACCGAATTTGCACCGAATTCATGGTTTCATAATGAGGTGCGCGGCACTTGCCTTGAATCTGGCCGTGACGACGTTTCCAATGACCAGGTGCATCTCCCTGCAGGATGCCCTTGTGATCAATGCTGTGATCGGCACTCCGTTGCAGTCTATAGCGACCCTGACCAGCGGCCCGAGGGGAAGGAGTCTGGTGATGGTCCCGCTCATCTGGTTGCGAGCGCTTCCATCCGGTTCCTGATCTCGGGTCAGTGTCACCTCCTCAGACCTGATGCTGAGGATGGCTGGCCCCCGGTACCTATCGGATGCAATCGCCTGCAGGTGATAGCCTGCCACAACAACGTCGGCAAGCCCGTCGGTGATCTCTACCACAGTCCCTTTCAACAGGTTCTCGATGCCGGTGAAGGCCGCGACTTCGGGGGTGGCGGGGGAGAAGAAGATCTCGTCCGGGGTGCCGGTCTGGACCAGTCTCCCGTCGATCATCACCCCGATCCGATCGCAGAGCCGCTGCCCCTGCACCATGTCATGGGTGGCCAGCACGATGGTGGTCTTCTCCACGGTGGCCAGGTGTCGGATCAGATCCTCGATGACGGCCGTGGAGTGCGGGTCGAGGTTGGCGGTCGGCTCGTCCATGAAGAGGACTGCTGGCCCGGTCACTGCTGCGCGTGCGATCGCGATACGCTGCAGTTCCCCGCCAGAGAGGGTCGAGGCGATCCGATCTTCGTAGCCCTCGAGTCTGACCAGTTTGAGCATCCTTTTGACCTCCTCCTCGATCAGCGAGCGCTCTACCCCGCGGAACCGGAGACCAGCACCGATGTTCTCTCTGACGGTCCCTGAGAAGACCGCCGGCCGCTGAAAGACCATTCCCATCTGCCTGATCACCTGCAGCTGCCCATGTCCCCTGGCCGGCACCGCCACGCCGTCGAGAGCGACCGCTCCGGCAGTTGGGGTTTCGATCAGGTCGAGGAGCCGGAGGAGCGTGGACTTGCCCGATCCGCTCGGTCCGATGATCCCGAAGATCTCCCCCTTCTGTACTGAAAGGGAGACCTGGTCCAGTGCGGTCCGGTCGCCGTACTTTCTGGTGAGGGAGGTGGCGGTGATCATGTGTTTCCCTCCCCCTGCACATACGAGACGAAGAGGTTGACGGCGAGCGCGATGAGGAGCAGGATCACGCCCAGAGCGATCGAAAACCCAATGTTCCCCATCGAGGTCTCCAGGCTGATCGCGGTCGTCAGCACCCTCGTCGACCCCCTGATGTTGCCGCCGATCATGATGGCGCACCCGACCTCGGAGATCGCCCGTCCGAACCCGAGGGCGATCGCGGCCAGAAGGGCAAACTTGGCCTCCTTCATCACCATCCAGAGGAGCTGACGCCTGGTCGCACCGAGTGATACGAGCGTCTCATGGACCCCGCGGTCCACGTTGGCGAGGGCCGAGAGGGTCATCCCGGTGACGATCGGGAGGATCAGCAGCACGTCCCCGATCACCATGCCGGCAGGGGTGAAGAGGAGGCGGAACTGGCCCAGAGGTCCGGCACGGGAGATGAGCAGAAAGAGGAGGAGCCCGATCGTGACAGTCGGCACGGCGTACAGCGTCTGGATGATCTGGATTATGCCCCTCTTTCCCGGAAAGGTGTTCGTTGCAATCATGCCGCCGAGGGGTACGGCAATGGCCGCCCCGACCAGTGTGGCTACGATCGAGATGGAGATGGTCAGTCCGGTGATCTCCATCACGTCCGGGTTCAGGGTGGTGATCAGGCCCGCAGCCTGGACAATGCCGTCGATGATCTCCTGCATGCTCTCACATCTTCTCGCCTGCCGTTCAGATAAATTGTGGTGCTCCTCCGTGCTGGAATCGGCAGAACAGTCAATTATATGTATTTAACTCCGGGGTGCGTCTGTAGAACACATAAATAGGTGCCTGTCGAGGTAATTACTGGTAATATCCATGTCAGAACGAACCACCACATGCTGCATCGCCCTGGTTGTGCTGCTGCTGGCCAGTCTCTGCATCGCAGGATGCACGACCCAGCAGGCTGCCAACGGAACCGCAGCCAATGTAACCACTTCGTCCAATGCCTCATCTCCTGCGCAGGAGCTGCTGGTCGCGACGACGACGAGCCTGTACGATACCGGGCTCCTCGACTACCTTGCACCGATCTATGAAAAGCAGTACAACACCCACCTGAAGATCACCTCGCAGGGGTCTGGAAAGGCCATCGAACTGGCCAAGCGCGGGGATGCAGATGTGCTGCTGGTCCACTCGCCTGCAGATGAGATTGTCTTCATGGAGAATGGGAATGGTGTCAACCGGCGCTCGTTTGCGTACAACTACTTCCAGATCGTAGGCCCGGCCAGCGATCCTGCCCAGATCAAGGGTCTCTCGCCTGAGGACGCGTTCAAGAAGCTCATCGCGGCCGGCGCGAACAACACCGCCAATGTCGCCTTCGTCTCGCGTGGTGATGGATCCGGAACCCACTCTGCAGAGAAGAAGGTCTGGAAGAATGCCGGCTTTGACTATGTCACCCAGGTCGAGAAGTCCGGGAACTGGTATGTCGAGGCAGGTAAGGGGATGGGCGAGACCCTCCAGATGGCCGACCAGAAACAGGCCTACACTCTGACTGACGAGGGGACGTTCCTCGCCTACAAGGGGAACCTGACCATCGTTCCGGTGATCACCAGCGGGGCCAGCCTGCTCAACATCTACAGCGTGATGTCGGTGGTGCCGAAGAACAATGCGACGGCCAGCATCAGCGCTGCCAACACCTTTGCAACGTTCCTGACCGATAACACCACCCAGCAGTTGATCGCCGACTTCGGGAAGGAGAAGTACGGCAAAGGACTCTTCTCCCCGATGAACGCGACCATGGCCAAGACCTTCAAGGTCGACAACTCGGCCCCCATAAATGCGACCGTTCCGATGATCGTCTTCCACGCCGGCTCCCTCGCGACCCCGTTCAAGACCATCAAATCGGTCTTTGAGAAGAGCACCACCGGCGCAGAGGCCGAACTCTTCAGCGGCTCCTCGATCACGATGATCGAGAAGGTGACCAAGAACGGCGAGAAGGCCGACGTCGTCGCCAGTGCAGACGCCGACCAGATCTCCCGGCTGATGGTCCCTGACAACGCCTCGTTCACCCTGAACTTCGCGCGGAACGCGATGGTCCTCGCCTACACCAACAACAGCACCGGCGCAGCCACCATCACGAAAGAGAACTGGTACTCGGTGCTGAGCCAGGACAATGTCAAACTCGTCACCGGTGAACCGAGCTCCGACCCCGGGGGTTACCGTGCCTACATGACGCTGGTCCTCGCCGAGTCGTACTACAAGGTCCCCGACCTCTTCAAGAAGGTCGTCAGCGACCACAGCGCGATCACCGTGAACAAGACCGGAACCAACACCACCATCGATCTCTCCGCCCCGAAGCCGGACAACAAGAATCTGCTGATCCCGACCGCCACCGGCCCGACCTACATGGACCTCCTTAAGAGCGGTAAGGCCGACTACGCCCTGGTCTACCGGTCGAGCGCAGTCGACGGCGGAGTCCCGTACATCGAGCTTCCGGACGAGATCTCGCTGGCGAACCTGAGCATGAGCAGCGCATACGCCTCGGTGCAGGCGAAGACCCCATCAGGTCTGATCCCTGCCACGCCGATCGTCTATGGTGTGACGATTCCGACAAAGGCGGCACACCCCGACCTGGGTGCTGCGTACATCAAGGCGCTCGCCTCAGAACAGGGCGCAGCAGCCCTGAACAAGAGTGGGTTGACCCCCTTGACCCCGATGACGGCGACCGGCACGGTGCCGGACTCCCTGAAGTCGCTGGTCAGCAGTTGATCCACCCAACTTTTTCAACCTATTTTTGAACGTTTTTGATTGGATCGCCCCTGGAGCCGGGACATAAAAAGTGAACTGCATCTGGGGTGAGGCCTGTGACCCGGAGTCTCACCGATGGTGTGGGCCGGCATCTCCCTGCATGCGGTACATCCCCCGGGGAATCACTATCTCGAACCGTGCCCCCTTCCCGGATTCACCGATCTCGTGGATCGCGATGCCAGTGATCGAGAGGATCTCACGGGCGAGGAAGAGGCCGAGGCCGGTGTTCTCCCCAAACCCCCGCCGGAAGATCTTCTCCTTCTCCTCTGGTCGGATGCCATCGCCATCGTCTTCGCATACCACAACCAGATTCCCATCCCGGTCCAGGACAGAGAACTCAATCATTGTGGCCTCCTCTCCGAAACGGGCGGCATTCTCCATCAGATTATAAAAGACCTTCACAATGAGGGGATCGGCGAGCACCTCTGCAGAATCCGGGAGATCGATCGTCAGCCCGAGGTCTCCGAGTGGGGCTTCCCTGCCCGCTCTCCTGATGACGGCCCTGATTTTCTGCCAGGTCGGGGCCGTGATCCCGATCTCCTCGTACTCGCCCGTGAACCGGATCATCGCGGAGATTCGCTCAGCAGCCGCTGTGACCTTCTGGAGACTCGCATCCTGGGTAGTGTCCGCCCAGTCCTCCTGGAGGATTCCGAGGTGTCCCATCAATACCATCATCTGGTTGTTGATGTCATGCCTGGTGACGCCGGAGAGGAGCCTGAGTTTCCGGTTTGCCTGCTGCAGGGCAACCTCAACCTGTTTCCGCTCGGTGATGTCCCGGCAGATGAAGACCATCCCATATGGCCTCCCATCGGGCATCCGGAGTACATCGCCGTTCACTTCAAGCAGGATCTGGGTGCCATCGCCCTTGAAGAAGTGGTACTCCACAGGACCGAGTTTTCGCTCAAACATCAGCCTGGCGTTCTCTGCTACCCGGGGAAGATCCTCGGGGGCAAAGAACGAGAACACGTTCTTTCCGATCAGGTCTTCCGGCCCGGCATAGCCGCCAACGGTGACCACAGAGTCATTGATGGCCACGACTGTCCCGTCGATCGCTGTCTGCACGACGATATCCGGGATGGTTGCGATCAGTTTGCTGTGCAGTTCTCCGCTCTCACGTAGAGCCTCTTCGGTCTCTCGGCGTACGGTGACATCCCGGAAGGAGAGGAGCATGGCCGGTGCCGACCTATAGGAGATCTTTTTTCCGATGCATTCGACCCAGCGCTCGCTCATTATTAGGGTGTGAATCTTGAACGATATCAGAAAACTGTCGCTGCCGGCCGCGACCTGCGTAAAAGCCTGGACCGCATCAGCCCGGGACGTTTCTGTTATAAAGTCGAGTACTCTGCATCTTCCAACCAGATCCTGGTACTGTTCACATTCGATGATCTCTCCGAACGTGGGGTTCGCATAGAGAAGCCTGCCAGAGAGATCGACGATGATGATGCCCTCGAGTGATTGTTCGACCAGTGATCGAAATTTCTCTTCGCTCTCCTGAAGTCCCTGCTCGGCCATCTTGCGCTTGCTGATGTCGAGGATGACGCCCCGCAGTCCGGTGCAGGCCCCGTTCATCTGGTTCTTTATCGTGTTGGCGTATACGATGGCAGGGAATGTCCCCCCGTCTTTCCGCTGCAGGGTGAATTCCATTCCTTCCCGCGACAGTTCCCCTGTCAGCACCTGCGAAAGGACTTCCAGTCCCCGCTGCCGTTCATCTTTTTGGATGAGATCGATGACCGTGATCCCCTGTCGGCACTCGTCGGATGAGTACCCGAAGACCGCAGATACCGCCCTGTTGTAGAAGGTCAGGGTTCCTGTCAGGTCTGTCTCGCATGCCGGTACCGGGAGGAAATCTGAGAATTCCCTGAACCGTTCTTCGCTCTGTACCAGTTGTTCAATGCTGATCTTCAGGAGATCGTTCTGCTCCTGCAGTTCCCGTTCAGCAGCGGCGATCCGTTCATAAGCGGTCCGCAGGTCTTCGTCTGCCTTCTTTCGTGCGGTGTTGTCGACGATCGTCTCCAGCAGGCAGGTCCGGCCCTGGTAATTGAAGGGGACCACATTTCTCATGATGGCTACCCTCTCGCCCCGGGCCGTCAGCACCATATCTTCTGCATTCTCGATGCTCTGATGCAGGTCGGTAACCGGGCAAAGATCTGCCTTATCCGAGCAGATATACTGATGGCAGGGCTGGTGAAGTATCCGGTCCCTGGTCGATCCGAGAATCCCGGCTGCTGCGGGGTTGAGGTCGATGATCTGATGCGTCTCTGCATCGATGATA
This sequence comes from Methanosphaerula subterraneus, assembly GCF_052055875.1. GTDB lineage: Archaea > Halobacteriota > Methanomicrobia > Methanomicrobiales > Methanospirillaceae > Methanosphaerula > Methanosphaerula subterraneus. The sequence goes on from NZ_CP170508.1 coordinate 2,324,868, forward strand.
AGGATCCCCTCCAGTACTGAGGAGAAGATCTGGTCGAGATAATTTCTGTTGCCGGCGAGTGCCTCCCCCACCCGCCTGCGTTCGATCGCTCTCTTGATCTTATGTGCAAGATCAGCGAACTGTGCCCGGATGTCACCCCCTTTCTGGACATAGAAATCGACCCCGCAGTTGATCGCCTCGATCACCACGTCCTCGCGTCCCCTGCCGGTGAAGAGAATGAAGGGAATGTCGCTATCTTTTGAACGGACCTCTTTTAAGAGACCGATGCCATCCATCTCCGGCATCTGATAGTCCGATATGATGGCATCGAACGCCTCTTGCCTGAGGAGATCCAGGGCCGCAGAGGCTGAATCGATGGTTACAACAGAAAACTCCCCGGACTCCTCAAGGAAGAGCCTTCCTATGTCAAGAAGACCTGGCTCGTCGTCGACATAGAGGAGTGAGTACACTATCATTTTTGGAAAGGTGAGGGAAAATAGGTTTCTATGGGCGGGTATTCAGAGAATAGGTGCTGTCTTTTGGTGGTGACCGACCCTGACCGCCTTCTTGACTCCCAGTCAGGCCGGCGGTGGTTGTCCATTCTCTTCAGGCCCTTCAGACCGGTGCCGGCATGCTGTCTGCCCCGGTCTCGATCCGGGTCAGAAGTGCATCGTCGGCACGATGAGATGGTGATCCGGTCCCGAGTAAGGTGACCCCGTAGACTTCACCGTTCTGATCATGACACTTCAGTGTTGCCGAGAAGGTGTCATCGGCGGGGTCATGGGACGGGGCGCCACCCATCGCAGTCGAGATCGCGGCCGATCCGGTGATGGATCGTGATGCTGGCGGTGTTCCCGGCGCTGGTCTCTGCCCTGGCCACCACCTGGCCGACGGTCTTTGCATCGATGTCCAGGTTGCGGTCCGGGCGGTGCAAGATCCAGTGCTGCGGTCTTTGAGACCGACTTTTCACCACACATTTTCCCATTTTTCCTCCTGCCCCGAGAGGTGTAAACCAGAAGTCGGGCTTTAAAAAAAAGCGATTTAATCGTCCTGGTGTTTCCCTGCATTCCTTCTGATATCCGTCAATTGAACCCTCTCCTGCATTCTAATCCCGACAGGTCCGGGTGCGGCACCACCTCCCGGGCCTGTTTCCGGGTCGGGTTGAGGCCCCGGATCTCCTCCTCTCCGGCCGGCCCCTCGGGTCTGGTGATCGTCCGCAATTTCCCGGGTTCTGACGTACTGTATGCAGGTCCGGGCGATCCAGCAATAATCCGAAATCAGGTCTCTCGTGGGGAACGGGCCCTGAAATCTGCCCTGAATGGCAATAGATATAAATATGATACTCAGTATAGTCAGGCCGCTCAGCATGCATGTGGCCGCAGTCTGAGCGGTAGGACGATCATTAGAGGAAGATATCATGTCAGACACAGAAAAAGGAAGAGATCCGGGGAGTGAATCCAACAGGGGTCTGGCCTCTGCCGACCCGGAGACCCGGGCACGGGTGGCACGGGCCGGTGGGTATGCCCCACACCGCGAACGAGGGTTGCAGGCCGCCTCTCCAGAGACCCGCGAGCGGGTGGCACGCATGGGTGGAGTGGCCTCTCATGGCGGCGGGCATGCCGCCACCACCGCCAGCGCAGATCGAACTCCGTCACGGGCTCACCCCCCCAGTGGGCCGGACCTTGGACCACTCGACCGGGACAGGAGGGCATCCAGGTCCGGAAAACGATCATCCGGGACCTGATCCAGTCAAGTGCGGTTGGGATAATGCCCTCTTTTTTGAGCATCCTTCGTCTTCTTCGTTCTTCTGCAGGTCTCTGATCGCAAAGAAGCAGGCGGCGCACGCCTTCGCATCGGCAAGGGCCCGGTGAGCCCCGATGAACGGTTCATTGAAGAGGTGCAGATACAGGGCCGAGAGAGAGAACGGCCGCGGACGGTGGCCGGCGACCGGGCTGCGGAGGGCTTTCGAGGCTTCCATCGTGCAGAACCTGGGCCTGTCGAGAAGGTCCACCGGCATGTCAGCCCGGATCAGTTCGGCCCCGACCACCCGGTGATCGAAACTGATATGGTGGCCGCAGATCAGTTCGCTCTGCTCCAGAACTGCCAGAAACCGGGCCAGCACCTCGTGGATATCAGCCCCCTCTCCCGCTGCCTGCTCGGTGGTGATCCCATGGATGGCCGTACTCGCGGCCGGCACCACAAAGCCGTCCGGACGGACCAGCCGCCCCTCCTCCTCGATGACCGTCCCCTGCCGGTCGGTCAGCACCCAGCCGAGCTCGACGATCCTCGGCCAGTTGGCGACCCTGCGCATCGAGGCATGCTTTTTCTTCGGGAGGCCGGTGGTCTCGGTGTCAAAGAAGAGGTACACGTGGAATCAGGTGTGCGGGCAGGATATTTATAGTGTTGAACACACCATCCTCAACCAATCGTAGACTCAGAAGAGTCAGGGATCGGTCTATTTTTGGAGTAGATGCGTATTAGACCATCGAAGAATCTTACAGATTCTTCTCATCTGCTTCCCTCTTACGAGTGAACCAGATATTTGAGAAAACCTGGTATCTGTCAACTGTCCGGTTTTCGAAAATTCTACCATGCCGGCAGGGTTTAACTCCGTCAGCCGGCCGGGAACGGGGATCGGTTCTCCCCTGACACCTGGCGATGGGAGGGGGCTAAGCCCCTCCTCCGACGCAGCACCTCAACGGCCACCCGACCCAGGGTCTCCCTGAATCTGGCCGATGGAGCAGTCGAGAGTTATGATCAGGTCAGGGGGGCGTGTAAATCAGGGGTCATATCGACGAACAGGGATTTCGTGTACCGCTCGATCTCTGTAAGGTCAAGGGGTTCCATCGTCTTATCGGGTGTAACTCCTCCATTTTCCACCCGGTCTGGTGGCTGGATTGGGGTTTTTTGAGGAGAAGGATCGTCCCACCAGGGACCTTCAGCTCGGAGTCCCGGGCCGGCCATCCGATTCCGGCCCCCTCCGTGATGCCGACGATATCCCCGCGCCTGTACTTCGGGGTGGACGTTGCCTCTCTCTGCATGGTTGGACAGGGAAGGTGCCGCCGGTCGACCCGGTGGAGGCCGAACGGTGGAACCATCTTCGAGCTCGTAATCCTCTTCATCTCTCAGAGGATTGACCGATATCAGCCCTCGTAGGCAACGAGGATCGATCCGGTATCTTTCTCAAGGGACTGGATACTGGTCAGTTCCTGGGAAGAGAGCTTCTTGTACGGGGGGATCTTCTCATAGCCGACGAGGATTACCCCGATCTTCTCCTCGAGTCGACGTACCTCCTGAAGTGAATCCTCAGAGAGGTGTGCGGGTCGTGCGCTTTCCATTCAGATCACCAACCCCGTATCGTCTGCTCTTCTACATATACACTCGCTAAAATTAATCTGGGTTAACACAACCTTTCTCCATCCCCCACCTATCCAGTTTCGGATGCCGTCACCCGGAACTTGTTGTGAGTGCCGGAGTGCAGTTCCGGTTCACAAAACTGATCCAGTTGATGTTCGCAAAATCGGTTGGGAACGTGAACTTCAGCCGGTGCTGCCCGGCCGGCAGGGCCACCGGCACTGAAACGGTCGGGAGGGCCAGCCAGTCCCCGGTGTTCGGGACTAAAACTGTGGCGGCCGGTATCGTCCCATCGTCGACATACACCTGGACAGACGACCCGGCGTGGGAGGACGCAACACGGAACCCGGCGTCATAGGTGCCGGCGGTGCTGATGTTCACGGTGTACGCGAGCCACTCGCCGGCCCGGGTTCAGCCGATGTTCGGACTGTGATCGGTGTCGAGCACCTCAATGTCCACATCGTCCTGCCGGCAGATCCCGCCCTCGTTCCCGCGGGTGGTGTCATGGTACGCGACACCCTCGCCGCCGAGATCGTAGTCCTCGGCCTGCAGGGTTCCGGTGAGGGTGTGGAGGCCGTTGTACGGGGTGCCGACTGGGGTCGTAGGCGGCACCGCCGGCACGGTCACCTGGACATCCTTCGTCGAAGAGCCGGCTGCACTGATTGCGGTCAGCGTGTTCCGTCTCGATCCCTACAGGCCGTTGAAGACCATGACGAGATCATTGAAGTCGAGCCGGCCGTTCCTGGTGAAGTCGAACGCACTGAGCGGCTCGTTCTGGGCGATCCAGTCCATCTGGTTGAAGAAGATCACCACGTCGTTGAAGTCTGCGATCCCGTTGCCATTGATGTCTTCACAGAGCCCATCACTGTTGAGATCCCGGGGAGAGTTTGTTCCCGGGGGTACCGGTGCCGGCCGCACCGGCAGCGTGCCGCCCAGGATCTCCCCGAGTGAGAGGCCGGTGACCGTCGAATCCGTCACGACCACGGTATGCGCGTCCGCGTGGTCGATCCGGTGCAGGCTCTGGGTGAAGACCTGCAGGGCATCGACCTGGTGATCTCCGTCCCAGTACATCGGGATCTCCCAGCGGGAGCCGTTCTGCACCACCTCGTACGTGGTGTAGATCGGGAACGCGTCCGGCCCTGCCGGGGCGGCCACGCCGGCGACCACGTACCTGATCGACGAGGTGTCGTTGCCGAGTATGTCCCCGGTCAGGTACCGCGGGGACGTGCCGGGATACGGCTGGTCCTGCCAGAGTTCGGGTCCATAGCCTTCCCCGGCGAGGAATTCGGCGAACGAGAGGTGATACCACCCTATGTCGCCTGTATTGGTGGCTGTATCGTTCACGATCAGGGTGTGCGGATCTGCATGGGCGATCCGGCGCATACCCATCCCGATCAGCACGTCCTCCGGCATGCCAAAGCCGTTGTAGTCAAACCAATCTATCTCCCAGCGGTCCCCGTTCTTTACCACGTCGTACGTTCTGTAATAGATCTGGCCATTGTTGGTGTATACTCTCCCGATCAGGGTCCCCCCTGCGGGCGCATACGAGTTGTTCAGGATGTCACCAGTGACGTAGAGCGCGGTCCCGGATCCGGGCTCCCCCGGTGCCGGTTCGACCGGGTAGACCACGCCGGCCCGTGCCTCAGCGAGCGAGAGGCCGGAGTACTGCATGTCCCCGCCGGTGACCTCCGGGTCTGTGATGATCACGAGGATCGGGTCGGCGTGGTCGACCCTGTGGAGGTCGAGGGTGTCGGCCTGGACTTCGGTGAGCTCGAAGTCCCCGTGCCAGTACTTCGGGATCTCCCAGCCGGTGCCGTTCTTCACCACCTCGTACGCGAGGTAGACAGTCCCGGTCTGGGTCGACACGTTCGCGACCACCATCCCGGTCTCCGGCGCGGCTGCAGTGCCGAGGATGTCCCCGACGACATAGCGGGGGAGGCCGGTGTCGGTATCGATCGCGGCCGCCGGCGCAGCGACGAGCAGCAGAAGCAGAAGCAACAGAGGCAGTGCAGAGAAGTGCATATGTGTTGAATGGCTGTCTCCCTATATACGGATACTGTGATGCAAAACCGGGAAATTTCCGAGCGGAATGAGGTCGAAGGCTGGTCCCATCCTGTGCGACATGCTCTCTCGCCGGGGAACGGCGTAGGGTTGATGCGTACCTGCACGCCATCAGAGTCCAGGATTTTAGTTGCATGCGCCACTATTTAATCCCTGAAAGATCAAATTACTAGAGGAGACCTTCAGATTTGTTAACCTCTCATACGCTCAAAAGATGGATATTATTATTGATTGGATTATTTTTCATGGGCCTGGGAATCAGTCTGATCACACGGTCGTACCTGGGGACATCTCCCATTTCAAGTGTTCCCTATGTGCTCTGTCTGATATTTCCCATCACCTTTGGAGGATTCGCCTTCTTGCTGGGTCTTCTGTTTTTAGTCATGGAGATCCTTATACTGGGTAAAGATTTCCCAAAAAAACAACTCCTTCAACTGTTTGTCGGCGTACTTCTGGGTGTCTTCATCGATGTGGGAATGTACCTCTCCGCCTTTGTGAATCCGGAATTTTTTGCTGCAAAGATCGTCACGTTACTCCTCGGCTGCATCGTTCTTGCCCTGGGAGTCTATCTGGAAATATCGGCCAATTCATTCCTGTATCCTGCAGATGCCATTGTGAAAGTAATTGCTCAGAAATCGGGAAAAAAATTTGGAACCACAAAAATTTTGTTTGATTCCACGCTGTGTTGCGTTGCAGGACTTATTTCACTCTCTGCATTCGGGACGATTAAAGGCCTGGGAGAGGGGACCGTCATATCTGCTTTACTTGTCGGGTATATCATAACCGGAATCAGCACCATCTTTTTACAGTTCAGTAGCGGAAAGGAGTTGTTACATTCCGATCACTGACCTTTTTCCGTGGTGACCATGCTCTCTTGCAGCGATATCAGCGAAACTCTTCTGGGAGGATCCCCGGATTCCTGCTGACCGGTGCGATGGTGAAGTGGAATCGGAAGCTGGTGGGCGGGTCGATGCCCTGGCCGCCCGCGGAGGTCATCGATGCAGAAAGACAAGTGCCGGCTGTTCTTGATATCGTTGGTAATTTGTCGACATGTAGTGACCGGCGTACAAATCTATTAGTGGGTAAAAGTTGCATATGAAACTAAAATGGGGGGGTTCCATGAAGAATCTATCAAAGTATATCTCTGTGGCTCATCGTCGTGCACAGATGTTTTACACGGAACATCTCAAAAAATTGGAACTGAGTAGCGGACAGTATATGTTCATCGTCTGTATCTGTGAGAACATTGCTCAAACACAGGATGAACTGTCTCAACGACTGATCATCGACAAGGGTACCGTGGCAAAGGTCCTGCCCCAGCTCGAGACGAACGGGTTCATCACGAAGGTCGTCAATCCTGAGGATCGGCGTGAATTAAAGATATATCCGACTGATAAGGCTCTTGCCGTCTATCCTGAAATACTGGAGATACGAGATGCGTGGCACCGGAAGATGACGGAAAACTTCAGTGATCTCGAACGCGATATTTTCGAAAAACTCCTGGAAAAAGTGATGGAAAACGCTATCGATCACTGCAAGGACTGACCTGTTTCCATAGTTAACACGTGAGGAGTTCTGACCCGCATTCGAGAGGCTGTAGGGACCGGCAGGGCCACCAGCACCGAAACGGTCTGGAAGAACGGTCAGTCGCCGGCCCGGATCCGGCCGACGTTCGGCGAACCGTCGGTGTCGAGCTGTTCGAGGTCGACATCGTCCTGACGGTGGACTCCGCCCTTGTTCCCACGGGTGGTGTCGTGGGCACCGTCGTGGTGTTCACCGGTGCCGGCCGTGCCGGTTCACCGCCTGCCGTGCTGGTGACCGCAGCTCTCCGCAGTCTTTGCAGGTGGTCGCAGCATCTTTGCAGTTTCTGCTGCTGACTATTGGAGGTGATTGCCGGCCCTATTTCTGAATCCGGGGGTGGATGCCAGTATTTTATCTTTGGTCGCAGTTTTTCCGGAACACACACCGTGACACACGCACTCCCCTCAGGTGAGGGTGCGGGGTGCGTGCTCTTCAAATCTGCTGCGTACAACGATCCTTCTCTCTGTACGCGTAATGATTTATCAGCCGTTTCCACAGATGGGGCCTATTATCGGTTTTCATGGTCGCAGTTGAAACTGCGTTTATGCTGCGTATATGCTGCTGATGCTGCTGACAAGTGTTCGACCGCGGCTCCTGGTCGCCGTCATGTCCGGCCGGACCCCCTTTACTCCCCCGTCACCGCCCTCCGCCTCATCCCCCCGAACCCCGCCGGCACCGATCGCCCGAGGCCGAGCAGGTCCGGAATGACAAAATTCACCGAGAACGTCCCGGTGAAGAGGATGACGCCGGCCCCGTCGAGCCGGCTCTTCTGGAAGTGCAGGTTCGATGCAACGGTGACCGGGCCGGGGATCGTGTATCCGACCGCCCGGGCGAGCGAACCGATCTGTTTCACCAGGATCTTCTGCACGAACCCGTCCCGTCGGTCCTTCCCCTTCAGCGTGTAGAAGGTCCGGGCCTGCTCCTGGTTCAGCGCGATCCAGGGGGTGACGAACTCGTACGACAGCATCTCTTCAGCGATCCCGAACGCCTCCTCCCTGACGGATGCATCCCGCCCCTGCACCGGATAGGTCGCCCCCCCCGCTACGATCGTCTCTCCGAGGTCGGCCAAGACCGCCGCCCCCTCGTTGATCCCGATCACCGTCGGCACCCCGTCGACGACCCGGTACTGCACGACCGGGTACTGGTGGATCGCCCTCTCCGGGCGGGCCTGGGTGTACTCGTTCACCGCCGCCGAGAGGTACCGGAGAAGGTCGCGTGCGGCGTCTGCATTGGGCCCCGGAGGACTGAGCGTGAGGGTGAAGATCTGCAGGTTCATGAGTGACAGGTCGACCGCATCAGTAAAGAGAACTCTGATCGCCGGCAGAGACCTGAAGAACCGGGGGTGGTGAAGAATGATCTGCCTCCTCGTTACGCGGCCCGGACATCGGTCGCATGCTCACTCTCATCGGCCAGGAGCGTTGTTGCCGTCTGCTGAATCGAACCATCCGGTCCTGTACTGAACACGACCCTGCCATCATAGGGTGGAGAGAATTCCCGACATCTCGCAGAGAAGATGTTTCCATCCCATGGGGTTAAATTGAAGACAATTGGTCTCTTCCCGAATGTGAAGGTCAGGTTTTTGGCTCTGCATCATCTCGCGATCTATCCCACTCGAGGATACGGTTCGATCGCCCGACCGGTGAACCAGGTTTGTGACCAGAGCGAACGGCCGGCCCTCACGAATCCCCGCCGGCGTACTCCGGCCACATCGTGCAGGTGGTCCCGTCCGAGGTGACGATTACGTTCCCGTTTTTGTCCGTCCTCCCGACCAGCGCGTTCCGCAGTGCCAGCGACCCGGTGATCCGCGGATCCGGGAACCCGTAGATGTTCTCCCCGACATTGACCACCCCGATATCGGGCGAGACCCTGACCAGGAACTCGCCGCTGGTCACCTGCCCGTTGCCATGGTCCGCTACCTTCAGGACCGAACTCTTCAGGTCCACCCCGGATGCGAGCAGCCGCTGCTCGGCCGCCGGCCCCATGTCCCCGCAGAAGAGGAACGAGGTGTTCTTGTAGACCAACCGGAAGACCAGCGAATCCTCGTGCTGATCCCGGGTCGAGACCGCCCCGGGGTTCAGCACCGTGATCGAGAGCGCAGGGTCGAGGTCAACCGTGTCCCCGGCCTTCAGGTGGGAGACCGGGACCTTCTGCGCCTCCAGCAGGTCCAGGATCCGCTGGTACCCGAGCGGGTGATCGACCGGCCCGCCGTTGTCGAGGAACTGCCCCGGCCTGAGCGCCCGGATCACCGCCTCCATCCCGCCGATGTGGTCGACATGGGCGTGGGTCGCCACCAGCATGTCGAGGGAGGTCACCTTCTGCGCCGCAAGATAGTTCACCACCGCCTCCGCGCTCTCCTTCGGGCCGGCATCGATCAGCATCGTATGCCCGTACGGGGAGATGATCAGGGCGGCGTCCCCTTCGCCGACATCGATGAAATGGACGATCAACAGCCCCTCCACCGGCACCGGGGCCTCAGTCTGCACCGGCTCGAGGGTCGGGATCTCCTGGGCCACGATCCGGGGGCTGGTGTTCGGCATCACCTCGTGCGGGAGGACCGAGATCGGCGGGATCGTCACCGGGTCCACCCTCGGAAAGAAATGACTGAACCCGCCGAAGAGGGCGAAGAGGACCACCGCAAAGCACACCACGATCAGCAGGTTCACCTTCATAACAATGGTACCCGGTTGGTGCAGATCGCAATTAAATGAACCTGAACGAATCTGCAGCGTATATATGTCCTCACGACCAAAACGGAGCCATGCAAACCGTCTCGATCGACCGTGACGCCTGTATCTCGTGTGCGGCCTGCTGGCTGCTCTGCCCGGAACTCTTCATCAAGGAGAGGAAGGACGAGAAGAGCGCCATCCAGCCCCGACACCGGATCGAAGGCCGGCTCGGGGAAGGGGTGGTGCCCGGGGACCTGATGCGGGCGGCCGCCGAGGCCGTCGACGCCTGCCCGGTCCATCTGATCATCCTCCGGTGACCCGTTTCCACCAATACCTTCATCACCTCCTGATCAGAGATCAGAGTGACCATGTCGGGCTCGCCGGCAGGAGCACATATGCGAAAGTGTACCCACTGCGGAATGGAGATCCAGCCGGACGTCACCATCTGCCCCTACTGTTTTAAGGCAGTCGTTGCGACAAAACGATGTACCCATTGCGGGACACAGGTCAGGTCGGGGGACCGGACCTGCTCGTTCTGCAGAGCTCCCCTGCTGACCCGGAGGGTCCCCGATGACCCCTTGAAGGTCTTCATCGCCATGGCGAAGGACCCGATCGAAGAGCGCGAGCGCCACCCGATCCGGTCCAACCCGTTTCTCCTCGTCTACCTGCTGGTCTTCATGGTGATCGTGGCCGTCCTCCTCTGGCAGATCTACGGTCACCTGGGACCCGGACAGTCGAAACTCCTGGTGGAGGGGGTGCTCGAGGATGTGGCCGGAGACCACGCCGGCATCGGGGGCGACCTGGCCGGGAGTGAAGCCGCGGCGGTGTCGGCCTGGACCGCCCTCAACAGGTCGGGGATCCCGGCGCGGATCCGGTTCGGGTCGCTGCAGGGGCAGGTGAGAACTCTCTCTGCCTCTGACCGCGCCTGGGTGATGGCCGAGGTCGAACCTGGCCGCTGGATCGCCGGCGACCCGGTGAAGGGGTCTACCATGGAGGCGGCAGACCACCCGCTCTACTACCGCGGCTGGGACTACTCCTCTGCTGCGGAGGCGCAGGCCTCGCTGAACCGGTTGACCCGGTATAAGACCCTGGATGCCGCCGTCACGGCCGGTACGGCTTCAGTAGCAGAGCAAAAAGAGCAGTCACTGCTTGCATCGACCCTGGCCCAGGAGTCCGGGAACCTGACCACCGTGGTGTGAGGTTGGCGCCGGGAGGGTGAAGAGAAATGTTGACCCCTGCCCCTCGTTGCTCTCCACCCAGAGTTCGCCCCCGTGCCGTTCGACCACCTTTCTGCAGATCGCCAGCCCGATTCCGGTACCGGGGTATTCCGCCTGGGTATGTAACCGCTGGAACATCAGAAAGATCCGTTCCTGAGCGTCTGCCGGGATCCCGATCCCATTGTCTTTGAACGTGAAGGTCCAGGTGTTTCTGCTCCGGGCTGCACTGATATGGACCTGCGGGCGAGCCGGACCGTGGAACTTGATCGCATTGGTGACCAGGTTCAAAAAGACCTGCTGCAACTGCCCGGCATCCCCGCTGACACAGGGGAGTTGATCATGCGTGACCCGGGCTCTCTCCTCGGTGACCTGATGCTCGAGCTGGGCGAGGGTCGTCCTGAGCAGGTCCTCGCAGTCCACCGTGGTGAACGCCGGCCCCTTGGTGAGCCGGGAGTAATCGAGCAGGTCGGCGATCATCTCCTTCATCCGCTCTCCTCCGTCGACGATGAACCCGATCATCTCCGCTGCATCGGGGCCGAGCGCCGATCCGTACCGCTCTTCGAGGAGTTTGATATAACTGAGCACCGTCCGGAGTGGTTCGTTCAAGTCATGGGAGGCCACGTAGGCGAACTGCTCCAGGTCCCGGTTGGATTCTTTGAGATCATGGACTGCCTTCTGCAGATCCTTCTCCACCTTCTTTCGTGCAGTGATATCCCGCAGCACCGAGTGGATCGCCTGGCCGGGGTTGTACGGGATCGCCGCCGAGGTGATCTCAACCGTCACCTGTACCCCGTCAGAACGGAGGACCCGTACCTCGGTCAGAGGGGCGGAATTCACCGCCCCGGCCTCCATATCCCGGATCCGCAGGGCGATCATCTCCCGGTCATCAGGGTGGAGCAGCGCGGTCATCTCAGTCCCGATCAGCTGGTCAGCAGACCTGGCCCCCAGGAGTCTGGCCCCGGCAGGATTCAGATACACAAACCGGCCCTGCTGGTGGATCACAATCGCATCTGGGGCCAGGTCCACCAGGGAGCGGTACCGCCGCTCGCTCTCGGCCAGTGCCTCAGCGGCCGTCACCCTGTCGGTGATATCGCGCGAAGCCATGAGGATCGCCTCGATCTCCCCTGTCCGGTCATGTATGGGGCTCAGAATGTACGCCAGGTGCCGGACGGCGCTGCTCTCTTCGCGCCGGTACTGTCCCCGGATCACATCCCCCCCGGCAAAGACCCTGGTCACCTTCTCAAGGATCGACGAGATACATTCACCTGGAATCCCGAGTACCTGTACCGTCGCATCCAGGCTCTCCCCTGCGTTCATCTGCAATGCTGAGGCTGCTGAAGGATTCAGGTATGAGATCCGCAGATCCCTGTCAATGATCAGGATCTCCTCGGGCGTCGCGGTCAGGACCGAGCGCAGCCGCTCCTTCTGGTCGTCGAGATCGGCGGTCAGCCTGCGGAGACGGGTTGCCGCTGTACGCAGTTCTTCGTTCTTCTCTTCCAGGTCCTTCGCATACCGGGCGTTCTCTTCGTCAGCGGTCCGTCGACCGGTGACATCGGTAGTGATCACCGAGTATCGTCCGTCCTTGATAGACGTGAACCGGTTCTGAACGCACCGACGGGAACCGTCCTTCTGGTGGATCCAGAACTCCAGCACCTCTGGGAGGATCTGGTTCCGCCTGGCCTCGTCCAGGAGAGCGGTCAACAGCGGCACCTCCTCCGGCTCAGCCATCTGCAGAGGGTTCATCTTGAGCAGTTCTTCACGCGGGTACCCGAAGATTGCAGCGGCCTGCTCGTTCAGGTAGACGACCGTCCTGTCCTCCACGATCGTCAGACCGTCCCGTATCGACTCGGCCAGGGTTCGGAACCGCTCTTCGCTCTGCTTCAGCGCCTCCGCGGCTCTCCGCTGCACTGTGATATCGGTGATGGCTCCGACCCACCTGATCGGTCTCCCTGCCCGGTCCCTGATCGCCGTGGCACGGTCTGCGACCACGATCACCTGGCCGTCTCGCAGTCTGAGCCGGTATTCCTCTGCAAACGGGGCACCTGTCCGGAGGTGCATGGTCATGCCCCGCTTCACCTGCTCGCGATCATCCGGGTGGATCCCCTCCTCCCACCCGTGTCCCGTCACTGGGTACTGGTGCAGGTCCCGGGCCCTTCCAAACCAGCGGACCTGATCGGTGGCGGTCTCATGCTCATAGACCAGGTCCAGGATGCTCTCGGCCGCGATCAGAAATCGTTCCTCTGTGGCCTGAAGCGAGCGGTTGGCCTGGTGCCGTTCCGGGATCACCCTGACCAGCCAGTGCATTCCCTCGATTGTTCCATCCGCGCTGATCAGGGGTTTCGCCTTCACGGCGATGGGACATACTCCTCTGTTCCTCGGCTGCAGGTACAACTCGGCAGCGTGAATCACCTCGCCATGCCCGAGCCGTTCTGTGATCGCACTATAGAGGTCTTTACTCTGTGGATGGAGATAGATCCCCCAGGGCTTCCCTTTGAGTGATGCAATCGGAACGTTTAAAAGTGCCTCCATCCCGTCGCCGGCCACGATGATCACCCCGCGGTCATCGGTGATCAGCTCCTCCTCGATCGGGGATATCGTGCAGTCTCCGGTTTCTTTTTGCAGGCTGGCCAGATCCGCGATCCTGCTGCTTTCTGCCTCCAGCCGGTCGAGCAGTTCTTCAAGTCCGGTGATGGAACGGACAGTTCTCTCCGAACCATTTGGATGTTGATGTAAAAATGAGGTCCGGAGTGTATTCAGATACTCCCGCATCTGGTCGATCTGCCAGCAGAACGGACCTGCCGTCATGCCGATTCCCTGGCTCCGGTCGATCTCATCAAACCCCCCGGCCCAGCAGGCTCTCCTGCTCCTTAGAGATTACTGATACGCCCGGGTTTATAAAGGTAGATACCCTGTCAGGGTCGAAGGGAACCCCCTGTTCCTCTGGCACCGGCCCCGGGCTCTGCCTGGCCGCCGCGGCCGCTGTGGTGACCAGCAGCAGCCCGACCGGTCGTCAGCATTTCAGAGGTTGCAGCCCGACCTGCCGTGCCTGGCCAGGTATTGCTGGTGGTACTCCTCTGCCGGGTAGAACTGGGAGGCCTGGATCACTGTCGTCCGGATTGGACGCCCAAACCGTCCTGACTGGTTCAGGTCCAGGATCATCCTCCGTGCCTTCTCCTCCTGCGCCGGCGAATGCACAAAGATCACCGACCTGTACTGTTCGCCGACGTCTGGCCCCTGCCTGTTCAGCGTCGTCGGGTCGTGATGAGAGAAGAAGATCGCCAGCAGGGCCTGGTACTCGACCTGATCGGGGTCGAACTCCACCTGGACCACCTCGGCATGCCCGGTCCTGCCGGTACAGACCATCTCGTAGGTGGGGTCGGGAGTAGTCCCCCCCATGTAGCCGACGGTTGTCTTCCGCACCCCTCTGATCGTCCGGAACGCCTCCTCAACCCCCCAGAAACATCCCCCTCCGAATGTCGCCGTCTCCGTCGCTCTGCTCTCCATGTGAGCAGATCTGCCGGATGGGAGATAAACTCACTGGTGCGTCAGTGTCTTTCCTCATCCCCGCGTGCGATCGAGACGATCATCTTGGCGCACTCGGTCCTGTTCCGCTGGAAATACAGGTCTGCCAGCGTGTCGTAATCCATCTCGTTCTCTTTATGGGTATTGAAGTAGTATTTGATCGCCCTGTCGCAGCGTTCGTACCGCTCGATCTCGGCGGTGATCTCGCGCCCGTACTTCTGTGCAATCCGTTCCAGTAGTCTCTCGGTCTCCATCTGCACGCTCTCTCAGTACTTTTGGTCCTCCGGGATTATCTAGATGACCGTACCCTGCCCCTCTAGTCGGATCAGACTCCTTTACGCACCCTTAAACACGCAGACCCCCCACCTCTGATCTGCCAGATGAATGCACGCACTATCGGAGGACCGCCGCTTCTCCGAACCGGGGGCACCTGCTGCTGCAGGGGCCGGTCTATCCCCTATACTGTCCAGTACCGACCGAGGCGTAAACACCTCGCTGTGGTTGTCCACCCCGACCTCCGGGTCGAGGTGCTGGTGCCGGAGAGGACCCGGGGGGCCGCGATCGACCGTCTCCTCGTGGAGCATGAAGGCTGGATAGCAAAGACCCTCGCCCGGCTGGAGGCCTCCCCGACCCGCACCTTCTCCAGGGTTTATCTGGAGGAGGAGACGTTCCTGCTGCTCGGGGAGCGGTACCGCCTTTCTGTCAGCAGGGGCCCTCCCTCTGTCACCGCTACGGACGGGCGGCTCTTGGTGGAGATTCGCGAGCCGGTAGACCGATCTGCGGTCAGGTCTGCGGTCATCGCGTGGTACCGAGAACAGGCCGCAGCCGTCATCCTCCCTCTGGTCGACCGGTATGCAGCCGTAACCGGTGGAGGGGCACAGAAGGTCCGGTTCAAACTCCTCAGGAAGCAGTGGGGCTCCTGCTCGTCAAAGAAGAATCTGAACTTCAACATCAGGCTGGTGATGGCTCCGCTCCCCCAGATCGAGTATATCGTCGTCCATGAACTCTGCCATCTCGGCTGCATGGACCATTCCCCACGGTTCTGGAAGAGGGTGGCGGCGGTGCTCCCGGGGTACCCTGATGCGCGGCAGCATCTCCGGGAGCAGGGATGGGAGTACCAACTCTGAGTGGGTGGTGGGAAAATATTTATAGTATTGAAGATATTTGAGGATCATCCCCTGGGTCTGGGGGATGATCAAACACCACCTAGAACAGAGTCATCGACAACCTCAATGCAACAGAAAACACCTTCAATTATCTGTAGGGAGCAGAGACTAGACGGGATCTTTTGACCGGCGGCCGTCCGAGATGGCCAGCCGGTCCGGCACTGTGGCCATCGGTGCCCCCTCTCTGCTCATCCTGGAATGGTGTCCTCTTTTCTGATCTCAAGATCACTGTTCTGAGATCTTACAGGGTATTCTGACTGGTTATCAGCACCAGCACTCGGGTTGCGTCACCCCCGGAAGGGCCGGCACGGACCACGACGCTGATCCGCTCCCCGTCCTCCCTGACTGCTGTGCAGGTCTCATTGGCGGCCTCCTCCCTGTTCAGCAGTGCGGTCACGGCCGGCCTGCACTCCGGGCTGAATATGGAGAGGAGGCTGAGCTTCTTTGGTCTCTTTGGAACCGTGTACTGCAGAACGGCCGAGAACTCCCGGTTGATCTGGGTGATCGTCCAGTCGGCATCGATCAGCACCGTCGGGTATGGGATCGACTCCACAAGATACTGGGACTGCTCCCCTGTCTTCGAGAGCAATCCAGCCAGCCGGCGGTGGTCGGAGACGTCCTCCCCAAGGCAGATGAGCCCGGCAAACTGCTGACGGCCATCGTAGAGCACCAGGCAGGTCCACCCAACCTGCAGCACCCGTCCGTCGGCGGTCAGCACCGGCCCGGTCCAGTCCCTCCGGTCTCCCCTCCGGGTGACCAGATCCCGCAGAGTCAGTCCGAGGTCACCGGTCTCTTCAGGGACCAGATGCAGGTGCCAGTCCCTGCCCAGCACATGGTTCCTGGTCCAGCCGGTCCTGGCGATCAGGGGATCGTTGCATGAGACGAGTGCACCGTTCTCGTCGAACTGCAATGCCATCAGGGGGACCTGGTCGATCATCGCAGAGAAGCGTCTCTTAGCCTCGAAGAGCACCTGTTCCTGCTCTCTCTCTCCGGTCCGATCGACCATGAATCCGATCATACCCTGGTTTTGCCCCTGCTGATTGGTGACCGGTGCCGTGGTCAGCAATGCCTCGACCACCCCACCGTCCTTCTGATGGATGGTCACCGGGACGTTCTCCTCTCCTCGGGCGAGTTTCTCCCCAAGGAGGTGCTCCTCTCCCAGACCGGCCTGTTTGAGTACCTCGACGGCCAGCCGCCCCTCCAGTTCTTCGATGGAGTGCCCGAGCAGCCTGGCCAGCGGCCTGTTCACCAGCACCGCCCGCCCTGCGCTGTCAGTGGACCATGCCCCAATCGGGGCGGCGTTCACCAGGCACTGGAACCGCAGTTCACACGCTGCCTGCTGCTGCTCTGCGCGCAGTTCCTCGCTGATATCGGTGACGAATATACAGTAACAGAGGGGCAGGTCGCCGGTCTCGCGGACGAGGTGGGCGACGAGCTCCACCGGCACCCGGCGTCCGTCCTGGTGAAGAAGTTCCTTTCTGTACTTTTGCGACTCCCCGGTCTGGGAGAGTCTCTCCAGCGCTCTGGTCTCCGTCTCCCACCACTCCCGTGGGGTCAGATCCGCACTCCAGTCCAGCGCTTTCAGCTCCTTCTCGGTGTACCCGAGCATCCTGCAGAGTGCCGGGTTTGCATACGCAAACCTCCCATCAGGATATTCTATTGCAATCGGTTGGGTGGAGTACACAAAGACCGCTGCCATCATCTGGAGCAGACCCTCATTTCTGGCCAGGTCCCGGTCCATCCGCTGCTGGTTGGTGATGTCCCTGAGTGAGGCCAGGATACCGGTGATCGTCCCGTCCCCGTCGCGGCAGAGAGCGGCATTTAAGAGGGCTGGCGTCCGGCACCCGTCGGCATGCAGCACCTCAACATACCGGTTCCTGACCTGTCCAGAAAAAATGACCTCTCCAAAGACCTGCCTGGCCATGGTCTGGTCAACAAAGTACCGGTTGAATGGTGTCCCGATCAGGTCTTCACGTGGATACCCGGTGATGGCCACTGCGGCCTCGTTCACATCGTTGATGGTGCCGTCGCGGTCGACCGATGTGATTGGGTCCAGGTTTGCCTCGATCATCGCCCGGTTATGCGCACTTAAGATCCGGATCTTCTCCTCGTTCTCCTTTCGCCTGGTGATGTCTCTGATGGTGCCGCCCAGCCCCAGGATCTCCCCGTCACTGGTGAGGCGGAGGTGACTGCTGACCGAGACCGGGATCAGGGATCCGTCCCCCCTGACCAGGGTGGTCTCAAAATCATTGATGGCTCCCCGCTTCAGGACCAGGCTCTCAAATTTCTTCCGTTTATCCGGTTCTGCCCAGAACGAGATTGCGGGACGCCCAAGTACCTGGTCCATCGATTCGTACCCGAGCATTGGAAGAATCTGCTGGTTGGCAAAGATTATGATATCCTCGTGGTCTGTCCGGTAGTAGATATCTTGGAGACTCTCGATGATCTCGGTGAGTTGATTTTCCCGCTCGTGCAGCGCCTGTTCCGCCCTGATCTGGGCGGTGAGATCCTCCATGATCATCGCAGTCCCGGCCGCCCCGGACTCAAGGGTGACCGGCACACACCGCCGCAGAAAGATCCGATCCTCCTCGTTGAACCGGACCATCTCTCTCGCCTCTCCCGTCTCTGCCGCAGCGACGAAGGCTGCTTCCAGTCCTTCCATATCGGGTGCCACCCCCCTGATGGTGGTGATGTGCCTGTTGACCACCTGGTCTCTGGTCAGATCGAGCAGGGAGAGGAACTGGTCATTGATGAAGGTGATGACCAGGTCTTCATCGACGATCAGGATCAGGTCCGAGGGAAGGGACATCATCGCCGATAAGGGCATCCGTGCGGCACTGGTATAGAGTTTGGCCATGCCGAACCTGCGCATCCTGATCTCCCCTGCTGCATAGAGAGTGTCCAGGGATCGGCCTGTGGAGTTCTTGTTGACGCCGAGTGCTGCAGCGATCTCGGTGACACTGAGTCCCTGGGGGTGTGCACTGAGTAATTCCCGAATCTGGTCAAGGCGCTGGGTGTTACTGGTCATCTTCACTATCTGTTGATCTGGCGGTCACTTATAACTCCTCTTTTCTGGTATCTGTGTGGGGTTAACTAGATTTATTGATATTAATTGAGAACAATCATTCAATGTTATTATTAAATACTCAAAAAATAACTCTCCTCATGTGGGTGGACTGATATGGCCAGTACTGAACAAACCGGAGGGGAGGAATTTGCGGAATCCCTCCTTCGGCATCATCAGGTATTGCAACAGGTCTTCGATGCGATCGAACTGCCAATCATCAGGACCGATCGTGATGGGCAGGTGCAGGGACTGAACCGCGCAGCAGCGGTGCTCGCCGGGTTCCCTCCCGAAGCCTGCATCGGCAAAACCTGCGATGCTCTCTTCAACCCGGACAGGTCGGCCGGTGGAACCGGGACGATCCGACGTGCGGTGCTGAGAACTGAGTCCCAGGTCGCTGATGCAGTGGTCTATCCCGGGGGGAGAGAGATGCCGATCCGGTTTGGGGTCTCGCCGCTCTTTGATGCCGGCGGGGAGGTGGACGGAACCGTCAACTACCTGGTCCGTGACCTCTCAGAAGAGAGGGCGCTCCTCGTGCAGATCCGTGTTCTTGCCGACCGTCTCGCAGCCGGTGACCTCGGTGCTCGCGCAGGGCCGGTGGAGGCCGGCACCACCGGGGTTGAGATCATCGAAGCGATCAACGGGATTGTGGACCTCCTGTCCGGGCAGGTGCAGGCTCTCACTGCGCAGACAATTCTCTCCACCTTCTATGCAGATGAACTGGCGAAGGTCAATGCCAACCTCAAACTTCTGGCAGAAGGGTCTGTGGACCTGGACCTCTCAGTCAGGACGACTGACCAAGCCACGGCCATGGCAGGAATGCAGTTCGTCGCGATCAATAAGGAGATCACCCGGGTGGCCACCTCGCTCACCTGGCTGGTCAACGACACCGGTGCGCTGGCCAGGGCCATCATTCATGGCCGGTTTGGAGCCCGGGCAGATGAGCAGGCCCATCGGGGAGTCTACCGGTCGGTGATCCGGGGAGTGAACGGTACTCTCGACACGCTGATCGGGTACTTTGCCCTCTACGGCCCCCTCCAACAGATCGTGTCCAGTGAACCGCACCCCAGGAAGACTGGCCAGGTATTTCGATCCGGTGCCAACCTCGATCCTCACCGTCGCGAATGGCTCTATGATCGCGGGGACTGATCAGTGCTTTCGATCCCTTCGGGTTCTCGATCCAGGATCCACATGGTCTGGTTGTCGATTTGCGCCCTGCAAAGACTGGGTCTGATCCATTGGAAGGGCCTTCTTGAGCTATGATCTCATCTGAATGACACCTCAGATGAAAAACTATTTATGGTGCTCCGGTGTCAATGGGTAGACCATGGGACTGGGAGACGGCGGGAGGGCAATGGAGATTCTTCTGGTCGAGGACAACCCTGCAGATATCAGGTTGACAAAGGAGGCGTTGAAGGAGGCGGACCGCGAGGTCAATCTGAACGTGGCCGTAGATGGCGTGTCGGCCCTGCAGTACCTGCGTACAATCGGCATCTCTCCTGATCACCCCCGCCCCGATCTGATCCTGCTCGACCTGAACCTGCCAAAGAAGAACGGGCGACAGGTCCTGGCCGAGGTGAAGGCCGACCCGGACCTCCGGACGATCCCTGTTGTGGTACTGACCACCTCGACCTCTGATGAGGATATTCTGGCCTCCTATCACCTGCATGCCAACTGTTACGTCCATAAGCCGATGGATCTGGAGTGCTTCATCGAGGTGATCCTCTCGATCCAGTCCTTCTGGTACCGGACGGCGGTCTGGCCGGGTGGATGATCAGAGGTCCCTGGTGATCTCCGGGATCCCGCCCTCATCACCTCAAAGACCCGCCTGGCATGTCCCACAGTATATTGTTCGCCCGTCCACTCTGGTGGTCGGGAGGTACCGGAGACTACCGGACTCCAGTGTTCTTCTGCAGGAAGATAGTTAATGGGCAGACCGTTCAGGGTGAACGTGATATCGCTGCCGGTCACACCCTAAGGAATCTGGTAATGTTTGCGCAAAAACCCCCGAACCTTCTCTGAAGCGACCCAGCCCTGGTCGAGCTGGGTGACGAGGTCGTTGATCGACTTCACCTGGACAAGGATCTTCTGGGCGAATGCAGGTTCTTCCAGGTCGGCAAGCCCGACGATCACCGCCAGGGGATTCCGGATCTCATCGTTCAACGCTGCCATCTGTGTCAGGTTCTCCTGAATCTGCTCGAGTGCAGCCCGCTCGAGCTGCTGCAGTTCACGCCGTTCGGTGATATCCCTGGCCACCGCGAGTCCGACCTGCGTGCCCTGCAGTTCGATCAGCACTGCATTGATCTCCACAGGTACCATCGACCCGGTCCGTCCGACCAGAGTCGACTCAAGGGTGACGTACCCATAATGTTCGAGATCGGTCTGCAGGGTCCTGATCTGCTCAGGATGGGATGCCAGCACCTGTTCAAAGGGCATGGCGAGCAGTTCTTCGCGCGTATATCCAAGCCTGGCGCAGGTCGCCCGGTTTACCTCGGTCATCCTCGGATGCTCCCGCTCTTCCACCTGGATCAGGAAGATCAGATCGCTGGTGCTGTTGAAGAGGGTTCGGAACTTCTCCTCGCTCTCGGCGAGGGCCTCCTCGGCCCTGATCCGGTCGGTGATATCGTGGACGATCGTGTACAGCAGCCGGTCCCCGCGGATGATCAGAGGGCCGGTATAGAGTTCGACCTCCCGGATGGTGCCGTCGGCGAGGCGATGGCGGGCATGGAAGGTCTGCTGGGTCTGGGCTGCTGCTTTTTCGATCTCGGCACGCAGATCCGGTTCAGGTAAGGGGTTCATATCGGTCGCATGCAACTGTGTCATCCTCTGGTGGCTGTAACCGTAGAACCTGAGGGCAGCCGGGTTGGCGTCCACAATTGCCAGGGTCTCTGGGTCCACGAGCATCATCGCCGCAGGGTTGTTGTCGAAGAGCGACCGGTACCGCTCCTCGTTCTCGCGGAGGGCCAGTTCCTGCTCTTTCTGGTCGGTGATGTCCCGGATCGATTCGATCGCACCGACCACCATGCCGGTGGTGTCATAGAGCGGTGAGGCGATCCCCCAGAGGAACGCTCCCCGGCCCTGCCGGATCGCCGGGGCAACCGCCTCGCCGATCAACCGATCCCCATGCTCTTCAAACCGTGTGAAGGGTGGTCGTGGCCCGGTCTGCCCGCCGGGGACCAGATCGATCAGCATCAACCGGTCCTCGCCATAGAAGGCCCTGGCATAGGCGTGGTTCCGGTTCCCGATGATCGCGGATCCTTCGACTCCAGTAAGCTCGGTCATCGCCCTGTTCCAGGCGATCACCTGCTGGTCGGTGTCGATCACGAAGGTGGCATCGGGCAGGAACTCGATGATCTGCGCAAGGCGCTGATATAATGCCTGGAGACGTTCTTCGGCCTGTTTTCTGCCGGTGATCACCTGGGCCATCGCCATCCCACCGGTGATCGCGCCGCTGCCGTCCCGCACCGGAAGCGTACGTACCTCGAGGACCTCCCCTTGAAAGGCCATCTCAAAGGTTCTCTCTTCTCCCTTCAGCGCATCGACGAAATGGGGACGGATCATCGCAAGCATCTCCCCGGAGAAGACCTCGTCGATCGTCCTCCCGACCAGCACCTCAGCCGAGAGGCCGGTTGCAGGGAGGTCCTTTCCGTCTGCGAGGGTATATCGGAGGTCCTGGTCGAAGAGGAAGACACCCCCGTTCGGGAAATGTGCGGCCAGCGCCCGGTACCGTGCCTCGCTGGCCCGCAGCCGTGCTTCCGCCCTGTTCCGCTGCTGCTCGGTCTCGATCATCGAGAGGCCGAAGGCGATGTCGGTGGTCAGTTCCCGAAGGAGTCTCACCTCCTCCCCGTTGAAGAAGTCCGTGACTGATGCAAAGAAGGTGAGTGCCCCTGGGGTCCCCTGCTCGGTGATCAGCGGAAAGGCCGCGACAGATCGGTATCCCCGTGCCAGGGTCTCATCCCGCCATGGCGCCATCCTGGGATCAGTTGAAATATCATTCATCAGCACCGGCCGGCCTTCGCGTATGGCGGTCCCGGTCGGTCCCCGGCCTGCCGGGATGTCCTGCACCGAGATGGTGATGGCGTCCAGGTACCCGGCGACATGTCCGGCCGAGGCCACCGGAACCACCAGCCCGGTCTGAGGATCGGTGATCCCGGCCCAGGCCTGCAGAAACCCCCCGTCCTCGACCGCGATCCTGCACGATGCAGAGAGGAGCTGTACCTGGTCATGGATTCGTATCAGGGCACGGTTGGTCGATTGGAGCACGGCATTGAGCCGGCCCAGTCGGATCACCCGTTCCTCTCCGCGCCGCTGCAGCACGGCCCTGGTGATCTTCTCTGCCAGTTCTGCGAACTGCACCTTTGCCACGCCCTTCTTCTGGACGTAGAAGTCTGCACCTGCTTCATAGGCCTCTGCAACGACCTCTTCCGTGCCCCGACCGGAGAAGAGGATGAAGGGCAGTCCGGGATATGCCCTGCGGACTGCATGTAGGAGTTCGATCCCGTCGGCTCCCTGCATCACAAAGTCGGCGACCACTGCATCCGGAAGGTCTGCCCTGAGCTGCTTCAGCGCCTCCTCTGCCGAGGCCGCGCTCCTGACCATGTACTCGCCGGTCTTTTCGAGCGATCTCTTTCCGATATCCAGCAGGTCCAGCTCGTCATCGACGAGGAGTACAGTGATCATAGCAGCCCTCTCCGTTGGTATTCTCTAATGCAGGGTTCACCAAAAATAGTTTCCCCCGGCACTGGAGGTGTGGTTAAAATCGGGAGGGTCGGAGAGCCGCCCTGGTCCCGGCTCTGCTGATATCGCTGGTGGTGTGGTACGAAAAGAGGGGATAATTAAAGGGCTTTGACCCTGCGTCCGAGGTCCCTGCCCATCTCAAAGCAGCGGTCGAGTTCGGACCCGTCAGGGCGGTAGTGCACCTCGAAGCCTTCATTGATCACCTCGATCCCTGCCGTCCGCAGTGAATCAGTGATGTAGTGGATCGCCCCGCCCTTGCCGCCGTGTGAGCCGAAGGCGAACCCGATCTTCTTGTGTTCGAGTTTTCCAGGCCGCAGACCGCGCAGGTAACTGAGGAAGTCGGCGACGGTCGGGTAGACCTCGTCCTGCAGGGTGGGGGAGCCGACCAGCACCGCCTTGGACTCCAGGATCTCGGGGACGATGTTGGACCGGTGCGTCCCTTCGACCTTGCCGTCCTTGAGGATGCAGACCTTCACATCGACTCCTTCGGCCATGATCCCCTCGGCCAGGGCCTGGGCCATCATGTCGGTGGAGTGGTGCATGGTGTCGAAGACGATCGTCACCTTGTCCTTGGAGACGCCTTTCGACCAGTTCACGTACGCCCCCAGGAGGTCGGCAACGTAGGACCGCCAGATCACGCCATGGCTCGGGGCGATCATCCTGATCTCGATCCCGAGAGTTCCGACCTCTTCGAGTTTCTTGAGCACCTTCCTGGCGAGCGGGGTGAGCAGGTTCGCGTAGAACTTCCTGGCATGGAGGAGCGCCTCGTCCTTGCCGAGCTGGTCGTCGAACCTGGCCGCTGACGCGATGTGCTGTCCGAACGCGTCGTTCGAGAAGAGGATCTTCTCCTCGGCGAGATAGGTGAACATCGAGTCCGGCCAGTGGAGCATCGGCGCCTCGAGGAAGACGAGCGTCTTGCCGCCCAGGTTCACGGAGTCCCCGCTCTTCGTCTCGATAAAGTTCCAGCCTTCGGTGCTGTAGTGGCGTCCAAACCCGGTCACGGCGGCTGCGGTGCAGTAGATCGGAACACCCGGGATCAGCTTCGCCATGCCGGGCAGGCCGCCGGAGTGGTCGATCTCGACATGATTCGCGACGATGAGGTCGATCTTTGCCGGGTCGATGATCTCCCGGACCCTGGCGAGCAGTTGCTTCTCAAACCCCGGGTAGGTGTTGTCGATCAGGGCGACCTTCTCGGTGCCGACGACCAGATAGGCATTGTAGGTGGTGCCGGGCAGCGTGTACCCATGGTAGTCCCTGATGTTCCAGTCGATTGCCCCGACCCAGTAGACGCCGGGGGCCAGTTCAGTTGCTGTGGCTTTCATTGTTCTGCTTCTCCAATGGTTAGTTCTGGGGTATACGAACATTCCATTATATACGAACAATCCTATATCTAGATTACGGTATGTCAGTGAAGAAGTCAGGAGAAGAAAGTCATACCCCGGCCGTCGCCCTCTTTTCGACGGATGAGGGGATCCGGACGGTGGGCGGCCAGGTCCAGATGCGGATTCTTTCGATGCTCGGGAAGGAGGACCTGAGTTTCGACCAGATCGTGGCCCGGTCGGGGAGGGCCAAGTCCACGATCTCGGTCCATCTGAAGGGGCTGGTCGACGGAGGGGTCCTGACGGTCAGGGCCGACCCGGAGGACCGCCGAAAGAAGTTCTTCTCGCTCGCCTCCCGCCATGTCGGGGACCTCTCCTCAGGGGACCTGCTCAGGTCTGACCTGGGCGCCTACCTGAAGGGCTACGCCGGCGCCGACGCGCCGCCCCCGGACTTCTTCCGACTCCTCTTCCAGACCCTCCGGGTCACCCTCCTCGCCGACGGGATCAACATCGACCCGCTCCTCTTCTCCACCGGGCTGCATGTCGGCGAGGCGGTAACCCCGTCCGTCGTCGGCCCGGATCTTGCGACCCTGCTCGCAAACCTGGCCCGGTTCTGGGAGAAGCACCGGCTCGGCAGGGTCGAGGTGGTCTCGCTCGATCCGGTCACCCTCTTTGTGTACGACTGCTTTGAGTGCGGGGACCTGCCGAATATCGGCAGACCTGCCTGCGCCTTCGACGCAGGGGTCCTGAGTGCTGTCTTCTCCGATTATTATCATCTGACCCTGACTGCGCAGGAGACGGCCTGTTATGCGATGGGCGACGATCACTGCTGCTTTGTGATCAACCCCGGGTCTCTCCCCTGAGCTGGCCGGTCCTCTCCCCGCGGTGCCGGCAGATGGCCGGTACCCCTGCCGTGATCCACCACCCGCAGATCGCGGCGCCCAGGGTGATGAGCACCCAGCAGAGGGGAGACCTGGTCAGATCTGCCAGTACTTTCACCCCTCCTGCGAGCAACAGCAGCCCGGCGGTTCCCCAGAGGTATCTGGTCACCTTTTCTCGGGTCGTCAGGGCCGGCGGGAATCCCAGGCGGTGTTCGGTCAGGACCGCCCCGGTGGCGATCCCAAAGAAGAGCCCGGTCCAGATCAGGTGGTCCGTGGGGTCGAGCGGCCCGGTCAGCGATGTGAACGCCGATACTCCGACCGGCCAGAGTCCGCCTGCAGCCAGGCAGACCGGGTAGAGCGCGAGCAGCAGCACCGATCCCCCGATCGCCACCAGCATCTGACGGCTGATCGTCAGCCCTCGCAGCCATCCGGTCAGCCGGCGGTCAACGACCAGCAGTACGGCCACCAGCAGAAGCCCGACAAACGTCCCGGCTATCACCTGGCCTGGCGTGTGTGCAGCAACCAGCACCCTGCCCGCCCCGACGGTCAGGATCAGGAGACCCGCAACAGCGAACGCCGGCAGGGTCCTGACCTTTCCGGCGAGCCAGCCGGTTGCAGTGGCGGTCATCTCTGCATGGCCGGACGGGAAGGCGTACGACGGTTCCCCCGGCCACCCCCCTACCAGCGCGGAACCCCACGAGAGGCGTGGGACTTGGAAGAGAACCTTCAACCCGGTGTTCAGCCCGCCGCTCACCATCGTCAGCAGCATCGCCCGCAGGCCGAGGGCGGGGTCGACGCACCAGTACAGGGCGGGGAGGAGGAGCAGGACCAGGTACATCAGGTTCGAAAAAAGGTTCCCGGCAAGAATCGCGATACTCTCCATCTCTCTCCTCTCCCCCAGTTTTGGCGCCTGCCTGTAGATAGGATCTTTGATGGAGGATGTCAGGATTTCCTTAATAGCTTGAACGTAGATGATGGTATATGCGCGAGGACCTCCGCCAGGTTTTGCATCTCCTGATCGGCCTGGTGATCGCAGCCCTGATCCAGTTCATCGAGCCAGCGGTGGCGGTCCCGCTGCTTGCCGTGGGCCTGCTTGGGGGGATGGTGGTCGCCGATGCGATAAGCCGTGGGTTCCATCTCCCCCTGATCTCCTGGATCCTGGCTCAGGCCGAGCGGAGCGGGGCGGTCCCCGGGCAGGGCACCTTCTTCTTTGTGATGAGTGCGCTGGCCTGCCTGGTCCTCTTCGGGAGTGAGACGGCCGCGATCGGGGTGCTGGTGCTGGCGGTGCTGGACAGCGTGACGGCCCTGGCCGGGATGACCTTCGGCAGGCGGAAGATCTATCATAACCGAACCCTTGAGGGGACGATGTCCGGGATCGTGGTGATGGCCGGCATCCTCTTCTTTCTCATGCCTCTCCCCCAGGCCGTGCTGGTCTCCGTCGTCGCCGGGGTGATCGAGCTCTATGCCCCGGTCGACGACAACCTGCTGATCCCAGTTGGGGTCTGCCTGTTGATCACAGCACTCTGACCGTCGACTCCAACAGTTCTCGGCGGTTCTATTCGAGAAACAGTGATTGGAGTGGCTCTCCAGGTCGACGCTGCCCGCGGCTTATCTCTTTTGACAACCCATACCTCCACATAAAAATTCGTGTTGTATTTAACTAAGGCGACCAGATTGAATGGATAGAGGAGACCATGGACCTTGAACAGTTCGTTCGAAACAACCGGCCGTTTCTCGCCTGGTTGTTGGAGTGGCACGATGGCCTTCCCACCTGGACCTGGGATGAAATCCTCCAGATGGTGGGCGGCGACGCCGGCCGCATCGCCGTCCTGGCCGTGGACGTGACGGGCGGCTTTTGCAGAGGGGGAGCTCTGGCCAGCGAACGCGTGGCCCGCATCGTCGATCCCATCACCCTGGTCTTTAACCGGGCGCATGAGGCGGGGGTGCGCCATTTTCTCCTGCCTCAGGACACTCACACCGAAGACGCCGTCGAGTTCGGCAGTTATCCCCCCCACTGCACGCGGGGCAGCGACGAACCACTGACGGTAAGCGAGCTGCGGAACCTTCCCTTCGCCGGCCTGTTCACGATCTTCGAAAAGGATTCGATCAGTTCGGACATCGACACCGGTCTTGGGGAGTGGCTGGACCGGCGCCCGGAGGTGACGACGCTGATCGTCACCGGCGACTGCACAGATCTGTGCGTCTACCACTTGGCCATGTACCTGCGGCTGCGGGCCAATGTCCGCAGCCTGCGTGATGTGCGGGTCATCGTGCCCCTGGACAGCATCGACACCTTTGACCTGTCCGTGGAAGAGGCACGCCGGGTCGGCGCCATGCCCCACGACGCCGATCTGTTGCATCTGGTCTTCGCTCACGCCATGGCCAGCAACGGCGTCGAGATAGTCAGACAGGTGGTGTAGCATGGCAGAAACCGGCCGTCTGGCGGACGAGATCATCGCCAGACCCCGGCGGCGTGGTCTTTACTCGACCAAAAAAAATGACAGATGAACGTCCCGGTATCGCCGGTCTGATCGTTGATGCGGGGAAAGGGATTCGAACCCTTGAACTCCTGCGAGAGACGCTCTTGAGGCGCCCACCTTTGGCCTCTTGGTTATCCCCGCGTCTGTACCTATTGCCGGTGATCTCTGTTAAATCTTCAGGCCGGGAGATCAGAACGCTCTGACCCGGCACCGGAGGCTGGCACCGCATCGGATCCCTCTCCCCGGTCTCCTCCGGGATGATGCCGGGTTCGGTACCGGCCGGGAGGCACCCGGATCTCGAACTGCGCCCCGACTCCCGGGATCCCGGTCTCTGCGATCGTCATCCCGGTGATCGAGAGGATCTCGCGGGCGAGGAAGAGGCCGAGGCCGGTGTTGCTGCCGTACTCGCGTTCGAAGATCCGCTCCTTACAGTCATCGGGCACCCCGGCCCCGTCGTCTTCGCAGACGATCGTGAGGCCGGCCGGACCGGTCCTGGCGGAGAGGAGGATCTCGGTGACTCTCCCCCCGTGCCGGACCGCATTCTCAAAGAGGGTGCTGATCACCTTCTCGAGCAGCGGATCGGCGAGCACCTCGATATCTGGGAGAAGATTGCTGATCTGCACCTCCCCGAGCGCCACCTCTGCAACTGCCCTCCCCGGAAGACTCCGAAGGTCGGTCCATATCGGGGCCGATGTGCCGATCGCCTGGTAGTCGCGCATGAAGATGACCATCTCTCTGACCCGGCCGGTGGCATCCAGCACCTTCTCCACCGTATCGATCTGTGGTGCTGTCATTCCGTCCTCGCGGAGCAGGTCCAGGTACCCGTCGATCACCACCAGCTGGTTGCTGATATCGTGCCTGGTGATCGCCGAGATGAGCGCGAGCTGCCGGTTGGCCACCTCGAGTTCGTCGGTCTGCCACAAGAGCGACTCCTCGGTCTGCCGCCATGGGCTGATATCCCGAATCAGCAGCACCGAGCCCGCCGGCCGGGCGCTCTCATCCCCGAGGGGGATCACCTCGAAGGTGACGTGCTGATCACCATGCCTGACCTCCTCCTTAACCCCAGGACAGGCGTGTCTGAGGATCCCGGGCAGCTCCGGGAACCGCTCGGTCAGATCTGCCGCCGGTCGGCCGATCCCGTCGCCTGGAGCGAGGCCGAGCACCGCTTCTGCGGCCGGGTTCACCTCGGTGACCCGTCCCAGGTCGTCGACCACCATCACCCCGACCGGAATCTTCTGGAGGATGACCGAGTGGGCTATCGGGATCAGGTCGAAGAGTCGGAATGAGAAGATCCCAATGGTGAATGCCACAGCGGTGATGATGAGGGCGTAGGGGGCCAGGTCCAGGTGCGGGACCGGGGAGAGGCCGATGAGGTACAGGATGGAGGCGACGAAGGGGGCGAACAACCCGATCCCCATGATCAGGATCTGCCTTCTGTACAGCGGCCGGGTGCTTCTGTGGTATGCCCGCACGAGCAGTCCTGTCGCGACAACCATCCCAATGTACTGGTAGCATGCATTGAGATAGTATCCCGGTCCCGGGGTGAAGACCAGGCGTGGAAACGGTGCCGAGGTGTCGACACCGACGGTAAGGTAGTGGAGGGGACTCTGCGTCAGGACTAGGATGAGGGTGATCACCGGAATGATTGAAAGGACGGCGAGGAGCGCCGGCGAGAGACGACGGGTCCGATCGATGTATCCGAGCACCACGATCATCAGCAGGGACGGGATCGACGCGATCCCCACGTACTCGATCTTGACCCAGAAGAGTATCCCGGCCAGGTCACTGCTGGCCAGTTCCATCCCGGCTCCACCGATGTACAGGGTGATCGCGAACAGGAGGAGGAGAACCCCGGTGACACTGCTGATTGCCCGGCGGCGATCCCATCCAGTGTAGGCAGCGAGGAGAGCGGTGACGATGGCTGCTGCGAACAGGAAGATGGAGTACCCGGGGATCATAGCAGACCGATAAGAAGGTCATCGCCTGATCGTATAACCGATCCGGTGCATTCAAAACAGGGAAAAACCTGCCGAACCTTTCTTTTTTACTTCTCTGTGCACCCTTCAGGCCAGGCTCTCAGCGCCCTCTCCATAGTCTCCTCCTGGATGGACCCGTGTTCTGTACCGGCCGGGAGGCACCCGGATCTCGAACTGTGCCCCGACTCCCGGGATCCCGGTCTCTGCGATCTTCATCCCGGTGATCGAGAGGATCTCGCGGGCAAGAAAGAGGCCGAGGCCGGTGTTGCTGCCGTACCCGCGTTCAAAGATCCGTTCCTTTCTGTCCTCTGCCACTCCGGCCCCGTCGTCCTCACAGACGAATATCAGCCCTGACGGATCGGTCCTGGTGGAGAGGAGGATCTCGGTGACCGTCGCTCCGTGCCGGACCGCATTCTCAAAGAGGGTGGCGATCACCTTCTCGAGCAGCGGATCGGCGAGCACCTCGATATCAGGGAGAAGATTGCTGATCCGCACCTCCCCGAGCGCCACCTCTGCGGCCGCCTTCCCAGGAAGGCTCCGAAGGTCGGTCCATACCGGGGCCGATGTGCCGATCGCCTGGTAGTCATGCATGAAGGTGACCATCCGTCTGACCCGGCCGGTGGCGTTCTGGACCTGCTCCACCACCCCGGTCTGGACTGGTGTCATCTCGTCCTCGCGGAGCAGGTCCAGGTATCCGTCGACCACCACCAGCTGGTTGCTGATGTCGTGCCTGGTGATCGCCGAGATGAGCGCGAGCTGCCGGTTGGCCACCTCGAGTTCGTCGGTCCGTCGCCGAAGCGACTCCTCCGCCTGTCGCCAGAGCGTAATATCCCGGATCAGCAGCACCGATCCAGCCGGTTGATCCCCCTCCTTCCCGAGGGGGACCACCTCGAAGGTGAAATGCTGGTCGTCGTGCCTGACCTCCTCCTCAACCCCTGGCCGGGCGTGCCTGAGGATCCGGGGCAACTCCGGGAACCGCTCGGTCAGATCTGCCGCCGGCCGGCCGATCCCCTCGTCTGGAGCGAGGCCGAGCGCCGCTTCAGCGGCCGGGTTCACCTCGGTGACCCGTTCCAGGTCGTCGACCACCATCACCCCGACCGGGATCTTCTGGAGGATGACTGAGTGGGCTATTGGGATCAGGTCGAAGAGCCGGAATGAGAAGATCCCGACGGTAAACGCCGTTGCGGTGATGACGAGAGCGAACGGGACCAGGTCCAGGTGCGGGATCGGGGAGAGGCCGGCGAGGTACAGGATGAAGGCGACGAACGGGGCGATCGCCCCGATCGCCATGATCAGAACCTGCCTTCTATACAGTGGCCGGGTGCTTCTGCGGTACGCCCACACGAGCAGCGCGGTCCCGACCAGCTGCGACATGAACAGGTAACTTGAATTGACGAAATACCAGAGCCCCGGGGTGAAGACCAGGCGTGGAAACGGTGCCGAGGTGTCGACACCGACGGTATGGTAGTGGAGGGGATTCTGCGTCAGGACCAGCGCGAGGGTGATCACCGGGATCACCGAGAGGACGGCGAGAACGGCCGGGGAGATGTGTCGGTTCAGGTCGGCGTACCCGAGCACCACAATCAGGAGCAGGGGTGGGATCCATGCAATCCCGAGGTACTGGACCTTGCTCCAGAAGAGCATGCCGGCCAGAGTACTGCTGGCCAGTTCCATCCCGTATCCACTGATATACAGGGTGATGGCGATGAGGAGGAGGACAATCCCCATGGCACTGCTGATCATCTGCCGGCGGTGCCACCCCGTAAAAGCGGCGAGGAGGGCAGTGATAACGGCTGCAGCGATGAGAAAGACGGAGTACCCGGTGATCATAGCAGACAGATGGTATGGTCATCGCGAGATCATATAAACCGATCCGGTACGTTCCTAGCAGAGAAACACTGCCGGTCCTTCCTTTTGCAGATCAGTTCACCCATCAGGCCGGGGCGTCAGCACCCTCTCTGTAATCTCCTTCGGGACGGACCCGTGTCTGTACCGGCCGGGAGGCACCCGGATCTCGAACTGTGCCCCGACTCCTGGGATCCCGGTCTCTGCGATCGTCATCCCGGTGATCGAGAGGATCTCGCGGGCGAGGAAGAGGCCGAGGCCGGTGTTGCTGCCGTACCCGCGTTCGAAGATCCGTTCCTTTCTGTCCTCTGCCACTCCGACCCCGTCGTCCTCGCAGACGATCGTGAGGCCGGCAGGACTGGTCCTAGCGGAGAGGAGAATCTTGGTGACTCTCCCCCCATGCCGGACCGCATTCTCAAAGAGGGTGGCGATCACCTTCTCGAGCAGCGGATCGGCCAGCACCTCGATATCAGGGAGAAGATTGCTGATCCGCACCTTCCCGAGCGCCACCTCTGCGGCCGCCTTCCCCGGAAGGCTCCGAAGGTCGGTCCATACCGGGGCCGATGTGCCGATCGCCTGGTAGTCACGCATGAAGGTGACTATCCGCCCGACCCGGTCGGTGGCGTTCTGGACCTGTTCCACCACCCCGGCCTGTGGTGTGGTCATCCCGTCCTCGTGGAGCAGGTCCAGGTATCCGTCGACCACCACCAGCTGGTTGCTGATATCGTGCCTGGTGATCGCCGAGATGAGTTCGAGCTGCCGGTTAGCCACCTCGAGTTCGTCGGTCCGTCGCCGAAGCGACTCCTCCGCCTGTCGCCAGAGGGTGATATCCCGGATCAGCAGCACCGATCCCGCTGGCTGCTCCCCCTCGTCCCCGAGAGGAACCACCTCGAAGGTGAAGTGCTGGTCGTCGTGCCTGACCTCCTCCTCAACCCCTGGCCGGACGCGCCTGAGGATCCCGGGCAACTCCGGGAACCGGTCGGTCAACGCTGCCGCCGGCCGGCCGATCCCGTCGCCTGGAGCGAGGCCGAACGCCGCTTCAGCGGCCGGGTTCGCCTCGGTGACCCGTTCCAGGTCGTCGACCACCATCACCCCGACCGGAATCCGTTGGAGGATGACCGAGTGAGCGAACGGTGTCAGGTCGAAGAGCCTGAATGAGAAGATCCCGATGGTGGACGCCACGGCGGTGATGAAGAGAGCGAACGGTGTCAGGTCCATGTGCGGGACCGGGGAGAGGCCGGCGAGGTACAGGATGAAGGCGATGAACGGGGCGACCATCCCGATCCCCATGATCCGGACCTGTCGTTTATACAGCGGCCGGGTGCTCCTGCGGTACGCCCCTACGAGCAGCATGGTTCCCACCAGCTGCGAGATGAACAGGTACCCGGAATTGACATAATACCAGGGCCCCGGGGTGAAGACCAGCTGGGGAAACGGCTCCGATGTGTCGATGCCGATCGTCTGGTAGTGGAGGGGGTTCTGCGTCAAAACCAGCACAAGGGTGATCACCGGGATGATCGAGAGGAGGGCGAGGATCGCCGGGGAGAAGTGCCGGGTTCGGTCGGTGTACCCGAGCACCATGATCAGCAGCAGGAGCGGGATCGGTGCAATCCCCACGTACTCGACCATCCTCCAGAAGAGCATGCCGGCCGGGTCGGTACTGATCAGTTCCATCCCGTACCCCCCGATGTACAGGGTGATTGCGACCAGGAGGAGGACCGTCCCGGTGGCGCTTGAGAGCACCTGCCGGCGGTGCCGCCCGGTATAGACGGCGAGGAAGGTCGTGATGATGGCTGTAACGATCAGAAAGACGGAGTACCCGGTGATCATAGCAGACTGATGAGTTGGTCACCGTCTGACCGTATAACCGATCCGGTACGTTCACAGCAGGGGAACGCTGCCGGCTCCGTCCGATCACATGAAGTCGGCGAGGCCGAGCTGCTGCTCCTTTGCGGCCCCGAAGGTGGACTGGATCGCCATGTCCAGCACCTCGACCCGCTGGCGGGTGTACTCGGTGACGTCATACTTGTGACAGATCTCCTTGGAGATCTCCAGGTATTTCTTCACCGAGCCCTCATGCACGGTCGGGATGATCGTGTTCCCGCACTTCGTGCACCGTCCGGCGAGCGGCATCCGCCGGTACTTGGTGCCGCACCGGGTGCACCGGAACTTCTGCTTGGAGAAGGCGGAGAGGTTTCCCATCAGGTCGGGCATGAAGTGGGTCTTGAGCACCCGCTCGGCCACGTCGTCGGCGTCGACGGCCCGGATCTTCTCGGCCAGGTCGAGTTCGGCCCCGAGCTTGTCGACCATCGACTCGAGCAGCGTATAGGTGGACTCGAGCGGACCGGTCGAGATGTTGGTGGTGTCGTGAGTGAACATGAACCCTTCCAGCTGGGCCGGGGTGCCGAGCCGACGCTCCACCCGGTCGATCAGGGCGTCGAGGTCCTTGGGGTGGGCGTACTGCTGGGCGGCCAGGTAGAACTCCAGCGGGTAGCCAGACCCTACGTCCACGTTCAGCGACTCCTTGTCGATCTCGGCCGGGTCGAGCCGGGAGGTCAGCACCAGCGGGGCGTCCATCGACCCGCCCCTGCTCTCCGGCAGGAACGAGCGGGAGAAGTTGATCAGCCCGTCGAGGAGCATCATCACGCAGTCCTCGTCCCCGTCGCACTGGCCTGTGAAGATTCCGTCCGCGACCAGGGTGTGGTCCTCGGCCACCGTCAGGCAGAAGACCCGTTCGTCGGGGCACGGGACGATGTCCAGCTCGGTGATTCGGTCGGCGAGCACCTGCCCCCCCTCATAGACCGGGACGGCGTCGTCGATCTTCACCTCGTCGGCCCGGATCTTTCGCAGGTAGTCCACGTCCCAGACCAGCATCGCATGCTCGGGGGTGACCGAGACGACCTTGCCCCGGGAGGTCCCGAACCGGATCAGGGCCGGCGGTGCCCGGTGCACCGAGACCGATGTGATCTTACGGAGGTGCATCCTCCCCTGCGTATCCACCGACCGGGTCAGAAACGGCCTCTGTGGATCCGAGTAGAAGGTGCCGAAGTGGTCGAGACCCGGGTTGGCGAGGTCGAAGTTTTCGAGGACGAACTGCCGGATCGGGACCTTCGTCCAGGAGCGGTAGTTGTAGACCTCGATGATCGTATCCCCGTGGAAGCAGTTCCGCCTTTTCGCGGCATGGAAGAACGGGTGGGCGTAGCCGACGTTCGCCTTCGTGAACCCGACCAGCCTGGCCAGGACGCCGGCACTGGTGTGAGGTGCCAGCCCGATCACCAGATGGCCGAGCAGGTCGGCCCTGGATTTGACCTTGTAGAACGGGGGGAGGTGATAGACCTTCTCCAGCAGGTCGTCGATGAAGGCCGTCACCTCCAGCAGCCAGACGGCGCACTTCTCCGAGACCAGGATGTCCTGAGGCCGGAGCTCAACCACCTGCGTCGGGTCGGTCAGCGGCACCCCGTAGACATCCTGGGTGTACCCGAGGGCGACCAGTTGTTCTGGAGTCACCGCACACTCGTCGGCCCTGATATGGGTCAGGGGGAGGTCGATCATATCGTACCGGACCGTCCCGTCCTTGAAGACATAGAGGCTGTGCCGGGCGCGGAGAACCCCCTTGGCCAGGTCTTCGACGACCTTCTCCCGAGAGATCAACCCCTTCACCCCCTTCACAAGCGGGACCATCCCGGTCCGAAGGCCGAGTTCGTCGAGGACGGTTGCATAGTCATTCTTGACATTGATCGAGACCGTCTGGGCGCAGACCGTCCCGGCATCGCACCGGGGGCACCTGTCCGCATCGATCTCGAGGTTGCACTTCGGGCATCTGAAGACCGGCTCGGTGTGGGCCCCACAGGCGCACCGGTTCTTGTAGGTGATCGTCTTGCAGACCGGGCACCGACGTTCCCCGACCTCTGCAACGATCACCCCGCCGTCCCGGTTCCGTTCCGGGGCGTAGGTCGAGGCCTCCTGGAACGAACGACGGGCACCGCCGGCCTCTCCGACCGGGAAGAGGGCGTGGGGCGGGGGCTTCATCTCCCGCGCCTTGGACTTGCCGGGCCTGCCCATCCTGCCGCCGATCCTGGTCCCCCCCTTCTGCCGCATCGCAAACCCGGCGAGGTGGCAGGCAAGGGAGAGCGCGTCATGGCCGTCGGTCGGGGCGTCCTCCCAGACCGCCCGCCTCTGTAGGTGCAGGTCGAGCCCGAGGGCGGCGATCAGCACCAGGTGACGGGGGATGATGATCTGGTCGTTCCTGACCGTGTGCTCCACCAGCAGCTCCTCGAGGATCGTCTTCCCTGCCGCATCGGAGGGAAGGACCAGGCCGTCTTGTGTGACCGTCCCGGTCTGGCTGACCCAGTCGGCGAGGGCGACCAGCTGCGCCGGCGTGATGTCGTCCCACATCTGCGTGTACTCCGGGTGGAGGTATCCCCCGTCGAGGGCCAGCAGGATCGCCTCGGTCTCGTCCGCCGGGCGGCTGACCCCGTTGTTCTCCTGCAGCCACCACTCCTCGCAGTACCCGGACGGCACCAGCAGGTGGTTGTTCTCCAGGAACTCGCCGTATGACACGAGCATCTCGCCGACATCGAGGATCCGCTCCACCGAACCGGAGATCTGGTGGGCGAGCGCCAGGTCGTCGACCCGGAGGACATCCCCGTTCACCAGCCTGACCGTCGGCCCCTGGATCGTATCCACCGGCACGATCCCGGCCGCCTTGCCGGGCCGCTCGACCTTCATCTGGGTGCCGACCGCCAGGAAGTCGCCGAGCAGGTGCAGTGTCGCCGGGTGAAGGCCGGCCGCGGCGAACCCGGTGTTTCGTGCCCTGCCGTACCGCAGCCGGAATCCCCCTTTGCGCATCGGGTACGAGAAGACCGGCCGTCCGCCGATCAGGTCGCGGAGGTACTTGTCCTTGGGCTTGACCCCGACCTCGTCTTCGTCGTCCCCCGTCTTGACCGTCCCGCTGATCAGTTCGTCGAGCCACTCCCAGCCCTTCATCTTCATCTTCCGGACGTTCTTCTGGATCTTGGGGGCCTTGAGGGCCATCCCTTCGGCGAGGACCAGCGCCATCCCGCCTCGGACAACATTCGTCTCGACCCGTTCCAGGTTCCGGTACCCGGAGACCTCCTCCTGCTCGGTCGCCTCGCCATCGATGCAGACCGGGCAGTTAGCGACGATCGTCCTGATCTCTTTCTCGCTCGGCAGGTACTGCAGCGACATGATCGAGTTGTACTGCTTGATCTCCTCGATATACCGCTCTATCTCCTCGGGGCGTGGGACGAATCTCCCGATCCCGAGTTGCTGCCTGACATAATCGCCGACCAGCACCGAGAGCGCCTGTGCCGTCCCGCCGGCGCTCCGGATCGGGCCGGCATAGTAGATCTTCAGGTAGTCGGTCCCGTCGTCGTTCCTGCCGAGGCAGATCTTCCCGACCCCTTCGGTCGGGGCTGCCACCACCCCTTCGGTCAGCAGGGCCATCCCGGTCCTGATCGCGTGGTCGAGGATCTCCTCCGGGGTCGTCTCCCCAAAGCGCTTTGCAACGAAGTCGTCGCCGATCCGTAAGGAAGCCTCCTCCCGGGACATCGTCTGCTCGAGTTCCCGGATCCGTGCCGCGACCCCTTTGATCCCGAGCAGCGCCTCGACCCGGTCGGCCAGGTCGTTGGCTATCGGGATCTCGACCCGTGTCTTTGGGTCAATTCCCAGAGCCCTCGCCTGCTCTGCGACACCGATCGCCTCGTAAAGGCCGTCCTGGAGGCTCTTATGGTAGGCGTCCATCATCGGCGAGACCTGCAACATCAGGATCAGATGGTCGCACACCGGATATAAGAGCGAGGGTGTGAGACCTCCGGTCCGGGTCCGGGTTTCAGGATGGGGTGAGGGCAGCCGTGATAGCCCTGAGCACCATGACCGTCCCCTGCTTGTCGAGCGGGGCGTTGTCGTTCCCGCATTTTGGGGAGTGGATGCAGGCCGGGCAGCCGTCGGTGCAGGGGCAGGAGGCGACCAGGTCCCCTGCCATCGCCGCCAGCCGCCCGAGCAGGGAGGGCACCCTCGCCGTCAGCCCGGCCCCGCCCGGGCAGCTGTCATAGATGCAGATCAACGGCCCGTCGGTCTCCGGTGCCATCACCATTGAGACCCCGCCGATGTCCTGCCGGTCGCAGAGCAGGTGGACCGGCATCACCGCGATCAGGGCATGTTCGGCCCCATGGAGCGCACCGGCCGGGTCCAGGCCGGCCTCTGCCAGGTCCTGGGGGAGGGTTCTGGAGAACTTCAGCGAGACACCCCGGGTCTGAAAGGTCAGGGGTGGCAGGTCGAGGTGATGGGTCGCGAGCACCTCGCCGTACTGCCTGATCTGGTAGCCGGTGAAGGTGTCCTGCACGGTCACGTCTCCGGTCTCGATGGTCAGGCCCGGGTAGGTGACGGTGGTCGCGACCTCACCGGCGGTGATATCGGTGGCGTGGAGCGGCTTTGTCGTGTACTCCACGTCGACCGGTTCGGCGGTGATATCCAGGTTCTCCGGGTCCATCGTCGTCACCGCGAAGGTCTCCCCCTGGTGGAGAAGGATGGCCCCGGCGAAGGCCTCCCGGTAGGCCTGGTGCCGGTCGAGGGTCTCCAGCACCCTGCCGTCGGCGACCACCCGGAAGATATCGCCGCTCAGCCCGTCGAGCTTGACCGCCTCGGTGGCCCGCTGTCTCCCGGCGTAGACGAGGCCGGACTCGGTCTCTGCCAGCAGCCGTTCCCGGACGAGTGCGGTTGTCAGCGGGGAGAAGAGCGGACCGAAGAGGTCCTGGTCGTTGTCGGTCAGCGGCAGTTCTGCAGCAGCGCAGAGAAGTTGCCCGGAGACGATCGCCGGGTTCCCGAGATCGAGGATCGCCTGCTCGTGCGGCGCGGCGAAGAACGCCTCGGGGTGGTGCATGTAGTACTGGTCCAGCGGCCCCTGCTGGGCGATCACTGCCGCCACTGACGGCACCTCCCGCCGGCCGGCTCGACCGATCTGCTGCCAGGTCGCGATCATTGTGCCCGGGTAGCCGCAGAGTACCACCGCATCGAGCGAGCCGATATCGATCCCGACCTCCAGGGCCGAGGTGGTCGTCAGCCCATGGAGCAGCCCCTGCTGGAGCCGGTTCTCGAGATCCCGCCGCTCGGACGGCAGGTACCCGGCCCGGTAGGCCGCCAGCTCGTACCGGTCCCCCTCCCCTGCCTGCAGCAGGTACTCCTTCGCCACCGTCGTGATCACCTCGGCGGTCTTCCTGGACTGGGCGAAGCAGAGGGTTTGCAGGTCCTGCCTGACTGCGTCGAGCATCACCTCGGCTGCGGCCGTGATCGTCGACCCCGTCTCCCCGGCTACGTACGGGTTGTACAGAACCACGTGCCTCTCCTGCTGCGGGGCGCCGTTCCCCTCGATCACCTGGCAGGGATGGCCGGTCAGCAGTTCTCCGAACTCTTCCGGATTCGCCAGCGTCGCGGTCGAGAGCAGGTACTGCGGGGTCCGTCGGTACCCCCGGCAGACCCGTTCCAGCCGCCGGAGCAGCAGGGCGATCGAGGAGCCGAAGACCC
This sequence comes from Methanosphaerula subterraneus, assembly GCF_052055875.1. GTDB lineage: Archaea > Halobacteriota > Methanomicrobia > Methanomicrobiales > Methanospirillaceae > Methanosphaerula > Methanosphaerula subterraneus. Next base: position 2,364,258 of record NZ_CP170508.1, read on the forward strand.
CCCGGTACCGATGCGCCTCATCGATCACGACAAACTGCAGCCCGGCCAGGAACCGGGACCATTTGTAGTGCCAGGGGAGCACCTGGTGCAGTTCGTACGGGTTCGTGATCACGATCCTGGACTGGTTCCGGATCTGCGGACGCCTCCCCTGGGGGGTGTCCCCGTCGTAGACCGCCGGCCCTGTCCGGATCCCGCTGGACGCCTCCAGGTCGAGGAGCACTCGCATCTGGTCCCTGGCCAGGGCCTTGGTCGGGTAGATGAAGAGGGCGGTGGCGGCCGGCTCCGCTTCGAGCCGCTCGAGCACCGGCAGGGAGAATCCGAGGGTCTTGCCGCTGGCTGTGGGGGTGGTGAGGATCAGACTCCTCCCCTGCCTGCACGCCTCGATAGCCCTGCACTGGTGGGTGTACAGATGGATATCGCGTTCGTCGAGCATCTGGGAGAGACGGGGGGAGAGCGGCCGTTTCAAGGAGCCGTACGCGGCTTCTCGCCCGTCGAGGGTCCTGACTGCGGCGATCCGCCGGCGGTGGCGGTCAGAATTCTCGAGGGCGGCCAGGAGGGCTTCAGCGGTCATGATAGACCTCCCTGATAAGCCCGAAGAGGTGTGCCGTGGTGACCAGGTCCTGCCGGTTGTGCTCGACGATGGGAACGAGGGGACCCGGGTTCCCGGTCTGCTGATAGGCCGCGTAGAACTCGGGGACCATCGCCGACGGCAGGTCATCTTCGCGGACCGTCCCGCAGAGCTTTGCCTCCAGGGTCCCGAGTTTGCAGTCCGGGAACCGATCTTTCCAGAGCGACCGGCTGTGATGGAGGAGATCGATCTGGGGCGGAACCGGCTGCGGCAGTCGGTAGTAGGCGCACCGCTCCTGCAGGTACGGCAGGTCGAAGGACCGCCCGTTGAAGGTGACCAGTACGGTCCCGGGCGAGAACTCATCGATCGTGGCCTGCAGGGCCGTCTGCTCGTCTCTGACCCCCTGCAGGAGGTACTGGGTGGTGATCAGCCGGTTCTGCCTGAGCCTGGCCAGCCCGAAGAGGATGATTGGCCGGGAGAAGAACCCGAGGGTCTCGATATCGAAGAAGAGGAGGTCGCTCTCCTCCGGGGGTGACCCGGCTAGGAAGGCGAGCCGGTGAGAACGGGAGTGGCGCGAGAGGATCAATGCCAGGAGATCTCTCCGGTCAGCCTCATCGATCCTATGCTGTACCCTGCCGGCCTCCTCCCTGAACCGGCGATGCCAGGCCAGGTCCCTGATCGTCAGATATCCCCGCCGCCGCAGGCTCGCCGCTGTTGCAGGGCCGATCCCCGGGACCAGCGTCAGATCTTCACAGAGCAGGGCCGGCAGCATGTCAGGGTCCGATCGGTCCAGCCGGTACGGGACTGACGCGGTGATCCGGAAACAGCTCGTTCCGTCCGGCATCATGATCTCCTCCCCGTTCAGCGCCTCATCGAACGGGACCTCCTCATAGGCTGCGAGCAGTTCCTCCTTTCTTGCGAGGCCGCGCTGATAGGCGGATGAGAAGATGTATGAATCGGAGAACCCCGCCCGATAGAGGTTGTCGTGTGCGATCACCGTATAGTCTCGGGATACGTCGATCCTGGCGGCAAGATTGCTGCAGATCTGGTCGATCGGGGTGGACATATGGTTGATCAGCATCTGGCGCCGGCTGGATAAAAGGGGTGAATGCTGCAGGGTGAAAGTGATCAATAATACTTTTTGATGAAGGATCGGACCTTCTCCGACTCGAGCCATCCCCGATCGAGCCGGTCGATGATCCTGTCGATCTCCTCAGCCTGCATGAGGATCTTCTCGGCGTACGCTCCATTCTCCAAGTCGGTGAGCCCGACGATCACGGCCAGCGGATTTCTGATATGGTCGCCGAGGGTCGCGAACTGCAGGATGTTCTGCTCGATCTGCAGCAGGGCTTCCCGCTTGATCCGGTCGAGCGCCCGGCGTCCCCGGATGTCCCTGATCATCCAGCAGAAGACCACCTTTCCTTCCGGGTAGGTGATCGGGTTCTTCCTGACCTCCACCGGCACCCGGCTCCCATCCTTGCGGATGAACTCCCCCTCGACCGGGGTCGTGCCGGCCGGGTCGGTGGTCAGGTCGGCCGGCCCGTCCGCCACCAGGTCGACAGGCGAGAGGAGGGCCAGCTCCGCGGCAGTATATCCGAGCAGCTGCTGGAGTGCTGCATTCGTCTCCACGATTCCGCCCATCTCCGGGTCCACGATCATCAGCCCTTCGGAGACCTGCTGAACAACCCCCCGGTACCGGTTCTCCGACTCGGTCAGCGCTTCCAGGATCCGATTCCGCTCGGAGATGTCCCTGGCCACGGCCACCAGGTAGTCGCTTCCGCCGAAACTGGTGAATCGGAGGGTCATCTCAACGCAGACAAAACTTCCGTCCTGCCTGGTCAGACTGGTGGTCACGGTCTGCGTGCAGTGCCGGTCGACAACCTTTTCCTTCCAGCACAGGTCGGGGAGACCTCCGGGAACCAGGTCGCCTATCCGGAGACGAAGGAGTTCGTCCCGCCGGTACCCGAGCTGTTCACATGCCGACCAGTTCAGATCCGTGATCTCCCCTTCAGGCAGTCGGATCAGCAGGATTGCGTCATTGGACTGGTCGAGGAGGGCCCTGAACCGCTCCAGGTCTGCGAGCCGTGCCTGCAGCTCCGGATAATAATTCTTCCTGGTGGAATGTTCACCAAGTCCGATGATCTGCTCACGCAGCCGGTCCCAGCGATCATCAGAGGAGTTCTTCATAGATCGCCTCGATCTCTTCCATCGTTGGTCTCTTCGGGTTGGTCACCATGCAGGGGTCTCCCATAGCATCGGCTGCCATCAACGAGATCACGTCCCTGGTCACCCCGAGAGCCTTGAGGTCCGGTTTCCCGTGAATATACTCGGCCAGGTCCCTGATCCCGGTGCAGACCGCCTCGTTCACCTCCTGATCTGACCGGCCACACAGGTCCAGCCCCAGCGCCTCTCCGATCCGGGCGTACCGTTCTGGCACCGTTGAAAAGTTGAATGCAATGACCTTTTCGAGGATGAGCGCATTGCAGACTCCATGCGGGATGTCCAGGAGTCCGCCGAGGGCGTGGGCCATCGCATGGGAGGCCCCGAGGCTCGCATTCGAGAAGGCCAGCCCTGCCTCCAGGCTCGCGAGCATCAGATCTTCTCGCTGCCCGGCCGTGGTCCCCTCCTGCACCTTTGGAAGGCAGGCGGCCAGCAATCTGATCGCCGCCAGAGCGTGCAGGTCGGTGATCGGAGAACTGGCATTGGAGACGAAGGCCTCGATGGCATGGGCCAGGGCATCGAACCCGGTCGCAACGATCAGGTGTGGCGGGAGGGTGGCCAGCGTGTCAGGGTCGATCAGCGAGACATCGGGGACGATCGCCTTGCTGATGATCGCGAACTTACGTCTCCTGGTCTGGTCATAGATGACCGCAAACTGTGAGAGATCTGCCGAGGAGCCGGCGGTGGTCGGAACACAGACCAGGGGCGGACCGGGCTTCTTCACCAGGTCCACCCCTTCAAAGGAGAGAATATGCTGATGGTGTGCAGAGACGATCCCGATCCCCTTTGCACAATCGATGGCCGATCCACCTCCGACCGCGACGATCCCGCTGCATCCGCCGGCCTGGTACAGCAGTGCCCCCTCCATCACCTCCTCTGCACGGGGGTTGGGCGAGACCTGATCGAAGAGGTGGACCGAGATCCCGACCCCGGTCAGCGTCTGCAGCACCTCGCCTGCATACCCGGCTCTGACCACGCCGGGATCGGTGACCAGCAGCACTTTTCTGGCCCCGAAGTTCCGGGCATACTGCCCGGCCAGCATCCGGGCCCCGCTGCCGTAGACAAACTCTGGAGCCACAAATTTCCTGAGTCTTGATGTGCTTGACTGTACCATCAGGTCACCAGATTCTGGATGTGATACCTTGCTTCTGTACTGGTAAATACCTTGTCAGGCCCGTCGGGCCCCCTGTGCCGGCGCTCTCTTCAGGGTGAACCTGATGGCTGCTCCCTGGGCGGGGTCGCCCGGCACCCGGTCATCGACCAGGATCGTGCCGCCGTACCGCTCGACCAGCGACCGGGTGATGAAGAGCCCGAGCCCTTTCCCGGAACAGTCATGCACTCCCCGCGAAAATCGGTTGAAGACCCTCTCCTTCAATGCGTCGGGGATCCCGGGACCGTCGTCCTCGACCGAGACCCTGACCATCTCCCCGAGATCCTCGACCCGCACCTGCACCTGCACCGACGGTCCCCCGAACTTCAGGCTGTTTCCGATCAGGTTCGTGAAGATCTCAGCGACCAGGTCATCAACCATCACTATCACCTCTCCTGAAGGAACGGTGATCCTGGTGGAATCGAAGTGTTCCGCTTCAGATCTGATCACCCTGACCAGGTCGGTACTCTTCAGGGGCGTGTGGTTCTCATGGATCCGCCGGATCGTGGAGACGTTCCTGATGATCTCTCCACTCTTCTCGATCCCGGTCAGCAGTCGTTCTGCAGTCTCGCGTTCCTCCCCCTCAAGGATCTCGGTCAGCAGGGTGGCGTACATCATCATCGCCGTGATCGCATTGTTCACATCATGGGTGATGATGTCGAGGTACAGGTTCGCCTTGGTATAGGCGGACCGCACCTGCTCCTGCAGTTCGGTCTTCACGACCGCAGCCCCGATCTCCCTGCCTATCGACTCGAGGATACCTTTCTCATCGGTGGTGAACTGATGGATGCGTGAACTGACAATGTTCATCGCACCGACGACCCGATCATCGGCGATCAGGGGGATGGAAGCCAGGGTCTTAAAACCGGCGGATTGGGTGATAGGCATGAGCTGGCTGATGTCCATACAGTACCAGGGCTGTCCATCGATCATCACTGTTCGAAAGGGGTCCTGGTTGAGGGTGACCGATCGGATATTCTGGACAAATTCTGGCGGCAGCCCTTGGTGAGTGATCAGGTCTGCAGTCTCCTGCCGAATCAGGTAGATGCCGCCGCCTTCAAAGTTCAGCAGTGAGAGGACCTTCCCGAGGACAAGGGTCACCAGTTCGTCGACCGATGCAGATGAGGTGGCGACCTGGGTGATCTGGTGGAGGATCGAGAGTTCGTTGTTTCTCTGTTTGATCTTCTCCTCTCCCTGCAGCCGGCAGGCCATCTCCTCCTGCACCTGGTTGCGCATCTCCCGGTAGGCCTCGACCCGGTCCACCAGTTCGGTCACGTCCTCGATCGAGAAGAGGGCGTGATACCGCCCCTCCTCCCCTGACGGCAGTGCTGTCACGGTCGTCTTCTGACTCTGCATCCGTCCGTTCGCGAGCAGTACAGGGATCAGGTACCGGTGGAGCTGGGACGAGAAGACGGCCGGCGCCCCCTGCTCAAAGACTGCACAAAGCCGCATCATAATCCCCGGGGATACCAGGTCCGGGAAGAACTCCCCGACCTGCCTCCCGGTGATCGTCTCCCTGCTGATTCCGGTCCACCGGGCCAGGGAGTTGTTCCAGAAACGGACGATCATCTCGCTGTCCAGGACCAGGATCCCAACCGGCACTGCGTCCAGCAGCACATACGGGTCCCAGGTCTCTTTGATCTGCATAATCACTCAACAGACCCTGCACTCAGTCGGTCGATCCCAGCGAAGAGCGCGTCCAACGACCCGACCTCGAGGATCAGCACAATATCCCCTTCGATCTGGAGTTGTTCGATACTGAACCGGGTCTGTACGAGCAACATCCACTCGTCGACGTTCTTTGTATCAGAAGAGACCAGTGAGACGATCGACCCCTCCTGGTAGACTGGAAGGCTGTACCTGACCTGTTCACTGAGCATATTCGTGATCGAGCCCATCACACAGTTCACGACGATATTGCCCACCTCGATCAGCGTCACCGCCCGGAGTGCATCGAGGTCAGGCGTCCCCAGTTCTTCATCGGTCAGGCACGAGACTAACTGGGCCGCACTTGCGGTTGGAAAGATCAGGGCCGCTGTGCCGGAGAAAGTGCCGGTAAAATCCATCTTCACGGCGGCCAGAAGGTCGTCCGTTCGCCCTTCCATCGCCCCGTCGAGATCGTCGATGGTCACCAGGGCGATGGATGGGACCCGCAGTGAGATCTGGTGCGAGGTCATCTGGTTCAGCATCCCCGCCGCCCTGCCGACCCCGATGTTGATCAGTTCCATCAGGGCGTCCTTCTTCTCCCCGGTCAGCACCGGTGGTGCCTTGGTCATACCCCGAGCCCGCCCTGTACTGCCGTGATCAGATCCTCTGTCTTCACGGGCTTGTTCAGAAACCCTGCCGCCCCGAGTGCGAGGCACTGTTCCCGGGTAATCTCCTGGATGTCGGCGGTCACCACCACCACCGGGACTCGGTTCTGCTGTTTCTGCAGTTCTGTGAGCACGGCGAACCCGTCCATCTCCGGCATGACCAGATCGAGCAGAATCAGGTCAGGGGCGGCGTCACGGGCCTGCAGCAGCCCTTCCCTCCCGTTTTTTGCCTCAACGGTCTCATAACCGGCCTGCAACAACGTCTTTCTGATAATTCCCCGCTGAAACGATGAGTCATCAATGATCAGGATCCTGGCCATGTGGATACTTCTCCTGTGATCTTATTGAACACTTGGAAGGATAACTCTTCACCTCTCCGGTGTTCCTTACGGAGGGTGGTCAGTGCTCATCCGGTGCATCGAGGAGAACAATCCCGAAGAGTTTTTTACATCTGAAATCGCATCTTGCGTTGTCCATGTTTCACGTTCTCCGCTGTCCCGGCTGTTCCACCTTCACGTATGTGGACCGGTTCGAGCGCTGGAAACTCTGTCATGTCTGTGGCGAGGTGATCAATGCCAAGCGGGCCCCGGTCTATCTGGATGTAAGGGACTACCGGGACGCTGAGGACGTGGTCGTTCAGCTCGAGGACTTCCTCCATACCGCCGGCAGGGATGACCTCTCACGGGAGGAACTCGAGACACTCCGGCGGGAGTACTCCCAGTGGCTGCGTCTCCAGAACGGTGAAGACACCACATAAAAAAGGTCACGGAATTAATTTTAAAAAAAAGTGAACGGTTCCCCATGACAGGGGTGCACCCGTATCAGTCATCCAGTTTTTTGAAGACCCCTTTCTTGGTGACATAGATCCCGCATTCGGGGCATCGCCAGGTCTTGGGCAGTTTCTCAAACGGGGTTCCGGGCTCGATCCCATTCTTTGGATCCCCTTTGATCGGGTCATAGATGTAGTGACATTCAAGACAGATATAGCGGTCCATCAACAATCAACTCCGTATGCTCTTGGTCCGACCTCATCGATCAGCGCGTTTCACTGGTAGGAATTTCAGATTTATCAATTGATGGGATCTGGCACCCCACGGCAGGTTAAAAAAAAGCGTTGAGAAGATGCATGGGCATCTTCGCCAGGACTCAGAAGAGGTCCTTTAAGTGGAACTGGTGTGGGCCGAGGCTGCCACCGTAGTTCCCTGCGCTGATGAACTTCACGCCCGGGATCATGCAGGCCGCTCTGATCCCTGCTCCCATCGCGTCGGCGACCGTATCGGCGTCGACACCGTCGATGACGATCTCAAAGACTGAGTTCACACCATCAGGGATCTTGGAACCCTCGACCTTTCCCTTCAGGGACGGGCAGTAGGCCTCGTTGGTTGAGGCGTTCATGAACTTATACTTCTTCGAACCGACCTTCGAACCACTCGCGACGATACCGCCGGGGAACGAGGTGATGGCTCCCTCGACGCCGCTGATTGCATCGCTGGCTGCTTGGGCTCCGACCAGTGCTGCCATCTGGTTCTCGCCCATCACAAAGAAGTTGCCGCCGGCGACTCCCTTGACTGCGCCGTACTCTTCTTCGATGATGAAGTCGCCGCCCATCAGCGGGATGGCCCAGCAATCCCGGTCTCCAACCTTCTGCTGGTACTCGTATCCGTCTCCGAAGAAGTGGAGCTTCACCGGGATCTTCTCCTCGGCGTCAGGCATGCCGTTGAAGGCTGCCGTGGTCGGGGCTGTCAGGATGCACTCGCCGATCCGTTCGATCAGCTGTTCTTTCAGTTTCTTCTTGGATGGGTTGCAGATCAGCATCGAGTAGCCGGGTCTTCCATCAGGGGTCTCCTCGGCGGGGACGAAGGTGTCGACACCGCACTCAGCAGCACATCCTATACATGAGGTTGCAAACCCGCTCGCCTCGACAGCAGCGGTATAGGCAAGGTCCATCGTCGCAGCAGTGATGAGCACCCGCGAGATCCAGATTGGGAAGGCCTCGGCATAGGTGTCATCGATCGGTACTCCATTATATTCCATTACTAATTCCTCTGTAGGAAATTTCACAATGGTGGCAGAATAATGTTTCTAATCACAATCCGTGGCGCATAACGATTCAGGGCTTTCTCCTACAAAAATATTTAATTATTGGCGTGATTAATATGATCTCTTTGATTAACCCCCTGAATTGGGCTGATTTTACCGGTATGAACGCAGAAGGTTTATCTATATTATTTTACCAATCTTCTCGTAATCGATAAAACATCGATAATTAGCTGGTGTGTGAAAAAACATGGCGTTTGCAGTGCACATAAACTTAGAGCATTGTACCGGCTGCAACAATTGTGTGGTTGCGTGCCCTGTCGGTGCACTAGAGCTTCATACGGTTGATCCTGTCACAAATGAGAAGATCTACCGGGTCAAGAACGGCAAATCTGTCGTGATTGACATCAAGAGTGAACTCTGTGCCGGGTGTGGGGTATGCGTTGAAGCGTGCCCGTACGATGTGATCAGGCTGGAAGGTCCCTGGGGATCCAGGTCTGAAGCTAAAGTACAGTAAAAAGATGAAATGAGGTTTATCGTATGACAATGTTTCCAAAATTCTCCAAGAAGAGGGAAGGAGATAACGTTGTGATGGAGCAGAAACTCCTTCAGAACGTCAACAACCTGATCCTCAATGCAGAAACCTGTACTGGGTGCGGTATCTGTGTAGAGGCGTGCCCTGAGGAAGCGATCGTCCTTGGACTCGTCGGAGCTGCACGGAGAGGCGCCATTGACTATGCGGCACCGATCGATGTCGACGAGGTCAAGTGTTCGTATTGTGGTGTCTGCGTCTGTATGTGCCCGTTCAACGCCCTGACTCTGAAGGTCGACGGCGAAGAGCGGCTCCCTATCGTTGAGAAGGAAGGGTTCCCACAGTATGACCGGACCATGACCATCGACCAGGAGAAGTGCAATCGATGCACGATCTGCGAAGATGTCTGCCCCCGGGATGCCATTGACCGGAATGTCCCGGAATATGAAGGGACCGAAGAGGACGGCGCGAAGCGGCAGAGTGCCCTTACGTCCACGACCACCTTCAAGGTCGACGATGAGAAGTGCACCCTCTGCGGTATCTGCGGCGAACTCTGCCAGGCCATCGACGTCAAGCACAAGGCATTCTCTGCTGATTCAGGGAAGGTCGAGGGCGAAGTCCTCTGGGACGAGTCCAAGTGCGACGGATGCAAGGTCTGTGTGGACATGTGCCCGACCGAGGCGATCACCGTTGAGCGGACGGTCACTGCGAACAAGATGAAGGGAGAGGTCCAGATCGTCAATGAAGACTGCTGCACCTGCACCTGGTGCTCGACCAACTGCCCGACCGAGGCCATCACCATCGACAAGCTGATCGAGGGTGAGATCGAGTTCCACTCAGAGAAGTGTCCCGGCGGCTGTTCGACCTGTGTCGAGATCTGCCCGGCAAATGCGATCTATCTGCCGGCGGCCAAGCCTGCAGGTGAGATGGCTGGAGCTGTCGAACCGACGATTGCGGTCAACAAGGACCTCTGTATCAAGTGCGGGGCCTGTGTAAATGCATGCCCGGGTGAGGATATCATCGTGCTGCAGAGGACCGGACTGAAGATGAAGGGCAAGGAGACCGACCTCTTCAAGCGTGTTCGTGACAAGCTCTTCACCAAGCGGACATCCAAGGTAAAAGAGGATAAGCCGGGTGAAGTAGGGCTGAAGATGCTCGGGAATGCGTGAGGTAGTCAAATGGCACAATCAAAAGGTTACCCGGACGAGAAATTAAACGAGAAACTGAGAGACCGCTATATGCGTACATCAGATTCAAACCCTCAGTTTACCAAAGATATCAGAGATATTTCAATGACCACAGCGCACATGTGCTTCCAGTGCGGAACCTGCACCGGCAGCTGCCCATCTGCGCCGCGGAGCACCTACCGGATCCGCGAGTTTATGCGGAAGGGTGTGCTCGGTCTTGAGAACGAAGCGCTGACCGATCCAGATCTCTGGCTCTGCACGACCTGTTACTCCTGTACAGACCGGTGCCCGCGTGATATTGCCCCGACTGATGTGATCATGGCGATGCGGAACCTCGCATTCAAGCGTGATATCATTCCGATCAACTTCTTAAAGACCGTCCAGGCCATCTACAAGACCGGTCACGGCGTTCCAAACAACGATGTGAACAGGGCTGCCCGTGAAAAGCTCGGTCTGACCAGAGACCCGCCGACCACGCACATGTATCCTGAATATATCAAGGGAATCCAGAAGATCCTGGACCACTACAAACTCAAAGAGAACTCTGACAGGATTATCGCAGAAAACGAGGGATGATACAAGATGCATACATATGCTTTTTATCTCGGATGTATCGCGCCGAACAGGTACCCCGGTAGTGAAGCGGCTGCAATTCGTACGAGCAAGAATCTCGGTATCGACCTTGTTCCGCTCAAGGGCGCAAGCTGTTGCCCTGCCCCGGGTGCTTTCGGGTCTATCGATATGAATGTATGGTACGCCATGGCGGCTCGGAACATCGTGCTCGCCGAAGAGATGAAGATGGACATTGCCCTGATCTGCAATGGCTGCTACAAGTCCATCTATGAGGTGAACGAGAAGCTGAAGCACAACGCAGAACTGCGCGATGCAGTCAACGAAGTGCTCGCAGAGGTGGACATGGAGTTCAAGGGAACGATCGATGTCTATCACCTCGGTGAACTGCTCTATGATCCAAAGATCTGCGGCGTCGACAAGATCCGCGACTCGGTCAAGATACCGCTGACTGGCACCAAGGTCGCCGTCCACTACGGGTGTCACCTGATCAAGCCGAAGAAGGAACGCCATCTCGGGTCCACTGAGAACCCGATGTGGGTTGAGGAACTGGTCGAGGCACTCGGTGCCGAGAGTGTCCAGTACAGAAACAAGATGCAGTGCTGTGGTGCCGGCGGCGGTGTCCGTGGGTACGACCTGGTTCATGCTCTCGATATCACCAACGAGAAGTTGACGAACATGACGGAAGCGGGTGCTGATGCGGTCACTGAACTCTGTCCATTCTGCCAGCTCCAGTTCGACCGGGGACAGATCGAGATCCAGGAGAAGTTCGGTAAGTCTTACAACCTCCCGGTCTTCCACTACTCAGAACTGCTCGGGCTTGCCCAGGGTATGAGCCCACAGGAACTGGCGCTCGACCTGCATGCGATCAGCTGTGAACCGTACCTGAAAAAGGTCCTCTAATGGAGATGCGAAACATGGTAGAAGACAAGAAGAATCAAGAACCCAGAGTTGGGGTGTTCCTGTGTCACTGCGGTACAAATATTGCAGGTTCTCTCTCTATTGAGGATGTGCAGGCGTATGCACGGACCCTCCCCCACGTAGCCCACGTAGATAACTATCAGTATATGTGCTCGACCCCGGGACAGTCCAAGATCGGCGATGCGATCAAGGAACACAACCTGACCGGTGTCGTGGTCGCTGCATGCACGCCACGTCTCCATGAACCGACGTTCCGTATTGCCACCAAGGAGGGTGGACTGAACCCGTTCAGGTTTGAGATGGCAAACATTCGGGACCAGAACTCATGGGTGCACATGCACGACTTTGAGGGTGCGACCGAGAAGGCCAAGGATCAGGTGAGGATCGCGGTCGCCAAGGCAGCACTCCTCGAGGATCTCTATCCTAAGTCGGTGCCTGTAGAGAAGGCAGCGATGGTCGTCGGTGGAGGGGTTGCAGGGATGCAGGCCGCACTCGACCTCGCCGCAGCAGGGATCAAGACCTATCTGGTCGAGAAGGAACCGTCGATCGGTGGACGCATGTCCCAGCTCGACAAGACCTTCCCGACCCTGGACTGCTCGCAGTGTATCCTCTCCCCAAAGATGGTGGATGTCGGAAGAAGTGAGAACATCGAGCTGTACACCTGTGCAGAGATCGAGGAGGTCGAAGGGTACATCGGTAACTTCGACGTGACGATCCGCCGGAAGGCCCGCGGTGTGCTCACCCCCAAGGAGGCAGAGGCGAAGGGAATCGTCGGCGGTGGCTGCACCGGCTGCGGTGACTGCACCTCAGTCTGCCCTGTCGTGAAGCCGAACGTATTCGAGATCGGGATGGCTCCACGAAAAGCGATCTATATCAACCACCCCCAGGTAGTTCCGCTGATCTACAAGATCGACTTCGATTCATGTGTGAAGTGCGGCCTCTGCGTTGAGGCCTGCGGCACCAAGAAGGCAATCGACCTCGAGATGCAGGACGAACTGGTTCAGGTGAAGGTCGGAACCGTCATCCTCGCACTCGGGTACGAACTCTTCCCGATCGAGAAGAAGGAAGAGTGGGGATACAAGCGGTACGATAACGTCATCACCGGCCTCGAGTTCGAGCGGCTGATCTGTGCGTCAGGTCCGACCGGTGGTCACCTGATCCGCCCGAGCGACGGCAAGACCCCGATGAAGATCGGGTTCGTCCTCTGTGCAGGGTCTCGTGACAACACCGGCGTCGGCAAGCCATACTGCTCCAGATTCTGCTGCATGTATTCGCTCAAGCACGCCCACCAGATCATGGAGAAGATCCCGGGCGCAATCCCGTATATCTTCTACATGGACATCCGGTCCTTCGGGAAGATGTACGAGGAGTTCTACTACCGTATCCAGAACGAGGGTGCCAAGTTCATCAGAGGGCGTGTCGCCAACATCCTGGAGGATCCGGCGACCAAGAACCTGCATGTCTTTGCTGAGGATACCCTCCTCGGTGCACCGATGGATATGGAGGTCGACATGGTCGTGCTCGCCTCGGCTGTTCAGCCGACCGATATGACCGAGAAGACCAGAAGACTCTTCGGGGTCTCCTGTTCTCAGGACGGATGGCTCCTTGAAGCACATCCAAAGCTGAACCCGTGCGGGACCACCACAGCAGGGGTCTTCCTTGCAGGGGTCTGCCAGGGACCGAAGGATATCCCTGACACGGTGGCATCAGCAGAAGGTGCTGCCTCTGCAGCATCGATTCCGATCCACATGGGGCAGGTCGAGCTCGAGCCCTACTTCGCCATGTGCATTGAAGAGAAGTGCGCAGGCTGCGGCATGTGCGTGAATCTCTGTCCCTACTCCGCTCTCGCGCTCGTCGAGAAGGACGGCCGGATGGTTATGCAGGTCACAGAAGCAAAGTGCAAGGGATGTGGAACCTGTGGTGGGTTCTGTCCAGGTGGAGCAATCTGGATGAACCACTTCACCACCCCGCAGATCCTTTCGCAGATCGATTCGTTCCTTGTTGGAGGTGAGCAGTAAATGGCTGAAGAATGGAAACCGAAGATCCTCGGTATCATCTGCAACTGGTGTTCCTATGCTGGAGCAGACCTGGCCGGCGGTGCTCGTATTCAGTACCCGCCGGATGTCCGGACGATCCGTATCATGTGCACCGGCCGCGTCGATATGCTCTTCATCATGAAGGCATTCTCCGACGGTGCAGACAGTGTACTGGTATCTGGCTGTCACTTCGGTGACTGCCACTACCTTGAAGGAAATTACAAGGCTGCAAAGCGGATGTTCATGGTCAAGAGCCTGTTGAAGAACATCGGTCTGGATGACCGGCGTCTTCGGATGACCTTCGTCTCGGCATCAGAAGGTGCCAAGTGGGCGCAGGTCATCACCGATGTGGTCGAGACCACCAAAGAGCTCGGACCAAGTCCGCTGAACAAGGAAGCAAAGCAAGCATAAAGAAGGGATGATTCAGTGACGAAGATCAGCCTTAATCTGATATCTGGACGGACAATCCAGCAGGGTGTCTCGATGGAAGCCGGCAAGGAGAAGCCGGCCTACCGGGACGCCTGTGGTATCATCGAGATGGACCCTTCAGACTTCAAGAAGCTGGGTGCATGGCGGAACACGAATGTACGTGTTACAAGCCCGTATGGCACTGTTGTGGTGAAGGCGATCGAGGCCACCCAGGGTCCCCACCCCGGGCTCGGCTGGATCCCAATGGGACCCTGGGCCAATGCTATCGTCGATCCCAACACCTACTCGACAGGGATGCCGACCTTTAAGGGCGTCCCGATCACCGTCGAGGTCGCCATGAACGAACCGGTCCTCGGCTCAATTGAACTGGTGCAGAAACTCTGCAGAGGTGAATGAGTATGACAAAAGCAGTTACTGATGTGATATGCCCATTCTGTGGGACACTCTGTGATGACCTTGAGGTCACGGTCTCCGACGACGGCAAGAAGATCCTCGAGGTCTACAATGCCTGTGCAATCGGGGCAGAGAAGTTCCTCCACTCCCAGGCCAAGGACCGGGTGACCAGGCCGCGGATGCAGCAGGCAGACGGTACCTACAAAGAGGTCTCCTATGATGAGGCCGTCGAGTATACAGCCCAGATGCTGGCCGGTTCCAAGAAGCCGCTGATGTACGGCTGGTCGTCGACCAGCTGTGAGGCTCAGTCGATGGGATACCAGGTCGCCGAGCGTGTCGGTGCAATCATCGACAACACGGCCACAGTATGCCACGGTTCGTCTCTGCTCGCCATTCAGGATGTCGGTATCCCGAGCTGCACGCTCGGTGAGGTGAAGAATCGTGCCGACACCGTCATCTTCTGGGGATGCAACCCCTCGCACGCCCACCCGCGGCACATGTCGCGGTATTCAATCTTCCCGCGTGGAATGTTCATGGGCAAGGGGCAGAAGTCCAGAAAGATGATCGTTGTCGACCCGCGGAACACCGACACGGCCAAGATGGCCGATGTCCATCTGCAGCTCGAACAGGGCAGGGATTACGAACTTCTCTCGGCACTCCGTGTTGCAATTCGCGGTGAGCCTCTTCCTGACGTTGTTGCAGGGATCCCCAAGGAGAAGATCTACGAAGCGGCCGAGCTGATGAAGGACGCCCGGTTTGGTATCATCTTCTTCGGGATGGGTGTCACCCAGTCCCTCGGTAAGAACCACAACATCGACATCGCCATCATGCTGACCAAGGATATGAACGAGTACACCAAGTTCAGCATCATCGCCATGCGGGGTCACTACAATGTGACCGGTTCAGGCGCAGTGATGGGCTGGCAGTTCGGGTTCCCGTTCGCCACCGATCTATCACGAGGGTTCGCTCGGTACAACCCCGGCGAGACCACCTCCAACGACCTGCTCCGCAGGGACGAGGTCGACTCGGTCTTTGTGATCGGTAGCGACCCTGGTGCACACTTCCCGATCAGCTCGGTGAAGAAGATCTCCAGGCTCCCTTCAGTTGCGGTCGATCCCCACATCACCCCGACCACTGATGTCTGCAAACTGCACGTCCCTGTGGCCTTTGTCGGGGTCGAGGTTGGCGGGTGTTGCTATCGTATGGATAACGTCCCGATCGAGTCCCGCAAGGTTGTCGAGCCCCCAGAAGGGATGCTGACCGACACTGAATTCCTGACAAGGGTCCGAGACCGGGTAAATCAGATCAAGGGTGCGTAAATACATGACAGAATACCTGATCAAGAACGGCTTTGTCTTTGACGCAGTGTCCGGTGTCAAAGGAGACAGGGCCGATATCGCAATAAAGGACGGCAAGATCGTCGAGACGTCCGAGCTCTCCTCCAAGGCAGAGCAGATCGACGCAAACGGCAAGACGGTCATGGCCGGTGCGGTTGAGATCCATGCCCACGTGGCTGGTCCGAAGGTGAACGAAGGAAGGAACTACCGTCCAGAGGACAAGCTCTTCGGGTACACCCCCAAGACTGCGAACTCCCGGATGGCCGGTGGTTTCTCGATCCCAACCACCTTCAAGACCGGATACACCTATGCAAAGATGGGCTACACGACAGTGATGGAGGCTGCGATGCCCCCCCTGTACGCACGCCATGTGCATGAAGAGATCTGCGATACGCCGATCATCGACCAGGGTGCATTCCCTGTCTTTGGAAACAACTGGTTCATGCTCGAGTACCTCAAGAACAATGAGATCGAGAACGCGGCTGCGTACATCGCCTGGCTGCTCCGTGCAGCCAAGGGATACGCGGTCAAGGTCGTGAACCCCGGCGGCACCGAAGCCTGGGCATGGGGACTGAACTGTCTCTCTGTCAATGATCCGGTTCCGTACTTCGACATCACCCCGGCACAGATTGTGAAGGGACTGCTCGAGGCGAACGAGTACCTCGGTCTCCCGCACTCGATCCATGTCCATGCCAACAACCTCGGGAACCCTGGTAACTATACCACCACGCTCGACACGCTGAAACTTGCCGAAGGGTACAAGACCCACAACAAGTTCGGCCGTGAGCAGGTGATGCACCACACCCATCTCCAGTTCCACTCCTATGGTGGCGACAGCTGGCTGAACTTCGAGTCCAAGGCCAAGGAGATGATGGACTACGTGAACGGTCAGAAGAACCTGACGATCGACCTCGGATGTGTGACCCTCGATGAGACGACGACGATGACCGCCGACGGACCGTTCGAGCACCACCTGACCGAGCTGAACCACCTGAAGTGGGCGAACGTCGACGTCGAGCTCGAGACCGCAGCAGGGATCGTTCCGTATATCTACAGCCCGAACGTCAAGGTCTGTGGTATTCAGTGGGCCATCGGCCTTGAACTGGCACTCTACGCCAAGGATCCGATGCGGACCTTCATCACCACCGACCACCCGAATGCTGGGCCGTTCACCCGGTACCCACGCCTCTTCAAGTGGCTGATGAGCCAGGAAGCTCGGCAGGAGCAGCTTGACGCGTTCAAGTGGAGCCAGAAGGTCATCGATGCCACGAACCTCGCAGAACTCGATCGTGAGATCACGCTCTACGAACTGTCGCAGATGACCCGGGCCGGGCCGGCAAAGGCTCTCGGTCTGACGGAAATGTGCGGCGGATTGAAGCCGGGTATGGACGCAGACGTTGTCGTCTACAACTTCAACCCGGAGGCACCCTACACGCCCGACCAGATCGAGACGGCGTTCACCTGTGCAGCGGATGTCTTCAAGTCCGGTGTCCATGTGGTCAAGAACGGCGAGATCATCTCGAACGGCAACAAGCGGACCCTCTGGGTCGATGCAAAGGTCAGGGACAACCCGCAGGTCATGCACGATGTCGAGGAGAAGTTCCTGAAATACTACAGTGTCAACCAGAACAACTACGAAGTCTCCGGGCACCACTATCTCCCGAACCCGTATGTGCTCGAGGTCGATGCGACAGAGTGAGGTGAGGGGTATGGAAACAGTCACAGTCACAATCAAGGAACAGCCGAAACTCTTCGTTGAGGCAGAGCACATCTCCCCTGACGGATTCGCAGGCAAGAGTGCCGCTGAGATCGCAGCCCTTCATGTCTATGAAGGGGTCGAACAGTTCACGGTAGGCAAATACTTCGAGATCGCCGGCAATGCCGGCCTCACCGCAGCAGAGACGAAGGTCGTCCTGAAGGGCGACTTCTCCCGGGTCAAGTACCTGGGCATGAAGATGTCAGCCGGTGAGATGGTGATCGAAGGAAACGCTGACATGTATGTCGGTGCCTGGATGGAAGGCGGGAAGCTGACCGTTAAGGGCAACGTCGACGCCTTCGCTGCCACCGGTATGAAAGGCGGCGAGCTGCTGATCGAAGGGAACGCAGGCAATTATCTCGGGTCGGCATACCGTGGCGACTGGCGCGGGATGCAGAGCGGTCTGATCCGCGTCGGCGGCAACGCCGGCAGCGACATCGGGACGTTCATGAATGGCGGCACGATCATCATCAACGGTGATGTGGATGTCCATGTCGCCACCCATGCAGAGGGCGGGATTATCATCGTCAAGGGTAACGCCAAGAGCAGGGTCGGCGGCCAGATGGTCGAAGGTGAGATCACGGTCTTCGGGACCATCGATGTGATGATGCCCGGCTTCAAGTACATCAGTGACGTGGAGCGGGAGGTCGACGGTCAGAAGGCGGTCTTCGCATTCTACCAGGGCGACCTCGGCGAGCGGCACCGGACGAAGAAAGGGCAGGTCATCTATGGCTCGATCTACGTGAAGAAGGCCGCTGCAGCTGATGAGGATGCAGCCAGAACGGCACGCCTGCACGCAATGCGCGAGCAGAAGAAGGCGAAGAGGAAGGCTGCGGCCGAGACCTCCTCTTCAGAAGAGTAACATCCATTGTTTATTCAGCACCAGCCGGTTCATTGCAACCACACTTTTTTTAAATCGAGCACGCTTCTCCCAGGCAGGATCTCAACTTTGAGAGAATAAATGTTTATCAGGGTGAATCACCCCACAGTATATGATAGAATAATGACCTGTACCGTGATAGTAGGTGGATTCTTTGGTGACGAAGGAAAGGGGAAGATTGTCGCACATATTGCCCATGCAGATGAGCCCACAATCATTGCACGGGGCGGTGTAGGCCCAAACGCAGGTCACACCGTCCAGGTGGGTGACAAGGAGTACGGCGTCAGGATGGTCCCTTCAGGGTTCGTCTATCCTGATGCCCGCCTCTGTATCGGGGCAGGGGTGCTCGTCGACCCGCGTGTGCTGGCGCGGGAGGTCGATGTTCTGGGTGTGAAGGGGCGGATCTTCGTCGACCGGCGGTGTGGTGTCATCGAAGAGAAGCATATTGCAGCAGATAAGGCCAGCGTTCATCTCTCCCAGAAGATCGGGTCCACCGGTACAGGCTGCGGCCCGGCCAATGCGGATCGGGTAATGCGGGTCGGCAGGCTGGCACAGGATCTGCCCGAACTGAAGGAGTACCTGATCGATGTTCCGGTCGAGGTGAACACGGCGATCGATAATGATGAGGTCGTCCTCCTTGAAGGAACACAGGGATTTGGTATCTCGCTCTATTATGGCAGTTATCCGTTCGTGACCAGCAAGGACACCTCGGCCTCCCAGATCGCGGCAGATATCGGGGTCGGCCCGACCGGGATCGACGATGTGGTCGTGGTCTTCAAGGCCTACCCGACCAGGGTCGGGGAAGGTCCTTTCTCCACCGAGATGTCGCATGAACAGTCCGGGGAACTCGGTCTTCAGGAGTTCGGAACGGTCACTCACCGCGAACGACGGATCGGATGCTGGGACGGGGAGATGGCCCGGTATTCGGCGATGATCAACGGGTGTACACAGGTCGCGATCACCGGGATCGATAAGGTCGACAAGGCCTGCTTCGGTGTGACCGAGTATGAGAAACTGACCCCGAAGGCCCTGGCATTCCTCCGTGCGGCCGAGGATGATATCAACCGGCCGATCACGCTGATCTCGACCGGCCCTGAACTCTCCCAGATCATCGATCTGCGTGACGAGTTCTAACACTGCGGTGTTGACAGAGAAGAGAGGACTGGTGAGTGATATGAGAAGAAGTATGATGGAGATTCTCTGCTGTCCGATCTGCAAGGGCGACCTTTCCCTGCAGGTGGCCGAAGAGAACGAATCGGAGGTCCTGGAAGGTACGCTCTTCTGTGCAGCCTGCAGGACCGGGTACCCAATCCATGACGGGATCCCGGACCTGCTCCCGAAGCAGAAGACGGCATAGTGGTGAGTCTGATGGAGGCCAACGAGATCTACCTGAACCGGAAGAGGATCAACTCGCTCGAGGTCCCCCGCGACCCGCTCCAGGTCGGGGTGGGCCGGCCTCTCACCTTCCGGCTGATCAACTACGGTGCCCCGGTCCACCTCTCTTTTTCGGCCGTGGACGCCGGGCAGTTTACCGAATTCACGCATCAGAACATCTTTGTCCGTGACGAGATGATCTTTGACCTTCCGATCCGTGAAGACGCCTATCCGGGGACCTTCTCGATCAATGTGGTCACCGGGTACGGGACGGTCAGGGACACCATCGAGGTGCAGGTGATCCGGCCGAAGGTGGTGAAGGAGGTGGCAGAGCGACAGCGGACCCAGTACCCGGTCTATGTGGAACCTGAAACCTCGACACCCCCGGTGGTGCAGATCTTTGCGATCGTCGGCCTCTTTCTGTACCTGCTCTGGTGGTATGTGCGGGTGGACCTGCTGAACTTCACCGCCTTCGTTCTCCTCTTCGCAGGGATCCTGGTTCAATGGTACTCCCACCGGCAGGGATAACCCTCCTGGTCCTGGCAGGTTCTCTGCTGGTGGATCGGATGATCGGGGACCCCCATTCCCGGTTTCATCCTGTCGCGCTCCTCGGCACGTTTATCGGTCTCTGGGGCCGGCCTGAACGCTGGCACCCGCGGGTACAGCGGGCGATCGGCCTCTTTGCAACCGTGCTGACAGCCACGCTCTTCGCCCTGCCGTTCTGGCTCTTCTCGACCTATGCCCCGCTCGCCCTCTACCTGGTGGCAGGCCCGTTTCTGCTCAAGTCCTGCTTTGCATGGCGTTCGCTGGAGGAGCACGCGACCGCGGTCGTGACGGCCGTGGGGTCTGACCTCGGCTCGGGACGGCGCGAGGTCCAGCGGCTGGTCTCGCGGAACACAGCAGCACTGGACGGGGAGCATATCCTCTCGGCGGCCTACGAGTCGATGGCAGAGAACCTGGTCGACAGCATCATTGCTCCCCTTCTCTTCTTCCTGGTCTTCGGGCTGGCCGGTGCCGCGGTGTACCGGGCGGTCAATACGATGGATGCGATGCTCGGATACCGGGACGAACGCGAACGGCTCGGCTGGGCGCCGGCCAGGCTTGACGACCTGCTCAGTTACATCCCGGCCCGGGTCACCGGCCTGTTGCTGCTGCTGATCTTTGCTCTCCGCGGGCGGGGACGAACGGCCTGGCAGACCTTCGTCCGGGATCGGAAGAAACGGCCCGGGTTCAACGGGGGGATCCCGATGTCCCTGATCGCCGGCGGGACGGGGGTGCTCTTTGAGAAACCCGGGGTCTACCGGATCGGGGAAGCCGAGGGGCCCCTCTCTGAACGAGGGGTGTTGGTTGTCCGGGCGGTCAGGGAGGCCACGCTGCTGCTGGTGGTGCTTGCCGGGTGCATACTCTTTTTATTGCGTGTGCTCTCCTATAGATAGGAACATGAAGCTCGAGGAACTGAGGTTCGGCACCGAGCTGCTGAAGCGCGGATTCGCGTCCATGCAGAAGGGTGGTGTGATCATGGATGTGGTCAACGCTGATCAGGCGCGGATCGCTGAGGAAGCAGGGGCTGTCGCCGTGATGGCCCTTGAGCGGGTGCCTGCAGAGATCAGAAAGGCCGGCGGGGTGGCCAGGATGGCAGACCCCGACCGGGTGATCGGGATCATCGATGCGGTCAGCATCCCGGTGATGGGCAAGGTCAGGATCGGCCACTTTGTCGAGGCGCGGGTGCTCGAATCGCTCGGGGTCGATATGATCGATGAGAGCGAGGTGCTGACGCCTGCGGACGAGGAGTACCATATCCGGAAGACAGAGTTCGATGTCCCGTTCGTCTGCGGTGCGCGGAACCTCGGCGAGGCCCTCCGGCGGATCGATGAAGGTGCTGCAATGATCAGGACCAAGGGCGAGGCCGGCACCGGCAACGTCGTCGAGGCGGTCAGGCACATGCATGCGATCATGGGCGAGATCCGGCAGCTCAAGGGGCTCGACCGGCAGGAACTGATCGACCGGGCACGGTCCATCGAGGCGCCTTCAGCTCTCGTCATCGAGTGCGCGGAACGGGGCAGACTTCCGGTCGTGAACTTCTCGGCCGGCGGGATTGCGACCCCCTCGGACGCGGCCCTGATGATGCACCTCGGTGCAGACGGCGTCTTCGTCGGTTCAGGGATCTTCCTCTCCAGCGACCCGGCCAGAACGGCCAAGGCGGTCGTCGAAGCGGTCAACCATTACCAGGAGCCGGCCGTTATCGCCGAAGTCTCCCGCGGACTTGGCGAGGCGATGAAGGGGATCGACGTTCATACGCTGAAGGACGACGAGGTGCTCCAGTTCCGTGGACGTTAAGATAGGGGTGCTGGCACTCCAGGGGGACGTCGCCGAACATATCGCGGCCTTCCAGCGGGCGCTCGACACGATCCCTGACGTCAGGGGATCGGTCGTCGAGGTGCGGGAGGCGGCCCAGATCCCGTCCCTCGATGCGATCGCGATCCCTGGCGGGGAGTCGACGACGATCTCCCGACTGATCGAGAAGAACCGGATGCATGAGGCGCTGACCGGCTTCTCCGGCGGGATCTTTGCGACCTGCGCCGGGATGGTGCTGATGGCGCACCGTGTCGAAGACCCGCGGATCCGGCCGCTCGGCCTGATCGATATGGACGTGGACCGGAACGCTTTCGGGCGGCAGCGGGAGTCGTTCGAGGCTGATATATCCATTCGGGGTCTCGATGCTCCGTTCCATGCGGTCTTCATCCGGGCGCCGGTGGTCAGGTCGGTCGGGCCGGCCGTGACGGTCCTCGCTGCCGTCGACCATGGAATCGTGGCGGTATCGCAGGGGAAGCATATGGCCCTCTCGTTCCATCCGGAGCTCGGGGGCGACCTCAGGCTTCACCGGCTCTTCCTTGAAGGGCTTGGGATCGCCTGAAACGATATTTTTTTTACAGCACTTTTTTTTAAAAATAGAGAAGAAGCCGCCGGTCAGAGCGGTATAGTGCCGGTGACCCGGAGTTTGCCCCCTTCCAGGTAGCAGAGCACCCCGTTGTCCCCGGAGCGGGCGATCACCGGTTTATCCAGGGCCAGCGTGATGGTGGGGTGGTGCCAGTCGCCCTGATCGGTGACGGCCGTGATCCGGCAGGGGATGAACTGCATCCAGTGGCCGAGGTACAGCACCATCCCTTCCTTGAGGGCGGCAGGCCAGTACTTCACGAGACGGGCCTCTGCGGTGATCTCGTCCCTGACCTGCAGATCCTTATCGCCGGTCAGCACATCGCCGCGGTTCAGCTCGTCGGCCTCGATGTTCTTCAGCGCGACGCCGACCCGGTCCCCCTGCACCGCAGTATCCGCGTCGTCATCGTGTTTCTGAAGGGATCTGACCTGAACGCTCTTCTTTCCGGGGAGGACGGTCAGGGTGTCATGCTTATGGATGGTTCCGAAGGCCACGTCCCCGAGGACCACGGTCCCGATCCCTTTCACCGGGAATGCATGGTCCACCGGGACGGTCCCCGGCTCGGTTCCCGGGGCCGGCTGTCCGAGGGCGTGGGAGAGGAAGAACTCCCGCTCGGCGACCGGGTCGTCCTCGATCACCGTATAATGCTCGACGACTGTTCCCTTGATGAGCGGGGCCAGCTCTTCGCGGGTCAGGTAGTTCTTCAGCACCAGCCAGCCCTGCGTGATCCCTGCAGAGTCGAGCATCAATACGCACTCCCCGAATTGCGCCGTGATGGCGTCCACCACCACCAGGGCGCCGGCGGCTGTTGAGACTGCATAGAAGAGCGAGACGATCCGTTCGGGGTACCTGGTCGGTTCGATGAACGTGACCGTCGTCTCCCCTCTCTTCAGGTTATAGTAGGTGATGTCGCTGGCAGTGCCGGCCTTGCCCAGGTCCTTTGCATACCCGTTCTCACCGAGCACCGCAATTGTCAGGTTTGCCATCGTGATCCTTAATACAAGGGCGCCCAAGGTACATCTACCCTTCGCCTGGTCGTGATCCGCCCGGTTCCATCGTCCTCGTATAAAGGATCATCACAAGCGCTATGTAGTACAATGCTGAATTTTATAGGATACAGGATATCATTCGAGGCAACATATGAAGCGCACATCTATTGGAATTTTAATTCTGATCGGGTCTCTCCTCTTCCTAGGGGTGGGGACGACAGCGGTATCTGCAACGGTGCACATCCTCCCGCTTGGGGACTCTCTGACCAAAGGGATGACCGACACCGCTGAGTCTGCGAGTCACCCTACGTACCGCTACTGGCTGTACAATGATCTGAAGGTGGCCGGATATGACTTTGACTTTGTTGGGAGCTGGACGCAACCGAACTTTGCCTACTCCTTCGACCAGCACAACGAAGCGCATGGTGGGTATACCACCGACGGGATTCTGAACGGCGCTTCTGATGATCCCGCCCAGGGCAAGCTCTCCCAGTGGCTCACCGGTTATCATGCCGACATCGTCCTCCTCATGATTGGGACCAACGACTGCCTCCACCAGATTCCAACCGACCAGTCGATCAGCAACATCGGTGCAATCATCGACCAGGTCCGGGCACAGAACCCGAATGCAAAGATTCTGCTCGCCTCCATCCCGCCGACCGCGACACAGAGGGATAACCTGGTTGCCCTGAATGCACGCATCCCGGCGCTCGCATCCCAGAAGAGCACGGCCCAGTCTCCGGTATACTTTGTCGACCAGTACTCAGGCTTTGACGGAGTCAACGACAACCAGGCGTCGAGTGGTATCCACCCAGATGAGAGCGGAGAGAAGAAACTGGCAGCCAAGTGGTTCAGTGCTATCCGTCAGGTCCTCGGTGGATCGGCGGTCACGGCACCGACCGCGGCACCAACCGCAGTTGCAACCGCGACTGCTGTTCCGGTCCAGACCGTAGCCGTGCAGACGGTTGCCGTCCAGACCGTGGCTGCACAGCCAATGGCCGTGCAGACAGTTGCGACCACGGCCCCGGTCCAGAGTGTCATCACCTCGTCCTCGTTTGGATCGAGTTTTGGACTCGGCAAACAGTTTGTCATCGGTGATACGAGTTTCGTCGCGCCGACTGGCGTTTCACAGAGTTCGGGGAGCAGTTGGGGCACCTGGAGCCCATTCAATGCAGCACCTCGTGACTTCTCTGCAACCGCCAATTCGCAGAGCCTGACCCCGCCGAATCAGATGTTCGTCAGATGGTATCCAGCCGGTTTCCCCACCGGCAGAGATTAATCAATTTTTTCAATTATCTGATCTTTTTTTAGCGTCCATTTCCGGCCGCAGAATCTCTGGTCTCTGTATTGATCAGCCCGAGCGTCCAGAGCACCTGTCTTGCGGCCCCGAGCCCGCCGTCGAGAAAGACCGCCCCGATCACCGCCTCGCAGCACTCAGCGAGCACCCTGCCCGACAGCCAGACCTCCTGTGCCTCTTCCCCCTTTCCCCAGAGAACCAGCGGCGCAAGATCGATCGATTCAGCGATGGTGCGAAGCACACTCATGTTCACCCGTCGCACCTTCTGGACGGTGATCTCTCCCTTTCTGGTCACCCCGGTCTGCAGCAGGTCGTCGATCACCAGAAGGTCGATCACTGCGTCTCCGAGCGTGGCCAGGGCGTCCATGTCCTGATCGTCTCCGAACTGCTGTTCCCGGGCATATGCCAGCCGGGTCAGCGCTCGCCGGGGGTGCGCCCGATCAAAAAACCTGTATCCGATCCGCTGTTCAAGAACCTCGATCTGAATCTCCGGCATCACTGAGTACTGACTTCCCCTGCCGGTAAAAAAGGTCTGTCCTGATGACCGTGTGGATGGGATCGTTCAGGTCTCTGGAAGATTCCCGGGTACAGGTTGAAACTCTGCCACCAGTTCGAGGATCCTGTTCACGATATGGATCAGAGCATTATACGCCTGGATAAACTCTTCCACCATAGAACGTGCGTTCGCCAGATCGGTCGAGGCATTGGAGAGGTTGACGTCCCCGGTGATCTGCTGGATCCCTGCCTGGAAGTGTAAACTGGCGGTGGTCAGGTTCTGGAGCGTGTCGTTGACCAGATCGGGGTCAGTCTCTTCTGCGTTCACGGTGCTCGCCAGTCCAAGTGCGCAGACCGCAAGAATCAGGAGTGGGAAAACTGATCTCATCCAGCAGTACTCACCCTTTATCGCATTAAGGCTGCATGTCAGGAAATTTTTTCTGTCCGATCCCGGCCCCGCTCCGTCCGAGAACTCAATCAACGATTCTTTCGTCTGATATTTGGAAAGAAACAATCCGACGCGTTTTTATGATATGAACCGAAATAGAGTCATTATTCAATGACATCCCGATCCCCCCCGATTACGATCATCATCACCATGCTGATCCTGATCGGTGTGGTCCTCTCGATCGGGATCCTCTCTGTCTTCACCTATACTGAGGCCCGGTCCGTGCTTCTGACGCATGACCTGGAGACCCGGGATTATGCAGAGTCCAATCTGATCGGGTCCTATACGCTGATGGATCGGGATCTGACCCTCTTCGATGACTTCTTCTCAACCCGTCTGGAGAACAGTTTTCCGCCTTTTCTCGACGCCTACAACTGCTCTGGTGGCGATCCCCAGAGGATCGATCTGAATGTGCTAAAAGGAGAACTCGGCGGGGATATCGATCTCTATGTGATCGACGACCACGACAGGGTGATTGCGACCACCTACACTCATGACCTCGGTATGGATCTCTCCCAGTTCAATGGCTTCTCAAAGACGCTCGCAAAGATGCGAAACGGCAGCGGATATTATGCAGACCGGGTGACCCGTGAACAGGACACTGGCATATTCCGGAAGTACGCCTACTATCCAACCCCCGATCATCGTTACCTGCTCGAACTCGGCCTCGAAGATTCGGGGTTTATGGCGCGCAAGAACGTCTCATTTGTTAAGACTGCGCAGCAGATCCAGGTTGACAATCCTTCCCTGGTATCGGTGCGGACCTTCAATATCTACGGTGATCAGATTGGAGAACGGGAGTTCCAGGTGGACCCCGAGTTGCGCAGACAGATCGACCTGGTAATTGCGAACCGTTCGACCTTTGAAGTTCGGGATGCCGCCAATGCCACTCTGACCCGGTTCCGGTTTGTAGACCTGAAGAACTCGATCTATGCGTCTGATCCGAGTCTGGTGATCGAGTTCGTCTATACCACCCGCCCGCTCGACGAGGCTCTCTTCCGGCTTTCTCTCGAACATCTGCTGATCGGGCTGCTCGTCCTGACTCTCGGGGCCATTGTTGCGTCCGGTATCTCGGTGCTGGTCGTCCGCCCGATCCGCCAGATCATCGAGGATGTCGAGGCGATCGCGAACGGGAATCTCAACCATCCGATCGGGAAGGTCTGGATGGTGGAGTTCGATGCGCTCAGTCAGAGCATCCACCTGATGGTCGACCGGCTCAAGCAGCAGATGGATCAGATCACGCATCAGAACGAGGTGCTCGAGGCCAGGGTCGGGATGAGAACCCGGCAGCTGGTCCAGAGCAATGATGAGATCCACCTGTACCTGGACATCATGACCCATGATATCAACAACGCCCTGACCATCGCGCTCGGTTCCGCCGAGATGCTCGACGAGATGCTCCCTCTCGACCACCCGAATGAGCATAAGATCAAGGTCGACCGGATCCGGAATGGCATCCAGAAGTCGATCGGGATCATCGCCAGGGTCTCGATGATCAGCCGTGTGCATGATACGGATATCCCGCTCAGCGAGATCTCCCTCGACCGTGAGGTCATGGACGCGATCGGCCACTACCCCGACGCTTCTATCGAATATACCCGGACTTCGTTGCAGGTCTGCGCCGATCAGTTCCTCTCGGAGGTCTTTGTGAACCTCTTTGGAAACAGCCTGAAGTTCGGGGGGCCAGATGCCAGGGTCTGGGTGTTGGTCGAGGCTGGCGAGGAGGAGGTGACGATCTCGGTCGAGGATAATGGTCCCGGCATCTCTGATTGGGCCAAGTCAGAAATCTTTGGGAGGTACGCGCGGGGCGAGGGGCATGGATCGGGGTCAGGTCTCGGCCTCTTCATCGCGGCCTCACTGGTGGCCCGGTACGGTGGGCGGATCTGGGTCGATGACCGCGTCGCCAGCTCTCCTGAACTGGGGACCGCGCTCCGGTTCACCCTCCACCGGCATTGCTTTGAGGAGTGATTGATGAATTCCTCTCAGTACTGCCTGGAGTGAACCGAGAGGCGGTCGACAATGTGACGATCGTCTCTCCCTGGAGTCTGTGGCATCAGTTTTTTAATACCTCCTGATGTATTTCATTCCAGTGCAAAATCTCGACCTGATTCTCACGCTGACCGGCGGGTTTGTAGCGGCTCTCTTTTTCGGCTATCTTACTCACCGAATCGGACTTTCACCGATTGTCGGCTATTTGCTGGCTGGAATCGTGGTCAGTCCACATACTCCTGGATTTGTCGCCAACATCGATCTGGCAAACCAGCTGGCTGAGATCGGTGTAATCCTGCTCATGTTCGGTGTAGGATTGCAGTTCCACTTCAAGGAGTTCTGGGCTGTCAGACGTATCGCCCTCCCTGGAGCCCTGATTCAAAGCCTTGTATCTGCTGCAATCGGGGCGGTTATCATGCACTGGCTTGGATGGGGCTGGCCGGCAGGTATCGTCTTTGGTCTGGCCATATCTGTCGCAAGTACCGTAGTTCTGACCCGGGTTCTCTCGGATAATAATGAATTGCAGACTCAGACCGGACATATCGCCATTGGCTGGCTGGTTATGGAGGATCTCTTCACGGTCTTTGTGCTGGTGCTGCTTCCTGTGATCTTTGGTCCGGCGGCTGTCGGAACAACCGGTCTCTTCACCGCCATCGGCCTTGCTGCCATTAAAATCGCGGTGCTCGTGGTATTCACCTTTGCGGTGGGTGGATGGCTGATTCCCCGGATGCTCACCAATATTGCAGACACCGGCTCGCGCGAACTGTTCACCCTCGCGGTGCTGGCGATAGCCCTGAGTATCGCTGTCGGATCAGCGTACATGTTCGATGTCTCGATGGCCCTGGGGGCTTTCCTTGCCGGGATGGTGGTAGGGAGATCGGAGTTCAGTCTGAGGGCAGCAACCGAAGCACTTCCGCTCCGTGATGCGTTCGCCGTGCTCTTCTTTGTCTCGGTGGGGATGCTCTTTGACTGGAACAGCCTGGTTGAGGCCCCGGGTCTTGTGATTGCCGCTCTTGCCGTCATTCTGATCGGCAAACCAGTGGTTGCCTTTCTCATCGTTGTGCTGATGCGGTATCCCCTCAGGGTGGCTCTGTCAGTAGCCCTGATCCTCTCGCAGATCGGTGAGTTCTCCTTCATCCTCGCGACGATGGGGACTGATCTGAATATTCTGCCGGCGAACGCCTCGAACATCCTCGTCGCAGCGGCAATCATCTCGATCACCGTTAACCCCCTGTTGTACCGGGCCGCTCGACCGATTGAACGCTGGCTGAACAGGAACGCTCCGGATCTGATGGGGCGTGTTCATGCCCGTTCAGCTCCTGCCCCTGGTAGTGCAGATCAGGTTACTCCCCAACCCGGGCTGTTCACTACGGTAATTGTCGGATACGGCCCGGTGGGTCAGACTGTGGCACGGCTGCTCCAGGAAAATAATATCGATCTGACGATTGTGGAATTGAACGTCCAGACCGTAAAAAGGCTCCGCTCTCAGGGATTTCGGGCGATATACGGCGATGCCACCCGTATTGATACTCTGACTGAAGCCGGGGTGAAACAGGCCAGAGTGCTGGTGCTCAGCGCATCGAATATCCGGGGGAGCAGTGAAATGGTCAGGCAGGCAAGGGTGCTGAACCCTGAAATCAGAATCATTGCCCGGACGGCCTACCTCTCTGAACTGGAAGAGTTACGCGATGCCGGGGTGGATGTCATCTTTTCTGATGAAGGTGAGGTGGCTCTCTCGGTTACAGAACTGATCTTAAAACAGTTCGGGGCAACTCCGGAGCAGATCGATCGGGAACGGGCACGGGTGCATGAGAAACTCTTCTTTCCGGTGCAGGCAGAAGAGACTGAAACCAAAAAGAGCTGGATCTCCAGATTGATTGGGTGAGATCTGGGCGGCGGTGAGCAGAAACCGCCGGCTCTTGGGGAGTATTCCGGAGGCACGCCCCTGATTCATGGGGAGACGGGATCTTCCCATTCCACCTGGTCTGATGGAACTGGCACGGTCTTCAATGGATGGATTATGGTTATGACTGGTTCCTTCTATCCCCATAAAAATTACCGTCACCAGAGACGGGGAACGAGCCGGTACCGGACGTTCTGTGTATACTCCCGATACCCTGGCAGTTCCCGGGTCAGCATCGCCTCCTCCCCTACAATCCTTCCCCTGAGAGCACAGTCAGCGCAAGATCTACCAGTGTTCCGTAGACTGATCCGAGGAGCAGGGGTGCTCCAAAGAACATCAGGACCGCTCCAAGGTACATCGGATGTCTGACAAACCCGTACACGCCTGTCGACACCACCTGCTGCTTCCGGTCCTCCTGGATCCTGACCAGAGGGGAGAGGAACGTGTTGTCGGTGTACGACCGGAAGAAGAGGAAGAAGGATCCGGCCAGCCCGACCACTCCGAGCAGGGTCAGCGGGAGGGGGAAGACAGGGGACCATCCGAACCGTCTGGCATCGAGCGGCATGACGACGATCCAGAGGATGAAGCCGACCAGGAGCCCGTAGACCACGTACCGGTCCCAGCGTTCCTGGTTGCCGGCACCTGGCTGTTTGTACCGTTCTTCAAGCAGGGCCGGGTCTCTTCTGTACAGATACAGGATCGTCGAATAACAGAGAAGCAGAAACCAGATGCAGAATATCCAGCCTTCTGGCCAGGTCGGATCGCCGGCGATGAGGAGGAGGAGTGCAGGAAAGATCAGGATGTACAGGAATGTGAAGACGAGCTTCTTCTTGTCCATGTCTGCTGTATTGGGGAGTTGGATTTATAATGAGACTGTCTCCTGGATGCATCATAGAAGGGTTTTCTGACAGCCTGTGATAACTGATGTTCTCTGGTAACAGATCGGGGCGCTTTCAACAACAGTTTTATCCGCCAGCCTTCCGATGAGACTGTAAGAAGATGCATCGCTCCGGACGTCCAATCTCCACAACCCCATCTGTGAACCGATCGGCTGTGGAGGATTTTCAACCTTCTTCTCTCAGTCAGAGGTGTTTCATGAGAATTAAGGGGGTGGTATCATTCACGACAGGACAACGTTGACCGGTGGGGCGGGGGAGGCTGTGCCGGCCGCAGGGCTCTCTGCGGACGTTCGCCTCGTCCTCGCGGCCCTTCCTTACCCGGCCTTTCTCTACACCCCGGACGGCATCGTCGCCGCCGTAAATCCTGCCGCCGAGCGTATGGCCGGCACCTCCCTCGCCGGCCGCACCGGGAAGGGTGTGATCGCTGCTCTGACGGTCTGTCAGCCCGACGGCACCCCCCTCGCCCCCTGCGACCTGCCGGCAGCCCGGGCCCTTGCCGGGCAGGCGGTCGCCGACAGCCCCCTCACGATCACAGCCGCTGACGGGACCATCTTTGCGATCCGAGCCTCCGCCCTCCCCATCCTGCGTGATGGCGTCGTTGTGGGTATCCTATCAACCTGGTCCGATGTCACTGACCTCTTCGAGGCCCTCGATGCGGAGCAGCGGCGCCGGAGCGAGGCTGAAGCACACGCAGAGGAGCAGAAGAAGATGGCTGAAACCCTGGCGCAACAGAACGAGGAGCTTCTGGCACAGGACGAGGAGCTCCGCCAGCACCTCGACGAGGTGGCGCAGAGCCAGGCGGCGCTTCTGGAGAGCGAACAGCGGGTCAGACACACGCTCGGGCAGTTGCTCTCCCCTGGAGAGGAGTTCCCCGACCTGGAACTGATCGACATCCTCGATCTCCCGCCGCTGCAGAAACTGATCGAGGGATTTCACCGCCTCACCGGTGTCCCTGCGAGCATCGTTGATCTCCACGGCAGGTTACTGGTTGGGGTGGGATGGCAGGAGTGCTGCACGCAGTTCCACCGGGTCAATCCCGAGACCTGCCGCTTCTGCATCGAGAGCGATCTCGAACTCTCAGCGGGGATCCCCCCCGGGGAGTCCCGGCTGTACCGGTGCCGGAATAACATGTGGGATCTCGCCACACCGATCATGGCGGGTGGCCGGCACGTGGGCAACATCTTCTCCGGGCAGTTCTTCTTCGAGGACGAGGTGCCGGACTACGACCTCTTCCAGGCGCAGGCGAGACGGTACGGATTCGACGAGGAGGCGTATATCGCCGCGATCAGAGCCGTCCCGCGGCTGAAGCGGGAGACCGTCGAGGTCGGGATGGCCTTTCTCCGGCATCTCGCGGGGCTGATCTCCTCTCAGAGTTACGGCAACCTCCGACTGGCCCGGGCCCTCGTCGAACGGGACGCCCTGACTGCATCGCAGGAGAGGGCCCGTGCCCTCCTCGCCCGGGCGCAGGAGATCGCGCACCTCGGGTCCTGGGAACTGGACCCGGCAACGCAGAATCTCTCCTGGTCCGACGAGGTCTACCGTATCTTCGGCCTCGTGCCCGGGGAGTTCAAAGCGACCTACGCGGCGTTCATCGAGGCTGTGCATCCTGACGATCGGATGGCAGTCGATGCGGCGTACTGGGGATCCCTTGAGGAAGGGAGGGACAGCTACGAGATCGAGCACCGGATCGTGCGGCATTCAACCGGCGATCTCCGCTGGGTCCACGAGAAGTGCGAGCACCAGCGGGACGCGACCGGCCGGATCATCCGTTCGATCGGCATGGTCCACGACATCACCGACCGGAAGCGGGCCGAGGTGGAACTGCACCAGCACAACGCTGACCTCGCCTTTCAGCGCGACCTGCTCGACACCATCTTTGCCACCCTGCCCCAGCAGGTCAGCGTCTGGGACCTGGGCGGCCGATTGGTCCTGATGAACGAACAGTACGCGCAGGAGTTTCACCAGCCGCGCGACTCGCTGATCGGGAAGACCTGGCTGGAGATCGGGATCGAGCCGGCAATGATGGAGCCGTTCATGACTGAAGTCTGGCAGGTGATCACGACCGGTGAACCGATCACCAACGAGGTGGCATATCCCTGTTCCGGCGGCGTGCAGTGGCGAACCTACTCGATCAACCCGATGCCTGGCGGCGGTCAGGCCGTGGTCGTCTGTTCTGATATCACCGGGCAGAAAAAGGCCGAACAATCTTTGAAGGATTATGCGGAGCGACTCTGGGCGAGCAACCAGGAACTGCAGCGGTTCGCGTATGTCGCGTCCCATGATCTGCAGGAGCCCCTCAGACCCATCGTCAGCTTCAGTCAGCTCCTCGATCGGCGGTACCGTGGAAGGCTTGACGCGGACGCGGACGAGTACCTTGAGTACATCGTCGAGGGCGGCCGGAGGATGCAGGCGCTGATCCAGGACCTCCTTCAGGTTTCCCGGGTCGAGATGGGAGCCCAGCCGCTTATGCCGGCTAGGATCGGGGATATCGTGGCCGACGTCCTCCGGTCCCTGGAGAAGCCGCTCGCCGAGGCCGGTGGTTCCGTGGTCGTCGGGGCGATGCCGACGGTCATGGCCGACGCAGCCCAACTCGAACAGGTCTTTACGAACCTGATCGGGAATGCGATCAAGTACCACCGGACGGAGGTGCCGCCGGCGATCACCATCTCAGCCAGGCGACGCGGCGGCTGGTGGGAGTTTGCGGTTGCGGACTGCGGGATCGGGATCGAGCCGGAATATTTTGACCTGATCTTCGAGATGTTCCGCCGGCTCCACACCCGGGATGACTACGAGGGGACCGGGATCGGCCTCGCTATCGTCAAGAAGATCGTCGAGCGCCACGGTGGTCGCGTCCATGTCGAGTCGATGCCTGGGAAAGGGTCGACATTCTTCTTCACACTGCCTGCCGTGTAGGCTCCTTCCTTTTCCGGATCATACCTCCAGTTTCAAAAACTGATCAGCCCCTACTCCACACTCAGGGCAGACCCAGTCATCCGGCAATGCATCGAATTCCACGCCAGGTGAAATCCCTGCTGTTGGATCTCCGACTTTTGGATCGTAGATATATTCACACACCAGACACTTGTAGCGAATCATGAGATCAGTCATTTTTGTTACCCTGTATTGCTTGCATATCAATGGTGCCCGCACCCGGCTTCCTCATGATGTTCTTCATGTCCGCTGGCACCTGTTACATACATGTAGAGATGATGGGAATACACAACCCATCCAATGAAGGCTGCGATATATTCCCTGCCAGCAGCAACATCGTCCACGCTATATTTTTTCTTTTCCATGACATGATGGAAGCGATGGGTCAGATCGTCTTCAACTGTCTTGAGGATGAACCCAATCGATTCTCCGGGATCCCCCGTCTCGATCGCTTTTTCTGCTCTTGGTACAACCGGCCCTTCGCTGAGTCCGGCTGGTTTCATGCCGGTATAGGATGCACCCTCTCCAGCCCGGTGGAGACGGATGGTACTTTCGAAGAACCAGTCATCCGCAACTTCCTGTGCATCCTTTCCTGTTTTTCTCGCACGCAGGGTCTTTTCAAAGATACCTTTGAGTTCCTCCTCGGACTCTTCCGGGATCCAGATCAGTACATAGTTGAGATTTCCCGTTTCCAGCGCCTTTATCGCTGCTTTGACGACGGGACCATCTCTTGTATCGCAATGGGGCGGCATAGGGTATCAGTCTCATATTCTTTATTTGATAGTCTGTACAGAGCACCCCGTTCATCATTCTATTGGTGTTTGATGAATGGATTGGCCAGGAACTTCACCTGGTGCGGTGAAGACCTGTAATCCCTCCTCTTTCAGAGAGCCTTCAGTATCTCTCTACCGGCGTGGGTGCAGATGCTGTCGGTTTATTGCCAATGATCATCTGGGATTATTTAATTTATTGGATGATGCGTGGATGGACTCTCTGGTTATGCTTGCACCTAGTGCCACACCCTGGACGACGCCTGATAGGCCCGACCCCGGGCCGGCAACCCCACCGAAAAGAGGCGTCACATTCTTCACCCAGTATCCTGACGATCCCCTTATCCTTTATACCCCCGGTCGCCCATATCCGATCACGGATGCAGCACTCCGAACGGTAATCGAGGAACACTGCCGGCGGCTCGAGATCCCGCTCGTCGGTTTCGCATCGGCCGACCGTTGGGACAAGCCCCGGTTCGAGCCATGGGTGCCCGAACCGTTCCGGCCGGCGTCGATCGTCCCGGGGACGAGGACCGTGATCGTGATCGGGATGCCGATCTTTCTGCCGGTGGTCGAGACGGACCTCTGCACCTGCTGCCTGCGCTGTGCCAGGCTCTGCCCGGCAGGGGCGCTTGAGGCCGGTGATTATCCCGATATGCTGGCCGACAAGCGGGCCTGCACCGAGCAGGCGGCCTCCCTGGCCGCCCGGCATATCTCCCCCTGCGGCCGGTGCATCGCCGTCTGCCCGGTCGGCGAGGACCGGTGTCTCTTCGCCCGGGAGGCGGTCGGGTACCGGGACGACGATGACGACCGTCATGGCGATCTCTGCCGTGCCTGGCGGCACGTCCGGTCCTATGGCGGGGATTGAATCCTGTGTTGGGGGTGTCAGCCCGGCACTCCTCCCGATTCTTCCCGCCGGTGACAACCGGGGTCCGACCCCACCGGTCTTGATGAGAGATCACCCGATTCTGGAGGCTATCCCTCGATCCCCCTCCTCTGCTCGATCCGTAAAACTATGTTTAAATAACCTCATCTCGAAGGGAGGTATGATGAAATACGGCCAGTTGCTTATTGCCTTTCTTCTCCTTGCCATCCCTGCCGCGGCAGAGGTGATCCCTGCTCCCCAACCCACGGGATCGATCGTATTCGCGGACAGCGGGACGATCTGGAACACCTCCTGCGCTCCGTTCGAATGGAACAACGAGACCGCGTACAACGAAGAACAGCTCCAGATATTTGCACCAATCGCGGCAAACATGACCGAGCCGGCGAACCTGACCAACGCCTCGTGGAGCGAGGCCTTTCGCGCTGTGCATACCCTCATGAAGGAGCGGTACGTCTTCTCCAACTGGAAAGCGGTGGACTGGGACATCCTCTACCAGACCTATGCGCCGGCTGTCGCCGAGGCAGAGAAGCATCAGGACAGGGCCGCGTACTTCCGGGCCCTGCGGGGGTACATCTACGCCATCCCGGATGGTCACGTTTCGCTCCTCCCGGATGAGGGCGATTTCGGCGCGAAGTACGCGGATATCGGCGGTGATTATGGGGTCGGGGTCACCCGGCTCGATTCCGGGACTGTGATCGTAAGTTATGTTGCGAACGGGAGCCAGGCGGATCAGGCGGGGATCCAGTTCGGCGATGTGGTCACCGCATGGAATGGAAAGGAAATTCTGGATGCCATCAACGCGACGTCGTACATCTGGGCGGTCAAGAAACCTTCGACGGTCGAGGGGATCCGGCTCCATCAACAGCGGCTTCTGACCCGGGGGCCAGTCGGGGCGACGGCCACGATCACCGTCGGAAACAGCACGGTGTCCCTCCCCCGCACCGTGACACTGACCGCGTACGACGATGGGTATGCGAACCTGAAGCAGACCTCCTGGTTCCTCGGGGCTGCGGTCAACGATTACGGGGTGGAACGATCCTGGGAGGATATCCTCCCACAGATCAGCAACGAGAGCGTAACGGTCCGCACGCTGCCCGGCAATTACACCTACATCGCGGTCTACGACGAGTCGTACGATGTCTACCAGCCGTTCAAGGCGGCCATGCAGGATGCGATCGCGAACAAAACCCCGGGCATCGTGCTCGACCTCCGGTTCAACAGTGGCGGCGATGATAGTCTCGCCGCCTGTTTTGCCGGCTGGTTCGTCAAAGAGCCGGCCTTCTACGAGTATGCGACGAAGTACGACCCGGGTAACGGCCGGTTCACGACGCTCTCGGAGGCGTGGTCGGAGCCAAGGGCAGACGGCTACAGCGGGCCAGTCGCGGTCCTGGTGAGCCCGGATACCATCAGCTCGGGGGAGGGGGTCCCCATGATCTTGAATAGGACCGGACGGGGCGAGGTCATCTCATTCTACGGGACGAACGGGGCGTTCGGCATGAACAACGTGCAGGCGAATTTACCGCTTGGCCTGTACCTCTTCTTCCCCGACGGTGCCTCTCTTGACCAGAACGGCACGATCCAGGATGACAGCAACGCCGGGCTGACGGGCGGCGTGTCACCCGGGATCAGGGTGCCGATCAACGAGGATACTGTGGCCCGGTCGATGGCGGGCGAGGACGTCCAGCTCACCTACGCTCTCCAGTGGTTGAAGGGCCAGGGAGAGCGGACACCCGCCCCGGTGCCATCTACGTCGGCCACGCCAACCCGGCCGGCGTCGGCCGATGTGACCGCTGTGCTTGGGGCCCTGGGCATTCTCGTCGTGGTGGCTGGACGGAAGTGACCACATCCGGGATCGGGCTTCCGGCACGAGCTCCGGTTTGAGCCTTTGGGTGCCCGAACCGTTCCGGCCCGCGGTCGAGATCATGTCATCGTCGGTACCCCGACCTCTACTGGACGGTCATGATCTGTTCGACGCGAATGCGTATCGCATCGCATCCGGTCAGAGCACGAAGGGCCACGGTCTGGTCCGGACTCTGCTTGAGCGGCCCGTCGCGTTCATCCCCTCCCCAACCGGATCAGCCAGCTGCAGGTTGCGCTGCCATCGATGCCGCATCCACCCTGCTTATCAAGTTGGCCTGTCATAGTTTCATTCAAGGTTATTGTGACAGTGAACAGGTTTTTTTTCATATCGATTCTTTCAGCGGCACTGCTGCTGGCAACGCTTGGCGTCGGGCCCGTCTCCGCGCTGACCTGGCAGATGGAAACGGTGGACTCGGCGGGGGATGTCGGGTATTACACGTCCCTGGCGCTGGACAGCGCCGGTAACCCACGGATCAGTTATTTCGATGATACGAAGGACGACCTGAAGTATGCGTGGTATAACAGTTCGGGCTGGCAGACTGAGACGGTGGATTCAGCGGGGATTATCGGGTGGTACACATCCCTGGCGCTGGACGGGACCGGCAACCCACGGATCAGTTACTGCGATGAGACGAATCGGGACCTGAAGTATGCGTGGGACGATGGCTCGGGGTGGCAGACTGAAACGGTGGACTCGGCGGGGGATGTCGGGTATTACACGTCCCTGGCGCTGGACAGCGCCGGCAACCCGCGGATCAGTTACTTCGATGAGACGACCGACGACCTGAAGTATGCGTGGGACGATGGCTCGGGGTGGCAGACTGAAACGGTGGATTCGAAGGGGATCGTCGGGTGGTACACATCCCTGGCGCTGGACAGCGCCGGCAACCCGCGGATCAGTTACTTATATGAAGGGACCGACGACCTGAAGTACGCGTGGCGGGACGGCTCTGGATGGCAGACCGAAACGGTGGATTCGGAGGGGTATGTCGGGAAGTGCTCATCCCTGGTGCTGGACGGGGCCGGCAACCCACGGATCAGCTACTTCGATGATACGAATGATACGAAAGACGACCTGAAGTATGCGTGGCGCGACGGCTCGGGCTGGCACATCGAGACGGTGGATTCGGCAGGGTGGGTCGGGTGGTACACATCGCTGGCGCTGGACAGCGCTGGCAACCCGGGGATCAGTTACTTTGATGATACGAATGACGACCTGAAGTATGCGTACCATAACAGTACAGGCTGGCATCTCGAGACTGTAGACTCGGTTGGGGAAGTTGGGATGTACACCTCCCTTGCTCTTGACGGTGCGGGCAATCCACGGATCAGTTACCTGGATTTTAAAAATGGCGACCTCAAGTATGCCTGGGTCGATGCACCGCAGCCAGCCGTGGGTATGGTCCCTGGCGGGACCGCTACACCGACCGACACGAACGGCGACGGGAAGTACGACGATGTAAACGGCAACAACCGCCTGGACTTCACGGACATCGTCCTCTACTTCAACCAGATGGACTGGATCTCAGACAACGAGCCGCTCGCCGCGTTCGACTACAACGACAACGGCCGGATCGACTTCGTTGATGTCGTCTGGCTCTTCAATCATTTCGACGCTCCAAGCGCCGCCGCGTTCACCGTGGACAAAGCGAGCGGCGTGGCACCGCTCGCAGTCAAGTTCACCTCGATCGGTCCGTATGACACGCATGACTGGACCATCCTGCTCGGTAAAAAACCGATAGATACCATATCCGGTGAGAACCCGACCTATGTGTTCTCCACGGCGGGCGCCTACACAGTCCAGCTCGAGGCCTCGAACTCGACAACCGGCGAGGTTTCGTCGGCCAAGAATACCGTTACAGTCACAGGTACGACTGCCGTGACCACGCAGGCGCCGTACCCCACTCAGCACAATGTCCCCGCTAGAGTTGAGGCCGAGGACTACGATCAGGGTGGCGAGGGCATAGGCTTCTCCGACACGACGACACCGAACGAGGGCGGGGTATACCGGACGGACTCGGTCGATATCGAGGCTCTCCCCGGGGCCAGTGGCTACAACGTCGGCTGGATCCGCGCAGGCGAGTTCCTGACTTACTCGGTTGACGCGGCTGAAGCAGATACGTTCACCATCGGCTTCCGGGTCGCGAACCCCGGCGCGGCCAAGACCGTGACCGTCTGTGTCAACGGTGCGCCCAAGGCCCTGACGATCCCGACGACGGGCTCATGGATCACCTGGCAGACGGCCACCCTGACAGGTGTCAGCCTGAACGCCGGCCGGAACCTGATCAGGATTGGCATGGACAACGCTGCCTCGTTCAACTTCGACAACATGGTGTTCTACACGGACGGCATCACGTAGCCCACAACCACCCCCCGGTCCCGACAGCCTCGACTCTGACTGCAGCGCCGGCCTTGATCTGCAGTGGCATGCCGAACCTCTCGGGTCGGCCAGTGCCGCGAAGCTCGAATCTGGTGTATCAATAATCTGGTCTTCTTCCAGGCTCTCCGAGCTCTACTGAATCCATTCGTCGCCTCAGAATGAAAAGAGAGTGAATAGACGAGATCACTTTTCTTCTTCGTCCGTGCTTGAGTTCGCCATGATCGATCGAATAGAGATATTCAGTGCATCGAAAAATTTCTCAAGCGGTGGGGTGGATTCAACGGTGATAAGTACATCCTAGAAAAAAGCAGATTGCATTCCAGATATAACGGAATGCAAACCTCATCTCCTGTATGCCTCAGCCCGGATTTGAACCGGGGACAACCAGATCTTCAGTCTGGCGCTCTCCCGAACTGAGCTACTAAGGCACCTAATCGGATTACAATGTTGGATCCGGTTCCTAATAAAGGATATGGTCATATGCCCTTCCGGGATCCACTGGTTTTTATCACCAGCAGGTCAATCCTTAGTGATGGCCCCTGCCCAACGCACATATCAGCAGCAGGATCGCGAGCTCGAGGAACGGGTGGCGCAGCGGACCTGCCACGTGGTCCACCTGACCCACAACGACCTCGACGCGGTCGGCGCGGATGCAATCCACCGGATGCGCTACGGCGAGGTGGTCTCTGTCTTCTCATCGGTCGGCAAGTACCCGTTCATGCTTGCGGTGATCGCAGGGGTGCCCGGCAATGGGGATCTCCTCTCGATCAGTGACCTCGGGTTCAACCAGGCCGTGGTGCCGGCTTTGACGAAGGCTCAGGCCGGCGGCTGGCGGATCGAGTGGCGCGATCACCACCGCTGGAAGGAGGACGAGGTGAACGCGGCAGAGAAACGGGTGGACCTGCTCCACCTGGACACCGACCGGTGCGCCTGCGGGATCGTCGCGGTCGACCTCTGCCCGGAGAACCCCGCGGCGATCGAGGTGGCCCGGGTGGTCTGCGATTACGACCTCTGGAAGCACCAGGACCCGCGGTCGGCCGTCCTCGGCCAGGTGCTGCAGAAGTCAGAATACCGGGAGTACGTCCGTGACCTGCTCGCCCGGGGGATCCTGACCGATCAGAAGGTCGAGGAGGCCTACGATGCGATCAAACGGGAGATGGACGGAATGATCGCACGGTCGATCCGGCATACCCGGATTCTGACCGGAAAGCACACGATCGCGTTCGCACCCCTGTACGGCTACCCGAGCGAGACCGCGGCCGCTGTGCGGAAGCACTTCAACACCGACATCGAGGTGATCATCAATGGGAACGGCCGGTTCTCGGTCAGGTCGGTTCCACCGATCAGCCACCTGATCGCCCGGAAGTTCGGCGGTGGCGGCCACCCGAATGCGGCCGGCGGGTCGTTCCAGTTCTCCAGGCTCGAATCGTTCATCTACTGGCTGTTGAAGCGGAACGGCCGGTTCGCAGAATTTGCAGCGATCGCAGCCGACTGCTGACCAGATCGCCCGGTCCTCCCCGCGGCCGCCCCTGCAACACCTTTTTTATCCTTTTATGCAGACGTGTTCACCTATGTGGAAGGCGGTGGAGATCAGTGACTGGACCGGGGCACGGAGGGCTTCCCTCGCGCAGGTCCAGGATACGGTGCAGGGGATCATCGGCCAGGTCCGGGAGTCCGGCGATCGGGCCCTGATCGACCTGGCTGCCCGGTTCGACCAGGTCAAACTGGACGATATCAGGGTCAGCGAGGAGCAGCAGCAGGAGGCCTACGACCTCGTCGATGAGCAGGTGATCGAGAGCCTGGTTGAGGCGGCCGCCAGGATCACGGTCTTCCATGAACTGCAGCGCCCGAAGGATCTCTGGCTCTCTGAGGTGGAGCCAGGCATCACGCTTGGGGTCAAGACCACACCGCTCTCGCGGGTCGGGGCCTACGTCCCCGGCGGGCGGGCCTCGTACCCGTCGACGGCCCTGATGTGCACAATCCCGGCCAAGGTCGCCGGGGTTGCCGAGATCTGCTGCTGCTCGCCGCCGCCGATCCACCCGCTGACCCTGGTCGCCCTCGACATCGCCGGGGTATCGGAGATCTACCGGGCCGGCGGGGCCCAGGCGATCGCGGCCATGGCGCTCGGCACCGAAACGATACAACCGGTCCAGAAGATCGTCGGACCGGGGAACGTCTATGTCACGGCCGCCAAGATGCTCCTCAGGGAGTATGCCGAGATCGACTTCCCAGCCGGCCCGAGCGAGGTTGCGATCCTCGCCGACAAGACTGCGACGCCCTCCTTCGTCGCCGCCGACATCCTGGCCCAGGCAGAACACGACCCGAACGCCGCCTGTCTGCTGATCACCACCGACCCGGCCCTGGCCCGAGCGGTCGGCGAGGAGGTCGGTCGACAGCTGCAGAAAGCCCCGCGGAAAGCTATCATCGAGCAGGCCCTCAACAATGCCGGGTACACGATCGCTGCCGACCTGGATGAGGCCATCGAAGCCGTCAACACCGTCGCCCCGGAGCACCTCTCGATCCAGGTCGCCGACCCGCTCTCAGCCCTCGGGGCGGTCCGGAATGCCGGCTCCATCTTCATCGGCCCGTACGCCCCGGTGGCCTGTGGAGACTACGCCTCCGGCACCAACCATGTGCTGCCGACTGCAGGATACGCGTCCCGGTTTTCAGGGCTCGATGTGAACCACTTCTGTAAGACTTCGACCGTGCAGATGATCAGCAGGCGAGGACTCGAGACGATCGGGGACGTGGTCGAGACGATCGCCGAGGCAGAGGGGCTCTCCGCCCATGCCGAGTCGGTCCGGGTGCGGCGCAGGTTATAATCAGCGCTCCTCTTTTAATCCCCGTTCGCCGGCGGGTTCGGCGATCGTCTGCACACGTGCCCGGCATATCAATCTTTCTCAGTTCTGTCTTTTAATATCCGAATCCCTTGCGCACTGCAGAGCAATCATTTCAGTAATTTTAAATAAACACAATCGCCAGCATTGTACATGGAGATGCGTGCTGCCTGCAGCGATCGACAGGAACTGCAGGAGTACGTGGTGCTCGGGATTGCGCTGCTGACGGTCCTCTTCGCCAACCTGATCATGTACATATCAGGAAACGAACTGGTGGTGATCATCACCAACCTCTTCTATCTCTTCATTGTGCTGATCTCGTTCTTCTCACCCCGGCGCGGGATCCTCATCTCGACGCTGGCCTCGTTCAGTTTCCTGGTGCTGATGTACTGGGTCTCCCTGCAGGTTCCGGTTCAACCGGTACCGACCCTGATGCAGTTCTTCGTCTTCATCTCCGCCGGGACGATCGTCTCTCACCTGGCAGACCGGATCCAGAAGGAACAGTTTAAGTACCAGACCATCCTGACCGAGGCGGAGATGGGGATCCTGTTGATCGATGAGAAGGCCCGGTGGGCCGAGTTGAACGAGCAGGGGGCGAAGGTCTTCGGATACCCGGAGACAACCCTGGACTATCCGACGATCGCCGGAATCTGGGAGGATCTCTCGGTCTGTGGCGACCTTGGGCGGCGGATCGCCGACGAGGGTTCGGTCGCCCATCACCATACCCGGTTCCGCAGGCTCGACGGCAGCGAGGGCTGGGTGATTCTGAATGGACATCGGCTCCCGGATGGTGCGCTCCTGGTCACGTTTGCGGACATCAGCAGACAGATGGAGGAGCAGGACCAGCTCCGGAGGATGCATGAGGAAGAGCATCTGCTGCTCGACATCGTCACCCATGACCTCAACAACATGAACCTGGCAGCGCTCGGGTACGCCGAACTGGTCAACATGGACCAGAAAGAAGAGAGCGCGGCTGGCGATCGCCTGGTCCGGACAATCCAGAAGGGGATCGAGATCATTCGGAACGTGAACACCCTACGGCGGGTCCATGAGGAGCACAAGCCCCGTCTCCGTCCGATCTTCCTGGAGAACATCATCAGGCAGGAGATCACCCGGCTCGGTGAGCCCGGGATCCGGTTCGAGGGGACCCGCGCCGTGGTCTGTGCCGATGATCTGATCGCCGAGGTCTTCACCAACCTGATCGGAAACAGCCTGAAGTTCGGGGGAGCCGGGGTACAGGTGACGATCGGCATCGTCGAGGAGGAGGACCAGGTCCGGGTGGCCATCACGGACAACGGCCCCGGGATCCCACTCTCCCAGAGGCCGACCCTCTTCTACCGGTACTCGCGGGGGCCTGGCGTGAAGAGCGGGCGGGGGCTCGGCCTCTATATCACCAGGATCCTGATCGAGCGGTACGGCGGGACGATCTCGGTGTCTGATCGGGTCGAGGGGGACCCGACATCCGGGACGACGATCTCGTTCACGTTGAAGCGGTACCTCCGAGACCCCATGGCCCCGGTGCCGGAAACAGATGGGTTGGGAGTGGAATAGACACGTTTATTGCGTTGGTTCGCCAGATCCCATGCTATACGATCCCAGTCCCTGAGGAGGTCTGATGATGAAGAATCTGCTGGAGAATGGATCTTTTCATTTCGCGCTGATACTGATGATGATACTGCCGGCCATGCTGCTGATCCCGGGGTCTGCCTCTGCTGTCCTGGTGACCGGGCCGACGATGATCACCGAGCCGGGGACCTATCAGATAGGGCAGGATATCTCGGCAGGGGATGCCGGGGTCTGTATCCAGGTGCTCTGTTCTGATGTGACGATAGAGGGGAACGGGCACACCCTCGAAGGGTCTGGCGGCGATTACTCCTGCGGAGTGCTGGTTCATGGGTCAGGCCCTCTTACCAATGTCCATGTGCAGGACCTGCACCTCAG
Organism: Methanosphaerula subterraneus; assembly: GCF_052055875.1. Taxonomy (GTDB): domain Archaea; phylum Halobacteriota; class Methanomicrobia; order Methanomicrobiales; family Methanospirillaceae; genus Methanosphaerula; species Methanosphaerula subterraneus. The sequence goes on from NZ_CP170508.1 coordinate 2,408,520, forward strand.
CGACTGGTTCTACGGGGTCTATTACTGGGACGCAGCAGGGACCATCCAGGAGAACACCCTGACCGGCAACACCTATGGGGTGGTGCTGAACCCTGGTGGGGGGTCGACAGTCTCGGGGAACACGGTGACGGCCGGCCAGTACGGGATGGTCTTCGCCACCTCCTCCAGCCCTGTGGAAGTGACCGGCAACACTCTGGCCCAGAACGCGATCGTGGGGCTGTACCTGTATGAGACCAGTTGCCTGACTATCGCCAACAACTATCTGGACTGTGACCAGAACGTGCTGACCGGGGGCAGTGTCTCTGAGGTCACCTGGAACATTCCCCGGAGAGAAGGGATCTCGATCTCCGGCGGGGAGGTCCTGGGCGGAAACTTCTGGGCTGCTCCCAACGGCAAGGGTTTCTCGCAGACGATGACAGACTCGGACGGGGACGGAATCTGTGACCGGAGTTACCCGATCGGGAACGGTATGTTCGACGAGTTCCCGCTCCATGCCCCGGGTGGGGAATCGTCCCTGGTGCATGCCGGGTTCAGCGTCTCCGGAACGTCCGGTGCGGCTCCGTTCTCAGTCAGGTTTCTGGACACCTCGACAGGTCTCCCGACCCAGTGGTTCTGGCTTTTTGGGGACGGGGAGTCCGCGACCGTTCAGAATCCGGTCCACCTCTACACCGAGCCCGGGGTCTACACGGTCACGCTCAGGGTCAAAAACAGTGCAGGCGAGGACTTCCAGACGATGAACCGGTTGATCACGGTCTCCGGCACTCCCGAAAAGCCGGCGGCTGAGTTCCGGTGCACTCCACAAGCAGGAGAGGGCCCGCTCTCCGTCCAGTTCGTCGACCTCTCCGCCGGGGACCCGACCTCATGGACCTGGGATTTCGGCGATGGAACGGTCTCCTCTGAACAGAGCCCGGTCCACATCTATCCTGATGCAGGCACCTACTCGGTCACGCTGACCGTGCAGACCAGTGCCGGCCAGAGCGTCCTTGTGAAGCAGGACCTGATCACCGTCTCATCGGTGGTTACGGCTCCGGTCGCAGCCTTCCGGGTATCAGCCGACGAGGGGGTCGATCCCCTGACGGTCAGGTTCACCGATCTCTCCTCTGGTGACCCGACCTCGTGGTACTGGAACTTTGGTGACGGCGAGACCTCGCACGATCGGAACCCGACGCACACCTACCACGGTGCCCGTGCGTACACCGTCTCGATGCAGGCCCGAAACGACGGCGGCAGTTCGGTGGCGATGAAGGAGGACCTGGTGACGGTCTATAAGGCCGACGACGGCGGGGATGTCCAGCCTACCCTCACCCCTACCCCCACCGCCGGCCAACCGGCCGGTCCGTTGCAGGCCCGGTTCAGCGTCGACCGCACCTCCGGTCAGGACCCGCTGACAGTCCGGTTCACCGATCTCTCCACCGGGAGCCCGACGGCCTGGTACTGGAACTTCGGTGACGGCGAGACCTCGCACGATCAGAACCCGACGCACACCTACCACGGTGCCCGCGCGTACACCGTCTCGATGCAGGCCAGAACCGACGACGACCGTTCGGTGACCACACAGGAGGACGTGGTGACGGTGACCCGGGTTGGGGACCAGCCCATCCCCACAACCACCCCCACCCCTGCTCCCACCTCCACCACCGGCCAACCGACCGGTCCGTTGCAGGCCGGGTTCAGCGTCGACTGCTCCTCCGGTCAGGACCCGCTGACGGTCCGGTTCACCGACCTCTCCACCGGGCACCCGACGGCCTGGTACTGGAACTTTGGTGACGGCGAGACCTCGCACGATCAGAACCCGACGCACACCTACCACGGTGCCCGCGCGTACACCGTCTCGATGCAGGCCAGAACCGACGACGACCGTTCGGTGACCACACAGGAGGACGTGGTGACGGTGACCCGGGTTGGGGACCAGCCCATCCCCGCAACCACCCCCACCCCTGCTCCCACCTCCATCGCCAGCCAACCGGCCGGCAAGGTCCAGGCACAGTTCCGGGCGGCCCCCCCGTACGGCCAGGACCCGCTGACGGTCCAGTTCACCGACCTCTCCACCGGGCACCCGACGGCCTGGTACTGGAACTTTGGTGACGGCGAGACCTCGCGCGAGCAGAACCCGGTCCACACCTACCACGGCGCCCGGGCGTACACCGTCTCGATGCGGGCCAGGAACAGCGACTCGGAGTCGATCGTCACGATGGAGGATATCGTGATGGTCGGGGTTCCCGAGGGGTGGCCGCTGGCGAGATGCACAGCCGCGCCGGTCAGCGGGACCGGGCCGTTCTCAGTCCAGTTCACCGACGTCTCGACCGGGAATCCAACCTCGTGGTACTGGTCGTTTGGGGATGGCGGCGAATCAACGCTTCAGAACCCGGTCCATATCTACACGCGGCCAGGCACCTATTCGGTCGGCTTTCGGGTGAAGAATAGCAGGGGAAGTACGGTACAGGAACTCTGGAGCGCAATTACCGTTCGGTGAGGGGCCATCTTCAGGACACTTTATAACCAGTCCCGCCCTTCTATGTAATGCAGATCAATATATCTGTAAGTGTCAATAATGAGCGAAAGAAGTTTTGGTGGTCCAAGGAACTTTGGTCCCAGAGAGATGACAAAGACAGTCTGTTCAGATTGCGGAAAAGAGTGCGAAGTTCCATTTAAGCCAACCGAAGGAAGACCTGTTTACTGCAGGGACTGCCTGGTAAATCACAGAACACCCAGATTCTAATTCCTTTTTTCTCAATAGTTCTAATTCTCGCCAAAGAGCGAATGCCTTCTTTTAAGGTTTTATGCTGTGTATGCCGGGACAGGTTTCACCTGATCGGTTTCGCCGGGGTTCAAAAAAGGTCAGATAGGGGACGGTCTCCCGGGTTTCACCTATAGTTCGTCCTCTTCCTCATCCTCGATCGGCTCAAACGATCGTTTCGGCAGAGGCCGGCTGAACGAGCGGTTCAGTCGAATGACGAGCACGCTGATGCTGGCCGCAAAGAGGATCTGGGTCAGCAGGTTCGGCTTCAGTTCGAGGGGTACCACAAAGATCAGCAGGGCATAGATCGGTGCCATCAGTGAGACGATGTCCTTCCTTGGGAGCACCCAGGCCAGCACTCCCAGCAGGATTGCCCCAGCAAACTGTCCGATCCCATACGGGCCAATGTCCGTGATCAGCCCCATCCGCAGGAGCAGCACGTTGAGCATGATACTCCCAAACGAGACCGCCGGCACGGCCAGACTGAGGGCCTTGATCAGCGGTTCTCTCTCTCTCTGCTCGTCACTCATCAGCAGAGTATCGACGTGCGCACGAAAAAATGATGGTATCCCCGGCCGGTCCCATCTGCTGATCACCGGTTCAGGTGCACCGGACGGCCACGGATGGCGGTGAGCTGGGTGATGAGCGTCTCCCTGGCAGCCGCGGCCTCTGCGGCAGCCGCTTTAGCCCGGTTCTCTTCGTCGGCGGCACTCTGTTCGGCGGCCAGGGCCTGTTTCTCCTGGTGCTTCACCTGCTTCTGCAGGTCCTGGTGGCGGGTCCCCGCCGCCGAGGCAGCGATGGCGCTCTCTGTGGCAGAGACAACTGCCGTGGTCTCTCTGACCTGTGCTTCTGCCTCAGCCAGGATACGCTCAGCCTCACCCTCCCCGGAGAAGAGGGCTCTCTCCTCCCTGTTCTTCAGAGAGAGCCCCCCCTCCCTGACCAGTGATGTTGCCTCCCTGATGGCCGAAAGAACGGCAGGGTCCCCGAGGCAGAGGTCGTTCAGCCGCTCTTCGGCCGCTTTAAAGAGGTCCCGGCGGGCCTGTACCAGTCCTGGCACCTTTCCCGCCCGTCTGAAGAGGTGGCCGGCGGTGGTCGCCACTGCCCTCTCCTGGGTGCGTGCCGCGTCCAGTGCCTGCTCCTCCCGCGCCAACCGGTCGGCCTGTGCCCGGTACTCCTGGTACGGTGATGACTGTTCGAGGGTTCTCTGCTCCTCCTCTGCTGCTGCCAGCAGGCGCCGCAGGTCCTCCCCTCTCATCCTCTCCTCAGCGGCGAGGGTCTTCAGCGCCTCCGCACTCTTCTCTGTGGAGACCAGTCGCCGGTAGGTCCCCCGCGCCTGGTCGATCAGGTCACATCGCGGGTTCACCTCAGCGAAGACGGCGGTCATCCTGTTGATCCCCCGCCCGACCTCTGCGATCGACGCCTTGATCCCGTCCATCTCGTCGGGGAGGACGGCCCGGAGGTACCGGCCCTGCCCCTGCTGGGCACGGATGGCACATTTGAGCAGCTCCGCCGCCTCGGTGTAGAAGAGGGCCGGGTCTCTGCTCTCCAGGTCATGGGCAAGGGCCGCCTCCATCGCCTTCTGGAACGCCGGCAGCGAGACCCTCGTCACCTGTGCCAGCTTCGGGTGGACCTCATCGTCCGGCTCTGCCGGGGCAAGCATCCGCACCTGGCTGGCGAGCGCTTCCACGGCCCCCCGGATCACCTGCCGGTCGTCAGTCGTCCGCTCTTCGCGTTCGACAGTGATCTCTGTGGTCCACCTATCGAGCAGCTCACTCACCTCGTCGAGGTCGACCATCTCCTGTCGGACCTCCCCCTTCTCTTCTCCCCTGATCAGGTCCCGGATCTTTTTGAACATTCCACCATCACCTCCTCTAATCACTGCCTGCGATCTGCTGGAGTCGTTCAACTCCGCCGATCTCCCGGATCACCGAGACCACCGCCGGCGGAACCCGGCTCTCCCAGGGTTCTCCGTTCAGCATCAACTCACGGATGGCCGTGCCGCAGTGGGTCTCTCGCTCGTACATCGCCGGCGACTCGACAGCCATCCCGACCTCGGCAAAGAGCCTGACCACCAGCGGGTTGCTCGAGTAGACCCGGTCGAAGGGCGGAGCCATCGACCGGACATGTGCGACCCAGAGGGCGTTGCGCTGGATGTCCTGGATCGGGATCACATAGTACGGGCGGTCCAGGTGGGCGAGCGCCCGCGTGATCATCAGCACCCGCTCGCCGGCGGTGAACGGGTTGTTCACCTCATGCGAGAGCTGGGCCGAACCGATCCCGATGATGATCTCGTCGGCCGTCTCTGCAATCCGCTCGAGTACCGACTGGTGGCCGTAATGGTACGGCTGGAACCGGCCGATGTAGAAGGCCCTGCTCATCATCGCTCCTCCCGATTGCCGGCCGCCAGGTTCGCGATCCTGGCCGCGAAGGCCCCGGCCGTGAACCCTGCGTCGATGTTCACGACCGAGAGGACCGAGCAGGACTGGAGCATCGAGCCGAGCGCGGCCTGCCCTGCCCCCATGTACCCGTACCCGGTCGAAACCGGCACCCCGATCACCGGCCGGTCGACGAGGCCGGCCACCACCGCGGGCAGGGTTCCTTCCCTCCCTGCGGCGACGATGAAGACATGAGCCTCCATCACCTCCTGCAATGCCGGGAAGAGCCGGTGGATCCCGGCGGCCCCGACATCGTAGGCGGTCATCACCTCGCACCCCATCTCCTCGGCGATCAGCCGGGCCTCCTCGGCGACCCTGATATCGGCGGTACCTGCCGTGATGACCGCGACCCGCCCGCCGGTCCTGACCGGCTCTGTGCCGTCGGAGAGGATCAGGATCCCTCCTTCCGGCCGGTAGGTGAGGGTCAGGTCCGTCCCGTCGACCGCCGCCCTGACCACCGCCTCCTGCTCAGGGCTGACCCTGGTCGCCAGGCTCCTGCCGATCGCCGTTGCGTGCGCCTGCATGATCGAGGCCAGACCTGTTGCAGTCTTCCCCTCGGCCAGGACCGCCTCAGGCATCCCGCACCGGACACTCCGGCCGAGATCCAGCCTGGCCAGGTCTCCGACCTTCCCGATCCGAAAGCCCTCGATCTCTTCGACCGCCTGATCGAGTGAGAGGGAGCCGTCCCTGTACCCGGCAAGTACTCTTGCGAGCGTCTGATTCGGTTGCATGATCTGAATTAAGATAGGGGACTATCCATACTAATAGGTATATTCCCATGAGCTACCTCTTCTCTGTCGGGGCCTTCGGTGCAGCGGTCACCCTCTTCCTCTGGCTGCGCGATTCCAGGATCTATCTTCGGACCGGTCTCGCCGGTTATCGGACTAGGGTCCGCCAGGGCGTCCTCTATACGGCCCTCGCCCTGCTCGGCGCCGGTATCGCCTGGAATGAACCGGTGGAGTTGATCGGCCTCGGGGTGGTCCTCCTCGCACTCTACCTGCAGGGCAGGGTCGAGCACGAGCAGGTCTGGACGGGCGAAGAGACGCTTCCACGGCTGCTCGGCGCGGTTAGGCGCCGGCAGAAGTGAGCGGGATAGCGGGAATCTCAGAGTTTTAGGAGTTTATCATGGTACAGCGACCACGCGGCACACGTGACTTTTTACCGGATGAGATGGAAGCACGGCGGATGATCGAGGGACGGATGCGCGAGGCGGTCAGACGCTGGGGGTACCGCGAGGTCGCGACTCCGATCTTCGAGGATCTCTCCCTCTTTACGATGCGGTCCGGACAGGGGATCATCGATGAGATGTACGTCTTCCAGGACAAGGGAGGCCGGGACCTGGCCCTGCGGCCCGAGTTGACCGCGGCTGTCCTTCGGATGTACGTGAACGAGGCCAGGGTGCTGGCCAAACCCCTCAGGTGGTGCTATTTTGCCGACTGTTTCCGGTATGAACGTCCCCAGAAGGGGAGGTACCGGCAGTTCTGGCAGTTCGGGGTTGAACTGATCGGGGCCGATACCGCGGCGGCCGACGCAGAGGTGATCCTGGTCGCGGACAGCGCGATCCGGTCAAGCGGGCTCGACTATGACCTGAAGATCGGTCATCTCGGGCTGATGAAGCATCTGCTCGGAGACGTCAGCGAGGAGGTCCGCCGGAAGGTGATGGCCTACCTCGACAAGAAGGAGTTCGACGGCCTTCGGGACTACTTGGAGACCGTAGGGCTGGCCCGCCTGGCCGACCCGCTCACCCGTCTGCTGGCGGCCGAGACCCTGGACGAGGCCTTCGCGGTCACCGGCCCGCTGCCCGAGGAGGGGCGGATCCGGGAGATGGCGGCGCTACTCGACGCCTCCGGTGTCCGCTACTCCTACAACTTCGGGATCGCCCGGGGGCTGGACTACTACACCGGGATGGTCTTCGAAGGATTTGCGAAGAACCTCGGGGCCGAGAGCCAGATAGTCGGCGGCGGGGCCTACCGGCTCGCCCAGGTCTTCGGCGGGGATGATGCCCCGTCGGTCGGGTTTGCCATCGGGTTCGACCGGGTGATGGTCGCGCTCGGCGAGGTGCAGACACGGAAGCAGAAGATCGTTGGGGTCGTCTCCACGGCAGAGGGACGGCCTTTTGCCTTCCAGGCAGCGGCTGCATTCCGGACGGCCGGCATCCGCGCAGATCTCGACCTCTCAGACCGCGGTCTCGGGGCCCAGCTGGCCCGGGCCGCGAAGGAGGCCGACTTCGCCGTGTTGATCGGCGAGCGGGAGGCCGCCACCAGGACGGTCACCATCAAGGACCTCGCCACCGGGACGCAGACCGCTGTGACGATCGATCAGGCGGTCAGGACGGTGATCGATGGTTCTCGCTGAGGATCTGGCATCCTCACAGCGGTCCATCTCGATCGCCGAGTTCTTCGAGAAGAACAAGCACCTACTCGGGTTCGACTCCCCGACCCGCGGGATCATCACCACCATCAAGGAGGCCGTCGATAACGCCCTCGATGCCTGCGAAGAGGCCGAGGTCCTCCCTGATATCTACATCGAGGTGAAGCGGAAGAGCGGGGACCTCTTCTGGATCATGGTCGAGGACAACGGCCCGGGGATCATGCCCGAGCAGGTGCCGTTCGTCTTTGGAAAACTGCTGTACGGCTCCCGGTTTCACCAGATCCGACAGTCGCGCGGGCAGCAGGGGATCGGGATCAGTGCGGCGGTGCTCTACGCCCAGCTCACCTCCGGCACCCCGGCCGTCGTCACCACCAGGACCGGGCCGGCCACGCCGGCGCACCGGATGGAGATCCAGATCAAGGTCGCGACCAACGAGCCGAAGGTCCTCTCCAACAAAGAGGTGCCCTGGGACCGGACTCACGGGACCAGGGTCGAGATAGAATTCACGAGCACCCTCTCGGCGAAGAAACGGCTGATCGAGTACCTCCGGTATACAGGGGTTGTCAACCCGCACGCCCGGATCCGCGCCGAGATCGACGGCGAGACCTTCACCTCCGAACGTGTCAGCAACGAGGTGCTGGTCTGTCCGAAGGCCATCAAGCCGCACCCGTACGGTATCGAACTCGGGATGCTGAAGCGGATGGCCGAGGGGGAGACCCGGCCGCTGCTGGAATTCCTGACCGAGGAGTTCTCCCGGGTCGGGAAGAAGACAGCCGAGGAGATCTGTGCGATCGCCTCCCTCCGTCCGGCGGCGCAGGTGAAACGGCTGAACCCCGACCAGCAGCGGTCGCTCCTCGCTGCGATGCAGCAGGTGAAGGTGCCGGCCCCGCCGACCTCCCAGTGCCTCTCCCCAATCGGGGAGGAACTGATGGTCAAGGGGCTGGAGGCAGAGTTCAGGATGGACTTTGTCAAGGCCAGGACCAGGCCCTCGTCGGTCTTCTCCGGCCACCCGTTCATGGTCGAGGCCGCGCTCGGGTACGGTGGGAAGCTCCCGCCTGAAGGGAACGGGCAGATCATGCGGTTCGCCAACCGGGTGCCCCTGATCTACCAGCAGGGGGCCTGCGCGATCACCCAGTCGGTCGCCGGCGTGAACTGGAAGGCGTACGGGATCGGGCAGCAGGGACTGCCGATGGGGCCGGTGCTGATCCTGGTCCATGTCGCCTCGACCAATGTCCCGTTCACCTCGGAGTCCAAGGACGCGATCGCTTCGATCCCTGAGATCGAGAAGGAGATCGTCCTCGCCCTCCAGGACCTGGGGCGGGACCTGAAGGCCTTTATTTCCAGGCGTGACCGGACCAAACTGCAGGAGGACCGGGCCCGGGCGATCCTTGCGATCATCCCTGATATCGCCCGGAAGGTGAGCGAGATCGTCGAGAAGCCGGTGCCCGACCTGACGGTGATCGAGGGGCAGATCATGCACAAGGTGGTGGCCCGGAAACAGACGACGGCCGGCAGGATCGTCCTCTCGGTCCACAACTACACTGCGAAGGACGTCGAGGTGCAGGTCTACGACATCTCGACCGACCCGGCCCTCGACGCCGTTCCGGCGCCGGACTTCGTCTCCCCGCTGGACGATACCTTCACGCGGGTCTGGCAGTGTATTCTCCCCCCTGGCGAGGGCTGGGAGGCGTCCTATACCGGGGTCGGCGGCGGGTCGCTGGACCTGCGCGGAATTTCGGAACAGATGAAAACGGTGGTGGATCTCGATGTCTAAGGAGGCGCTCGATGCGCAGGCACGGCAGGAACTGCTCAGGATAGCAGAGGCCTGGTATGACCAGATGACCGGCGGGGTGGTCCCGTCCATCTCCCTTCCGACCCGGACCAAGCAGAACATCGCTTTCGATGAGACGAGCGAGGTCTGGAAGTACGGCGAGCGGGAGAGTCTCCGGTCGGCCCACTCGGCCAAGAGCGCGCTGCATCTGCTGAAGATGTCGTACGTGATTGGTTTTCTCAAGCAGCAGCTGGCCGAGAACCGGTCTTCGACGCTGAGAGAACTGTATTACATCTCCGAGGGCTGGAAGAAGGCGAAGTTCCATGCACAGGACGAGAGCAACCTGCTGATCGAGGACCTCGAGATCCTGACGATGTTACAGCGCGAGGCGTTCCATCTCCGGCCTGAGGAGGACGGGGCGACGGTCTTCGGGCCGATCCGCCTGAAGGAGATGACCCGGCGGGGGGTCAAGGAGATCCACTGCCAGGAGGACGTCGGCGAGGCCGGGTACGCGATCCCGAACAATGTCGAGAACCTGGAGTTCGTCGACCATGACGCGAAGTTCGTCATCGCCATCGAGACCGGCGGTATGTACGCCCGGCTGCAGGAGAACGGCTTCGACGAGGAGTACGGGGCGGTGCTGGTCCACCTGAAGGGGCAGCCGGCCCGGTCGACCAGGCGGGTGCTGCACATGATCCATGAGAAGTTCAAGCTCCCGATTACGGTCTTCACCGATGGTGACCCCTGGTCGTACCGGATCTACGCCTCGGTCGCCTATGGCTCGATCAAGAGTGCGCACATGTCCGAACTGCTGGCGACCCCGAGGGCGCAGTTCATCGGGGTGCAGCCGAGCGACATCAGCGACTACAACCTTCCGTCAGATACGCTGACCGAGCGGGACGTGATGGCCCTGAAGTCAGAGTTGAGCGACCCCCGGTTCGACACCGAGTACTGGCGGTACCAGATCGGCCGGCAGCTGGAGCTCGGGATCAAGTCCGAACAGCAGGCCTTCGCGGCCCGCGGACTCGATTACGTGACGAAGGAGTACCTGCCGGCACGGTTGAGCGAGATGGGTGTTTTATAAAACTTGAATTATTTTCAATTTTCATTTTTTTGTCAGGTTCTGCCTCGTGACTGTATCAGTTCAGAGAAGACCTCCCGGGCTCTCTCCGGGTTAAAATCTTTGAGGGCACAGGACCGTGCAGCTTCTCCCAGACGGGCCTGTACATCTTTATCCGAAAGGATGGCGTAGAGTGCTGATGCAAGTGCCGCAGGATCCTTCTGATCAACAACGATCCCGCACTCATGTTCCTTAAAGTACCAACTGACAAACGAATCTGCTGGTGCATGGACAAGGATTGGTCGTCCTGAGGCCAGGTAGTCGCCGGTCTTCCCGGGAGCAGAGGTCCGTATCACCTCTGGATATGCCGAGTTGAAGGCAAGCGGTAAGAAGAGCACATCCGCACGCTGCTGAACTTCTGAAATCACTGAAAGAGGTTGGTGTTTATGATAGACGACCGGACCCCGGATCCCTTCTGCTTCAAGGTTGGCCTGGGATTGCGTCGTATACAGGTGAACCTTAATATCATCCCGGTTTAGCGATCGTATCGCTTCAATGAGGTCCCTGAAAGCATCGAAGTGTGCCGCGTAGATCGCTCCGGTATAGACGATCTTCTTCTCTCCTTCCGGTTGAGATTTCTTCTCTCTGTCTGTGATATCGGGCAGATCTGAGGGATTATGAATGATTGTGGCGGTGATGTCATACCTGTCCAGATAATCATTGAACATGAACTCATTGGGGACGATCACCCCGGTTGCGCCGCGGAGCAGTTCCGGTTCGTACTTCTCGGTGAACGAGTACACCTCTGCGGACTTATCAGCCTGCGAGTACTTGTCGAAGGCATAGAGATAGAAAGGAATCCCGAGGATCCGGCTTGCACGATATGCAGCCGGAGGGTCAAAGATATCCCCTGTGCACGCCACAATCGCATCACAGGCCTCCTTTCTCACGATCTTAACGATCTGCCTGGTTCGAAAGGAGAGGAACCATTCCAGAACAGCCTTCAGATGGAGTGCGCCGGCAGCACCTATGATCGCCCGCCTGTTCACCTGGTAATCAGGGCTCAGAAAATGATAGTGGGCTCTGAGTTTTGGTGCGCACTCGCCATGCATCGAATAAAAATGATAATTTTTCTGGGTGATCAGGCAGTACTCGTCCGGGTTCATCTCTTTCAGGAGATGATAGAGCACGACGGCCTGGCCACCCCATGCCGGCGGAAGTGCGATGGATACAAGGGCGAACTTCATGGAGGTCTCCTGCCTGATCCGGTTTAATATCTGCGGTATCCCAGGAGTATCTTCAGCATTGTATCGCTGACGTGTTCACTCAGGTACTCGGGAGGTATGCTCCACTCCTCTCTCTGTGAGAGCACATAAGCAACACAAGTTCTAATGGACGCTGCATCCGCTCCACTCAGGATGTTGCTGCCGCATTCGATCGTCTCGGGTCGTTCGGTGACATCCCGGATCGTCACATTCGGAACCCTGAAGATACAGCACTCCTCCTGGACGGTTCCACTGTCGCTCAGCACACCCCGGGCATTTTGTTCAAGTCGTATGAAGTCGAAGAGCCCGAATGGGGCATGGAACTGGATGGCTGGGGAGAGCTGCAGACCAAAGGACTGCATCTTGTCCCTGGTCCTCGGGTGCAGGCTGCAGATGACTGGAATCTTATAGGTGGCGTGCAGTTCTTCAAGTGCAGAGAGGAGCGATTTCAGACGGGACTCGACATCCACATTCTCCGCCCGGTGCATGGTGACCAGGAAGTACTCACCTTCTGTGACACCTAACTGCTGAAGAATATCAGATCGATCGACCTTGGGCTGGTAATGGGTGATCACCTCCTTGATGGGATTCCCCGTCACATAGATCCTCTCGCCAGGGATCCCCTCGCGCACCAGGTTGGCACGGCTCCGCTCGGTATAGGGGAGGAGCAGGTCGCTGGAGTGATCGATGATCCGCCTGTTCACCTCTTCCGGAACCCGGTCATCGTAACACCGGTTCCCGGCCTCCATGTGGATGACCGGGATCCCGAGCCTCTTTGCGACGATGGCCGAGAGACTGCTGTTGGTATCCCCGAGGAGGAGGAGCCGGTCCGGCTTCTCTTTTTGCATCAGTTCTTCACTGACAGCGATGATCTTACCGATCTGATCGCCGGCACTCTTCCCCTGTACGCCCATAAAATAGTCCGGCTTCCTGATCTCCATCTCGTCAAAGAAGATGTCGTTCAGGTTTGGGTCATAGTTCTGGCCGGTATGGACGAGGATGTGCTCGCAGAACTGATCGAGTTTGGGAATGATCCTGCTCAGGCGTATAATCTCGGGCCTGGTGCCCAGGATGGTCATCACCTTCATCTAAGCAGTTCTCCCCCGGTCCCCTGCTGGTCTTCCAGGAGGAGATGGTGCTTGTGGAGTCCCTCGCGAACCTCTTCCGGTGACATCAGGTTGTCCGCGGAGCTGTACTCCTTACCAATGATCGGGCTCTTCTCCTCTTCTCTGAGGAGTTCTGGGAGGATCGGGAGGATCACATAATAGTCTCCCCGCTCGATAGTCCTGTGCCCTTCCTCCTCTGACACCAGGATCTCATCGACCTTCTCGCCAGGCCGGATCCCGGTCACGACCGTTTTGATGGGGCGAGTGCCGATGAGGGCCGCTGCTATATCGGTCACCTTTGCAGAGGGAACCCGCGGGATGTAGGTCTCCCCTGCATAGGCGTATCTGACCGCGGCAAAGATTGTGTCGACGGCCTGGTCCAGGCTGAGCAGGAACCGGGTCATATCAGATGTGGTGATCGTAACCGGCCCGCCCTGCAGGATCTGGTCGTGAAACAACGGGATCACTGACCCTCTCGAAGCCAGCACATTCCCGTAACGCACACAGATGAACCGGGTCTTCGGGCTGTCCATGTTCGCCTTGATGAAGATCCGCTCCTGGATGGCCTTGGTCATCCCCATCACATTCACCGGTTTGCAGGCCTTGTCGGTCGAGACTCCGACCACCGTCTCGATGGGGAGGTCCTGTTCCCTGATGGCCCGCACGATGTTCTCCGGGCCGGCAATGTTGGTCGAGACCGCTTCAAACGGGAAGTATTCACAGGAAGGGACCTGCTTTAATGCAGCAGCATTGAAGACCACGTCGACGCCATGCAATGCTCCACTGATGCTGTGGATATCCCGGACATCCCCGATCCTGAACTCAAGTGTCTGTTTGAAGTTGTTGTAGATGACCTCGTCGGTGGTCACCTTGCGGTTCAGGTATTCCATGCGCATGAAGTGCTGCTTTGCCTCATCGCGTGAGAAGACAATGATCTTCTTTGGCACTCCCATCTCGCCTGAGAGCAGCCGCTTGATCAGCACTTTTCCCAGTGACCCTGTCCCGCCTGTGACCAGTATTGTTTTATCGGTGAACATCAGTGTTCCTCTTGGTATTATATGGGGTCGGATCACGATATAACTCTTCTATCATGACCTGCCAGGAAGGTACGCTGATGGAGGTTGCCGCACTGAACCGCGATCCGTCCAGGCTCCGGTCTGAGATGACGCTCTCGTCCGGTTCGATCACGATGTCATCGGTCTGATAGTGCTGTTTTAGCAGCATCAGGAGATCATACTTGCTGATCGGCTCTGCGGCCACCTGCCAGACTCCATGGAGGTCGGGGTGGTTTTCGATGATCGCTCCGATGATCTCCGCCAGTGCATTGGTCGTCAGGCCACTGAATATCGCCTTCTTGTACCCCTGGATCGTCTTTCCTCTCTGGTGAAGGAACCATTCGACGAGGCCATGGGTCGAGTCCAGCTCGCGGCCGATGATCGAGGTCCGTATCGTCAGGCATCGGGGGTAGTCCACCTCTCCAAGGAACTTGGTCTTTCCGTACAGGTCCTCGGCATCGGAGGGATCCTCTTCTGTGTAGTTTCCTTTGTTACCAGAGAAGACACAATCTGTGCTCATGTGGATCATCCGAATCTTTCGTTTCAGGCAGATCTGCGCCAGTTGGTGGGGAAAGAGTGCATTGATCGCGATGCTGGGAAGGGGATCCCGTGCGGTCGGGAGCTGCTTGACGATGCCGATGCAGTTGATGATCAGATCCGGTTTGCTCTCTTCCACTGCCCGGGTGACACTCTCAAGATCATCTGCAGTCACCCCTCCGATCAGTGTCATCTTCCCAAGGACCGGATGATCGGTCAGGTTCGACACCCCCTTCCTCACCGTCCCGGTTACGGTGAACCGGCCGGCAAGAACCTGCATCAGTTTGTGCCCCAGCATACCGGTGGCACCCAAAATCAGAACTTTCATACGTCTCTCCTCTCCTGTTCTGGTGAATTGATCAACTCGTTATACAGATCGATATGACTCTTCAGGTACTTATCCACACTGTACTCGTCGTGGACAATCCCCAGACCCCTCTGCACCATCGCGTCATATCGCTCCTGATCCCCCAACAGGTCTTCAATGGCACGGGCCAGCGCATGAGCGTCTTTCCTGGGTACAGCCACGCCCCCGTCTGGCGCATGGATGACACTGGGCAGCGAAGTCCCCTCGAAGACGATCACCGGGGTTCCGCAGGCCATCGATTCCACCGCCATCATCCCGAAGGCCTCGGCTTCGGATGGCATTAGAAAGATATCCGCAGCGTTCAGGGCATCGATCACGGTCTCATAATCTTCTGACCATCCCAGTTCGATGCAGGTATATCTTTTGTCCAGAAAGCCTGCGGCCCCTTTCTTCTGAATAATGATGATATATGTGGGTTTTTTCAGGTTCAGATCATTCAGTGCCTCTCTGATATACGGCCAGCCCTTGAACCGGTCCCCCTCTCCGGTGTATCTGAATGCAAGGACATGGGCATCTGCCGGGATGTTAAATCGTGCCCTGCATACTTCTCTCTCTTTTGGCCTGAATTTCTCAAGGTCCAGGCCCAGGGGAATGACCCGGCAGGGGAGATGAGAGAGTATGGGGCTCTGTTGCACCCGTTCCTGCATCCAGCGGGAGGCGACCACCAGGTTGACATCTGCATGACTCATCACCCAGCGCTTGATCTTCCAGACCAGTGCTGTGGAATCCCATAACACGGGAAATGGCAATGTCAGGTCCGGGCAACTCCCACACCCGGTCTTCCACCGTTCACACTCTATCGAGTAGATGCAGTGGCCTGACATCAGCCAGGGGTCATGGATCGTCCAGACCGTTCTTCTGGTGCGGCTGATATACGGAATGAGCAGAAGGCTGAAGAAGGAGACTCCATGCACAATCTGGAGGTGTACCACGTCTGCATTCCTAAAGAAGGACCTCCACAGCAGCGTTATTCCGGAGATCGGCAACATCGATCGTAAGCCGGTGATCTTCTCCAGAACCGTCACGACCATTCTGTCAAATTGACGGGTCAGGGGGTTGCCGACACGGTGAATATCTGGGTCATCCATCTTTTTGTAGAGGACTGCCATATGGGACTGCTCTCCCAGTTTCTTCAGGTATCGGTGGATCTGATATCCATTGAACTGCTCACCCTCGGCGTCCCAGGTCGTGATGTTTAACACCTTCATAGAATCCCCACGTTCTTCTGTTTCAGCTCTGACTCCCCGGTCGGATGTTGTTGAACTCAAATATTCACCGTTGTCAGGTGCACTTTATAAGCGGTCCAGCCGATCTTTCCTGCCAGAAGACACCTTTTCGGCGGTCCAGATCGTCCAAAATATGATCAGTGCATAATATTTTCAGTAATGACATGCTCCTGATTTTTCCTGTTACTGGTGATTTTCATGCTGGCATTGTCATTGTCTCCAAACGGTGATCCCTTCAATATCCGGATGTCGCTGCCCATCCCTGCTTTTCAATCAGAATATTCTTTGAGGGGTCAATTCTCTGATTTGAGACGATTAATTTTTACGTATACTGTTCTGAATTAATTTTCTCATAGATATTCGCTCCTGAGAACTTGAACGTTTCAATGAACTCATCACCATAAAATATCAACACCAGTCCCCTCGTTAATCTCTAGAGGAAACCCCCTCCAAAACACCAGGTTTAAGGGTTCAAGTACTTGATAATGCAGGGCATCATGAGGCCAGTTGTACCGGGCAAAGAATTCGTCGAGTTGCCCTGACTAGAATTTTTAATCAGTTAATCTCGGAGCGGATTGAAAGTGATGCGATGATCAAATGGATCTATATCCAACCGAAAATTGCAGAGAGTGAAGCCGAAATGTTGTATCATCATCGTTTTCCACAGCCATAATCCGAAAGTTTGTCGCAATCTTTTTTTCGTTTGTATGGCCTGAACTCAACGATATGGGGAATGACAGAATGATCGAGATGATCTCAATGAGTGTATTTTCGATATCTGTATATTCGGGTCTGTAAAAATAATATAGTG
Organism: Methanosphaerula subterraneus; assembly: GCF_052055875.1. Taxonomy (GTDB): domain Archaea; phylum Halobacteriota; class Methanomicrobia; order Methanomicrobiales; family Methanospirillaceae; genus Methanosphaerula; species Methanosphaerula subterraneus. The sequence continues at coordinate 2,425,260 of NZ_CP170508.1, forward strand.
AACGATAGGGTGCGATATTTCGATGAAATTAATATATTAAGGGCTATTGCTACCCTGGCCGTAATTAGCATCCATGTCTCGGGAGATTTCTCGAAGATAGCCACTGAAAATTTCTTGATGACTGCATATATGGCGGTTAAATCCTTCTCCAGTTTTGCGGTTCCCCTCTTCATCTGTATCTCCGGTTTTGTCTTATACAATAAATATTCAGGTACAATTGCCCTGAAAAATTTTTATGAAAAAAGATTGTTCTCTCTCCTCCCTCCGTATTTTGTTTTCTCTACCTTTTATCTGGTGATACCATATATCATATCGATTGTACTCGCAAAACCAGTCAACCTTGACATTCCGCATATTGTGTATCAGTACGCTACAGGTGGATGTTCTTATCACCTCTGGTTCTTTGTTCTGATAATCCAATTTTACCTTGTGTATCCTGCAATAATTTGGATGTACAGATACTGTGATTCGCGCGATAGATCAATTGAATTTCTCTTCGGGGCCTTTCTTGTCGGATTCTTTTATAATGTATATCCAGTCCCAGACGTCTTGGGGGTAGCTCCGATATTTCTTGGATATCTCTTCTATTTTGTTTTGGGAATGATAGTTCGAAGCAGATATGAGGAGTTGACACTGAAACCTTTAACAAAAACTTCTTTCTATTGCATGTCTGTCCCACTGCTCTGCGGCACAATTTTTGGTACCTTCAACTTCGCTCAAGAATTCTATGCCTTCGATAAAGCAAAAATTTTGCCAGTTTCAGGACCCTACTGGGGTTGGTTTACTGCAATGATAACTCCATTATTCTTTGTAGTTATGTTTGCCTTCTGCCTCGGCCTCTCCCTTCAAATTATATCTCGTAATAGAACGACATTCATATTAATGGAAAAAATCGGTCATTACTCCTTTGGGATCTACCTCGTTCACGCATTCGTATTGTATATGATTGTGCTGGTTTTTTCTTCGTTTGGGTTTGACTGGAATAACTGGTTATTCTATCCCCTTACGTTCTGTCTGACACTCATTCTCAGTATCTTATCAGTGGAGGTAATCCAGCAACTTCCTTATAGTAGATTCATCATTGGCAGCACCAGATAGAGGCTGTACTACCAAATTTTTGATTGTGAATTCAGCCCAAAACAGATCACTTCCCTTCGCCATGTCGTGAAATGCCTGCACTCAGTAACCTTGGGGAATCAACGGGAGTTTTGGAACGACGTCGATGATAATCTCTTCAAAAAAATGGAGAGATGCGCAGTTTATCACTTGTCTTTTATCCTTGGTTGATGCAGATCGAAGGTTGTCAGCAGGTTATAATCTGTCCTATGGGTGAACGGTGGTGGAGAGAAGGGGTTGTATTGCACCTACTAAACGTCATTCCATTCATCAGGCTTACCAGATCGGTCATCATGAATGCTGCCGAGGAATAGGTGACTGGTAGAAAGTGTTTGGTAATGAAGAGGAGATGATCTGCCACGGAAACAGAACTCGCTGAAATTGGGGCACCTCCGGAACCCCACTAAAAATTGTCTTATTGTGGTGTGCTGGGTAGATGTACAATATCTAATATTCAGAAAAAATTGCCGATAATTAATCAATTTCAAAAAATAGTAAACATTTAAATCGTCGCTGAATTGAGATCAAAAGGAATTAATCTCTTTTCAGATAAAAATAATGTAACTGGATAAGATAATTGGTGGAAAAAAGTGCGGATCTTATTTGTATCAATGTCAGAGAGTATCCACACCGTTCGTTGGATCTCACAGATCGCTGATGAAGGGTGGGATCTCCATCTGTTTCCCAGTGTAGACCAGGGTATCACTCATCCACAGTTAAGAGGGGTCGACATCCATCACTCCTTCTATGTACACCATGATAAAATTCCCAATGTTCAATTTCATGGAATTCCGGTCCCCGCCAGAGGCCTGGCCTGGAAAGGAATTGGATTATTAAGAATGATAGATGCTGATTACCGTGTCCGTCAACTCAACAGATTGATTAAGAAAATTCAACCGGATATCATTCAATCGCTGGAGTTCCAGGCTGGCGGGTACCTCACTTATAAGGCAAAAATGAACTATCAGGGGATGTTTCCACCATGGATTGCGACCAATTGGGGTAGTGATATCTATTTTTTTAGGAGAGATAAAGATCATGAGAAAAAGATACGGGAACTCCTGGAGGCCTGTGACTATTATTCTAGCGAGTGTCAAAGGGACATTGACCTTGCAGAGAAGATGGGATTCCGAGGAAGGTATCTGCCTGTCATTCCCAATGGAGGGGGTTATGATATCAAGACCATGACAGAATACCGCCAGGACAGCAGACCATCAGATCGACGAGTAGTAATCGTGAAAGGATACCAGGGATGGGCGGGGCGTGCACTTGTGGCTCTTGAGGCTGTTGAATCGTGCGCCGAACTACTACAGGGATATGATATTGTAGTGTATTCCGGTACATCCCTTGATGTTAAGATGAAAGTACGGGATATCCGGGAAAAATTCGGGATTCGTATCTCTCTTCTTCCTCAGGTTTCGCATGAGGAACTGATGAAGGTGTTCGGCAGATCCAGAATATATATCGGTTTGAGTATATCAGATGGAATAAGCACTTCGTTACTTGAATCGATGATTATGGGGACATTTCCCATCCAATCGGACACAGCCTGTGCAGATGAATGGATATCAGATGGGATAAGCGGGTTCATTGTTCCGGCAGAAGATCCGGAGACCATCGCTGTGGCCATAAAAAGAGCACTGACCGATGACGACCTGGTGGATCAGGCGTCGGTTATCAATGAAAGAATTGTCTGGCAGCGACTCGATCAGTCTGTCGTAAAACCACAGGTTATCAGGATGTACAAAGAGATCTATGCTGAAAATGGATTGTAAACCGGAAACAAATGCCAGAATATTACCTCACTGGAATACTATTATCCCCCTCTATTGATAATTATTGTATATCAGTTCTCTGAAATGCATGACCGTTTGTGGAGAATAATTCCTAATTCCTCAGTCAGAGGGAATGATATATCCGGGACAGATGATCTCATGAAGATATTGCTCTTAACAGATATTCCTCCATGCAAAGACTATACTGCCGGCATTGTTCTTGATCAACTCTGTCGGTTCGTTTCGGATGATGAACTAGTCTGTTCCTGTGTCCATGATCCTGCAATAACAGTGCAGTTATCAGAAGATCTCAACTTTCCTGTGGAATATTACCTAAAACCCCGTGAGAATTGGGATTTTTTTGGTCCGGTCGGAACCCTATCATCCCTGATAATGGAAGAGTACACCGAGAGGATCGGGTTAAAGGACCTCTCCGGAAAGATCATTCTTTTTGGCAGGACTCATGACGTTGACAGGGTCTGGTGTGTGCTGCAGGGGCAGACGATGATTCGCCTGGCCACTGCAGTAACTGAAGGTCTGCAGGTGCCGCTCCTGACCCAGGTCTGGGACCCCCCGTACTGGTGGCTGAGGGATAACAGAGTTGATCCCATCACCTCATCTAAAGTGCTCAAAAAGTTTGCAAAAGCTGTTCAGAGAAGCCGGATCTGTGCGACTGCATCTCTGCCAATGGCAGAAGAATACCATAATAATTACGGCACACCTACCATCGCATTCCTTCCAAGCCTCGACTGTGAAGAGGCGCTGTCACCATCGGACACCCCCCACAGTGAAAGTGAACTGATCATTGGAGTAGCAGGGCAGATTTATGCTCAGGAAGAGTGGAAAGCGCTTTTACATGCATTGGATGAACATGCGTGGAAGATTGGGGGCCGGCAGGTCAGGATACGGCATGTGGGAAAGCCCATATTGGTTGAAGAGGGTATGTCTGATCGGATTGAGTTATGCGGCTGGAACACCCAGCAGGAGACGATACGTCTTCTGTCTGAAACGGATATTACCTACTGCCCGTACTGGTTCGATCCTCGATATGAAAATGAAGCCCGGTTAAGTTTTCCCTCCAAATTGACAACCTATTATGCATCAGGGAGGCCGGTGCTCTTTCACGGTCCACCCTACGCCGCCCCGGCACAATTTATCGAAAAAACTCATTCCGGAATTTGCTGTTACTCCCTTGAACATGAGGCAATCATCAAGAGTCTCGTCGATATCTGTGATAACTCAGAGAATTATAGAGATCTAACACATAATAGCAGAGATGCATTTGTTGAAAACCTGACACTGGATAGTCTTGAACGGAACTTCATGGAATTTATTCACATCAGTGATAAACGCCAACACGGCGAAGAATGAGTTGCTCATTCAATTCTTGAGGAAATGGTCATCTCAAACTTATCCCGACCTTTCACCACGTAAATGGAATGATCCTCATTCTGTGATATGGGGGTCTGCTTCTGATCAATCTGTCGTGCAGTATGGATGCAACCCGACATTGTAAAAAATAAATAATATCTACAGGGGATCAGATGTCAGATCTCCATTATATCAGTTATCCTGTCTTCAAAAATCTTCTAGTGAGAACCAAATTTCCTAAATTTTTTATGAAAAATATCGGTTCGCTCGTAAAAGAAAGAGCAATTATGTAGAGTGAAAGAATGGGATTTCTACGAACTGGAAGAGTACCAATATTATATAATATCATACTCATCGATTTTTTGATGTATTTTTTATCCTCATGAGAAAGATTAGGATTCTCTAAATACGAATGTTTAAGTTGTCTGAGATTTTTTGTTGTTGTGATATACTCCTCTGTCGAGAAAATATTTGATTGTCTGTAGATGATTCTTACATTATTTAGAGGAATTTCATATTTTAAAGTCGATGATAATGCGGTTTGCGATACCTTAATCGCATGATTCATTTGAATTTCTGAATAAGTTTTTGAAATATTCAGATCATGTTTTCTCAGGTTAATAAGAAGCAATGGGATGTTGGACATTTTTGTGTTGTTAAATCCCCTTACCCATAATGCATAATCTTCACAGTGAATATCTGAATTCAGGTATTGTCCATTTCTTTCAAAAAAACTTTTTCGGACGATAACAGAAGGATGTGCGATTGCACAGAAAAAATGAAGATCCCACTTAATTAGATCTGATGTTGAAGAGGGTTTAAAAAAATCTATGATCTCCCCCTCTTTATTAGTTATGTTTGCCCATGTCCCGCATAATCCAACATCGGGATTCCTTTCGAGGTATTCTATTTGTTTTTCGAATCTCTGGGGATGACTTACATCATCCTGATCCATTCGAGCAATATATTCCCCATGTGCATCTTTTATTCCTTTATTAAGAGATCCTACTAGCCCAATATTTTTCTCATTTTGGATAATAATTATCCGAGGATCCGAATAATTTTTCATTATTTGAAGTGATTTATCCCGGGAGCCATCGTCTATGAGAATAAGTTCAAAATCAGTATAGGTTTGATTTAGTATGCTTTCTATTGATTCTCCTAGAAAAGATTCTCCATTATAGACTGGCATTATTACTGAAATAGCAGGTGTATTTGGTTTTGATGAGTCATTATTGTATAATTCATTCATTAAGGATCACATCTTTACTATCTATTGATTGATTATTAGAGGTTATTGTATGGCTCGGTTAAGATCCCACTATCCATCCAAATGAACTCAAATGAAGCGCCATTACAGGTTTCATCGATCTTTATTGTTAATCCAAAGAAGAATAGAATCTTTCCCAAATAGATACCACGTTTGATGTGGGAGTGGTTCACACGTGCAATAATATGAACTGCCCCTGTATCCATGACTGATCATCTCTCCTCCATCATCAAATTCTTTCTGCAGGTCACCTGCTCCTCTTTAACGTCCATGAGGATGAATCCTGGACCCCTGATGAGCGATTCTTCCACAAACGGATTTTTGCATATTAATAATAACATCTTCCGCGATATCGGATCATATAGATATTATGATCCCGGATTGATCCCCTCATCGGATTTTCATAGAATTCCACATACGTAAAATCCCTTCTTCTATGGAGATTTCTGGCTTCCATCCTGAAATAGATTCTAATCGAGTATTGTCGAGCACATTTGCAGGAACGTCAAGTGAACGTGGTGGCAATAGTTTTATATTTACTGCTAGACCCTCCTTCGTCGCATGTTGGGAAATGATATCGAGGATTTCTTTATTATTTCTCCCTACTCCCGTTCCAATGTTGTAGATGTTTCCTGGTGCACCAAATTCGGCCGCCGAAACGATCCCTTTGGTCGTGTCGGAAACATGGATATAATCTCTTATCGTTCCAGTTTGACCGAACATAGTGATCTTTCTGCCATCAAGGACTGAGGCAATAGCGGTTGGAATAAAGCCTTGCCCGGTATAAGGTCTCTGACCTTCACCATATACATTTGATGGTCGGACACAGATAACGGGGACATTTGACAATTTATGATACATTAGTGCGTATTTTTCTATTACAAGTTTGGTTATTCCATAGGGGGATATAGGATTCGTAGGGTGGTCCTCTGGAATGGGGATTGATATTGGCATTCCATAAATGGTACCCCCTGAAGATACAATTACCAGTTTTTTTACAGATGTATGACCAATGGATTCGAATAGGGTATTATTTGGCGGAAGATTCAGTAATATATCTTTAATTGGATCTTTAAAACTCACCTTTGAAACCGATGAATATGCCAGATTGACTACACAATCGACATCCTGAATGACATCGAGTAAAAATTTCTTATCCCCATAATCCCCGGTATAATATGCCACATCGGGCGGAAATATGCCGTCGCTGATTTTAGACCTTCCAATGACTGATATCTCCTTACCCCTTGAATGGAGATAGTGCCAGAGATGTCTCCCTATGAATCCTGCACCCCCGATTAGACAATAACGTTTCATCTAGATATACTCCGTTTTTTTCTGATATTAACTTGATTTTTTATTAAATTGCGATCAGACTTCCATAATGTTTCCCTATCTATACTGGAGATATTTCACTAGATATTCGAAAGAAAGATCCGGCGCATCCCAATAACTTTTTTCCTTTCAGATATTACAGGACAAGATTCATTATAAGGAGGAAAACTGATATCCCTTATGATTGCGCATCTTGCGCATCAACCTTGTATACTAGCATTATAAATGAGATTTTTGGAACCATTGTCGTAACTATATTCATCTCAAATAGTAATCCAACTCTCCGGGATCAGATCCTTTGTATCATTATCAGATGAATTGAACCAGTTTTTTGGTGCGTAGACCTGCTTGTCTGGGTATTTGCAGAGCCAGGCACCCCACCAACTGAAGGAACTATTTGCGATGATGTGATGGTTGCAGAGGCTCATCAATCTCATATCTTCATAATCCTTATCAGGGCCGTTGATCTCCACTAGTGTTGATGGATAGGCCAATTTCAGGTTATTCCTGACCCACTCCTGATCGTCTGAGAAGATGAAGAGATGGGGTTCCTCTACAGTCTCCGTGAGTTTTTCCAGGGCTCGACGATAATAATCGAACGAACAGGTCCCATGGATCTCATTGGTGATGGGATTTGAGATATAATCTCCTCTTCTGATGTGAAGGTTGACCGATTCGGTGGAATGAATCAATTCTGTCAGTTCCCTGTTTGCTTTATCTTGCTCGTCTTTGATAGAGAACTCCGGTTTTAATAATCCTTGAATATCTTTGAAATATCTTTCTGATTGCCAGTATCCTTCCAGATAAACATTATTCGGGAGAAATAATACCCGTTCGTCGAAATCAAATGATTGTTCTTTTACGTACTGTATTCCTTTTTCTTTAGTAAACAGATTTCTGATTCCAATGCGTAATGCATCCAATCGCGAAAATGGAATCTTTTTTAGTAGATCTGGAGATGCAATTTTTCCAATTATCTTGAATTTTTCAAGACTGTAATCCCTCAATGAATCGGATGCAAATCTGGTTAAGTCGAGATATAGTTCGGTATTTTGGATATGAGCCAGTCTTCGCCCGGCTGCATACTGAAACATCTGGTTGCCGAGACCACCTTTCAGCTGTACAATAATCATCGATTCTCTACCTTTTTTTGTATGCTCATGAAAACAAAAATCAGTCTTCTTTCGATCCCTGATCATTTCCCGACTATCGTTCTAAGACCAATGGATCCAGTCAGGGGGGATCATATAAAACAGCCTGGATTTGATTGAATTTTTCAACTTCGACGTTCGAAATCCTGAACTGTTTTTTCCAATATCCCGGAGGGATTCCATTTTTAGTATTGTTCAATTGAGGATGCCTGTTACCCTTTTTATATTAATTTTCTAACAATTGCTGATATAAATTTTCATATCTTTGTACAATTTTTTCCCAGGTATAATTTTTCTCCCAAGCTTCATATCCACACCTTCCGCGTATCTCCCGGATATCTGGATGTAAATACATATCTTCAAGGAGGGCTGAAGAGCCCTTAATCTCTGCTTTACAATATCCGTTTTCGTTGCATTTGGTTGGTAATATTATACCGCATCCATTCGACCACATATTAATCTCTTTTGCATTTCCAACATCAGTTGAAAGGAATGGTGTCTTCGAGGCCATACATTCAAACAATACAATTGGTGAACACTCGATGTTTGAAGGGAATAAAAAAAGATCTGCTTCACAATACGCGGCAACGGTCTCTTGTCTTGAAAGTGATTCAATAATTAATTGTTTATCCGATATTTTTGAGAATGGGTTCCATCGATAAAGTTTTTCAGATCTTTTACATGCATTTATACATCCTCCTTTGACCTCATTACCAATTATCAGAAGGGTTGCATTTTTTATCTTCGCTTTGGTAAATATCTGAATTGCTTCTTTATGTCCTTTTATCCCGGTGTGAGACCCAACATGCAATATTAAAAAATGATCCTCGGGTATGTTTAATTTCGCTCTAATATTCAATGTGTTTTTTTGGCGGAATTCGTCTTCTCCAGCACCATTTGGAATTATTTCACGCCTAATATTTTTGATTTCTCTGGAGAAATTTATATCTCGATAATCATTTGATAGGAAGATGCATGCATCATACTGAGGTAATATATTCTTCATTCTTTTAAAATATTCAGAGTATTCTGGTATGTATAACCCTGAAAAACCACAAGGAACTAGGATTTTTTTTGCAGGGATTTCGTGGATTACTGGAAAAACCAGGTCGGTCGTCCATTGCTGGGCAGCATAATTCATTACAATATCATACTTAGAATCTCTAACGAGCTTTTGATACTGTTCAATCTCTCCAGAATAACCGTGAATTGGGTTCCCAGAGATCTCAAATTCTTCAATATTTACACCATTAATTATCCTTTCAGTACGTTCAGATAATTTGGTGGTAGCGATTGTTACAGTATGCCCTTTTTTAACCAATCGTTCAGATAATTGTTTTACTACTTCCTGTGCTCCACCCACACTAGGAGAATAATATTCAACAGTATGCAAAATTTCCATTACACATCATCACTTTTTTTTGATATACTGATCATATATGGCGAAAACCATCGATTGGGAATATGAACATGACGATCAATTTTATTTGACGTTTTTTGAATTATATCTAGAATTTTTTGAGATATGAAATTTTGTGGAAACGATTCTGTCCAAAAGTTAATCGTTTTATAATATCCATCATATAATATTTCCATATTATTTTTCTTCAATATCTCTCTCCAGCGAGGTAGGCTCATCGTTTCTACAACGTGGCGATCGAGATTTTTCGAATCAAATAACCTATGAAATATATATTGACCTCGTGTAAAGTTGGGACAAGCGATTATTAAGATTCCAGAAGGCTTTAACAAATCAGTATGTTTTTCTATCACTGCATCCAAATCCGAAAAATGTTCGATAAATCCAAATGAGCATACTACATCATAAGTTTCTGGTGGGTCAAAGTTTAAAAAATCTTCATTGAAAAAATGACCAATTTTTACCCTTTCGGAATTTAAGAAAGAAGGTAATCTATCTTCAATGAAAGGCGTTCTATCAATACCATTGACTGTGTAATTAAATTTCTTTCCTAAATATACCAGATACCCTCCTGGATAACAACCGACCTCAAAACACGTCCCATTGGGTTTTAGATATTTGTCAAATATCTCTTTGAATAAAATAGAGTCTTCATTATATCGAAGTGTAAGATTTTGATATCCTTTATCCCAATAGTTCTGATCAACAATTGAACTCATATTAAATATTCCTGATAGTATTTTTAATTCTAGTTATTTAAGATATTAGAGGAGGTATGAAGTTAATTTGTTTTTTCGGTTACCCATTGCAGCAAGGGCCTTATTACTCCGCCATAACCGCCATAATAGTCACCTCTTACTGTTGATCCGTCAAGTATTTCGAATCTTAACACCTCATTTGTTAAGTTATTATCAGAAAAATTCTTCCCGAATATGTTAACACTCATATTAAAAATTCCGTTGTTAAATAAATCTCCTGGTATCTTGCAGATTGAGAAATAGTCTCCTTTAGACATTTGTTTATTATAATAATTGGGTTCGTGGTTGTTTATTGACCCAAAAATGCAGTTATTTTCATTGTCGTAGAATGTGACTGTGAATCCTGATGAACTGTTGTCGTTTAATACTTCATAATGAATCATGATATTAAACGGAGTATCGGTATATATGGTTTCTAACTGTTTACCACTTTCATCTCGAATTGAAACATCTTTAAGAATTATATTTGAGTTACGGGGCGCATATTTTGGATCGGGCCAAGACATTGACACTCGATTTTCTTGGATTTCACTCGTATATGTTTCGATAACGGATTCGATAGGCCCTTTAATATCTATTTTTCCATTTTTTAGGAGAATCCCTCTTTTACAGAGATTTCTAATTGCTGTAATATTGTGACTTACAAAGAGCACTGTCCGTCCTTCTTCTGCAACAGCCCCCATCTTGCCGAGACATTTTTTTTGGAATGCTGCATCTCCAACTGCAAGAACTTCATCAACAATGAGGATTTCCGGCTCAAGATGAGCTGCTACGGCGAATGCAAGTCGAACGTACATCCCACTTGAATAGCGTTTAACAGGAGTATCAAGGAATTGTTCAATCTCGGCGAACTTTACAATTTGATCGAACTTCTCCTCAATTTCTGCCTTTTTCATCCCCATGATGGAGCCGCTCAGAAAGATGTTCTCTCGACCGGTCAGTTCGGGGTGGAACCCGGTCCCTACCTCCAGTAAAGACCCGATCCGACCGTGAACCTCGACGGTCCCCTCAGTCGGTGCTGTTATCCGGGAGAGGATCTTCAGCAGCGTCGACTTGCCGGCACCATTCCTCCCGATGATCCCAATGGCTTCGCCCTTCTTCACCTCGAACGAGACATCTCTGAGCGCCCAGAAGGTGCCGGCCTCATCCTTCTCCTCAGAGCCCTGACGCTGCAACCGCTGAAACGGCGACTTCACAGCCCTGGTGATCGTCTCACCCAGGGTTTTGTATCCTCCGGTCTGTTGTCCCAATTTATACCGTTTACCGAGGTTCTTCACCCTGATCGCAATCTCGTCTGACATAGTATCCTCACACCAGATCCGCGAAGTACTGCTCCATCTTCTTGAAGTAGAACAGTCCCGACACCAGCACCACCACGACCACCCCGACTGAGACCAGGATCATCGCACTCGGCGGTGTCGTCCCGAGCAGAGCCCATCGGAACCCTTCGATCACGCCGGCCATCGGGTTCAGCCCGTACAGCACCCTGAACTTCTCCGGCAGCATCGAGGCCGGGTACACCACCGGCGAAGCGTACATCCAGATCTGAATCAGGAACGGCACCGTGTACTGAAAGTCCCGGTACTGCACGTTCAGCGCCGAGAGCCAGAGGCCGACCCCGAGCGAGGTCGCTATCGCGAGCAGCAGAAATGCCGGCAGGAAGATCACGTTCACCGTCGGCACGAACCCGTAGTAGAACATCATTGCGATCAGGATCGAGAACGCGATGCAGAAGTCCACCAGCGGGGACATGATCCCTGAGATCGGCATCAGCAGCCGCGGGAAGTAGACCTTGGTCATGATGGGCGCATTGGCGACCATGCTGTTCGTCGACCTGGTCATCCCTTCGGCGAAGAGCGTCCATGGCAGCAGCGCCGCGTAGCTGAAGAGCGGGTACGGGATCCCGTCGGACGGGATCTTCGCGAACGCCCCGAAGATCAACGAGAAGATGAGCATCGTGAAGAGCGGTTGGATGACTGCCCAGGCGAACCCGAGGCCGGTCTGCTTGTACCGGATCTTCACATCCCGCCAGGTGAAGAAGTAGAGCAGTTCGCGATATGCCCAGATCTCCTGAAAGTCGATCGGCACCCACTTCCGCGGCGGGCGGATGATCAGGGTTGGGACCTCCTCTTCGTGATGGGCGGTGCTGGTCATAGAAATGTGGTATAATCTTTGACACATGATCAGATAAACCTGCAGGAACGGGTTGTTGGGCTCCTCTCTTCACAAGGGTGTGTCTTCCCGCCGAGCGGTTGATGCGGATGTGATCATGGCTTCATTACGAACCATTCGTCCCCACTGGTAATGCTCGATGATTGGATCGAACTGGTATGATCCGTCGTCTGTGATCGCTCCGATCGACCGGGATCCTCATCGTAAACCCCTGTCGACGCCATTGTTCTGATCTCGATCGTCCCCTCACTCTAATCTGCGTGGATCTCCCGGTCGTTTGTGCTCGGGAGGTCTCTGGTAATAAGAATAGAAATTATGAGTCTGTAGAGCAAAATAATATGAGAATATTCTGGTGCAGGATTCGATGGTCGATATTTTGAAAGAGATCTGGTGGGACAGGTTTTTTTGAACCCGCTGGATACTCCGGTTCTTTGGGATGCTACTCAAAAAAATGGTCGGAGTGCTTTACTGGATGGAGTGAAAGGGTTTGCAATCCTCCTCGTCGTCTTTGGACATTCGATCCAATCAGCGTTTCCGAATTTTGACAATTCACTGGTCTTTTCAGTCATCTACTCCTTTCATATGCCTCTGTTTATGTTTGTGAGCGGGTTCCTCGCACTTCATCGCATTGAGAATGTGAATCTCAGTTTTTTTAAGAGAAAGATTCAGCAACTGGTTGTTCCTTTTGCTTCATGGTATCTGATCGGATATGGCATCCTGATTCTGAGAGATTCATTGAATCATTCACACCTATCCATCCCCATTAACTTCGGAGAGTATATTTTCCGTCTGATCATCAACCCTGATTGGGGATTGTGGTTTTTGTGGGTTCTCTTTCTGAACTTCGTCGTGATCGCAGTTGCGTTAAAATATGAACGGTATTTTGGAATCCTGGTGATCCCTCTCGCGATCGTCATAATTAACCTGATACCCGTCGGCTCCTGTGGAATCGGATTGTTAAAATGGCATCTACTATTTTTTTCTGCAGGATATCTTGTCTCCAGATATCGAAATTTGCTCACTGCACAGAGCCATCTCCTCTTTTCGTTCTCCGCGCTCTTCCCCCTGTACGCCTTCTACTGGAAGAGGATCTGGAGTGACGAGTATCATCATGTGATCACCATGATCCCGACTCTTGAAAAATGGGGGGTCTTGACGATCGCTTTGATAAAAATATATAATTATACTATTCCCTTTGTCGGGATCATCTTCTCATTCCTCCTAATTGAGAAGATACAGCGTTTCGTTTCTGTGTTCAATCCCATCTGCTGGCTCGGTACAGTCACCCTGGATATCTATGTCAGCCACCAGTTATTCCTTAGGTTGGGCCTGGGAGAGGGATATTTATACATTGTATCTTCAGGGCTCATCGCCCTCTTTTTATCACTGCTCCTCTCGTTTGGGGTATTGAGGCGGTCATCTTTCTTAAAACGAATCTTATTAGGGATGAAATCTTAAAACCCCCCTTCTGCGCTTCGTTTTGATCGGATAATCTGGCCGGGATGTGGCTGTGTTCTCCTGGTGGGGAAGTTCACTGATCAGAGCCGCCTCCCTCGATTGCCCGCAGCATCGCCTCAACCCCCACGGTTGGTGTCGCCAAGTGCAGCGAGAACCCAATGGAGGGAGGGCCGCACCTCATACCGTCCGTGGGGTGGCATCATTTGGATCAACACGACCTCCTAAACCAGAAAGCTCGATCCGCCCCCGGTTACCGAAACACACGGGCTATTATTCCTTCTCGTCATTGTTCTCATCCGCGTAGCACGCCTCATATTGGACCGCCTGTGTCGCCATCCGGCGGGCGATACTGATGAAGGCCTCGGGTGACCTCTGGAGCTCGACGGAATCGTCCTGAACGCCGCTGCCGGCGCCATCGACCCGTCCGCGGCCATCGTCACCTCCGGGCGGTCCGCATTGAGCATCCGGACCTGTGATGGGTCTAGTCCGCTGGGGATGCCATCTCTGTTCATAACGGACAGATCGACCGGCTGAACCATCCGAATCGGTGACCTGTCACCCTGTGGTGACACTATTTCGATCGTCCCCGCCGGCTGGAGAAGTACCCCACCTCCACCCAGAGATCCGCTCTTTCCTCTGCACGGATCTTCCGTCACCAGCATTTTGCATTCAACGGCATGGTCACCAATCGCGAACCCGGGCAGAGACCCGGTGTCCTGAAAGGAATCTTTATCACCCCACATCCCCATGGGGGGCCTTATGACAGATCAGAGCAAAAAAACCTTAACAACAGACCAGGGGGTTCCGGTTGCCGATAACCAGAACTCCCTCACTGCCGGACAACGTGGGCCGACCCTCCTGCAGGATGTCAGTCTGATCGAGAAACTGGCACATTTTGACCGGGAGCGGATACCGGAACGCGTGGTACATGCGAAAGGAGCCGGCGCTCATGGCTACTTCCAGGTGTATCAGAGCATGGCACCGTACACGAAGGCAAAGTTTCTCCAGGACCAAAAGAAGAAGACTCCGGTCTTTGTCCGGTTCTCAACTGTCGTCGGTGCGCGGGGCTCTGCGGAGACGGTACGGGATCCCCGGGGATTTGCAGTGAAGTTCTACACCGAAGACGGGAACTACGACCTCGTGGGGAATAACCTGCCGGTCTTCTTCATCCGGGATGCGATCAAGTTCCCCGACATGGTGCATGCATTCAAACCAGCGCCGGACACCAATATCCCAGTCAGTTCATCGGCCAACAGCCGGTTCTGGGACTTCATATCGCTGACACCGGAATCCACCCATATGATCACCTGGCTCTTCTCGGATCGTGGCACTGTGAAGAGCTTTCGGAAGATGGAGGGGTTCGGGGTGAACACCTACATCTGGGTGAATGAGAAGGGCAAGGGCGTGTATGTGAAATACCACTGGAAGCCAGCGGCAGGCATCGAGACCATCGACCGCCACGAATCGACGCGGCTTGCCGGTGAGGATCCGGACGTCGCCACCCGGGACCTATTTGCCTGGATCGCTTCTGGAAAAACGGTCGAATTCGAACTCAATGTCCAGCTGATGGAGTTTGATGATGAGTTCAACCTGGACTTCGATCCGCTCGATGCTACGAAGACCTGGCCGGAGGATCGGTATCCTCTCATGAAGGTCGGAAAGATGGTCCTTGACAAAAACCCATTGAATTATTTTGCCGAGGTGGAACAGGTGGCATTCTGCCCTGCCTCCCTTGTTCCCGGGATTGAACCGTCAGCCGACAAACTTCTGCAGGGCCGGTTGTTCTCGTACGCGGATACGCAGCGGCACCGGCTCGGACCGAATTACCTTCAGATCCCGGTGAACCAGCCGAAGGTGCCGGTCAACAACAACCAGCGGGACGGGTTCATGCAGTCCGGCGCCGGGCACAGTGGGACGGTCAATTTCGAGCCCAATTCGCTGGGCGGCGGAGAGCCACACCAGTCCGGTGACCCGACCTTCGAAGGTCGACCGATCGTGGGAGGGCACGTCCGTCAGAAGATCGCCCTGACCAACGACTTCCAGCAGGCAGGTGAACGCTACCGCTCGCTCTCCAAAAAGGATCAGGACCATCTCGTGGACAATGCTGTCGACTCGCTTGGTCATGCGAAGTCGGAGATCCAGAAGCGCATGGTGGAGAACTTTAAATCTGCAGATGCAGAACTCGGGGAACGTGTGAAGAAAGGACTGAATCTTTGAACGGTGCACCCGGTGCGCTCCGTATCATCTCGTGGAAGATCACTCCGGTGCCCCCTGAAGTGTGCCCATTGTTACGTGGATACAGGCGAAGATGAAGCAGCCGGAGCGCTCTCCACGGAGGAGACATTCGCCGTCATTGACTCGATCTATGAGATGGGGGGCTACTGTTTCATGATGCCCACTGACTGACGCCTGTGGTGCAGTCACCGTCAAAAGAAAGAATTAGTCCAGACCGGGATTCGCTTCATTCGTGCAGGTTACCGACCTCCCCAAGTACCTGCAGCATCGCCTCCACCTCCACCGCCGGCGGGGCGCAGGCCTGCCCTGAGCAGACGTACGCGGTGGCCCTCCCCTCCTTCATCCCCAGCAGCTCAGTGAACGGCGCCACGGCCGCAAGATCGGCCCCGCCGCCGGCCGGCTTGAACTGGGTCGTCGTCACCGGCAGGAACCGTTCTGCGAGCGCCCGGATCATCGCCGCGGTATCGGCCGCCCCCTCCTCGCCGACCACGACCACCTCCTGCGCAGGGCCGAGGGCGAAGTCCAGGCCGGCGAGGAAGAAGGTCGCGATCAGTGGCGACCGCTCCACCACCCCAGCCATGAACCGGCCGAGGGTTCCGGCCTGCTCCTCGTATGCCGGCTCACCGGTCAGCCGGGCGAGCAGCAGCAGATCCATGAAGGCGACCGAGTTCGCCGACGGTATCGCCCCATCGTACTGCTCCTTCTGTCGGACGATCAGGTCGGTCGCGTCCTCGGCCGCCGAGAAGAATCCGCCCCCTGCCAAGTCCCAGGTCCGGGCGATAAACTCCTTCATCAGTTCGACCGCATCGGCCAGGTACCGGACGGCGAACGTCGCCTGGTAGAGATCGAGCAGCCCCCAGATCAGGGCGGCGTAGTCCTCGGCCTGTGCGCTGATCGCTGCCTCGCCATCCCGGGAGCGGTGGAGGAGCCGGCCGTCAGGGCTTCGCATCGTGCCGAGCAGAAAGTCGGCGGCCCTGCCGGCTGCGTCGATATACTCTGCCACCCCGAAGGCCCTGCCTGCCCTGGACAGCGCCGCGATCATCAGCCCGTTCCAGCTGGTCAGTACCTTGTCGTCGGTCAGGGGGGGCACCCGCCCGGTTCTGGCCGCTGCAAGTTTCGCTTCGGCGGTGACGAGATGGGGGTCAGGGTCCTGCAGGGGAGCATCAGGAGACCGGTAGAGCACGTTCCTGCCGATCAGTCCAGGGTGGAACGGATCGGTGAAGTTCCCCTGCTCTGTCACCAGATAGGCGGCTGTGAGTGCGGCCGCCTCCTCCGGGAGCACGATCTTCCGGACCTCCTCGAGTGTCCAGAGGTAATACTTCCCCTCCTCCCCCTCGCTGTCCGCGTCCTGCGCCGCCGCAAACCCCCCCGAACTGGTCGACAGACTGTTCAGCACGTACCGGATCGTCGCCTCCGCGGTCTCCCGGTACTCCGCGTTTCCGGTCGCCAGGAACGCATCAGTGCAGGCGATGACGAGCATCGCCTGGTCGTAGAGCATCTTCTCGAAGTGCGGGACCTTCCAGCCACCGTCCGTCGAGTACCGGTGGAACCCGCCGGCCAGGTGATCATAGATCCCCCCTCTGCGCATCGCTTTCAGGGTCTGCTCCACCATCGCCAGGGCAGCCGGCTCCCCTGAACGCCTCCAATACCGCAGGAGAAAGAGAAGGTTGTGAGGGGCAGGGAACTTCGGGGCGTCCCCGAACCCTCCCCTGGCCGGGTCGAAGGCCGCGGCCAGTGCACGGTAGCCTGCGGTGAGCAGGTCGACCGTCGGTTCAGGGCCGGTGCCGGTCCGGGCGGGCTGGTGAAGTGCCTCAACGACCCGGGTGGCGACCTCGAGCAGGTCGCCGGGCTTCTCTCTCCAGACCTCGGCCACCTTCGGCAGGAGCTCGAGCATCCCGGCCCCCCCGAACCGACTCGTCTTTGGGATGTAGGTGGCGGCGAAGAACGGCCGGCGGTCGGGTGTCATGATGATCGTCAGCGGCCAGCCGCCTGAGCCGGTCATCATCTGGCAGACGGTCATGTAGATCTGGTCGATGTCGGGCCGCTCCTCCCGGTCCACCTTGATGGCGATGTAGTGGTCGTTGAGCAGGGTCGCGACCTCCTGGTCGATGAACGACTCCTCGGCCATCACATGGCACCAGTGGCAGGTCGCGTACCCGATCGAGAGGAAGACCGGTTTCTGCTCGGCCGCCGCCCTGGCGAACGCCTCCTCCCCCCAGGGGAACCAGGCCACCGGCTGGTGGGCGTGGGCCAGCAGGTACGGGCTCTTCTGATCGATCAGCCGGTTGGCGGTCTCTGCCAGGTGTTCTGGAGGTGTGGTCATACACCCTGATGGGCAGGGCGGGCTATATCAGTCTATCGAGGCTATCAGCCGCGGGTCAGCGCCGGCCACTCTGATCGCGGTCAGCGCACTCTGCTCCTTATCCTTGATCTCGAGCATCAGGTCGAAGTCACGCCCCCCGGTCTCCTCCAGCAGGAGCAGGAAGTCGTCGACATCGAGGGTTTCAGCGTGGTTCCCCCGACGCATCCCTTCTGCCTGGGAGCTGTAGTCGGCCATCGGCAGCCCGTCGGACAGGAGCCACGTGCGGGCGATCTCGTCGAGCAGGTCTGGGAGGGCGCCCGGTGAGGGGTTCACCTGGTGGTGGAAGAAGTCGAAGAGGACCGGACGCCGGTGGCTGCACTCACCTCCAGGCAGTCCCTGACCGAGTAGAGTCGGTCGTCGTTCTCGATCACCAGCCGGCGCCGGATCGTCGGGTCGAGGGTTGGGTAGACCTCGACGAACCGCTCGATCGCGGCCGGTTTATCTCCGTAGACCTCGCCGAGGTGGACCTGGCTCTTTGCCGTACTGTCCAGTCCGAGCAGGTCCAGCACCGTCGCATGGTACCGGAGTTCGCCGATGCTCCGTTCGAGCACACCGGGGTCTTTCGTGTTCAGCACCACGAACTGATCCAGGTGCATCGAGACCGCATCCTGTGATCCCTGATGAACCGGCCGATCCCCCTGAACCGCTCCAGGAACCGTCCCGGCCAGTCGGTGGTGCAGACCGGGTGGGAGGCGAAGGGGATCAGGTCCGAGGTGATCCGGAAGAAGAGGATCCCATGGGAGCGGTTGAAGGCGAGGATCGATTCAAGGCAGTCGAGGTTCAGCGCGATCGTATGAAGGAGTCGCTCCGCCGAGTATGAGGCGAGCCGGAAGGTCCGGTTGGTGCACCTGAGCGTCCTGTTGATGCAGGGGTATCCGATCCTCATCCACTCCTCCGTTGCATCTATCTCCAGTGTTATAGCACAGTGGATATAACCTCTCTCTGTGGAGATACAGACGGCACTTCTGACCGGGTCTGAGTCCGAGGCGGACCGGCGGTTTCATCAGGCCCTGGCGGCATCTGGGCTGACCCCGGAGACCTTTTCGCTCTTCTCTGAGCTGGTCTGGTCGTTCTACCGCGTCCATGGACGCCCGATGGCCTGGCGGGAGACGAGGGACCCGTACAGGATCCTGGTATCGGAGGTGATGCTCCAGCAGACGCAGGTGAACCGGGTGAAGGAGAAGTACCAGGAGTTCATCGAGGCGTTCCCGACCTTTGAGGTCCTGGCCGCCGCCCCTCTCTCGGCAGTCCTCGACCAATGGCAGGGACTCGGGTACAACCGGCGGGCCGTCGCTCTTCATCGGGCGGCCGGCATCGTCGCCTCTGACTGGGGCGGCCTACTTCGAGAGGATCCCGCTGACCTCGTGACCCTGCCCGGGATCGGGAAGGCGACTGCCGCCTCAATCGCTGCCTTCGCCTTCAACAACCCGACTGTCTTCATCGAGACGAACATCCGGCGGGTCTTCATCCACTGCTTCTGCGCAGATCGGGATGGGGTCACCGATCGGGAGATCCTGCCGCTGGTTGAACGGACGCTGGACCGAAAGAACCCCCGCGAATGGTACTATGCCCTGATGGATTACGGCACCTTCATCGCCGCGAACCATCCGAACCCCAACCGTAAGAGTGCCCATTATACGAAACAGTCCAGGTTCGAAGGGTCAGACCGACAGGTGCGGGGGCGGATCCTCCGTCTGCTCGGGACCGGGCCGGCCAGCAGCGACCACCTGATTGGTGAACTCGGGGAGGATCCCAATCGGGTGGGCCGGCTACTCCTGTCCCTCAGGGCGGAGGGGTTCCTTGAGATCGAGGGGGATATGATCCGGATCCGGTCGTGACCAGCCAGATCGGAGAGGTCTGGGAGTGCCGGCCTGGGACATCGATCAATTCAAGTAATGAGACCATAATTATACTGTAATGGATAAGAAGCGGGTCAAGGACTATATGACCTACGATGTCGTCACCGTCGATGCACAGGGGATCGTCCGGGAGGTCTTTGAGAAGATACGGACGACCAACCACGACGGGTTCCCGGTGGTCGACAACGGCGAGGTGGTCGGGTACATCGCAGCCAGGGATCTCCTCTTCGCCCACCCGTCCACGCAGGTCAGAGAGGTGATGTCCAGTCATCTGATCGTCGCCGACCCGGATATGAGCATCAACGATGCGGCCCGGGTTATCTTCCGGTCAGGAATCCAGAAGCTCCCTGTGGTGGACGAGAAGAACCACCTGGTCGGGATCGTCTCGAACTCGGACGTGATCCGCTCGCAGATCGAGCATGTCTCCCCTGAGAAGGTCTTCAACTTCATCACGACCCTGAAGAAGCTGTATGGGATCGAGCCGACGCTCCGCCGGGGTTCGGTCCCGATCGAGGGGCTCCTTCCGACGCAGTCCAAGATCTATGAGGACGAGCTGGAAGGAAGGATGTACGAGATCAGAAAAGGGCTTGCAGAGCCGCTGATCGTCGTCAGCCGGCCGGGCAGGAACATCCTCGTCGACGGTCACCACCGGGCCATCGCGGCGAAGAGGCTCGGGCTGCTGACGCTGGACGCCTATATCATCGAGTTCACCGAAGATATCGAGCTTGGAATGGAGCGGACGGCCCGGTCGATGCATCTGGAGACGCTCGATGATATCCAGGTGCTCGACTATGCCCGCCATCCCCTGGTGGCCCTTACCCACCGACTTGTAAAAAGAGTATAAAGGCCCATTCTGGGCCAATTGTTTTTTTTGGACGCTTCAGGACCCTTCACATCTGGGATCAAACTTTTTATTCAGCACATGCTCCTTGACGACCGTCCCTTCGGGGATGACGGTCTCCGGCCAGAGCCTGGTCTTGGAGTGGATCACGACCCCCCGCTGGATCATCACCCGCGGGCCGATGACGGTGTCGTTCTCAATGCTGCAATCCTCCCGGATCACGGTGTCGTTATCGATGATCGAACCGCTGACCGTGCTGTTCTTCCCGACGACGATCCGGTTGTACAGCGAAGAGGAGAAGATCTTGGCATTCGCCTTGATATGGCAGTCCTCGCCGATCGAGGTATACGGGCCGATCAGCACATCCTTCTCGATGATCGTCCCGGCCCCAATCGCCACCGGCCCGATCACCCGGGTGTTGGAGCCGAGCGAGATCGAGTCCCCAAGCTGGACCGGCCCGAGGACGTGGGCTCCTTTCATCGCCAGGTTGCCACTGATGTTGGTGGCCGACATCTCCTGCAGTTTCCACCGCTCAGCGACCCGCAAAGAGATGGGACTCCCGACGTCGGTCCAGTTGCCCCGGGCAAGCCAGCCCTTGAGGACATGTCCCTCGTTCATCAGGGCAGGGAAGAGGTCGCGGGCGAAGTCATACTTGGTGCCGGCAGGGATGTGGTCGAAGACCTCGGGGTTGAAGATGTACATCCCGGTCGAGGCCAGGTTGCTGAAGATCTCGCCTGGTGCCGGCTTCTCTTTGAACCGCTTGATCTCATAGTTGACATCGATCTCAGCGATCCCGTACTCTGAGGGATCATCGATGCTGATCAGCCCGATGGTGGCGATATGGTTGCCACGCCTGTGTTCGCGGTAGAACTCGAGCACGTTCAGATCGGTGACATGATCCCCGCCGACCACCAGGAACGGTTGCCCGTCCAGGTACTGCTGGGCGTTCTTCACGCTCCCCGCAGTCCCCATCTTCACCTTCTCATGGACATAGGTGATGTCCACGCCGTAGAGGGAACCGTCGCCGAGTGCCTGCTCTATAGACGACCCCATATACCCGAGGGTGATCACCACCTCGTTGAAGCCGAGGTTGGATAGGTGTGAGACGAGGTGCTGTATCGAGGGCCGGTTGACGATGGGTATGCATGGCTTTGGACGCTCGAACGTGAGTGGACGGAGACGGGTTCCCTCTCCTCCGCACATGATACAGACCTTCATGCTCACATGTAGATGCTCATGACGTTTAATGGTGTTCAGAGGGGATCTCTCCGGGCCCAGGGGAGGACCCTGTCCTGATAACCTCCTGAATTTTTTGGAGAAAATCAAAATATGCAGTGAATTTTCTGCATGCATCCGTTTTTGGGTCAAAATGTCGCAAATAAAAAATGATAAAATTTTAATATGGCTTGGGATATATAATAATGAAGTATAAAGTTATTGATTGGTGTCGATGTCTTCAATATCCGTTCTCCAACAAAAGATCGAAGGGGCGATAGAGCGGAGGGATTATCCTTCGATGGCCGAAGCTCTGATGGAGATCGAGTCTGTCGCAAAGAGAAAGGAACGGGCTGAACTGATCCAGGCAGTGAACACCCGCCTTGAAGAGGCCGGATTTCTGCGGGACGAGCCTGAACTCTTCTCCTCCCTGATGGAATTGTCACGTGAAGAGATCGAGTCCCTGGTCCATCGGATGGTCGACCAGTACATCAGCACCGCCAACCAGCAGTGGATCGGCGCGATCATCAGCCTCTCTGGCCGGCTCGACCGGAAGAGTCACCAGTCCAAGGTCCTCTCATCAGTGACCAGGGCCCTGGTGCAGGAGGGGGTGCGGGCGAAGAACCCGGTGCTGATCGAAGAGGGGATGGGCCTCCTCGCCCATATCAGCTTCCGGAAGTACCGATCGGCGCTGTTGATCGAAATTGTCCCCTCCCTGATCGCCTGGGGGATCGAGACACGGGACATCAGGTTCCATCAGACTGCGCTCGACCTGGTGCAGGAGATCGGGGACGTCTCTGAGCGGGCAGACCTTCACTGTGAGATTGTGACGGCGATGGTTGCGATCGGAGTGGCACAGCGTGATCTCCCGATCATTATCGATGCGATCAGGAGCGCCTCGACGATCCTGCAGAAGATCCGCCGGATCAACTGTACGCTTGGTATCATCGATATCACCTGGCGGTCCCCGCTCGGTCGGAACATCGCTGACATCCGGAGTTTTGTAGGGTCGTTTGCAGATCTCCCGCTCAACCGCCAGACCGAGATTCTCGAGTGTCTGATCCAGGAACTGCTCGAGCGGGTGAGGGACAAGTCCCAGCTCTACTCGACGCTGATCTCGCTGGAACGGGAGATCCCGGGATCACGCCGGTACCTGGTTATCAGGCTCTTAAAGAAGGCTGAGTTGACCGCTGACCTCTGGTATATCCGTAAGGCGCTCGAGTTCAACGGTCGGATCGTCGACCCCGCTCAGGTCCCGCTCAAGGAGATCATTCACTCAGGGATCGTGATCGCTGAGAAGACCGGGGACGCACAGTTCCTGATGGCCATCATCGACCTGGTCGACAAACTCTATGACCGGTCCACCGGGCTGCACACCTACCTCCACTTCACCAACACACTGCTCCGAATCGGGGAGTTCTACAGTGCCATTGCGGTCTTTGGAAGAGTCTTTCCGATCGATTATCCGTATCGCCCTCAGATCGATGACTCCGTTGTCAGGCTGCTGAAGGAGGGAGTGATCCGCGATGAGGTGGACCTTCTCTCTGGAAAGGTGCTCACCAAGATGGAGCCGTCCCATGCAGAGATTGCAATCTACCGGGCTGTCTACGAACTCTGCAAGGACCATCCGTTCGGAGTGCTGACCGAGCACAGTGCTGCGATCAAGGCCCTGGCCAATCTGCATCCGCGGAGCGATCACCTGGTCTGTGACTGCATCAGGATCCTGATCGAGCATGGGTTCCTGACCTCGCAGGACCCCGGGATTCTGATCGACTTCGCCGAGGGGATCACCGACCTGACCCTGCGGGAGCGTGCGGTCTCGACGATCATCAAGAACCTGACGAGCATCGGGGTCGAGCAGAGCAGCCGGGATTTCCTGCAGCGGGCGATCGGTCTCTCCATCAACATTGAGGGGCAGCATACTCGTTCGGAGGCGCTCTTCAATGTGATCGAGGCAGCTTCGCTCCTCGCCGTCAAGCAATCAGATCTTGATCTCCTTCGAAGGATGAAGGTCTGGTCCACCTCGCTGCTGGACAAGGAATATGCGGTCTCTGCGATCGGAAAGATCATTCAGGGGATGATTCGGTACGCGCTGATCGAGAAGGCCCCGTATGCGCTGGACGAGGCGACCCAGATCCTTGAGACGATCGATGATCCGTCGCTCCGTCAGGTCCTGATGGAGCGGATCATCGAGAACTACATCAGGGTCGGCTGCCTGACGCTGGAGGAGACCGGGGCGATCAGCGACTCTTCTGACTTTGTTCAGGAGATACGCCCGTTCCGGCAGGCGCTCTCGCTGCTCAAGCAGTACCAGCAGAAACAACAGATCTCCTTAAAGATTGCCAGTTCGATTGATATCATCCTGCAGTACGCCGATCGATCTACCAATATGAACTTCTTTGTTCCGCTGACGATCTTCTCGCTGGAGATAGAGAACCTATACGAGCGGGACGCGATGATCACCCGTATCGCCTCAGGGCTCCGTGAGATCATCGAGCTGCTCGACTCCACCGATTCGTATGAGATCCTCTCGTACCTGCTGATGCGGCTGGACCAGGCCGGCAGTTCAGAGCTGATCCTGGATCTTGCCTACAATCTGAACGAGCAGATTCGGGACGTCTATACTCGACTCTCCGGGATGTGCACGCTGGCGGATCTATACCTGCAGAACGGAAAGACCGGGCGGGCCGGTGAGATCTTAACGAATGTCCGTTCTCTGACCGAGGCCATCTCATCGGCTTACCAGCGGGTGCTGTTGCTGGCTGAGGTGGCCACGCTGCTCGTCCGGTCCGATGAGGAGCAGGCGTATGCCTGTCTTGGGGAAGCAATAGATCTACTCCCGTTGGTCGAGCCTGAGAAGGACTCACTGGTGCGTGTGCAGCTGGTCCTCTCGATCGTTTCGCTCAACAGTACAAATCAGAACCCGGAGAATATCACCCGGGCGATGCAGATCGTCTCTGATATCCGGACCCCTGAGGATTATATTGAGGCCCTGATCGCGATATCGAATATGGTCAGGCATGACCCGGTGAAGTGCCGGGATATCCTTCGTGCGGTAGCAGCGTCGATCCAGACGATCGTTTCACCGTACGAACGGGCAATCGCTCTCTTAGATGTGGTGCCGATCGCTGAGTCTTCAGGTGAGTATACCTATGCGGACCTCTTCCTGGGAAGGGCGGAGGCGGCACTGCAGGAGATCAACATCCCATTCATCGTATCGGTGGTGAAGAAGGCTGTGGTTCAGAAACTGCTGATGATCTCGGCCCGGAGACCTGATCCGGCGTACCGAGAAAGGGCCGTGGCGGTGGCACGTTCGATCGAGGACGATGATATCCGGACTGAAGTCCTCCGGAAGATGAACCTTGAGTTCGAGTCTCCCCCGCGGGATCTGATCTCCACCAACGTACTGGAGGCGAGGCGGAAGATTCTCTCAGGGGAGTTCACGAAGGGAATGATCGTCTCGCTTGAGCGGGTGCTCCACACTCTCTCTGACCGGGCACTGCAGGCCCGGCTCTATACCGATCTCTATGTCAGTGCCCGCGAAGCAGGACAGGAGAACATGGCAGAGAAGATGCTCCAGGCCGCGATCACGGCTGCGGGGATCATCCGCCCGCTCTCAAGGAGGGTCTACGTGCTCGGGGAGATTGCACTGCGGACCTTTGCAGCCGGCGATGAGGCTCGGTCAGGGGACGTGATGGATATGGCCGGCGAGGCGGCGACCAACATCCGGGAGTTCAAACAGCGTGACCAGGTCTTTGATGAACTGGCGATGGTGATCAGGGTGATGCAGGAGCTCCGCCTGTGACGGGCGTTGAGATCCTGATAACTGGCCGTGTCCAGTCTGTTGGATTCCGAGCCTGTGTCAGGAGGATCGCCGAGTCCCTGATCATCTGTGGCGAAGTGATGAACCTGACCGATGGCAGGGTCCGGGTCTATGCGGTGACAGAGCCGGTGATCCTGGAGAAGTTCATATCGATGCTGTACAGCTGCCCTCGTGCGATCATACGGGACATTAGGGTGAGGGAGATCGAAGCGGCCGAGTACCCGGACTTTTCAATCAGACGTGGCCTTTTTTAACGCTTTTTAGGGGGATGCGGGGAAAAAATTCTGCAGGATCGAGGATCCGGAATTCGCGACCATTGACCAGTGCATCAGAGAGCACCTCCACCTGCCTGCCGATCGCTACCTCTCCAATCGAGGTCTGCAGTTGCTGTAGCACGCGTCTGATCAGAGCATCCGAGAGGGTGCATCGGCTCTCCCCGACCTCGTAGTCGCTGGAAGCGATGCCCTGCCGAACGAGGGCGAAGACGGGCTGATCGACCATCTGCGGTTTGAAGAGTTCTGCTATGTCCCGTATCAGTGCTCTATCACCCTGATGAAGGAGTCCGATATCGGCATTGAGGTGGGCTCCGGCCAGGTGGACGGCACAGACTCCGGAGAGCACTCCATACGAGAGTGAGAGCATCGCGTTCACCGGGTCCATGTACGGCCTGGCTGTCCGCCGCCGAAAACCGGTTCCTTTGGGGATCGTGCGGGCCATGATCTCGTAATACATGTCGGTGGCCAGCCGGTGGAGCCGGCGTATCTCATCGAGGGTGACCAGGTATTCGAGCTCCTGCCGCGCATCCTGCAGCACCTCCAGCTCCCCCTGGTAGAGCGGGCTCTCCCCGGTGACCACGCTCGTCTCTCCGATCACCTGCAACCTCCGTGCGAGCGCAGCCCTGGTGATTCCGAGCGCGTAATTGTGGGCCGGGGCCTGCTGTTGGATGGTGCGGACCTGCTCGTCGACCATGTCGCCGGGGGGTTTCAGGAGGCCGACTGGGGTGCCGTCGGCTGCGAAGAACGAGACCCAGTTCCCTGCCTTCTGCATATGCTGAAGCACGGCCGAATGGATCGTATGCCCGCCCACCACCAGCAGGTGGTGCACCTCTCCGATTGGGTACTCCGTTATGGTTCCGTTCTTCTGAACGGTCAGAGTACGAGGGGTGGACTTGATATGGGCACCGTAGCCTGACACGACGAGCCAGGGGAGCTTATTGCAGGATCTTTGGGACACCGTTGGCATACACCTGATGTATCTCTTTGGATGCACTCATAAATAACAGATCGATCGGTGACGATGATCGTCGGATTATCGGAAAAAAGGATTAGTTGGTCTCGCTCTGTTCGAGCTGGACATCGGCAATATCATGCTGCCGCTGGGAGAGGCGCTTCGCCTTGAAGATGTTCTTGCCTTCCTTTCCGATCGCGATCCCGCGGTCCTCTTCTCTGACCTCGACATGGGCGATCGGCCCCTCTTCGCTCTCCTCGAATTCTACCGAGACGACCTGGGCGGGGAGGAAGCAGTTCTTGATGAACTGTTCGGGGTCGTCGGAGTACTCGACAACCTCAATCCGCTTGCCCATCACGTCGGAGGCCTTCTTGATGCTGGCCCCTTTCTTGCCGATTGCAAGCCCCATCTCGCCGGGGTTGATCACGTAGATGATCCGCTCGTTTCGATCATCGATCACACAGTCGCGGCTGCCTGCACCAGTCAGGCTCTCGAACTGTGAGATCAGGCGCATACAGTCCTCGGTTAACAGAACTTCTGCCATGATTACGCCCTCTTGAGGCTGATGATATCCGACTCACCTGCACTGATGATAGCAAGTGCGCTGACCATGAACGGCTTTCCGCATGCCTTTCCGAGCTGCATGCTCGACCCTTCAAAGGTGTGGACGTAGACGTCGTTCTGTTCGTTCAGCATGGTCCGATAGGTGGGCGGGCAGTTTGCTGCGACGACGACCATCTGGGCTTTTCCATCCTTGATACATTCTGCTGTAGAGTTCTGGCCGAGCAGGACATCGCCTGTCTTGATGGCCTTTCTGAGTGAAGCATTAAAATCCATTAGAATTCTCCTGGTTTCTGGGCCTTGCAATTAATTTGACATCTCCGGTTCCGAGCTGGATCGGCTGGCCCACAATCACGTTCTCTGTAACACCGTTCAGTTCATCAACTTCGTTTGCGACTGCTGCGTCGAGAAGATGGTTCACGGTCACTTCAAAGGCGGCCCTTGAGAGGACACTCTCCTTCTCACCTGCGATACCGTGACGCCCGATCTGCTTGACTTCCCCATCCATGCACATCATATCTGAGACCAGCATGATATGCCGTACATCGACCCTGATACCCTGCTCTCCCAGCGTGCTGAGGGCTTCAGCGATGATCGCATTCCTGGCCGCTTCAATGCCAAGCACCTGCGAGATCTCGCTGATGTTGTTGGTTCGGGTCCGGGTAGTGTCGACGCCAGCAACCTCAAAGACATCTTTTAGGTTGGAGCCTTCAGTATAAAGTATATACTCTCCGCTCTCTTTTCTGACCACGACGCGCTCGATATCATCGATCCCCTGCACGATCACGTTCCGAACGTGTTCTGCGAGCTGGAAGAGGTTCTGATAACTCTCGCGGTCCTTGGGGGTGAAGGTGATGATCGCTTCATCGATATTTGCCTCCGCCTCGAAATCGCGGTAATGCCGCCGTTCCCGGATCTTTCGGGGGGCGGTCTCGCTGACCACGTCGACTGAGATCTTCCGCTTGTCGCAGACCGCCTTGTTCAGCTTGACCTGCACCTGCATGTTCTCCATGTCGGTGATGATGTCCCCGAACTCATGCAGGGGTGCGGCTTCAATCTGCCAGGAGACCATCCTGGCCTTGTCACGGTCGTTGTTGTACTCGTCTGAGAGGTGGACGGTCATCGTCGGCGTCGATGGTTCGCGCCGGGCGTCCATGATCTCGATCAGACGGGGCAGACCGAGGGTCACGTTGATCTCGGCCACCCCTGCATAGTGGAAGGTACGCATCGTCATCTGCGTGCCAGGTTCACCGATCGACTGGGCGGCGATCACACCGACCGCTTCGAGCGGCTCGATACGAGTGCTCTTGAACTCACCTTCGACGAGTCTCAGAATTTCTGCAAACTCCTCATCGGTGACCGTCTTTCCATCTAGGGTGTCTCTGATCTGTTTCTTGGTCAGATCAGGGAGCGCTGCTGCCTCGATGGCAGTCTCCATTTCCGGTGCTATCATCAGACCTCCTCCTTGAGCACGCTCTCGATGATACCCTTCACATCGACCGGGTCCCCGAACGATCCCCGCATGGGGTCTGTACCGTCCTCTCCGTACCTGAACTGGATGATCCGTCTCCCCGTGGTTCGAACTGTTCCGTCATATTCGACCTTGAGGTCCTGCAGTGCATTGATCAAACGCCGCTGCAGGTACCCGCTCTGCGACGTTCTGACTGCAGTGTCCACCAGCCCTTCCCTGCCCCCGATGGCGTGGAAGAAGAACTCGGTCGGGTTCAACCCGCTCTTGTAGCTGTGCTTGACGAACCCATGGGCGTCTGCTCCGCGATCCCCCCGCTTGAAGTGCGGCAGGGTCCTTCCGAAGTATCCTCTCACGATCCGCTCACCACGCACAGACTGCTGGCCGATACAGCCGGCCATCTGAGTCAGGTTCAGCATCGACCCTCTGGCCCCAGATACGGCCATCAGCACCGCGCTGTTCCCGAGCCCGAGGTGGGCCCCTGCAATCTCACCGGTCCGGTCTCGGCT
Organism: Methanosphaerula subterraneus; assembly: GCF_052055875.1. Classification (GTDB taxonomy): domain Archaea; phylum Halobacteriota; class Methanomicrobia; order Methanomicrobiales; family Methanospirillaceae; genus Methanosphaerula; species Methanosphaerula subterraneus. Next base: position 2,455,186 of record NZ_CP170508.1, read on the forward strand.
CTTGCCGAGCACCTGCATGATCTGCATCTCGAGCGTCTCCTCAGGCGTCCGTCCTGGCATCGGTTCGAGCTGCCCGTCCTCGTAGATCCGAATACGTCTGTTCACATCGGTGGTTGCGTTGTCGAGCACCTCATCGATCTGGCCGTACTCTGTCTTGGAGAGATCTTCATCATCGATACCGAACGAGAACCCGTCGATCATAATCCCTTTGATCGAGAGTTTTGTCATATCGTCGATGAACTTGGCCGCCCGTTCCATGCCGTACTGCCGAATGATCCGGTTCAGTATCTCGCCGTCGAACGCACCGATCGACTTCTTATCGATAGTCCCGGTGATCAACTGACCATCGAGGATCCGGACGAACGCGTCCCGTTCGCACTGGTCTTTAACGCAGACGTCACAGTTTGCGCAGGAACTGGCCTTGAAGACCATGTTCAGTTCATCGGGCAGGATCATGCTGAAGACCTGTTTGTTGGACCAGTAGGAGATCCCGTTCTCGACCCTGCCAGGCTCTGGCATGTGATCGAAGTCGTAGTACTTCAGCAGGTATAGGAAGTCGTCCTTGGTGAACCAGCGGAGGTCATGCGTCAGCATGAAGATCCCTGATATGTGGTCATGGATGCCACCGATGATCGGGCCGCCGAACCGTGGCGAGAGGATGTTCTGCTGGACTGCGACGAGGATAGAGGCCTCAGCCCTCGCCTCCTCGGTCTGCGGCACATGCAGGTTCATCTCGTCGCCATCGAAGTCGGCGTTGTAGGGTGGGCAGACGGCCGGATTCAGCCTGAATGTCCTTCCTTCCATCACCTTGATCCGGTGGGCCATGATGCTCATCCGGTGCAGGGATGGCTGACGATTGAAGAGGACGATGTCCCCGTCGCGAAGCTGCCGTTCGACGGTCCACCCTGGTTCGATCTGCTCTGCGATCGTCTCCAGGTTTCCGTCGGCGAGCCTGAGCCGGCGATTGTCGGGCCGGATCACATAATTGGCCCCGCAGATATCTTTCAGACCCTCTCTGTTTGGACCTTTCCTGACATAGACTCTGAGTTCTTCAATATTGTACGGGGTCACTCGGACTGGAACCGACATCTCGTTTGCAATCCCGATTGGGATACCGACCTCGCTGATCGAGAGGTTCGGGTTCGGCGAGATGACTGTTCGTGCAGAGAAGTTCACACGCTTTCCGCTTAAGGATCCTCTGAACCGTCCGTCCTTCCCCTTCAGCCGCTGCGAGAGCGTCTTTAACGGCCTGCCGCTTCTATGACGGGCAGGCGGGCATCCGGCCACCTCGTTGTCGAGGTAGGTGGTCACATGGTACTGGAGCAGTTCCCAAAGATCTTCGATGATCAACTGCGGGGCGCCGGCATCTTGGTTCTCCTTGAACCGCTGATTGATCCTGATGATGTCGACCAGCTTGTGGGTCAGGTCGTCCTCTGACCGCTGCCCGTTCTCGAGGATGATCGAGGGGCGCATCGTGACTGGCGGCACCGGCAGCACGGTCAGAATTGTCCACTCTGGCCTGGCCACGTCCGGGTTGATCCCGAGCAACCGCAGATCGGAGTCGGGGATCTTCTCGAGCCTGGCCCGGATGTCTGCAGGGGTCAGTTTGTGCTCGACCTTCTTTCCGTCCTCAAGCAGCACCTCTGAGAAGGTGGTCGGTTTCTCGAAGTTGATCTTCAACTGCTGTTCATCGCAGTGCGGACAGGTCCGTTCCTTCTTGATGTCCTTCTCTGAGAGGACATCGCCGGTGAGGTCGTCCTCTGAAGTGATCGTGACCTTCTCGATCTCGCTGGAACTGAGCAGCAGTCTGCCGCACTCTCTGCAGGTGACCCGTAGCAGTTTCCGGATCAGCCGGGTGTACCCGACATGGATCACCGGCTTGGCGAGTTCGATATGGCCGAAGTGACCTGGGCAGTCCGCTGCCTTCTGGTCACAGGTTTTACATCTGAGTCCCGGGTCGATCACCCCGAGGGAGAGGTCCATCAGTCCCTGGGGGTAAGGGAATCCGTCATCATCATAGGTGTCTGCCCAGATGATCTTCCGCACACTCATCGTGCGGATCTCTTTTGGGGATAATAAACCGAACTCTATCTTTCCTATTCGTTTTGGGCTTGGCATGGAGTAGTACCTCTTATACCATATCCTCGAGGATCATGCGCGGGGCGATCCCCATGCTCTTCATTTCATCAAGGAGGAGTTTGAACGCATAACTCATCTCGACATAGTAGATGTCTGTCTCGCTTCCGCAGACCAGACAGCGGGTGGTGTTCCGTTTACGGTCAAGCATCGCGACCATTCCGCACTTGGCGCAGACATACTGCTGCACCTTGTCGGACTCGTCGAGCAACCGCTCTTTGAGTGCCATGGCGGCACCGTGACCAATCATCACATCCCGCTCCATCTCACCAAACCGAAGACCTCCTTCCCTGGCACGACCTTCTGTCGGCTGCCTGGTCAGCACCTGCACTGGTCCGCGGGACCGTGCGTGCATCTTGCTGGAGACCATGTGGTAGAGTTTCTGGTAGTAGATCACACCGACATAGATGTCGGCGGTGAATCGCTTGCCGGTGAGCCCGTCGTACATCACCTCACGGCCTGTCGGCGAAAATCCGAACTTCTTCAGGGAGGACCGGAGATCGGTCTCCAGTTCTCCGCTGAAGGCGGTTCCGTTGATCCGCCTTCCTTCGAGCGAACCAACCTTGCCCCCGATCATCTCGAGCATATGCCCGATCGTCATCCGGCTCGGGATTGCATGCGGATTGATCACGATATCAGGGACCATGCCACTCTCGGTGAAGGGCATGTCCTCCTGGGGGGTGATCAGACCGATGACACCCTTCTGCCCGTGTCGGGATGCAAACTTGTCCCCAATCTCAGGGATCCTGGGATCTCTGGTCCTGACCTTCACCAGGCGGGAGCTGTTCTCCCCTTCGGTGATGATCACCGTATCGACGATACCGTGCTCGTTGGAGCGCATCGTGACCGAGGTGTCCCGCCGCTTTTCGACGGTGATCAGGTCGCTGCTTGGCTCCTCCAGGAACCGGGGCGGGGAGGTCTTTCCGATCAGCACGTCCTTCTCAGAGACAGTCGTTTCCGGGTTGATGATCCCGTCGTCGTCCAGGTTCTTGTAGTACTCTTCGCCATGGGCGCCGGTCACTTCAGTGTCAGGGATCTCGATCCGGTCGACCTGACCGCCGGGATACCGTCGCTCCTCGCCTTCGTAGGTTCGGAGGAAGTGCGATCGTCCGAGTCCGCGGTCGATCGAGGCGCGGTTGAAGATCAGCGCATCTTCAATGTTGAACCCTTCATAACTGAGGATGGCGACCACGAAGTTCTGCCCGGCAGGCCGGTCGTCTGAACCGATCAGTTCAGAGGTCTGGGTGCGGGTCATGGACTTCTGGACATAGTGGAGCAGGTGGCCACGTGTGTCTGGGCGGAGTTTCATGTTGGCCGAACAGAACCCGAGGGCCTGTTTGACCATCCCTGCGCCCATTGTGACACGGGGACTCGCATTGTGCTCCGGGAACGGGACATGGGCCGCCCCGATACCGAGGATCAGAGAGGGATCGACCTCAAGGTGAGTATGTTCAGGGGTCACCTGGTCCTCGTTGATCGCAATATAGAGGTCCTCTTCCTCTTCTGCATCGATCATCTCGATCAGACCCCGGCTGACCAGGTCCTGGAAGGTGATCTCCTTCTTCTTCAATCGCTCGAGATCCTCGTTGGAGAGGAGTGGCTTGCCGTTCTGCAGCACTATGAGCGGCCGGCGAGCTCGCCCGCGGTCGGTGTGGATGATCACATCCCCGTTGTACTGTTTATAACTGGCATTGACCTCTGTCGAGACTGCGCCGGATCTGCGCATCTTTCTGATATCGGCGATCAGGGCCTCCGGATCGTCTGCCAGACCAATCAGTGCGCCGTCGACGAAAACTCTCGACTTCTTCATCTCATCTCACCCTTCAGCGCTTCAACGCCAAGATTATAGAGTACACCGACGACTTCGTCCTCGTCCTGCACTCCCTTGCTGATCTCAACCATCTGTGCAAAGTTCTTCACAAGACCACAATTCGGTCCTTCTGGTGTTTCACTCGGACAGATCCGTCCCCACTGGGTCGGATGCAGGTCACGGGCCTCGAAGTGAGGCTGTGAACGCGAGAGCGGAGAGATCACGCGGCGCAGGTGCGAGAGCACGGCCATGTGATCGATCCGGTCCAGCAACTGCGAAACCCCGGTCCGTCCGCCGACCCAGTTTCCTGTGGCCAGGGGGTGAAGCAACCGTTCGGTCAGCACGTCGGCCCGGACGGCCGTCCCTATCGAGAGGTCCCGGTGACGCATGCTGGCCCGTTCGAGCTGGTACTTGATATCCCTCGTCAACCGGTTCAGGGAGATCCGGAAGAGATCCTCCATCAGGTCGCCGGCAAGTTTTAGCCGCTTGTTTGAGTAATGATCCTTGTCATCGATCCGCCGCTTGTCCAGCACCAGATCAAAACAGGACTCTGCCATCCGCCCGAGGAAATGGGCCTTGGCAAGCCGGACGCCCTCGACGGCCGTCTGGTACCCGGGGTCTTCCTCAGTCAGGTTTGCCGGCATCAGGTAGTTGAGGTGGGGGAGCAGGTAGTTGTCGAGCACAAACTCTGCACGCTTGCGCTGGTAGTCCCTGGTCTGGTTGGGGGCTAGTTTCTTTCCGACATACATGATCCCGCTCTCGATCGAGTCGCAGGAACTCTCTTCGAGGTTCTGCATCATAAAGGTCAGAATGTCCTCGTCGGTCGAGACCGCCTCCACGACTGCATGGTCACTGTCCATGCCGAGTGCACGCATCAAGTCCACGAACTTCAGGTGTCCGGCGACCGATGGGAACGAGACCTCGAGCAGGTTCTTCTTGTTCCGCTCGACGACGACCAGGGCACGGTAACCACGGAACTGGGAGAAGACCTTCGCCACGTAGATCCGCTCGTTGTACCGCTCGGTAAACTCGGTCATGATCTTGTTGGATGCGAGATCCTCCAGAGTCATCAAAACCCGTTCTGTCCCGTTGACAATGAAGTAGCCACCCGGGTCGAGGGGATCTTCTCCATGCGAGACCCGTTCGTCGTTGGGCATCCCATACATGTTGCATGCAGATGAACCGATCATGATCGGCAGATGTCCGATCGTGGTCAGGACGGCCTCCTGTCGGTCGTCTCCCTGAACCAATGTCATGTCCAGGTGCATCGGCGCCGCGTAGGTCAGGTTTCGAAGCCGGGCCTCACTCGGAAAGAGCTCGCTCTGGGATCCATCGGCCTCGCGGACCAGCGGTTTCTTCACCTCGATGGTGCCGAGTTCCACCCAGACGGGTTCATTGGATTTACCCCGGTTTTCAATGTCTGTCTCAATCACCCGCTGCTCATTTACGACTTTCTGGAGATTATACTGGAGAAAATTGTTAAAAGAGTCAAGTTGATGGCGTGCCACGTGCTCGTGGGAAAAATATGCCCTTGATAAGATGCTTCTATCTAACAGAAATATCAGCCCCGGTTTATTTTTTTGGTCTTTTGATGATAAGACGATATGATTCAGCTGTGCCTGCAGTCTGGCTTATACGCACAATCTTGACAACCTCGCCGACTTTTCCGCCGATCTGTTTGACCGCCGGGTCGTCATGGTACACCCTGGGCAACTGCTCATAGGTGATTTTGTATCTGGAGAGTAATGCTTTAACCTCCTCCTCACTCATAATCTGATGATCAGGGACCATCAGATGATCTAATACATTAATTTTGGTGCTCATCCCCACTCCTTTAACACGGACGTGTTTACAATCAGATGCATCACCGCTCAAAAACCACAGACTGACACGGTGGAAGCGGGCCCGGAGGGATTTGAACCCCCGACCACCTGGTTAAAAGCCAGGCGCTCTACCTAACTGAGCTACGAACCCATCTTTTCATGCCATTCAGCATTATTACAATGGGAGAAAAGTATATAAATTTTGGCTATCTCTATGCTGGATCACGAGTCGACCGTGTATGGGCCTGGTGATCATCAGGCCGGAGAAGCAGTATCAGAGCATCTCCCTGAGCGATTGCTGTATGCCGCGCAAACACTCTTCTTGGTGTAGGATATTCACATCCGTCGTCCTAGTAACTGGTTTGATCTCTACTTTATGGCCCTGATCTGGGTCACTGTCTAATTGTTTAGAAGGGTCTGCAATTGTCGTCGATCGGCTTCAATACTCGATGAACCGGCTGTATATTCGTCGATAGGCTGCGATTCTTTGCCGGCCTCTCCACTTTTTTCGAGGTCGGGGGGGTGGGTATCCCGGTGCCTGACTGCTCGTTCGATCGTCTCGAGCAGGTTCTTCGGGTTGATCGGTTTGAACATATAATCCTCAACATACAGACGGTGCTCCTGTTTTTCATCGGTAGAGATCTCTCTTCCTGAGAAGATGATCACTGGGATCTGCGTGGTCGACTGGTTCCCCTTGATCTCGTGAAGGATCTCCCAGCCATCCATCGGCTCCATAGTGAGGTCGAGGAGGATCACATCGGGGGTAATCGTCTTCAGCATTTTCAGGCACTCCCCTCCTTCCTTCGCTGATATCACCTGATAATCCCGCCGTTTCAAGATCGCCATCAGCCCTTCGACGATATAGGTGTTGTCATCCACGATCATAACGGTATGTTTCATCACACTACCTGGCCCTCACGTTAATACCGTCTTCTCTCCCGATCAGATCGATACGTTTGTCTTATTGATTGTTATGTGTGGGAATATAAACCCCTACTGATCGGGGAAGTACAGGATAATCCTGTGCCAGAACTTCTGGTGATCGTGATGATCTGACTGAAAAATGGATGGTGTATCAGGACTTTCGGGGCAGGTCTGGTGTGAGTTGCAGCTCCTCACGGATCTGACTGAGCCGCTCTTCCTGAAAGGAGATGTTCATCGTCATGTTCTTGATGGCCCGCGCAATCTCATCACCGACTTTGGCCTTGCTGTCCGTGATGTTGTAGGTGGATTCAAGGATATTCACGAGGCGATTGTTCACCTCGATGCTCTTACTTAAGCGGGCATATTCATCGATGATCCGCTGATCGAACCCTGCCGCCTTGGCGGTCTCCACATCCTGTCGGATCCTGGTTCGTCGCTCCAGTATGTGTTCGATGACGTCATACAGTTCGCGGTGCGTGATTGGTTTCAGGACATAGTCCTCGATATAGATCCCATACTCCTGGGCCTCGTCGGGGGTCAGCTGCTTGGCAGTCAGCATCATCACCGGTATATCCCTGGTCTTTGGGTTTGTCTTGATCCGCTCAAGTGTCTCTCTACCGTCCATTGGTTCCATCATGATATCGAGCAGGATCAGGTCCGGCTTCTCGGTCTTGAGGAGGTCCAGGCATTCCTGGCCGCCATAGGTCGCGATAGTCCGATAACCGCCCCGCTCCAGCATGGTAACGAAGACGTCAACGATAAATGAACTGTCATCGACCACCATGATGGTGTACATCAGAGCTCACCCTCGATCCGCGATGCAATAAGATTCACGTCACGGGCGATGATCGATTCGTCTGTGGCGGGGTTGAGGATCGTGGTGATCAGCAGCCTCTCACCGGCATCGGTGATCATGATCTTACCCTCCTCGGCATGAATCACCACCTGGATAGGGGGTCTGATATTAATGATACTGGCTGCCGACTCTGCAGAGGCGAGCACCGATGCGCTCATCGCAGCAAACCACTTCTCTGATATCTCCTTTGTGAAATACTTCCCGATCATGATGCCGTCTTTAGAGACCAGCGCACAGCCTTCAACCCCGTTGATCGACCTGATCTCATCTATAAATCCGGATATTTTCTCTTTTAACATGGTATCGGCCTTCATCATCAGTGCTTGGGTAGGTTCCTACTTACAATGTATATGCCTATTATAAAAAAGTTCCCAAATCTCTAACGGATTATATGTCCAATTTCTCGCATATCATCGAAGAATCTGGAGGTATCTGATGAAAATTGCCGTCCTGTGTGGTTGCTGGTTGGATCTGGCGCAAATGGCGGACCTCTGGTCCTCCAGAACTGGAATCTCAGTTCATTTTGCCCGGATAGGTGACCTGCCCAGGATAAAACAACAAATTTGATAAGGGATCGGGTCAATCTTATCTGAAGCGGGGCCATAGGGTAGCCTGGCCATCCTAGGAGACTGGGGGTCTTCTGACCTGCGTTCAAATCGCAGTGGCCCCATAAATTATTCTTATTCTTGTGTGATTTTGAGTTTGACGGTGTGACAGATGCCAGTTCAGGATCGATGTATCGAGTGCCTCCTATCGAGGGTCCGATTTGCCTGTGATCAGTCCCCGGTGCCGGTCTCCATCGATCTGGTTGAGGCGGCGTGTCTTGATTTGATTCGGACACGCCAGGACGATCCTGCGCCGCAGACCCAGATCGCCAGTGCCCTGCACCGGCTGGTTCGAGAACTGATCGTTATGGACGATCCATTCCTGGCCGTGAAGCAACGGTCCACTGAGGAGGCGCTGGCGGTCTGCAGGACTGTGCGCCCCCGTATGAGAACATTTCGGGACTTTGTCCTCGCCTCGATCATCGGGAACACCTTTGACTATGGCGTGCAGGATCATCGGGTGACCAGTCGCTTCCAGACCTTCTTTGACCGGGCTTTTTGTGCAGGACTTTTTGTCGACGATACGGATCGGATGATCCCGCTTCTCGACCGGATCGTTTATATCACTGACAACTGTGGTGAGATCGTCTTCGACCGGCTGCTGATCGATCACCTCGTCTCCCGGGGTGCCCGGGTGACCCTGGCTGTCCGGGACCGTCCGGTTCTGAACGATGCAACCCTTGAGGACGCGCTGGCCCTCGGCCTCGATCGCCGGGTGGAGATCCTGACCACCACTGGTGGTGAGGGTGAGCTCGGCGTGAACCTCGATGTGATCCCGCCTGCCCTGGCTACTGCTATCGGTGATTGTACACTGATCATCTCCAAGGGGATGGCAAACTTTGAGTCCCTTTCGCTGTATCCAGACCTGCCGCCGGTCGCGTACCTGATGTCGGTGAAGTGTGTGCCGGTTGGTGAGATGATCGGCATGCCGGTCGGTTCGATGGTCGCCCAGCTCAGGTTCTGAATCTGGCTATTCCTATCTTCTGAATGGAATTCCCATGATGGGATGTTAAAAAAGAGTATTTAGAGGATTACATCGATTCCGCCGCCGCTCGGTCTGTCCATGGGCCGGCGGATCTTTGGCGACGTGAGGGACTGTGCAATGGGTGGTGCGAATGCTGATGTCTTTGTGCTGTTGCTGTTCTGGAGTGGGTACTGTCCGCCGAGGATCTGGGCACTCTTAACGCCGGTCATGATTGCCATTACACGGACCTTGCCTTCAAAATCGCTCTTGATCCGGGCGCCCCAGATCACATCTGCATGCGGGTCGAGTTCATACGTCAGTTCGCTCGCTATCGACTCTGCCTCTGATAAGGTCAGGTCGCTGCCGCCGGTGATATGAATCAGGGCTCCGGTTGCGCCGTGGTAGTCGATGTCGAGCATCGGATTGGAGAGGCACTCCCGTACAACGGTCTCTGCCTTGTTCTGCTGCTTGCTCTCTCCAACCAGCATCACAGCGACGCCGCCCTTGCTCATGATTGCACGAACGTCGGCGTAGTCAATGTTGATCAGGGACGGTTCGGTGATCGTCTCGCTGATCCCCTTGACGGTCTCTGCGATCAACTGGTCCATCACTGAGAATGCCTGTCCGAGCGGGAGGTTGGGGACATAACTCTTCAGCCGGTTGTTGTCCAGCACGATCACTGAATCTGCAGCCTGGGAAAGTGCTTCGAGCCCTTCCTCTGCACGGATCAGTCGTGCCTTCTCGACCTGGAATGGATAACTGACCATCCCGACGACGATAGCTCCCTGATCCTTCGCGATCTGTGCCACGACCGGAGCTGCCCCGGTACCGGTTCCACCGCCCATCCCTGCCGTCACAAAGCAGAGGTCCACGTTTTCGAGCTGGCTCTCAAGGGTCGACCGAGCCATCTCTGCGGCCCGCTTGCCGACGTCCGGGTACCCGCCTGCTCCGAGCCCCTTGGTCAGCGACTTGCCGATCAGGATCCGCTTGTCCGCCTGGATCATATCCAGGTGCTGCTTGTCTGTGTTCACGGCGATCGTCTCGGCACCGGTCACCTGCAGGTGGTGGAGGCGATTGATCGTATTGTTCCCTGCACCCCCACAGCCGACGATGACGATCCGTGGCTGGCCGGTAAGATCATCATCGCTGACGACCTCTTTGAGCATCTCTCTCTCAATCTCTGAGTTCTTCAGAGCCTCGTTGATTATGGTCTGCATTCTTAAACCACCTACACCTTGAATGAAACCTGGTCTTTGTCCCGAAGGATCCGATTGCCGCGCCGCTCTATGAGGACTCGAACTGCATCGCGCACTGCTTCTGATATGGTGGGGAACTCCCCGGCCTCCACCATCTGCTCGAGCATCTCCACCTGCTGCTGGGGCAATCTGATCGTGATCCGTTTCATCATCAATATCACATGCGTCTGACCTAAAGCAGACAATTGTCTGCTTTATGTCAGACGCATGGGGTACCTTTGTCTGACAGTCAGGTGATCCATAATTACACCCTGTCTTATATATGGCTTTTCTTTTTGATTCCTCCTGATAGCTACATCTATCCAGTATTCTGGTGTCTGATTGTTGAAACGGGCTTCTTTTTCCCCCGTTGAGGCCTGGGATCCCGGAGCACGCACACAATGGGTCTGATCCGAGGTGGGCGCGTCGTATCAGGCGCTCCGAACTGCGTGGATCATCGGTAATGTTGAATGTCGGCTCTGCATATCTATCATAGAGATCATGGCAGGGTGGGGATGAAGCAGGGAAAGATAGGGCAATACCGGAGAGCGGTCCATGGGGGCATCCTCCCGGATCGATCCCTCCCGGGGAAGTCGATCATCGATTTCAGTGCAAGTATGAACCCGTTTCCCCCGAATGTGGCCTGGGACCCGGCATCGGTCCCGGTCCATCGGTATCCTGACAACCAGTACGCCACCCTCAGGGCGGTGATTGCAGAGACCTTTCACCGTGACCCTGCAGAGGTGGCCGTCGGAAACGGATCTGCCGAACTGATGCGGGTCTTCTGCCAGGTGGCACTCAGCCCCGGGGACCATGTCAGGATCGACCGGTCAACGTTCGAAGAGTACGCAGTCTCTGCAGAGATCGCCGGGGCGGTGGTCGATGAGCATGCCCCGGACCCTGTAGTCCGGTTTGTCTGCAACCCGAACAATCCGACCGGGACGCTGATCCCAAAGAGCGCGATGCTCGATCAGCTCGATCACTGCAGCAGCGCCGGCATGACTCTCTTCCTCGATGAGGCATTTATAGACCTGGCGGCCCCCGACGAGAGCCTCGTCGACCAGCGGAGCCCGGATCTCTTTCTGCTCAGGTCCCTGACCAAAGCCTTCTCGGTGCCCGGGATCCGGTTCGGGTACGGGTTTGGGGATCCCGAACTGATTGAAGCGATGGAGGCCGTCCGCACCCCCTGGTCGATCAATGCCTATGCCGAGCAGTTCGCTATCGCTGCGTTCAGATCCTATGACCTCCTGGCAGCGTCCCGGGAGGCGATCGCCCAGGAACGACAGTACCTCTGTGCAGGTCTCGACGATATCGGGATTGCGTACCGTCCCTCGTCGGTCAACTACCTGCTGCTGAATCCCGGCATGCCGGCCCCCCAGCTGACCCGATCCCTGCTCGGTCATGGTGTCCTGGTGCGCGACTGCACCTCGTTTCATCTACCCGACTCGATCCGGGTCGCTGTCCGGACCCGGGATGAGAACGCCCTCCTCCTCTCGGCGTTGAAAGCATGCTTGGACTGATCCTGGCGGGCGGGTCCGGGAGCCGGCTCGGACTCGGAGAGAAGCCGCTGGTCAGGGTTTGCAATCAGCCGATGCTCTGGTACGTGATCCGGGCCTTTGTCGAGGCCGGCGAGGAGGTGTTTGTCGTCACCACCCGCAGAACCCCATATACGGCTAACTGGTGCAGAGCGCAGGGGATTGAGACCGTGCGGACCGGGGGGGCCGGATATATCGACGACATCGCCGAGGCCGCCACCCTCCTCGACCTGGACGCCCCGTTCTTCACCTGCGGAGCAGACCTCCCCTGTCTGACCGAGACGGTGATCCGGTCGGTGGCCTCGGCGCACCAGCAGTCGGGCCTGCCTGCCTGTTCCACCTGGGTGCCGGTGGCACACCGGGAGTCCCGGGGGTACTCGGTCCACTCCTCGATGATGATCGATCAGACTCTGGTTACGCCGGCGGGACTGAACATTCTGGACGGATCGATGATGGACCGGGAGCAGGAGGAACTGCAATTGATCTGTGCCGATCCCGCCCTGGTCTGTAATGTCAACACCCGGGGAGACCTCCTCCTGGCTGAAACAGACTGCGAAGGCCCATCCCTGTCAGCACCTCATAATCCAACAGCCCGCAGATGAGGGCTGGAGAACCAATATAAAGCAGCGTCGCTGACATTGTCTCTATGCAGGCATCCAGGGAGATTGAGCTTGAGGGTCATATCATCGACTCGGGCATCATGACACTTGTCTTCGACAGGATCATGGATATGGGGGGAAACTTTGAGATCCTCACCTTTGACGTCGGCAAGAAGAAGACCGATCCCAGTTATGCCAGACTTCGCGTGGTGGCCGATGACCCCGGCCAGTTAGCCGCGATTTTGAGCGATCTGCACCGGTACGGTGCGCGTCAACTGCAGGTCGAGGATGTCAGTCTGGTCGCAGCCGAGGCCGACCGGGTGGTGCCGAAGGGGTTCTACTCGACGACCAATCATCCGACCTCGATCAAGTACCAGGATCGGTGGCTCCAGGTGGAGGACAACGAGATGGACTGCCTGATTGTGGTCGACCCGGCCCTGATGGCAGCCCTCTGCACCCCGCTCTCCAAGTTGAAGAAGGGTGATCTCGTGGTGATGGGGGAGCAGGGAGTCAGGATCATTCCCCCGGAGCGCCCCCGCGAACAGAGCACGTTTGAGTTCATGAACGGGACCGTCTCCCCCGAACGGCCCAGCGAGACGCTGATCCGAAACATCGCTGCCGAGATCCGGGAGTTGAAGGCGAAAGGAGGAAAGATTGCGCTGGTCGGCGGGCCAGCGATCGTCCACACCGGTGCAGACCTCGCCCTTGCCCGCCTGGTGCGGGAGGGATTCATCGATGTGATCTTCGCCGGCAACGCGCTGGCCACCCATGACATCGAGTACAATCTGTACGGTACCTCGCTCGGGATGGACATCTCCACTGGCAAGCCGGTGATCGGTGGGCATAAACACCACCTCTATGCGATCAGCGAGGTGATGCGCGCCGGCTCGATCCGTGCTGCGGTTGAGCAGGGGGTGATCACCGGGGGAGTGATGTATGAGTGCATTACCAACAATGTCCCGTTTGTGCTCGCCGGCTCGATCCGGGACGACGGCCCGCTCCCTGATGTGATCACCGATGTGCTGGTGGCACAGGATGCGATGCGTGAGCATATCCGGGGTTGCGGGATGGTGCTGATGATCGGGACGCTCCTCCACTCAATCGCCGTCGGCAACTGCCTCGGCTCCTCGGTGAAGACGATCTGCGTGGACATCAACCCCTCCTCAGTCACCAAGCTGATGGACCGCGGCACGATGCAGGCGATTGGGGTTGTCAGCGATGCAGGAACCTTCCTGCCCCTGCTCGCAGAGCAGTTGATCCCGGACTTCCGCACCCGGATCATCAAACCTGACAGAAAGTCGCCGGTCCACACCACTGAATAAAAAAGGGTTTACCGGGTGAGCGGCATACAGTGCGACTGCTCATGCGAGCAGACGAACTCCCACTCTTCTTTACAGGCACAGTCCGTAGCAGCGGCCGCCCTGATCAGTTCCCGATCCCCGGTCAGGGCATACTCGTTGATCGCGGTGATGATGTCATGGTCACAGGCCCCGCAGTTATGCGGCCCCCTGCTCCTTCCACCACCAACCGGATCGCAGAGCACGTGCTGATCGACGGTATTGAGCACCTTCAGCACCGACCAGAGGTAGGGCGGGCGATAGGCCCCCTGCTTCCAGTACTGCTCCACCTCGGTCCTGCTCTGGACATTGCAGGGGTTCATCGATATCAGGTCGGTATACGGGGAGACCTCCTCGATCGATCGGATCATGTCATCGATCGCCTCCTGTTCGGTCAGGAACAGCGGCTTCATCAGCAGGTATGCCTTGATCCCGGCCCTGTTCTTCCGGGCGATCGCTGAGGCCTCCTTGAACTGGGCAAAGGTCGACCCCTTGTTGATCGACTTGTCAGAGATCTGGTCGCTGGTCGTTTCGAGCCCGATGGCGATATAGAGCGGGATTGTATAGGTCCCGTCATCGATCGCAGCCACAAACCGGTTGATCCGATCCCCATCGACGTACTCGGCCCTGGTCTCAGCGACGATCACCTTCCCTTTGAAGGCGGCCGCCACCTCGTCCACCACCGCCGGCGGGACCTCATTCGGATCGAAGAAACTGCCTGAGGTGAAGATCTTAACCATCTGGTAGGTCTCCACCGGGTGGTGCGCCAGCACCCAGTTCAACTGGTCGCGGACCAGAGCAGCGAGGGATGCGGGGGTGCCGTCCCCAAACCGTTCATGCCGGTACGAACACATCCGGCATTTGTTCCAGCTGCATCCTCCTGTCTTGAAGATGATAGTGAGGCTGTCGAGGATCTCCGGGCCGAGCCGGTCCTTTCCTCTCCAGCATGCGAGAGGCTTTTCATCTGATTTAGATATCATTAACACCTATGGATTGATCCTATGATGATGAAAAAGATCCCTGTGGTGATCCTGTTCTCTCTGCTTTTGATCGGGACCGCCTCAGCATACATGGTCTCGGTGGATGCACCGACCACATTGACAAAGGGCGACGTTCTGACCGCCAACGGGACCAGTAACATCCCGGCCGGTGTCAGGTTAGATGTCGCCCTCTTCTCGCCGTACTCAGGTAACCAGTATCAGAAGAACACTGTGGTCATTCAGCCGAACGGGCAGTTCAATACCACCTTCCAGACCACCGATCTCCTGTCGGGGGACTACAAGGTCGAAGTGCTTGAGAATAAGGAGTACCCGATCGGTTCGAGCGCCGTTGTCAGAAAGGTTGTCACGATCGTCGACCGTTCCGGTGAGGCCACGGTGACGGCACCGCTCTCCCAGGCCTTCAATGGCAGCCTGCTCGTCTCAGGGACGGCGAAGAATCTGAAGGCTGCCTCCATCCTCGTGACCGTAGCCGGCCAGGGGAGCACCATCTTTGGGCCGCAGTATATCCTGACCGATGAGAAGGGTGCCTTCCAGACGCTGGTCCCGATCACTGCTGCAGGCACCTACACCCTGATTCTAGCCGACAACGCGGGGACGATCTCCCAGACTGCTATCACGGTGGGCAACGGCACGGCTTCGGTGCAGACAATCACCGCTTCGGTGAACGGAACCGGCAGCAGTGCGGTCACCACCATGACGACAACAGCGAACATCTCGTCCACCGTCGCCGCTACCGCCCCCATGACGCCTGCGACGACCCAGAGTTCTCCGCTCCCCTGGGGACTTGCTCTCCTCGGTGTTGGACTGCTGGCGCTGCGCAGACAGTGAACCACCGAATCACCAATCACTTTTTAAAAAAGGTTCAGCTGGATTGTAATACACGACAGACCGCCCGGGTGAAAGTCTCCGTATCTGTATCTCCCCCAAGGTCAGGGGTCCTGATGCCGGCCAGCAGCACCGACTGGATCGCTGCCTCGATGAGATCGGCCTCCTCGGGGTAACCGAGATGATCCAGCATCATCGCTCCGCTCAGTATCGCAGCAATCGGGTTCGCTCTGCCGGTGCCGGCGATATCCGGCGCGCTCCCGTGGACTGGTTCGAAGAGGGCGTGCCGGTCGCCCAGGTTCGCGCTCGGGAGCATTCCAAGCCCGCCGGCCAGGTAGCCGGTCACGTCGCTGAGGATGTCGCCGAAGAGGTTGGTCGTGACGATCACATCGTAGGCCTCGGGGTGGAGGAGCACGTCCAGGCAGAGCGCATCTATCAGCCTGGCCGCGTGCGGAACATTATACTCTTCCGCCACCGCGGTGCAGAGGGAGAGGAAGAGCCGGTCCGACCTGAGCACATTGGCCTTGTGGCCGATCGTCAGGTGCCCGTTTCGTTCCCTGGCCAGGATTGATGCCCGGGTCGCAATCCTGCGCGTCCCCTTCTTCGAGACGACCCTGACCGTGCAGGCCCGGTCCTCCTCCTCCCATTCGATCCCTGAGTAAAGTCCCTCGGTGTTCTCCCGGACGGTCACCAGGTCGACCCCCGACGCCCTGACCGGCCGGAGGTTGGCATACAGGTCGAGCGCTTTTCGAATCTGCAGGATCACGCTCGGGTACTCCCCCTCCGGGGGGGTGGTGATCGCACCGAAGAGGACGGCGTCGGCCTCCTTCATCATGGCAAGATCTCCACTGGTCAGGGCCGAGCCGGTCCTCTGCCACCGGGCGTACCCGACCTCGACCGGCACCCACTCCCAGTCTGGATTGATCGTGGAGAGGATGGCGACGGCGGCCGGGATCACTTCCCTGCCGATCCCGTCCCCTTCGGCGACGGCGATGGTGGTCATCCCCGATCCCTCCACTCCTTTACCAGTGCCTGGATCGAGTTCGCAATATCGGCAGGGGACGCCCCCCAGTGGACCACCGCCCCATAGCGCCCGTGGTGCACGCCGATTCCTGTCCGTTCGATCCTGCAGCACCTGGCGATGAACGGTTCTTCACTGACCTGATCCACCGGACAGGTGTTCAGCAGGGTCATCTCCTGGTCGCAGCATTCATGATAGAGCGCAGCCCCGGTCATGCACCCGGCGACCTTCTCGCCCCCCTGCATCGCATCTGCGTCGAGGGTCCGATGAAACCCGGCGGCCCTGCAGGGAAAGACGTCGGCATTCCAGGTGCTGATGTCCAGGATGTGGTGGACGAACTTAACCGAAAGATCGCCGAAGAGGCCACAAGCCTCGAGTTCTTTGATACAGGCGCTGAGGCTCGGACGGGGCGGGATGATGTCATAGACCTGGATGGTGAGGAGTTCGTCCGGGTCGGGGTCAAGCACAAAGGTCAGGTGTTCATCGAGACCGGTGAAGACGGTGCACCGGTACCCGCTCTCGGCAGCCAGTCTGACCAGCAGAGCATGGTCATGGATCTGCACCTTTCCGGGGTAGTAGTAGACCTGCTCAGCCGGTACGATCACCTCCTCGCTCTGGATTGATCGCATCAGACCGGTTCCATGTGGGTCTGGCACCACCTTCACAAGGTCATAACTGGGAGGGTTGCCGGCCACCCTGAGCAGATACTGGCTCAAAAAGTAGACCTTATCCCCGCACGGCCTGGTGGAGGCGACCCCTACCCCCTTGCAGTGGATGATCATCGCCGCCCCTTCCAGAAGGCGACAAGACCGCCGGCCTTGAGGATCGCCTGCATGTGGGGGGAGAGTGGGGTGACCCAGAGCGTCTGTTCGCCCGCGGTGACGACTCCCTCTGAGAGGTCGAAGCTGACCATCTCCCCGTCGACACACCGGAGGTCGGCCTCGACCAGGGGCAGGCCGATGTTGATGGCGTTCCGGAAGAAGATCCTGGCGAAGGAGGGTGCGACAACCCCGACGACCCCTGCCAGTTTCAGGGCCACCGGGGCCTGCTCCCGCGACGACCCGCACCCAAAGTTCTCTCCGGCGACGATGACGGCCCCCTCCAGCCGGCCGGCCAGGGTAGGGTCCAGGTCTTCGAAGGCGTGGTCAGCCCAGATCGAGCGGTCGGTGGTCCGGAGGTACCGGCCGGCGATGATCAGATCGGTGTCGATGTCGCGGCCGACGCAGACTGCCGGTCCTTCTCCCTTCATCAGAGCCCCTCCGGACTGGTGATCTCGCCGGTGAGGGCACTGGCCGCGGCTGTGCCGGGTGAGGAGAGGTAGATCGAGCCCCCGACCCCCATCCGATTGAGGAAGTTCCTGTTGGCCGTCGAGAGGCAGACCTCCCCCTCCCCGAGCACCCCCATATGGGCGCCGAGGCAGGGGCCGCACCCGGGCGGGCCGATCATGCACCCGGCACTGATCAGATCTGCAAGCACGCCGGTGGAGGCGGCCTCTGCGAGCACCTTCTGCGAGGCAGGGACGACCACCGTTCGAACGGTGACCTTCTTCCCCTTCACGATGGCGGCGAACCTGGCCAGGTCCCCGTACCGCCCGTTGGTGCAGGTGCCGAGGAAGACCTGGTCCAGGCGGACCCCGGCGACATCGGTGACCGGTCGGACCGTGTCGACCCGGTTGGGGACGGCGACCAGCGGCTCGACATCGGCGAGATCAATCGTCAGGGTCTCCAGGTATTTTCCCTCCTCCGGGACCTGGGTGACCGCCCCGTCGTCATCTCTTCCAGATGCCGCCAGGTACCTCCTGGTCTCCTGGTCCGCGTAGAAGAGGCCCGCCTTAGCCCCGGTCTCGATGGCGAGGTTGGCCATCGTCAGCCTTCCCTCCATTGGGATTGAGGCCGCCCCCTCTCCGGTGAATTCCAGGGCCCGGTAGGTAGCCCCGCCCATCCCGAGGAGCGAGACATACCGGAGGGCCAGGTCTTTCGGCTCGGCAGCGCCGGTCAGTTCTCCGGTGAGGTCGACTCTGATCGTCTCGGGAACCTTCAGCCAGATGCACCCTGAGGCCCAGATCGCGGCCATGTCGGTCGCCCCGACCCCGGTGGCGAAGGCACCGAACGCCCCGAGCGTGCAGGTGTGCGAGTCGGCTCCGATCACCACGCTCCCGGGGAGGACCCCCCCTTCGGCGAGCACCTGGTGGCAGATCCCTTCCCCGCAGTCGGAGAGGCGGATCCCTGAAGCCCTGGAGAAAGTCCGGAGCTTCTGCTGGAGGGTGGCGGTGGTGCTGTTGTTGGCAGGGACGATGTGGTCGAAGAGGATCTGTAACTGCTCGGGATGGGCTGGTATTCCCCCACCCATCTCCTCCCAGGCCTGGAGGGTCAGGACCCCTGTCCCGTCATGGGCATATGCGGTGTCGATCTGCCGGTCCAGGTAGGTGCCGGCCGCTCCCCCCAGAATCCGTTCGGCGAGCGTGGCCATCAGCACCTCCCCTCCTCAACCTGCAGGATCAGGTCCTTCAGCACCTCGGGAGTGATGCTGCACTTATGTTCGCTCCGCTCCTTTATCAGGGCCAGCACCTGTCCGATCTGTGGATCGGTCAACTGGTGTCCGAGGGAGGCCGTCACGTACCGGAGTGCCTTGGTGCCGGTGTGCTTTCCGAGGATGAACTGCCGTCCCCTGCCGACCAGGGCCGGGGGGAGATACTCATAGGTCGCCGGATCCTCGAGCATCGCTGCGATATGGATCCCGCTCTCATGCGAGAAGACCAGGTCCCCGACCACCGGCTTGTTCCTTGGAACCGGCAGTCCGGACGAAGTTGATACCTGAGCGGAGAGTTCGCCCAGGTGCGAGAGATCGTACCTGACAACGCCCCCTTTCAGGTTGAGCAGCACCAGCACCTCCTCGAGCGAGGCATTGCCGGCCCGTTCTCCGATCCCATTGACGGTGGTGTGGAGCTGGAATGCTCCCGCAGCCGCTGCGGTGATCGTGTTGGCCGTCGCACAGCCCATATCGTTATGACAATGGGCACAGAGCGGGACGCTGACGCTGCTGCAGAGGTCGCTCATCACGGAGTACATCTCGAGCGGGGTCAGGCAGCCGACGGTGTCAGCGAACGAGACGAGGGCCGCGCCACGCTCTCCTCCTGCCCGGTACATCTCCTTTAAGAACGCCGGGTCTGTCCGGGAGGCGTCCTCTGCCGCGAACCTGACCGCCAGGTCGTGGTCACGGGCCAGGTCGATCATATCGAGGGCACCGGCCAGCACCACCTCACGCGGTTTTCTGTACTTGTGCCTGATGTGCAGGTCGGAGGTCGCGATGAAGAGGGAGACCATGTCCACCTCAGCGGCGGCAGCGGCCTCGACATCCTCTGGTCGGGCGCGGGCCAGGCAGCAGATTCGGGCGTCCAGGTCCATCCTGCTGATGGCCGTCACGCACCGTTTCTCCTCTGGAGAGACGGTGGGGAACCCTGCCTCGATCACGTCGACTCCGACCTGATCGAGCATCCCGGCGATCTTCATCTTTTCATCACAGGTGAACGAAACCCCTGGGGTCTGTTCGCCGTCCCGCAGGGTCACATCACAGATCTCAACATTCCATTGTTCAGGACACATAACTCTCTCCTCTCATGCACGCCCCCTGCACCACCAGGGTGCATGGGCGTCTGGTCTCTGCCAGGGCATGGGCGAGACCGGTCTGGTCGTCGGCTGAGACGACGATCGGGTCCGCCCATTGAATATATTTCAGCAGATCCGGGATCTGCTGCCGGCCGGTCATCCCCATGCACCGGTTCTGAAGCACGATGCAGAGGAGGGGTGACCGCTTCTCATATACCTCGATCAGGGCATTGATCCCGCTGTGGAGGAGTGCATAGTCGCCGGTCAGGGCGACCCCGGTGCTTGTCGAGGCGACAGCGATCGAGGAGCCGAGACCGTACGACCCCCATCCGAAAGAGTACGGGGGGTTTTGGGTCAGGAGTGCACACCCCGTGTCGCAGATCGCCTGCCGGTCTTCTGCGCTGAACATGGAGAAGAGCAGGTGAAACGGGCAGTCACTGCAGAAGGTTGTGTATGAGCCCCGCTCCTGCAGGGACTCTGCCACCCCCTCCGGCAGTGTCGGCGTTGTCGGGAGGGCCACGTCGGTGAAGGTCCCCGCTGCCCTGCACCGGTCGGCCCATGCCACCATCTGCGGGTGCTGTTCTGCCGCTCTCACCATCCGACCAAAGTACGTCAGGTCTGTGGGTGCCAGGCTCCCGGTCTCCTGCGCCCGGCAGACCGTTCCTGTCGCTGCCTCGCCGGCCAGTTGATCTGGTGTGACCCTGACCAGCACCACTCGTGAAAAGGCTGCAGATGCTTGAAATGCCGTTTCGATCCCCTCGCCGACGGCCTGCATGTCGAGGGTGATCACCGGCACGCCGGCCAGCTCCCGATAGTGGCGGGAGTCCTGTCCGTTCTGCGACTGAGCTGCTGTCGGGTCATCCCCGACGACCACCACGACGCCGGCCACCAGCCCCTGGGTGGTGGCCTCGATCAGCGGGTCGGCACAGGCGTTCAGCCCGACATGTTTGATGATCAGGCAGGCCCGTCTGTTGGAAAGAGAGTCTCCGAGTGCCTTCTCGAGCCCGACCTTCTCGTTGATCACCAGGTCCGCCCCGGTGAGACGGACCAGATCGGTGACTGGGTATCCGGGCACCGCATAGCACCGGTCAGTCGCCGCTCTGATCGCGCCGACCAGTGCTTCGGTGCCTGTGCCCATCAGAGGTCCCTCCCGGGGACAAGGTCACAGCCGGTGCAGGTAGTGCACATTGTCAGGGCTAGGTTTGGGTCCAGGTGTTCGCGTTCGAGTGCCCGGGCATGGTAGGTGGCAAGTCTGATCAGTCGCTCAGGTGTGGGTCGCTCTGCCCCGGTCAATCCGGCGACCGGGTTCAGCGGGCGGAGGCACGGGATCACGCCGGCTCTGGTCAGTTCATCGATACCGGCGCAGACCTCCTGATCACTCTCCCCGAGCCCGACGATCAGGTTGGAGAAGACATGACCCCTGCCAAAGAGGGGGACTGAGTCGGTCAATGCCTTCCAGATCGCGCTCCGATTGAGATCAGGACAGTTCAGGGAGAAGAGTTCTTCGGTGGCGGTCTCGATGTTGAACTTCACCTCCGCCACCTCGAGGGCGTGCAGCCGGCTCGGAGTCTTCTCTGTCGGGTAGATCGAGACCCCGATCGGGAGGTGGAACCGCTGGAGCTGGGGGAGGATCTCTGTACAGATATAGTCCTCTTCCTCCTCGCAGGTGGAGTGGACTCCGCTGGTGATCGAGATCGCATCGATCTGATCGACGACCGCCTCGATCATCGCGACCACCTCGCCGGGGGCCTTCCGTCTCCCCTCCAATGATGGTACCGGACAGTACCTGCACTGAAAACTGCAGGACCCGGTCACCGTGATATAGGCCTGCCTTGGGCAGTGGAGCCCGATCGCTTCGAGCTTGCCCACGATCACCTCGTCTCCCCTGCAGAGGCGGGCATCGCCGTCTCCCTGGTGGATGAGGGTGAGTGGACTCTTCTGATTCAGACTGAGCCTGACCCGATGGTTTCCGTCAGAGAAGAAGACCGAACCGCCTCCCCCTGCACCCGGGCCGGCCGAGGATGAGGAGGTATATCGGTCGATCGGTGCACCCTCCACCCTGACCCCTCCGGCTGTCAGGAGCTCGGCTTTCAGCCTTTTCCATTCCATAGTTCGAGCGCCTCCTCGTACCTGGTCGAGAACGGGATCGCTGCCACTGCTCCGATTGCTCCCCGTCCGCTCAGGACAATCTCTAGATGTTCGTCCTTGATCTGCTGCAGGTCGTCCCAGCTGACCTGGCCCCGCTTCACCTGTTCACCAAAGGGTCTGAGTGGGGCTGGATCGAACCCGATAAAGACGGCCATCCCGGTCTCGTCGGAGAGAGTGTACTCTTCGAGCAGCGCTTTGAACCGGCTGGTCAGCCCTGCCGGATCGGTAGTCGCGAACTCGCAGACCAGGCCGACGCAGTTCTTGGTCCGGAACGGGACCGGGAAGAGCTGGACGATCGTATGGGAGAGATACATAGATTCCTGGTCCTCGACTTCCTTTGCGATGTTGTGGGCGAGGGTCCAGGTGGCCCCGGCCTCAGGGGTGTCGGTGTCGTCGACCCCGATCAGCACCCGCTGTCGGGCCGGCATCCAGATCGTCGCACTCGCGACCTTCCCCCCGCCGGCCGGGTCGCTCCTGCTTCTGATCACGCCATCTGCGTTCGATCGGGCGCAGGCCGCCCCGACGCCACCGCCGCCCATCCCGATGTAGGTGATCCCGACCTCATCGCCGGCGACCGTAACCTCTGAGATCCCGGCCGGAAACCGCGAACCCTCCAGGTCGAGCGTGACCTTCCCCTTCTTGAGCAGGTACCGCATTGTGGATCCGATGGCTCTGGTCGAGGTGACGAGCGGGCTCTGGGCATAGTGGTGGCCGCACCACATCGCCCCTCCGATGCAGTCGAAGAACTCGATCAATTCGACCTGGCCGGTATCTGGATCGGTGACTGCGGCGATCTTTGCATAGGAGGTGGTGTACGGGTCAGAGATGTTCGCCATAGAGCCCTGCCGCCTCCACTCCTTTGTTTGCCCAGAGAACTGCTCCGAGGGCGCCTATGCGCCCTTTTGTCGGAACCGGCAGGAGGAATTGAATCCCGCACGCTTCAGCTCCTGCCGTCGCCTGGTCAACGGTCAGGATCTCGGTCTTCACGCGGGCTGCCAGGTCCCCTGTGTCGGGTAAGGTGATGCCTGAAAACCAGGCGATCCCGGCTTCTTCACTGTGGGTATGGGTCAGCACATACTCCCTGACAAACTCAAGTAGGGCTTCCACCTTCTCGGGGAGGACGGCGAAGTTCAGGGCAGAGCCGACGCAGTTGGTGGTCTTGTTCGGAACGTCCGGGTTCAACTGTATCAGCCGCATGTTCAGGAACTCGACCCCTTGGATGGTACAGGCTTCGGCGCATTTCAGAGCCATCACCCAGGTGGCACCTTCGGTTTTGGTATCGGTGTCATCGATCCCGATCGTGATCTTCTCGTACCGTGGGGAGACGATCCTGACATGGTTGGTCCGGGCCCCGCCGACCAGCAGATCCTCTTCAGTTGGGTATTCGGCCCGGATCACACCCGGGGCCTGGGGAAGGCAGGCGGCGATCCCGACACCGGCTCCGGCGATCCCCCGCCAGATTGTGATAACCTCGTCGCCGTTCACCTCGACACCCTCCAGTGCCTGCCCGCCAATCGTATCCCCAGCAGAGCCGAAGTTCACCGGGTACGTACCGATCCTTGCCTGGATCGTCATCGCCGCCCCTTCGACTGCACAGGTGATGACGGCACCCCTGGCCCTGGCTCTATTCATCGCGTCCCATTCGATGGTGCCCCTGGACTGACACTGTTCCAGGATCTCGGCAATGCCTGCCTGCTCGTCGACCATCACAAGAAACTTCTTTGAGAAGAGCGGTCCAAAACGCTCTCTTACCTGTTCAGGGGTATAGATAATCATATTATCGCCGAAATTATCGTTAACAGAAATCTCGTCCGTTTAATATAAATATTCCTATCCATTCTCCTCAGTTTTTCCACATTCTGTCCCTCTATAGTATTGTCTCTCCTATCGTCTGTTGCATACTCTCTGACTGGGGCGCACAAAGGGATGGTACTGGTCTGCCTCCTATGGATGGTATCGGGAAGGGATGGAAAAAATCCAAAATCTGTTCTTTAATTGAGTAATGATGGAATGTATGGCGATTTTTCCGTATTAAAAATTTTTATATTATATATAACTTTATCTTTTGAGATAACTTAAAATTAAGTCACTATTTTAAATATAGCCGAATATTCGCCTCAAATTGCCTCAATTGATAGCAAATTACGATGTAAAATAATTAAGAAACTATTTATAATGTTACGTTCCTGTAGTAATCAGAGGGTGTTAGATGAATATACGATCCAAAAAACGAATCTTACTCATTATCCTCTCCTTATTCTGCTTGGTACAGGCAGCGGCAGCCGCAACGATCGTCGCGGCAGCTGACAGCAGTTCGTCGTCGAAGGCGACGGCCCAGTATGTCTGCGATGGTTCTGGAGACCAGACACAGATCAATGCTGCACTTGCTTCAGGGGGAACGGTACAGCTGACTGAAGGGACATTTTATACCGATGGAACGATCTCTCCGAAGGGAAACTCTGTGCTGAAAGGGCAGGGTCCCGACAAGACTGTCATCAAAATGAGCGGCGATTATGGCGCCCGTATCGATATAACGAAGGATTATACTACAGTCCAGGATCTTAAGATAACCCAACGCGGGTGGCTGATGATCCAGGCCAGCCATATTAAGATCCATAATGTCGTGATCCAGGACTCTAAGAAGACCGCACCGACGGTCAACGGTATGTTCTTCGTCTGGGCCAATGGCAGGGTCTGTGAGGATATCGAGTTCGTCGACTGCCAGGCGATCGATGTCGGTTCCACCGGGTTCAATGTGAACGGGATGAACTCTCCGAGGACGACGAAGAATATCAGGTTCGTCAACTGCCTCGCACTCAGGTGTGGGAACGCCGGCTCAGGTAAGATCTGGGCGGTCGGTTTTGATTTCCATGAAGGGGCCGATCTCTATGATCTGCAGGTCACCAACTGTAGGGCAGAGGACAACTGGGAGTCCGGGTTCTATTTCGAACCGAACTTTGTCAATGGCGAAGACCCGAATATGGATCTGCCTGTCCAGAAGAACAGTGTGATGACCAACTGTGTCAGTGTCAATAACGGCTGGCGGAACACGGACGCGACCCGGTTCTACCTTACAGGCTTCTACCTGAGCTGTGGGGTCACCCTCAATAACTGCGTGGCCATCAATAACAAGAACAACGGGTTCTGGGTCTGGCAGAGTGCACAGGACGTGATTTTGAATAGCTGTACCGATGACGGTTCAAACTATGCCTTCCAGTTCCGTACTGGCAGTAACATCCAGTTGAACAATTGTGTCAGCAAGAATGCACGTACCTATGGAATCTATGCCTGGGGTTCCGATGGTGTGAAGGTGAAGAACTTCAAACTGATCAATCCGAAGAAGACGACAGGGAGTATTTCATTAGGTCTCCGTGAGGACCACCCGAACGATCCGTGGCCTGTGCGAAACTGTGTCTTTGAGATCTATGTGACCGGCGTCGACCCCGCAAAGGTGATCACCTATCACAACTGTGCAAACAACCAGATCTCTCTGAATGGTTATGTCGGTCCAGAACCGACGACCACCATATCACCAGGTCCGACTTCGAACCCGACGACACCGATCGTCACGATCCCATTGCCCGGTCAGACTCTGACCCAGATACCAACCCCAGTAGCCTTCGGAACTTCGGTGATTCCGGGTGTGATCCAGGCCGCGGACTATGACAGTGGCGGCGAGGGTGTCGGGTATCATGACATCACCTCGGGTAACCAGGGTGGGGCCTACAGATCCGACGATGTGGATATCGAATACTGCTCAGGCGTGGATGGACCTGTTGTCGGATACATGAGACCAGGTGAATGGCTTGCCTACACGGTGACTGTCAGTACTGCAGGCGTCTATGATGCGACGTTCAAGGTGGCCAGCCCCACTGATGGGAATTCGTTCACCGTCACGATGGACGATACACCGATCACGACGGTGGTCGTGCCGAACACCGGCTCCTACGGCACCTATACGACGGTGAAGATGCCGGTCTGGGTGCTCGCAGGCAAGCACCAGATGAAGGTGGTCACTACCGGGTATCATAACCTGGCGACGATGGAATTCAGTCCACACACCGATACACCACTGCCAACCACGACCACAACGGTCACAACGACCACGGCTCAGACCACCGCGACCCTTCCACCCTCGACACATGGTGCGACGAGCATACCGGGTACCATTCTGGCCGGGAACTATGACGATGGCGGCGAGGGTGTGGCCTACCATGACACCACCCCGGGTAACCAGGGCGGACAGTACCGGAGTGACGATGTGGACATCGAATACTCTGCAACAGAGAGCGCCAATGTGCTCTCCTATGTCAGACCGGGAGAATGGATACGATATACTGCAAATGTGGCCGCTGCGGGCGTCTATGATGCCTCGTTCAGGGTGTCGACACCCAAGAGCGGTACTTCGTTCATGGTTCAGGTGGACGGCATGGACGCCTGTATGGTGAATGTGCCCAACACGGGGTCCTTTGACCAGTATACGACCGTGGTCCAGCAGATATCATTGCCGGCAGGACTCCATCAGATCAGGATCAACTTCAACGGTTATGACAACCTGGTCTCCATGAGGTTCCAACCCTCGGGTGGAGCGACCACTCAGACTCCGACAGTGACCCAGACGACTGCGCCGACATCGGTGGCACCCACCAGCACGCTGCTGCCGGTTCCGGTCCCCAAGTCTTATGGTGATGGAGTCATCCCTGGCGTGATCGAGGCTGAGGACTACAACACCGGCGGTGAAGGAGTCGGGTATTACGATACCACTCCAGGCAACGCTGGTGGACAGTACCGGAACGACGATGCTGATATCGAGTACAACAATGGTGAGAACAGCCCGGTGGTCTGCTACATGCGGGCAGGCGAGTGGCTCAAATATACGGTGAATGTGCAGAGTACGACCCTCTACGATGTCTCGTTCCGGGTATCGAGCCCACAGTCGGGCACGACGATGAACCTCCAGGTTGACGGTTCGACAGTCTGCCAGGTGTCGGTTCCAAACACCGGCTCCTATGATACCTATGCAACGGTCACCAAGCAGGTGTCGCTCGCTGCAGGGCCGCATGTGCTGAAACTGGTGGAAGGAGGGAACCAGAACCTGAACTGGATCAAGTTCACTGCACGTGGAGTAACTCAGGGTGCTGCCCTGCCA
This sequence comes from Methanosphaerula subterraneus, assembly GCF_052055875.1. Taxonomy (GTDB): domain Archaea; phylum Halobacteriota; class Methanomicrobia; order Methanomicrobiales; family Methanospirillaceae; genus Methanosphaerula; species Methanosphaerula subterraneus. Next base: position 2,482,759 of record NZ_CP170508.1, read on the forward strand.
GAGGTAACCGCAAACCAGACGGTCTCGGAGGCGACTCCGCTGCCGATTGTCGCTGAAGAGACGCCGGCGGTGACTGTCCCTGTGACGACCATCCTGCCGGTCACCATCCCAGTGACAACGGAGCAGCCGGCACCTGCTGATACATCAGCCGCAGTGAATGTTACAACTCCCGCAGTGTCGTTCACTCCGGCACCGGTGGAGGCGCAGACCCAGATTCCGGTCAGCACTCCATTGCCGGAGATCACCCAGTCCGCACCGGTTCAGACAGTGACCCCGATCCAGACTGCGGTCACTACAATGGTGAGCACGACGCTGCCGGCAACGACGGTGCCCACGACAATGGCAGTGAACACCACGGTCATCCAGACGGCGACCCCGGTTGCGACGGTGACTGAGGCACCTGCGCCCGCAGGTGCCCCGACTTATGTGCCACAGCCGGCAGGGTACGCCCTCCCAGGACGGATAGAGGCCGAGAACTTTAAAGATGGGGGTGAAGGGATAGGCTATCACCTGATCGCTGTGAACAGCACTGGTGGACAGTACAGGAACGATCCAGTCCCTGTCCGGTACTCAACGGTTGAAAAGGGCTACCTGGTCAACAACCTGACAGAGGACACCTGGCTCGCCTATGCGGTCAATGCTCCTGTTGCAGGGAACTACACCGTGGCTCTGCAGGCGTCTGCCCCTGAGAAGACCAGGGTTCAGGTCCAGCTCGATGGCGTGGATCTCTGCACCCTTGAAGTGCCAGAGACGGAGATCTGTTCCCTGGCTAAGACGGAAAAGCCCGTGGCGATCCCGGCAGGGACTCACATCCTGACCCTGAAGCCGCTGGGTTCCGTGAACCTCGACTATCTCCAGTTCATCTGATCCGGGGATATTCCTTTTTTTCGTTGATCAACACGACCGCTGATACGATTTGTATTCTCTGACAGAGATGTACCTGGTGGTTGAAGCCTGCTATAATCCGGCGGAAATCCGGTTCATCGCTGTTGGACGCGAGCTCATTGAAAAATGCCCCCTGCAGGATGCCCGATTTCGCGCGGTCCTAAAAAAAAGCCAATTCTGACTGATCCAGTGAGGGGGTGATTCCTCCACTTCTGTCATCGATCGTTGAAAAAATATTGATTAATTAATAATATTAATAAATTATAGTTAATTGAGTCTGATTTGAGGACATCTCAATTTTCCGGAACCATCCTGAGTTCATAGACAATTAGAAAGATATTAATAACTCCACAAAGGATTTTTACAATGACCTATGACCATTGCACCAATATGATGTTGCTGGTATAGGGAGTACGATTCAGAGAGGTGTATTAAGTATGGCTTTTCATCCACCAGTAGCAATTGTTGCGAAGGCAGGAGACGCCGGCAAGTATAAGGTCGGTCTGCCTGCATGGAACATGGTGCTCCGTGGCTTTATGTCAGGGGCATATATTGCAATGGGCGCTGCCCTTGCCACAGTCTGCAGTACCGGTATCGTAGCCGGGAAGGTTGCGACCGATGCAGGATTTGTAAACGCAGGATTTGCGGCCCCGGGTATCGGTCAGCTGATCCTGGGTGCTGTCTTCCCTGTCGGGCTGATCATCACGATCCTGTGCGGTGCAGAACTCTTCACCGGTGACGCGATGCTCGCTCCAATGGCTGCATTCATCCACAAGGTCAGCTGGGCCGGTGTCCTGAACCTCTGGCTCTGGGTCTATATCGGCAACCTGCTCGGTTCCCTTGTATTTGCATATATCATGGCAAACGGCCCGTTCGTAACCTGGAATGCAGCAGGTGCGGCCTCAATCACCGCGTTTGGGACCAGGGCGATCGCGATCGCGACTACAAAGGTCAGCTATGTCGGTGCAGCCGGCATGTGGTCTCTGTTCCTCAAGGCAGTCGGATGTAACTGGCTCGTCAATCTGGCTGTCCTGCTCGGGATATGTGCTGACGACCTGATCGGCAAGTTCTTTGGGATCTGGTTCCCGATCATGGCCTTCGTCTCCATCGGATTCGAGCACTGTGTTGCAAATATGTACTTCATCCCGGCAGGTCTCTTCACCCAGAGCCTTGTTCCCTCTGCGGCCTCGGCATCACTGACCTGGGTCACAATGTGGACCAACAACATCATTGTAGCTACCCTCGGCAACATCGTCGGCGGTCTCCTCTTTGTTGGGATCCTGTACTGGGTTGCATTCAGAAAAGAAATTCAGGCATTAAAGTAAGAGTCTATCCGATGAAGATCGGTACAATCAATGTGAGGGTCTCGGTCCTTGTGATCGCAGTCTTTCTGACCCTCACTTTTCTTTTGCTGTATAACTGGGTAATGACCGGGAATACGCAGCTTTTAATCTGGGGGATCCCGACGCTGGTCCTGCTGTTGATCATTCCGATGGCGCTCAACTACATGAGCCAGAGCACCTATGTCTCGATGATCCCCATGTATGAGGAAGAGGCGAAATCGGTCAAGATCAATACCATCAACGAGAATCTGAACGGAAAGGCGATCAGGATCGAAGGTGTTGTTGAACGGTGTTACTTCAAGTTTCTGAACCGACCCCAGTACCTGATCGCTGACCGGACCGGCGAGATCTCAGTGAAAATGTTCACCTCTCCGCAGGAGAATGTGAGCAAAGGGGATGTCGTTGAGGTGCTCGGCCAGGTGATCCGGCGGTACGTTGCTGTCGGGGATCCCGTGGTCAATGCGGTCAAGATCCGTAAACTGGAGAGCCCTGAACTCATTGAACGGTACAAAAAAAAGGTGCCATCCCGGAAACGGTGACCAAAGAACGGCATGCGCCCGGTATGAAGGCCGGGTACAAACAATCACTCCTTTTTTCCATATGTTTCTTCCTCTTCTCTTCATCCATTCTGTACACGCCTGGGGCCGGCTGACAGAGGGTCCGGGGGAAAAAAACTTTAAAACGTCAGGGAAAAGAGTACCAGAATGGCACGGAGAGCGGAGAAAGGGAAGGCAAAAGAGCAGGAGCCACAGAAACTGTTCTACATCTTTTATAATGATGAGCGGTGGAACAACTGGCTCACCTCGCTGAACGAGGCAGACTTTGAAGGAGACCCTGACAGCGAGCAGATGCCAGAAGGGCTCGCGATGCTGTACAGCTTCAGTGAAGACATCACGCTCTCTGTCTTAAAGATCATAAAACTCTGGCAGAACGAACGGTTTTCTAAGGAGGATGCTCTGGAGAAACTCGCCGGGGTTGAGGCTATCGTTATGTCGCCCCTGCCCGAAGGGAAACTCGAGGAAGTTGTCGGGCCTATCCAGCTGACGTTGCTGGTTCTCTTCGCCTCCTGCAGACGGTTCATGGAGGGAGAGTTCGAGACCGACCTGAAAGGGCTGGTGAAGAAAGGACGGGCACTTCCTGAGGACCAGCTCGAAGAGGCGCTCGACTGTGCATCCCACATGGGGGCTTCCGTGATCAACGGGGCCACCTGCTGCAACAAGTTTGTCAAGGATGACCTTGAGAACCCGACGCTCTTCGATGAGTGGCTGATCGAGATCGAAACGATGAGCGAGGCCTTCAAGTCTTTAAAGAAGTTCGATGAGGAGCCTGGTGAAAGTTCGTGATCGCCGATAAGGCACGGTTAATCCATGCCAGAAAGATTGAACGGGTTTCTGGGTGCCGGCTATCTGACCGGGCATTCCATGGGAATATGCTTGAAGTCCTGAATGGCGAGGTGAACCTTGACATGCTGGACGGACGCACCCGTGACCAGGTGCTCGCCTTCCTTGAGGACTTCGTCCGGTGCAGGTGTAAGAAGTCACCGCACTGTGGTTGTCCGGAACGAAGGTTCGCCCGGACACTCCTTGAACTTCGTGAGGAGGGGCTCGATCACCGACAGATCAGCCAGACCCTCGCCGGCGAATACGGAATTGAGATCTTTCCGGCGGATATCCTCTCGTACCTCGAGGAGTCGGTCCACCTGCTTGAGGCCGTCACCGAGATCGCCGCGTTGAAAGGGCGAAAGGCACTGGCTGAGAAAGCCGCTGTCCATATCGAGGCCATCGAACGGTAGGCCCGAATCTCTGTCGCGCTACCGGGTGAACCTGGTCACCCCCTCTTCTGTTTCATGACGCTGGGCATGGATCTGCGATACCTTTATTATCGCAATTGTACACCTTGTACAAATGAAAGTCGTCGTTACCGGTGGAGCGGGATTTATCGGCTCAAACCTTGCTGAGGAACTGAGCAAAAAGCATCAGGTGATCGTGCTCGATGATCTCTCAACTGGGCGAGAGATCAATATCAAGGGGCTCGATGTCGAGTTTGTCAGGGGAAGCATCACTGATCTCCCCCTGCTGAACCGGGTCTTTTCCGGGGTTGATTATGTCTTTCACGAGGCCGCCCTCCCGTCGGTGCAGCGGTCGGTTGAGAACCCGCTCGCGACCAACGAGGTGAACATCGGCGGGACCCTGAACGTGCTGATGGCAGCACGGGACCAGGGGGTCAAGAAAGTGATGTTCGCCTCCTCTTCGTCAGTGTACGGGGATACCCCGACGCTGCCCAAGCGTGAGAGCATGACTCCGGCCCCGATGTCTCCGTATGCGGTCACCAAGCTGACCGGCGAGCACTACTTCAAGGTCTTCTCATCGCTGTACGGGTTGAAGATGACCTGCCTGCGTTACTTCAACGTCTTTGGCCCAAGACAGGATCCCAAATCGCAGTACGCTGCGGTGATACCGAACTTCATCACGAAGATTCTAAACCATGAGTCCCCGATCATCCATGGTGACGGGGAGCAGACCCGGGACTTCACGTTCATCCGGGACGTGGTCCATGCCAATATCCTTGCGATGGAGTCCTCGAGCGAGGGGGTCTTCAATGTCGCCTGTGAACGGCGGGTCAGCCTGAATGTGCTGGCAGATCAGATCATGGAGATCATCGGCGAACGCCGCGAACCGATCTATGATGCACCCAGATCCGGGGATGTACGGGATTCTCTGGCAGATTATGCACTGGCTAAAGAGCACCTTAATTATGAACCCGAGTTCACCTTACTACAGGGATTAGAAGAGACGATACAATGGTTCAGAAATCAGTAACTGACAAGACCGTCTGTGTAGTCGGCCTCGGGTATGTGGGCTATCCACTGGCAGAAGCCTTCTCACATCATCTGAAAACGATCGGATTTGATATCGACGCACGGAAGATCAGGATCATCAACGAGACACCTGAGAACAAGGTCCAGGCAACCACTGATCCCACCCTGATTGGAGAGGCTGACATCATCATTGTTGCAGTCCCGACACCCGTGACCAAGGCCAAAGATCCTGACCTGATGCCAGTGATCTCAGCAGCTGAGGTCGTTGGGAAACATATGAAGAAGGGTGCCGTCGTGGTCCTCGAGTCCACGGTCTACCCTGGCGTGACCGAGGAGATCATGGCCCCGGTGCTCGAGAAGATGTCAGGGCTTTCCTGCGGGAAGGACTTCAAGATCGGGTACTCGCCTGAGCGGATCAACCCTGGTGACGAGGAGCACATCCTTCCAAAGATCACGAAGATCGTCTCCGGGATGGACGAGGAGACCCTCGACCTGCTTGCATCGCTGTACGGGCTCGTGACCACGGTCTACCGTGCAGAGAACATCCGGACGGCTGAAGCCGCAAAGGTGATCGAGAACATCCAGCGTGACCTGAACATCGCCCTGATGAACGAGCTCTCGCTGATCTTCCAGAAGATGGGGCTCGACACCCAGGCCGTCCTCGAGGCGGCAGGGACCAAGTGGAACTTCCACCACTACCGGCCAGGTCTGGTCGGCGGTCACTGCATCCCGGTCGACCCCTATTACCTCGTCTACAAGGCAGAGGAACTCGGGTACCACCCCCAGGTAATCCTCGCCGGCCGTGCGATCAACGACTACATGCCCAAGCATGTCGCAGAACTGGCCATCAAGGGGATGAACGACGCCGGCAAGGTGATCCGGGACTCAAAGGTGCTGATCCTCGGGCTCACATACAAGGAGAACGTGCCGGACACCCGGGAGAGTCCGTCCCATGAGATGATCAAGGAACTTAAGGAGTTCCGTGCAGATGTATACGGGTACGACCCGCTCCTCTCTGAAGCCGACATCACCCGGTTTGATGTGAAGCCTCTCCTGGATCTGAAGGGATTTCAGGCTGACTGCATCATTATCAATGTTCCACACGATGCCTTTGGGTCGCTGACCCTGGAAGAGGTCAAGAAGATGAGCAATGGCACCCCGGTCGTCATCGACGTGAAGGGGATGCGCAAGCAGTGGGCTGATCCGGCCTGCGATGTCTGTTATACCAGGCTCTAACCCTTTACCCAATTTTTCCTGTTTTTCTTTGCGGGCAGGGCCCGATATCAACGTGACCCTTATCAGTATCGCTGGTAAATAGTACAGAGCGTTATGGTATCAAGAGAGACGAAACGGCGGCTCTTCTCCATCCTGGTACGGGTCTTCACTGCTTTTGGATCGGTCTTTTATGACCGGCGGTACCTTCGCGGGCGGTACTTCGATGACTCATTCGACGGCTGGCGGTGGGTGATCAGGGGAATCTTCTGGCAGAAGATCCTCCGGTTCAACAGTGCCATCCCCTGGCCGGTCTCCCCGCTGAATGCCATATCGGTGCCGTACAACATCACCTTCGATCCCGATGACATCAACATGTTCAACGAGATGGGGGGCAAATACTTCCAGAACTTTCTGGGTTCGATCACGATCGGGAGCGGAACCTGGATCGCCTCGAACGTCGGGTTGATAACCTCGAATCATGACCCCTCCAACCTGGACCGGAACCTCCCGGGAAAGAACATCTCTATCGGGGCCCACTGCTGGATCGGCATGAACTCGGTGATCCTGCCCGGGGTGACCCTTGGGGATCATACGGTCGTCGGTGCAGGAAGCGTCGTCACCAAGAGTTTTCCCGAGGGGTACCTGGTGATCGTCGGCAACCCTGCCCGGGTGATCCGGCGTCTCCCCTCTGCCCCGGAACCAGAGCCGGCATGTCCGGACGATCAGAACAAAGATGTCTGATCAGGGTGAGTATTGTAGGGAACCTCACGCCGGGAAACAATACACGGTGATTTATCATGAAGACTGCATTGATAACGGGAATTACAGGACAGGACGGGTCATACCTTGCCGAGCTGTTGCTCAGCAAGGGGTATGAGGTGCATGGGATCATCCGGAGGGCCTCGACCTTCAACACCGGCAGGATCGATCATATCTACACCGATCTTCATGATGCCGAGTCTAAACTCTTCCTCCATTACGGGGATCTCTCAGACTCCGAACAGATCAACAACATCATGTACAACCTCAAGCCTGACGAGGTCTATCACCTCGGAGCGCAGAGCCATGTCCGGGTCAGCTTTGACACCCCTGAGTACACTGGGAACGTGACCGGCCTTGGGACGGCGCGGATCCTTGAGGCGGTCAGGCGGTCCAACAACAACACCCGGTTCTACCAGGCCTCGTCCAGTGAGCTCTTCGGTTCGTCTGCACCTCCGCAGTCCGAGACGACACCATTCCAGCCCCGCAGCCCGTATGCCTGTGCCAAGCTGTACGCCTACTGGATGACCCGGAACTATCGGGACGGGTACAACATCTTCGCCAGCAATGGGATCCTCTTCAACCACGAGTCCCCCCGGCGGGGCGGCACCTTCGTGACCCGGAAGATCACGCGAGCCATCGCCCGGATCAAGGCGAAGAAGGAGCAGTTCCTGTACCTGGGGAATCTTGAAGCACGGCGTGACTGGGGTTTCTCGCCTGAGTATGTTGAGGCGATGTGGCGGATCCTGCAACATGACCGGCCTGATGATTATGTTATGGGGACCGGTACCGCCTACTCGGTGCAGGAGTTTCTGGACGAGGCCTTCGCCTACGTCGGGTTGAAGGTCGAGGATCATGTGAAGATCGATCCCCGGTACTTCCGGCCGACCGAGGTGGAGTCGCTGATCGCCGACCCGAGCAAGGCAAAGAGAGACCTTGGTTGGGCCCCGAAGATCACCTTCACTGATCTGGTTCGGATCATGGTCGATGCCGATATGCGGGCCGCCGGCCTTGAACCGGTCGGTGAGGGTGACGCGATCATCGCGGAGAAGTTCCCCAACCGGTGGTGGAGAGGGGATTGAGCAGGTCCCCCCCGACCATCTGCTGGTATATCAGTGACTACGGCTACGGGCATGCCTCGCGTTCGATTGCGATGATCCGGGCGGTCACCGCCGCAATGCCGGTCCGGGTGCTGGTGCGGACCGGGACCCCTGCCGGCTTTGTCAGAGCGTCCCTTCCCGGAGTCGCGGTCCATGCCGGGCAGAACGATATCGGGGTGGTGCTGAAGGATCGGACCGTAGAGGTGGACCGGCCCCGGACCGAGCAGGCCCTCACTGTCTGGACGAGCACCTGGGGACGATATCTCGCCGCTGAACGGCGGTTCTGTGTAGAACACAGGGTCGACCTGATCCTGTCGGATATCGCACCCCAGCCATTTCTGGTCGCCGAGTCCCTCGGCATCCCGGGGATCGGGGTCTCCAACTTCACCTGGCACTCCATCTTCGCCTCCCTCTTTCCTGACCACGCAGCCCTTGATCTGATCCGGGAGGCCTATGCAGCCGCAGATCTGGGGCTGGTGCTCCCGTTCGATGACGGAATGGAGATCTTCTCGAAGAGACGGAGAATCGGGCTGATCGCGAGAAAGATCTCTGAACCCCGGTCCGCCCTTCGAAAGCGGTACGGGCTCGACGGGGATCAGGTCGTGGTCTATCTGGGTCCGGGGAATGACTGCCCTGACCTCTCTCCCGAGACCGTCCGATGCCTCACCGACGCCGGGGTCACCTGCGTGGTCTCCTCTGCCGTAGAGACTCGAGCCCCTGACCTGATCAGGATCCCGGCCGATGAGACCGAGTCACAGAACTATGTCGGGATGAGCGACCTGGTCGTCGCCAAGGGCGGGTACAGCACCGTCTCCGAGGCCGTCCAAGCACGGGTTCCACTGGTCCTCTTCCAGAGGGAGGGGTTCTTTGAGGACCGTCTCTTCACCGATCAGGTCGCAGCCTGCGGGATTGGAAGGGAGATCTCCGGCGAAGAGTACAGGAACGGGGCCTGGATCGCCGATCTCGATCGGCTGGGTGACTATCGCGATCATTTTGATACGCTCAGAGCACCCTATACAACAGACGGTACAGCAGCGTTATTATCGAGTATTTCAGAGGTAGTATCATGAATTTCTGGCAGGATAAGAGGATCCTGGTGACTGGCGGAGCAGGCTTTCTTGGTTCGCACGTGGTCGACCAGTTAAAGCAGAAGGGAGTGCAGCAGGAGAACATCAGGATCCCCCGGAGCAGGGACGCTGACCTCCGCCGGTGGGATGACTGCGTCGAAGCGGTTTCAGAGATCGATCTGATCATCCACCTGGCTGCACGGGTCGGTGGGATCGGGTACAACATGGGCCACCCTGCCGAGCTCTTCTATGACAACCTGATGATGGGGGTGCAGCTGGTCGAGGCGGCACGGCAGGCCGGGGTCGGCAAGTGTGTGCTGATCGGCACGGTCTGTGCATATCCGAAGTTCACCCCGGTCCCATTCTCCGAGGATGCCATCTGGGACGGGTACCCCGAAGAGACGAACGCGCCCTACGGGCTGGCCAAGAAGATGCTGCTGGTCCAGTCGCAGGCCTACCGGCAGCAGTACGGGTTCAACTCGATCTATCTGCTGCCGGTGAACCTGTACGGCCCCGGAGACAACTTCAACCCTGACAGTTCGCACGTGATCCCAGCGCTGATCAAGAAGTTTGTCGAGGCTGAACGGGACGGCCATGATGTCGTCGAAGTCTGGGGCACCGGCAAGGCTTCCCGGGAGTTCCTGTACGTCGACGACGCCGCCCGCGGGATTCTGCTTGCTGCAGAGCAGTACAACGAGCCGGCACCGGTCAACCTCGGGGCCCACCAGGAGATCTCGATAAAGGATCTGGTCACTCTGATCGCAAACCTGACCGGCTTTTCGGGAAGCATCCACTGGGACACCGGCAAACCGGACGGTCAGCCACGCCGATGCCTCGATGTCAGCAGGGCAGAGAAGGCGTTTGGGTTCCGTGCCGAGGTCGGTTTTGAACAGGGTCTTCGGGAGACGATCGCCTGGTACCGGGCGCAGACAAAAAAGGATTAAAAGTTCAACGGAGTGGTCAGGACAGCCACGGTCTGTGCCGGTGCCGCATCGGCACCGAAGTAACCCATCCCTCGTGGGAAGGTGGCGGTCGAGGTGAAATTTCTGCTCATCTGGGGGGAGATGACCTCAAGCTCCGGGATGGTGACCTTGAACTGGTGGGAGGGGTACCAGAACGATCCCTCCCCGTAATCGTAGGAAGCATTGTCCACGACCAGGCGGGCATGGGTCAGGTCGACCTGCTGGATCCGGGCGTTATCATAGTTGATGACACGTATCACCTTCCTGTTCAGATCCGTTCTCCCAAGGATCGAGACCAGCAGCAGTATTCCATCATCGATCGTGTAGTCGATGTCGATGGTTGCACTCTTCTCTTCCAGGTGCACGGTCACCTTCTCAACAGAGAGGTAACTGTACCTGTTCTCATAGAGTGCCGATGCAGGGGCGATCAGCGACAAACAGAGCACCAGCAGCATACACGCTGCAACCCGTCTCATCACCAATACATTACAGAATGTTCTATTAATGCTTATGGTCTCAAATCCGGGTTCCTGCTCATTCTGGTGAACCGGTGCACATAAGTAGGTTCCATGTTCAGCGATTATACTGTATGATCATTGCATCTGACGCATTATGCAGGATGGTCCGGGTATGAAGTACATTGCAAAGATTCTGGATATCGCCGACCGTGGCGTCCTCTTAAATGCCTCTGATGCGCGGACAGTCGGCGTGCTCCAAGGCGATCGGGTGCAGATCCTCAACCATGCCGGCGGGTTATCGGTACCGGCCGTGGTGGACACCACCACGACGATGATCCCTTCCGGGGTGATCGGGGTCTACGGGCTCACCAATAAAGCCCTTCAGATTGTCGACGGGGCCGAGGTCGAGGTCTGGGAGGCGAAGAAGCCGCTCGCCCTCGACCTGATCAAGAAGAAGATGAACCGTGAGAAACTGACCAAGGACGACACCCGCCAGATCATCCAGGACATCGTCAACGATTCGCTCTCCCAGGCTGAACTCTCGGCATACGTGACCGCCTGTTACATCAATGGTCTGGACATGGATGAGGTGGAGTACCTGACCCATGCGATGGTCGAGTCGGGTGACCGGCTGAAGTTCGGCAACCACCCGATCGTGGATAAACACTCGGTCGGAGGTGTTCCGGGCAATAAGATCTCCCTGCTGATCGTCCCGATCATCGCGGCCAGCGGGTTGAAGATCCCGAAGACCAGTTCCCGGGCGATCACCGGGGCTGCAGGGACGGCCGACCTGATGGAGGTGCTGGCACCGGTAGAGTTCTCTGCGGCCGAGGTCCAGCAGATGACCGAGAAGGTCGGGGGCGTGATCGTCTGGGGGGGTGCGACCAACATCGCTCCCGCGGACGACCGGATCATCGTCGTCGAGTATCCGTTCAAGATCGACGCCCGCGGGCAGATGCTCGCCTCGGTGATGGCGAAGAAGTTCGCCGTCGGTGCCGACCTGGTGGTGATCGACATCCCGGTCGGCTCCTCAACCAAAGTTCCGGATATGGCGGAGGGGCGGAAGATGGCACGGGAGTTCATCGAGATCGGCGAGCGGCTCGGGATCAGGGTGGAGTGTGCCCTGACCTATGGAGACTCGCCGGTCGGCAGGACGATCGGGCCGAATCTCGAGGTGCGGGAGGCGCTGGCCATCCTCGAGGGCGGGGACGAGCCCAGGTCGCTGATCCAGAAGAGCCTCTCGCTGGCAGGGATCGCGCTGGAGATGTCCGGCAAGGCCGCACGGGGTCAGGGGTACCAGATGGCTGAGGAGATCCTCAAGAGCGGGAAGGCGCTTCGTAAACTCCGCCAGATCATCGAGATCCAGGGCGGGGACCCGGGTGTTACCTCCGAGAGTATCAAGCCCGGACAGTTCGAGTTTGTTGTGAACGCCCAGGAGACCGGGTACATCATCGAGCTGAACAACCGGGCGCTGGTCAGCCTCGCCCGGATCGCGGGCGCCCCGCATGATCATGGAGCCGGGATCATGCTCCATGCCAAGAAGGGAGAGCAGGTGAACACGGGGGATCCAATCTTTACGATCTATGCCGACCGTGACTGGAGGCTGAAGATGGCCGTCGAGGAGGGGCGCCGGCTGATGCCGGTGATCGTCGAGGGGATGCTCCTCGACCGTATTCCCTCCGAGTACCGCGGGCCGGTCTGAACCCAGCTGTGAAAGGATGGGACTTATCATAGAGGATTGTCATATATCTGAGCAGGTAATCGTGGTGCAGAGGGGGCCGGTGCCGGCCCCCTGTCGCGCGCCATACCAGTGAGTGTCCTATGTTCTGGAACAAGTCTGTAGAGACGATGGGGCCGGCCGAACTCGCCTCGCATCAGCTCAAAAAGCTGAAGGAGACGGTGCAGCAGGTCCAGAAGATACCATTTTACCGCACCAGATTTGAAGAGGCCGGGCTCCGGCCGGAGGCGATACGGTCGCTTGACGACCTGCAGAAGATTCCGTTCACCAGGAAGCAGGATCTCCGCGAGGGGTACCCGTTCGGATTCCTCGCCGTTCCGCTCAGTAAGGTCGTCCGGATTCATGCCACCTCAGGCACAACGGGAAAACCGACGGTGGTCGGGTATACCCGCAATGACTTGGAGACCTGGTCTGATCTGATCGCGCGAAACCTGACGATGATCGGCCTTGGGGAGGGTGACGTCTTTCAGAACTCGGTCAACTACGGTCTCTTCACCGGGGGTCTCGGCCTCCACGCAGGAGCAGAGAAGGCAGGGCTCACGGTGGTTCCTGCCGGCACCGGAAACACCAGACGACAGATCGAGATGATCCAGGACTTCGGTGTTACCGCGATCCACTGCACCCCCGGGTATGCGCTGCATATCGCCGAGGTGGCCGAGGAGATGGGGGTCACCCTCGACTCGCTCAGGACCGGGATCTTTGGTGCTGAGCCCTGGTCAGAGACGATGCGACGGGAACTCGAGAACCGCCTTGGTCTCTCCGCCTTTGACTCCTATGGGATGAGCGAGCTGTTCGGGCCGGGGGTGGCCTTCGAATGCCCCGAGAAGGATGGGCTCCATATCTGGCATGACAGTTATATCGTCGAGATCATCGACCCCAACACCGGGGAGGTGCTCGGTCCTGAAGAGCGGGGTGAGATGGTGGTGACCCCGCTTGTCAAGGAGGCGATGCCGATGCTTCGGTACCGGACCGGTGATATCACGATGTTGATGGATAATGGGTGCATCTGCGGTAGGATGCAGAAGATTGCCCGGCTCACAGGCAGGACCGACGATATGCTGATCATCCGCGGGATCAATGTCTTCCCGTCACAGATTGAGGATGTGCTGCTCAAACTGCCTGAGGTTGGGGACCAGTTCATGGTCTATGTCGACCGGAAGAACCACCTCGATGAGATGACGATCGAGGTGGAGATGAGCCGGGAGTTCTTCAGCGGGGAACTTCAGGACCTGGCCAGGATCCAGAAGAAAGTGGGGGGTGTTCTCCGGGACACGCTTGAACTGAGGACCACGGTCAGGCTGGTTGAGCCGGGTTCTCTCCCGAGGTTTGAGGGGAAGGCGAAACGGGTGATCGATCGGCGGGGGGCCCTGGTATGAAGTGGGACCCGCGGATCGAGGAGATGCCGGTCGAGGAGCAGAAGAGGCAGCAGTACCGGCTGCTCAAGACCCTGGTCTGCCGGCTGTACGCCTTCTCACCATTCTACCATAACCGTATGAAGGAGGCGAAGGTTCATCCGGATGATATCGGGTCGCTCGCTGACGTGCAGAAACTCCCGTGCATGTTCAAGCGGGACCTGCGGGACAACTATCCGGACCGGCTCTTCACGGCCTCGCAGGAGGAACTGGTCAGGTATCACGTATCTTCAGGCACCACCGGCAAGCCGACGGTCGTCGGCTACACCGCCCCTGATCTCGAGCAATGGACCACTTCGCTGGCACGCGGCCTCACCTCCTGCGGCCTTGGGCGCGGGGACATTATGCAGGTCTCGTACGGGTATGGCCTCTTCACCGGCGGCCTCGGTCTCCACTATGGGGCCGAGCGGATCGGTGCGACCGTCCTCCCGAGCAGTGTCGGCAACACCGAGCGGCAGATCGAACTGATGCAGGATCTCCATTCCACGGCGATCGCCTGCACCCCGTCGTACCTGCTCCACATGGGAGAGGTCGCCGAGAAGATGGGGGTCAGCATCAAGAACGACACCGACCTGAAGGTCGGAGTCCTCGGCGCCGAACCCTGGTCTGAACGGATGCGTGATCATATGCAGCAGTGGCTCGGGATCAAGGCCTACAATATCTATGGGACCAGCGAACTCTCCGGGCCGATGTTCACCGACTGCTCCGAACAGCAGGGGGTTCATATCTGGAGCGATATGGCTTTGATCGAGGTGCTCGACCCGGATACCGGGGAGGTGCTGCCCAATGGAGAGAAGGGTGAACTGACGATCACGATGCTCCAGAAGGAGGCGCTGCCGATGATCCGGTACCGGATCGGGGACATCACCTCGATGGACGAATCGGTCTGTGTGTGCGGTCGGACGCATCCGCGGATCGATCGGATACAGGGGCGGGTCGACGATATGCTGATCATCCGCGGGATCAATGTCTTCCCGTCGCAGATCGAGCACACTCTCCTCTCCATCCCCGAGGTCGGAGGTCAGAACTTCATGATCATCGTCGACCGGAAGAAGAATCTGGACACGCTGCTGCTGCAGGTCGAACTGCAGAGCGGGGCGTTCAGCGATAAGATCAACGACCTGATGGCGATCCGGCGGAAGGTCGAGTACAGGCTGAAGAACGCATTGAACGTGGCGGCGGAGGTCGAACTGGTCGAGCCCGGCTCCCTCCCCCGGTTTGAAGGAAAATCCAAGCGGGTCATCGACAAGAGGGTGTTATAGATGGATCAGAAGCAGTATATCATCAGGCAGATCTCAATCTTTTCAGAGAACAGGCCGGGCAGGCTGGCGGCGATCGCCCATGCCCTTGAAGAGGAGAAGGTGAACATCTTCGCCTTCAGCATCGCCGAGGCGAACGGCTTTGGGGTGGTGCGGGCGCTGGTCGATCATCCAGACCGTGCCTTTACCCGGCTGACCGAACTCGGGTTCAATGTCGCGTTCACCGAGGTGATCGCGGTGGCGATGCGGGACGAGCCCGGCGGTCTGTATGACATCGCGACCCTGCTTGGGGACGCCGGGATCAATATCGAATATTCCTACGCGTACAGCGGCAGGGACGGGGCTGTCCTGATCCTTCGTGTCGATCAGGTGGAGCCGGCAATCGAGGCGATCCTTGCCAAAGAGAAGGAGCTGCTCCAGGCGAAAGCCTTCTCCTGACCTTACTTCTTCTCCCATTTTAAGAGTTCCGATATCGACGAGAGCGTAGCCCCCCGCGCGATCTCGGCCCGGATCCGCTCCTCGGTCTTCTTCACTTCGAGCGCCCTGCGGGCCACCTCGTAGGCCCGCTCGGCCGGGATCACCACGACGCCGCTCTCGTCCCCGACGATCCAGTCCCCCGGGTTCACATACTGCCCGGCGCAGAGGATCTCGGCATTGATCTCCCCGAGCCCTTTCGGTTCGCTGGCGTTCGGCTGGGTCGCCTTGGCGAAGAGGGGGAAGCGGAGTTTTCTGATGTCATCCACATCCCTGACCGCACCGTCGATCACCACCCCGGTGATCCCGCGGTTCTGCGCGCTCCTGGTCGCCAGTTCCCCCCAGGGGGCGACATGGGTGCCGGAATCGTTGTTGATCACCAGTACGTCGCCAGCCTCTGCGCGATCGATCGCCTCGACGGGCTTGGCCCAGTCGCCGGCGATCGTCTGGACGGTGACCGCCTTTCCGACCATCTTCACATCCCCACAGAGGGAGAAGAGCCCCACCATCGATCCTTTTCGGTGCATCGCATCGGTGACGTTCGGGGCCGAGACGGCCATGAGGATCTCCCGAATCTCGTCGTCCAGGCTCTTCTTCTCCTTCGGGGCCAGGTCCGGGTTGTCGATGGCCGTCCGGACGCTGGTCGCGGCCCCGGTCACGTCCCCCGACCTGATGATCCCGCCGCCGACGATCACCACGTCGGCGCCATACCTGACCGCCTCGGCGGCGGTTACGGCATCGAGTCCGCCGGCCACTGCGATCTGCACCGTCGTCGTCTCCCGGATCTGCCGGAGCAGGTCGATCGACTGTCGTCCAATCATCTGCTGGTCGATCCCGACATGGGCGTTGATGATCGAAACCCCCAGCGCAGCCAGTTCGGCGGACCGACCGATCGGATCGGTGACATTGATCAGGTCAGCCATCAGCCGGATCCCGTAGAGGCGGGCGGCCCTGACCGCCTCTCTGATCACCACGTCGTCGGCGTCCCCGAGGATGCAGACGATGCTGGCCCCGGCCTTGGCCGCCATCTCGACCTCGATCGTCCCGGTGTCTGCAATCTTCATATCAGCCACGATCGGATGCGTGGGGAATCGGTTCCGGAGCGCCCTGACGGCTTCCATCCCCTCGCTCTTGATCAGCGGCGTCCCTGCTTCAATCCAGTCTGCCCCCCCCCGAACCGCTTCCTCTGCGATCGCGAGCGCTCGCGGAAGCTCGAGGAGGTCGAGTGCCACCTGAAGAATCGGCCTGGTCATGCTGTACAGTTACGTACACCCTCCTGTTAGAGATTGTGGGGGGTTTTGAGAATCGTTCATCGGGTCAAGGTTCATAAGACTGGAGAAGGTACTGAGTAGAGGAATTATTATGGATATAATGAGTATTCTGATCGTCATCGGTGGGCTGGTCCTCTTCGAGACCGTCAGCAGCATCGATAATGCGATCATCAACGCGGAGGTACTCTCCACGATGGGGGAGAAGGCCAAGCGATGGTTTCTGGTCTGGGGTCTGCTCATCGCGGTCTTTGTGGTCAGAGGGCTGCTCCCCTGGCTGATCGTCTGGATGGCCACCCCCTCACTCGGACCGGTCCAGGCCTTCACCGCGATGTTCAGCAGTGATCCGATAGTCCTCGAAGCGATCGAGCGCTCATCTCCGATCCTGTTGATAGGGGGAGGGACGTTCCTGCTCTTCCTCTTCTTCCACTGGCTCTTTGTCGAGCACAAGCATTATGGGCTTCGTGGCGAGCGGTTTATTCAGAGCAAGGGGGTCTGGTTCTATGCGGTCATCTCAGTCCTCCTCGCGTTGATCGTCTGGTTTACTCTGAAGACCGATCCGATGATGGCCTTTGGCGCCGTCGTGGGATCGACCGCGTTCTTCATCGTGAACGGGTTCAAGCAGAACGCCGAGGTGCAGGAGAAGCACCTTGGAGAGGGTCATCTGAGTGATATGAGCAAGCTCTTCTACCTCGAGGTGATCGATGCCACCTTCTCGATCGATGGAGTGGTCGGGGCGTTCGCATTCACGCTCCTGGTTCCGCTGATCCTGATTGGAAATGGAATTGGGGCGCTGGTGGTCCGTGAACTGACCATCGGGAATATCGATCGGATCCGGCGGTACCCGCTTCTGAAGAACGGGGCAATGTATTCGATCCTTTTCCTTGGGGGGATCATGGTGCTGGACGCGTTCGGGTTCCATATCCCATCCTGGTTCTCCCCCCTGATCACCTTCATCGTGGTCGGGTTCTTCCTGTATCGGTCGGTGCAGATAAACAGGCTTGCAGAGAGTACCTCCGAGTGAGGTATATCTCCTGAAGTCTTTATTCATCATTTTTCATCCCCGTGTAGCACAAAGATATTATACCTGGCCGGTCTCTACGATTGACCATGACAATCCTCAGGCAAGTGCTGGTGCTCTGTCTCTTCGTGCTCTATGGCATCACAGCCGTGAGTGCAGCAGGCAATGGCACCTTTTCGATACCCGCTGTCACTGGCGTAAATATCAGTGATAATCTGACGGCCACAGTGTACCTTGAGAACACCTGGAGCCCGAAGGCCGCTGATGTGTATATGCATATTACGTATGACAGCAGTCTGCTCAACTATACCGGCGCAGACTTTAAGGTCGGTAACACGGTAGCAGCGACAAAGGATGCAGACAATTCGATTTTTCTCCAGTTTGGAGACTTCACCAACGGCTATCCGAACGGGCGGTTCGCGATCGCAGACCTGAAGTTCCTGGCGACCGGTGCCGGCGTCTCCCCGCTGACGGTCTCTATCGATCATGTCCGGTATTATGTCAATGATACGCCGGTCGACATCGGGGACACTGCTGCGGTGGTATCCGGGACGGTCACCATCGGTTCTGGGATTACCAACGTCACTCCCACAGTGACGGTGCCGAACACGACCGTCCCGACGATCGTCCCGAACAACACGACCACCATCGTCACCACCATCCCGACGATCGTGATCACCACCATGCCACTCCCCCCGGTCTACTATTCGGGCAGCAATGACTACACCGGCGTGGTGGCGACCACCACCCTGCCCGCCACGACTGCGCCCGTCACCACCACGCCGATGATCCCGGGAGTCACGATGACGATGACCCCGGCGCCCAATGAGACCATTCCTCAGAACGGGACGACACCGGCGACCACCACTGCCACTTCGACTGCCACCTCCACCACCACAGTTCTTACCAGTCCGTCGGCGACGGTTACCACTCCGGCCGGCACCGCGGTTCCGGTGAACACCACGACCACCCAGGCTGCAGGGCCAGAGTTCGGACTGCTCTCCCTGGCATCGATCGGGGCTGCTGCCCTCTTCATCGGACGCAGACTGCGCTGATCATCGACCCGGCCGTCATCTGATTCTGGATGATGGCGGGCTCTCCCCATCTGGCCGTGACCGGATCGATCGTTGAATCCACCTCTCCGGCCCGCCTGTCCCGGCAGACCATACCCCTTTTTATTCCTGCTGTACAGAGTAGTAACAGACAGTTCCTGGCGATATATGCTGTGCAGATTGGGATGGGGGATATGATCGGGCGTGCTCTATTACTGGTTTTTGTCTCTCTTCTGCTCCTTGCATCCGTCTGCGGTGTGCTGGCACAGGAACCTCTCTGGACCGCGACCACCGATAAAACGGTTTCATCTCTGGCGGTATCGGGAAACGCAACCACCATCGCTGTCGGTGGGGAACATCTCTATCTCTTCAACCGGAGTGGTCGACAGTCTGGTGTGACCTGGGGAAGTGAGAGTGTGGCGGTCAGCAGAAGCGGGGATCTGGTCGCCGCCGCGATGGATGACGGGGTCCACCTGCTCGATGCCAGCGGGCACGAGATCTGGGTCCGTCCCCTCCTCTCCGCCTCTTCAGTGGCGATGACCTCCAATGCAAGCCTGATCGTCGCCGGTACCGAGAAGGGGGTGATCGCCGGCATTGATAAAGGTGGGGACCTTATCCACCAGGGTGAACTGACCTCTCTCTCCAGTGGATCCAACTGGATCGAGGCTGTTGCAGTGTCAGGAAACGGCAGTATAAATGTGGTCGCCGATATGGACGGCCTTTACGCCTTTGACCGGTCAGGACGCGATCTCTGGCGGTTCGGTTTCATCCGCCCGGTCTCGCTCGGTCAGACCTGGAACGGCAGCCTGGTGGTCGCAGGCGGTGCTTCGGGGGTGCTGATCTGCAACCAAACCGGCGTGGAGATGGGGCGGTACTACAAGGGAAGCTCCATCACAGCGGTTGCAGTCCCGGTAAACGGAACTTTCGCCGTTGCTGGGGATGAGAAGGGAACCCTGACCCTCCTCAGCAGCGCCGCCTGGCCACAGTGGACCTATCCGGCCGGTTCTCCGATCACCTCGGTGGCCGTTACCGCGGATGGAGCCCTAATCGCAGTCGGCACAGAGGACGGTTCGCTGTTGCTCTTTGGGAACAGCGGTTATCTCTTCTGGAAGACGAAACTTCCGTCTTCGGTCACTGCGCTGGCCTTCTCTCCTGACGGCTGGTACCTGGCGGTAGGGACCGCCACCGGGACGGTGGCTCTCTTCCCTGGCGAAGACCGGCCGGTGACAGCGGACCAGACGAATGGCCAGGCCACCATCATGAATACATCGGCCGGCGGGATCGTCACCTATCCAACCGTCACTCGCAGCACCCCGGCTCCGTCCCTGGCAGTGATCTGCGGCCTGCTCCTGGTCATCGTCCTGATCCGGACTAAACGATCGTCATGAGGTGGTTGGAAGTCCGGTAGCCTTCCACTGCTCATAGCCGCCGCTGATGTTGTAGACCTCGGAGAATCCGGCTGACTGCAACAGGTCCATCGCTTTTCTCCCCCGAGTACCCCGCCTGCAGTAGACCACGCAGGGGACGTCCTTCTCCAGTTTTCCGATCCCCATGGCCAGTTCCCCGTTCAGCAGGTCCAGGTTGACCGCCCCCGGCAGATGCCCCTCGCTATACTCATCATCTGTTCTGACATCGATGACGGTACACCGGCCCCCCCGGTTCTGGATAACCGTTCTGCACTCCTCGGGACTCAGTTCTCCGCCGGCTTTTCTGCTCTGATCAGTACCTTCCATCCTCTTCACCATCGATGATACCCTGTACTCGTCCCTGCTGCATATACGTTTCCCTGCGCTCTGCAGCCGGGATCCTCTGAATGCGGCTGGTGGAGGTATTAATACCTCACAGGGGGAACGTAATTAGAGCAATAGCCACGGCTACCTGGCCCAGACCGGACTTTCTGCCAGCTGGTTAATGAAAAATCCGGGGAGATATCGGAAATATGTGTCCACATGAGAGCCTGAATTTTGATGCAGGCAGACTTGAGAAGATCGAGGCCCTTTCAGCAGGGCATCACCAGATCTATCCGTACAGTTTCGACCGGACCACCTCCATCTGCGAGATCAAGTCCCGCTTCGCTGATATCGGGCATGAGAAGAGCGAGGAGTCGGTTGCGATCGCAGGCCGGATCTATACGGTCCGAAACCATGGAAAGACCGTCTTCGCCGACCTGGGAGACGAGCAGGGCCGGCTTCAGCTCTACATCAAGAAGAACGATGTCGGGGAGGAACAGTTCTCCCTCTTCACCCAGCACCTCGACCGGGGGGACATCATCGGGGTCAGTGGACATCTCTTCCGAACCAAGCTCGGGGAGATCACCCTCTGGGTGGACCAGTTGACCCTCCTCACCAAGTCGCTCTGCCCGCTTCCGGAGAAGTTCCACGGGCTCAAAGACACCGAGAGCCGGTACCGGCAGCGGTATGTGGATCTGATCATGAATGAGAAGGCGCGGGAGACGTTCCGTGTCCGGTCCCGGATCATCTCGCTGATCAGGCAGTTCCTGGGCGAACGGGGTTTTCTCGAGTTTGAGACCCCGACACTCCAGCCGGTCTATGGTGGGGCGAATGCTCGTCCGTTCACGACCTATCACAACTGCCTTGATCAGACCTTATTCCTCCGGATTGCCACGGAGCTGTATCTGAAGCGGCTGCTGGTCGGCGGGTTTGAGAAGATCTTTGAGATCGGTAAGAACTTCCGGAATGAGGACATCGACACCAGTCATAACCCAGAATTCACGGCGATCGAGATCTATGAGGCGTACCGGGACTACAATGATATGATGGACCTGATGGAGGAGTTTCTCTCCTCACTGGTCAACTCCATCCACGGACAGGACCATGTCGAGTTCGAGGGGACGACCATCTCGTTTGCAGGACCCTGGCGAAGGATTACGATGGAGGGGGCGGTCAGGGAGTATGCAGGGATCGATGTGCTCGCCACCTCCCCAGAAGAACTGAAGGCGTTTGCGATCGAGCACGCCGTCCCTGAACATGAGAAGGCCGGTTCCCCGCGTGAGTACCTGGTTCTCTTCTTCGAATTCTTCGCAGAGAAGCAGTTGATCCAGCCGACCTTCGTCTATGACTTCCCCATCGAGAACTCGCCCCTTGCCAAGCGGCACAGAACCAGGGATGGGTTCACCGAACGGTTTGAGCTCTTCATCAACGGGATGGAGATCGCCAACGGGTTCTCTGAATTGAACGATCCCATCGACCAGATGAATCGGCTCGAGGCCCAGGACAGGAAGAGACAGTCCGGCGACCTTGAGGCCCAGATGGTCGATTATGATTTCATCAATGCACTCGGGTACGGGATGCCGCCGACCGGCGGTGTCGGGTTCGGGATCGACCGGGTGGTGATGCTGCTGACCAACAACACCTCCATCAAGGAGGTGATCCTCTTCCCATCGATGAAAACGCCAGTCTCATGTGTAACCAGGAATGAGGACGAATCGCCAGAAGAGCCGGCACCCCCGGCCTGAACGTCCTTTTTTCGGATAATACCCTACTGCAACATACAGTCTTCTTCTCGCCGTCTCTCCATCCCGGTGGGTTGGCCAGTCTCTGATGAACGACCATGCCCAGAGTGTCAGGTCTCTTCAACCCACTTCTGTAAAAAAAGAATATTTTTATGTGGCCAATTCAGGCAAATGCGGTCCACGATCCTGCCGGGGACCACTTCTGGAAGAGCTGGTTTGGCTGGGATGAACCTGCCGGTGCCCACCCCGAGGTGAACGATGAGGACGAACTCCAGAGCGATGAGGAGCCGGCGGTCATTACCTGCGAAAACCCTCCCGCGGCGTTTCCGCTGAACGGACTTGAACGAATCCCAAAGCCGCTCCCTCCAAATGAAAACGAAGTGGTCCCCTTCTCAGTGGTCTGGACTTCTGTCGTCTGGGGCGTTGCTGTGACCGCGGGTGCCACCGTTGCTACTGCGGTCACTGCAACAGTGGGCTGGGCTGCGGGCTGTGAGAGGAGCGGAACGAGTGCTGCTGACCATCTGGCAGCGATCTTCATCTCTCCCGACTCTGCAGGGTGAACCCCGCCGTCCTGATTGTCATGCTCACCGTCATAATCGGTGTACTGGTCGACCAGGATGATCGGTGAGGTTTCGGTGTTCATCTGCTGCTGCAGTCCGGCGAGCCCTGTATTGAGTGAGACGATCTGCTGGTTGGTCTTATCGACACTGGTTGGAATGATCCCGGCGAGCAGGATCTTCACCTGTGGGTTAACGGCCCGCAGTTCGGTGATGATCGCCCCGATGTTTCCGAGGGTCACAGACTGTGGCACCCCTTCGAGCACATCGTTGGTCCCCAGGTGGAGGAGTACGATATCCGGATGCAGTCCCGGCAGCCAGGTGGGCAGTTCTGCCAGTTCCCTGGCCGAGGTGTACCCGGCATGACCGTCGTTGTCGGTGTCAAAGACAAACCCGTAGTCCGGACCGTGCTGGCTGCCGATAAAGTCGACATCGAACCCTTTGTTCTTCAGATCGTTCCAGAGCCAGTACCGGTAGCTCGGGTAGTTCTGACCGTCGTGGACATCGCCGTACGTGATAGAGTCACCCAGTGGATAGATCTGTACAGCAGCCGATACCGGCGCGGCCAGCCCGAGACAGACCCCGCAGAACAGCACAATCGCCGCGGTACAGGTTATTTGGCGGCCATAATTTACAGTTTCCATCTAAACCTACTCCCTGGTTCCCCGGTTGGGGCACCTCTCGCATCCTACAGGATACGCTGTATCTATTTGGCACCTCCGGTACATATACCTGACATCTGTTAATAATAAAAAAAGGAATCCGGTTGAACCGGGTGGTCGTTACCAGGCTTCTGGGAATGCCATGTTCGTGTACAGATCCTCAAGGCGTGCCTTGTGGCCTGCTTCCATCTTCGCGAGTTCGAGGAACATCTTCTTCTCCTCGTCGTCGGTGGTCAGGTTTGCGAACTGGGTGTACATCTGCATTGCAGAGAGCTCTTTCTTGATGGCGATCACCAGGCCGTCGACTGGCTTTAAGTCAGCAGTCAGCGGTGGGGTCTCGAGCATCTCTCCGAGCTTGTAGTTCTTCTTTGCATCAAAGTGCAATGCAGTTGGCTCACGGGTGAGGAAGCCCTGGAGCAACTTTCTGTGCCCGGTCTCCTCGTCAGCGAGTTCCTTGAAGAGGCCCTTCAGGTTTGCGTCCTGAACGGTCTCAGAGATCCTCTGGTAGAAACTGTATGCCTCAACTTCATTGGTGATAGCCGATTCGATGATCGATCGATAATCCTGTGCATCCATACTGTATTCCCCACTAGTTTGATGATCCAACATTTGGGGGATCTGAGTATTTATGTTCTTTGGAATTCTATGGTCACTTCTTCCTCAATTCCCGGTCTTCAACGGTGTGGGAGCCCTGTGGGTTCAATTAACTCGTTTTTGCCCTCTCGTGAATTCCTGAAACCGTCGTGGGGAATCCCTCGGTCCGATACATTCCCGGCCCGGGGGGTCTCACGCAAATTTCAATTTTCTGCTTTCCGTTTTTCTATACACGCACATATTTCTGTCATTTATTGAATGCCTCATCATGCCCGGTCTGCAATAAAAAAAAATCATTCCATTTTGAAATGTTGGATACTTGATCGTATGTGCACCTTTTTTTAAAAAACGTTATTTTTGAATTTTTTTGGTCTGCGCGTCCATCGTGAACACAGATTTTCGTCCCCAAATTGAAAACAGAGGATTATTTTTTTGGTCCCTGATCTTTTTTGAACAGAAAGGTCAATCATCTGTTCTCTATATCTGATATGAGTTAAATGGGGTGCCTTCACCACAGACTCCCGGGCGTCTCCATCCCGTTTCCCAGCGTGGTCATCCCTGCGCTGGCTGCAAGAAACCGGTCTCTTCTCTCCCCGGCACCCCCCACCGCCCTGGTCATGGTGGGGTCCAGAGGATCCGGATCCCGGGGATCCCGATACCGATCGCCTCAGAGATCCTCGTCATGTCAGGGCCGGTACCTTGTCGACCCTGGCCCTGATTCCATTATCCTGGTGCGACCCGATCGTTTCGACGTCGCCGCCCGGGTCATCTGGGTGTGCCCTGGGGTCGGCCGCTTCCTCTGCGAACCGGCCCCCAATGGGCAATTTTCTCCCCGGTCCACCTGTGCGGGAACGGTTATATGATGATGAAGGTAATAGTTGCATAAGACCTCGGGTCCGGGCCTCAACGGGTGCAGAATAAGGAAATGGGCGGCCCGTGCCGTTACGGCCATCACCCCGGTATCTGTCGCGGCGAATGTGCGATTCGCGCCATGCGACAGTGGCCCCGAGCAGTGGAAATACGAATATGAGACTGCGCAGCCTGAGCCTGACCACCTGGATACTGCTGGGTTTCGTCCTCGGAGTTCTCACCGGTTTGATCTTCGGCGATCTCTGTTCGGTTCTGAAGCCCTTCAGCGAGGCGTTCATCAAGATATGGCAGATCACCATCCTCCCATCCGTGGTGCTCTCCCTCATCGTGGGAATAGGGAGCCTGGAGAGAGATAGCGCACGAGCGATCGCCGTGAAAGCGGGGCTGGTCCTGCTGCTGTTCTGGACGATCGGTGTCGGGATATTCTTCTCATTTCAGTTGGCGTTCCCTCCCCGGGAGGCCGCCTCGTTCTTCAGCACTCAGGACCTGGCTGGGAATGCCGGTCTCAACATCATCGACCAGTTCATTCCCACCAACCCCTTTCAGACACTATCGGAGGGGATAATTCCTGCCACGGTGCTCTTCTGCCTGTTTCTGGGCTTCGCCCTGATGATGGACGACGGGAGCGGGCCGATTCTGAAATCGCTCAGGACCCTGCTGGGGGCGCTCACGCGTATGACGAGCATCCTGTCCAAAACCTTTCCCATCGGTGTCTTCGTCATCACCGCCAGCACGGCAGGAACCATGACCTTCGAGGGTTTTCTGGATCTCCAGGTCTTCCTCTTCTCCCTCGCGGCTGCCACCACCCTGCTCGGTCTCGTCGTTCTACCCCTGCTGATCACCTGTTTCACCACCTTCCGCTATCGGGAGATCCTCGCCGCCTCGTCCAGGGCGGTGATCCTTGCACTCTCGACCAGCAGCGAGTTCATCACCCTCCCGCTGATCATCGAAGGCGTCAGGAAACTCTTCGAAAGGTCGGCTGGGGGCTCTACTGGCAGCGGTGCGGGTGGCGATACGTACCGGTCCGACGACCATCTGGGGGATCGGACCGGGGAGGAGCAGAGCCCTGAGTGGAAAGACATCCGGTCGTACAGCGAGCTCCTGGTGCCTGTGGCTTACACCTTTCCACTGCTGGGCGCGCTCACTCCCTTTCTCTTCATCCTCTTCGTGGCGTGGCTGTATCAGAGCCCGCCGGACCTGATGCAGCAGGTGCAGCTCGTTGCAGTGGGGATTCCCACCTTCTTCGGTTCGTCCAAGATCTCGGTGGTATCACTCCTGAACTTGATGCATCTCCCTGCAGATGCATACAACCTGTACATCAGCATGGGGATCCTGCGCCAGTGCTGTGTGGCCGCCCTGTCCTGTATGTCGATCTTTTCGTTCACCACCATCAGCATCGCCCTTGTCACGAACCGGGGCCGGCTGCGATGGAGGAGGGCAATCCCGTCCGTCCTGCTCATCCTGCTGCTGACCGTTCTCATGATCGTGGGTCTGAAGGCGGGCTTCGCCCTCCTGCTGGCCAACACCTATCACGGGGATGATCAGATCTCCCGGATGGAACTTCCCCTTGATTCGGATGAGAGGAGGCTGGACGATGTCGTGAACACCACGGTCTATCTGCATTCTGAGGATGTTCCGGTCATCATCCATCGGGACTCCGGCGGAGGGGACGATGTCAAAATGATCAGGGAGCGGGGGGTGCTTCGGGTGGGGTACAACGGCAACAACATCCCCTTCGTCTTCTTCAACGGGAAGGGTGAGCTGGTGGGGTACGATGTGCAGATGGCCTATGATCTCGCCCGGGTCATCAATGTAACCCGGCTCGAGTTCGTGCCCATCACCGGGGCGACCCTTGCCGATTCCCTCGACAGCGGCTACTGCGACATCGTCATGTCTGCGGTCATGGTCAATTCGGCGAGGCTCGATGCGATGAAGTTCACCGATCCCTATGTCACCGTCCACATGTCGTTCGTGGTGCCGGACGAGCAGAAGCAGGAGTTCACGCAGTTGAGTGACGTGAAGAAGATGAATAACCTGCGAGTGGCGGTCTTCAACAACACTGCGCTGGTGGGGGTTGCGACGCGGCTGCTTCCCCAGGCAACGATCGTCCCGATCGATGCAAGGGAGGAGTTCTTCGTGGAGAAGAGGGCGGATGCCCTCTTCATCCCGGCCGAGGAGGGGTATACG
Source organism: Methanosphaerula subterraneus (assembly GCF_052055875.1). Classification (GTDB taxonomy): domain Archaea; phylum Halobacteriota; class Methanomicrobia; order Methanomicrobiales; family Methanospirillaceae; genus Methanosphaerula; species Methanosphaerula subterraneus. Next base: position 2,509,932 of record NZ_CP170508.1, read on the forward strand.
ATGACCATGCTGTACCCGTTCTACGACGTGGCCATCATCGAGCCCAACAATTCGTATGAGATGATGTATGGGTACGCGGTGGCCATGAACAGCAGCGATACCTACCTGATGGGGCTCAACTACTGGCTCAAGATGGAGGGAGAGTATGGAAAACTGGAGCAGAAGTACGATTACTGGATCCTGGGGAAGAATGCAGTATCGGTCGAGCCGCGCTGGTCTGTGGTGCGAGATGTTCTGCACTGGGTGAACTGAGTTCCCGGACATAATCCACGAACTCGGGAGAGTCCACTCCGACCAGAACGCTTGCCGATGTCATGACTTCCGGGTCGGATCGCTCTGGGCCGATACTTCTGGCGCCGGCCATTTGCGCGGTGATGGAGACGTCGATACTTATATTCTGTGAGATATGGAAATTTTGGAAAATCAAAAACAGCATTCAATAGGATCTTTTTTCATTTGGTTTTGTAAATTGAGGCGATTTTCTATGTCAAATGATTGATCTGATGCCCATTTCAATCGCCTATTAACGACAGGGGCCGTAGGTGCTTTCTCTGTTTTACCGCCCCGAGCCCAGTTTCGCAGAATAAACAGATGATCAAATCGACGAGATAAATATCCAGAAGACAGGGTCACTGATAGGATTCAGGACGGAGCGGGAGTATCATCTAAAAGAAAGACACACCTGACCGTTGAATTTTAGAGATTTTGAAAAAGGGACGTGACAAAACTGGACGACGCCCAGGTCGGAATTCGAATCCGAGTCGATGCCGTGACAGGGCATCATGATAGGCCACTACACTACCTGGGCAATTGTTTTGGGTTTCCTCAGATGTCCCGCCTCCCGGAATCGAACCGGGGACATCGCGGTAGCCGCGCGTTTACCTGATCGGTAAATCATACTACAGCCGCGCACTCTACCAGGCTGAGTTAAGGCGGGTCACTGCCCTAACTAACTTGGAATAGAGAGTAATTAAACGTATCGCTCATTCCGGCAGATCTCAGCGGGGTCTGATGAATATTTATATAAAGAGATCCTATAATCTCGTGTATGCAACGCATAACAACTCCTGTGGGGAATTGTTTTCTTCCCTGCTAAAAACGCCGATCAAACGCTGATCACTGTTTTCGACACCACCCTGCGGGATGGTGAGCAGACCCCCGGGGTCTCATTCAGTACTGAACAGAAGCACAGCATCGCAGCGCAGCTCTCAGCTCTGGGTGTCCATACGATCGAGGCCGGGTTCCCTGCCTCGTCTGCAGGCGAACGCGAATCGGTTCGGGCCATCGCGGCCCTGGACCTGGACGCGGAGATCTGTGGCCTTGCCCGGGCCCTGAAGTCCGATGTGGACGCATGCCTCGACTGTGACGTCGACCTGATCCATGTCTTCATCCCGACCTCTGATATCCAGCGGGTCCATACGATCAAGAAGACCAGGGAGGAGGTGCTGGCCAGCACCTCTGCGATCATCGAGTATGTTCGGGAGCATCACGGCCAGTGCATGTTCTCGCCGATGGACGCGACCAGGACCGAGCCGGCCTACCTGCTGGAGGTCTGCAGAGCCGCAGCCGCCGCAGGGGCGACGATCATCAACCTCCCCGACACTGTCGGGGTCGCCTCCCCGACATCGATGGCCACGATGGTCCGCGGGATCGCACCGGAGGTCGACGCAATAATCGATGTCCATTGCCACAACGACTTCGGGCTTGCGGTGGCTAACACCACCATGGCCGTCGAGGCCGGGGCGCGACAGGTCCAGGTGACGGTGAACGGGATCGGGGAACGGGCCGGCAATGCCGACCTCGCGCAGACGGTGATGGTCCTCGAGTCGATCTATGGGATCAAGACCGGGATCAAGACCGAGAAGATCGTCGAGACCTCAACGCTGGTCTCACGGTACTCGGGGATTCCGCTGCCGCCGATGCAGCCGGTCGTCGGGGAGAATGCATTCTCCCATGAGTCTGGGATCCACTCGCAGGGGGTGCTTGCCAATTCGGCCACGTTCGAACCAGGGATCATGACCCCCGAGATGGTCGGGCATCGGCGCCGGCTGATGCTCGGCAAGCATGTGGGCAGGCACGCCGTCAGGCAGATGCTCCTCGATGCCCATCTGGAGGTGACCGACCAGCAACTGAACCTGGTCGTCGAGAAGGTGAAGGCGATCGCTGACAAGGGGAAGCGGATCACTGACTCCGACCTCTATGCGATCGGCGAGGGAGTCCTCGGGATCGAGGAAGGACCCCGGGCAATGGACCTCGCGGATATCGCAATCATGACCGGGAACCATATGATCCCGACCGCCAGCGTCCGTGCGATCTGGCAGGGGGAGGAACGGGTGGTCAGCAGTGTCGGCAACGGCCCAGTGGATGCCGCTCTGAACGCCATCGGCAAAATCCTCCCTGCCGAGGTTCGGCTGAAGGACTTCCGGATCGAGGCGATCTCTGGAGGGTCTGACGCGATCTGTCATGTCACAATCGCAGTCGAGGACCAGAAGGGGCGGATCGTCGACGCCGGGGCCTCCGGGGACGATGTCGTCATCACCTCGACGGAAGCGATGGTGAACGCGATAAACCTGCTCTACCGGTTCTGAATCAGACCGGTAGCATTCAATTTTAGAAAAAAAGAGATTCAGGCGGCGTTCGGGGGTCTATTTCCCCCTTCCAGCGCCTGCTTGACCTGTGCCTGCAGCTGCTCGAACTTGCTCTGCATCATCTTCTCCTGCTTCTCAAGGGACTTGACCCGAAGTTCCAGGGACTCTGCCTTCTCCTGCAGCGATGCGACCACCTTCTCTTTTGGTTTCTGCATCATCACGGTTCCTACATTCATGAAGATCGCCGCTCCTTCAGGAACGTCGTTCAGCTCCTCCTCTGCCCGTCGAGTCTCTCTGATCTCCATCTCGTACTGGGTCTTCTGTGACATGATCGTCTGCATCTGCTGCTGCACCTGCTGCAGCATTCCAATCTGGTTCTGTATCTTTGGAGAAATCGCACTCATGGATTTACCTCTGGTGATCGATATGGGTATTCCTGCACTACCAGAGCCTGGCAACAGGATATCTGTACTAATACATCTCTCAAAGGACATATAATTGCGTATTCTATTACTGTCCTTTTGGGCCGGAACCGTTCAGCCGGTCCCGGTCTCCGGAAAAAATGGATTCAGAAGTCTTCGAGCCCGATATACCAGGCATCGATCATATGGTGCGGGTGGTACCGTGTCTTGGCCTCGCGAAGACCCGGCAGCCCCATGTCGGATTCGCGGTTGATGTAGGTGCAGGTATCCGGGAGGTGCCGGGCGGTCTCGGTGTTGATCGCCTTGTAGATCCCCTCGCAGTCGGGAAGGCCCTTCTCATAGTGGACCAGGGCGGTGTCGGGCGTCATCTGTTCATAGATGGCCATCGCCCCGATCTCTCCGTCGACCTTGATCACCAGGCCGGAGAGTTCCAACTGCAGGAAATGGGCGATCGCATAGAAGACCGCGTCCCGTTCGCTTGCGAGGATCGCCTCGGCATCGCAGTGCTTCCAGAGGCACCAGCGGTTCAGAAAGGTCCTGACCTCCTCCAGGTTCGCCGCGGTGATCGCCTCGACGGTGGAGGTGCAGTGCTTGTTGAACCGGTTCAACTGCCGGCGGATCGAGAGATAATCCTTCCCTGGCAGATCGGCGAGGTCTGATCGGAGGTAGACATACTCGGCATCGTCCCGGTCCGGGTAGAGGGTCAGGTCCGGACGGTATTCCCCAAACCAGGCGGCGGTCGCCGGGTTCAGGATATAGAACGGCCGCTTCTGCTCCACCTCGCCGGCGAGCTCCAGCACCCGGTCGAAGAGTTCCGGATCTCGGGGTCCGATTGGGTCGCGAAACGCGGTCTTCCCGTCGATGGTGGAGAGGATGACCAGGGATCCCCGCAGGGTGGCATACTGGTAGTGGGCATAATGATTCCAGCAGACGATGTTGGTGAAGGTGTTGTCGCTGTGCACCTGCGGGTACCGCCTGTACTGTTCCCGGAAGATCTCCTGATCCTCCAGAGTGACCGGCTTGAAGTCGTCGAGGTCAAGCATGGGGGTCTCCTCCTGGCTGGTAGAGCATCGGGAGATGCCCGGTGAGGGGTATGAACCCGAGGGCGGTGTAGAGGGTGTCACTCCCTGGTTCGGCGATCACGCCGATCCATGAGATCCCTACCGCCGTGCAGTGCCGAATCAGTTCCCCGACGATCCGGCGGCCGATTCCCTGCTTCCGATACTCCGGAAGGACGACGACGTCCTGCAGGTAGGCGTCCGAGACCCCGTCGGCGATCGCACGTCCCATGCCGACCGCCCGGCCGGTACTGGCCTCCACTGCCACCACAAAGGCGAAACTTCCACTGATCAATGGCTGGATCCCGGCTTCATCCCATTCCTCACGCCACCATCCTCCCGCTCTGTACAGATCGGCAATATTGGCGCAGTCCCATTGACGCACCAGTCTGAGGCTCACATCCCCGGCAGCCATCTTCTCCATCTGGTCCCCTCTCTGATGAAGGTGCACTATTGAATCTCCGACTATAAAACGGGTGCCCTGTCCGATTACGTCTTCCGGAGCGTTCGTAGCTATTGCCATAAGGTTTAACCCGACCAGATGCGATAATCTGATTGATATCGCCGGTGACCGGTCTGCAGCGAAGATAGAGTTCTGGCATCGGAAGAGGAGATTGAACGTGGAGATACGTGGGGCAGAAACAGGTACATCAAGGGTAATGGATGACAGGGATCTTCGGCGGAGGCGGTTGATGCTGGATGCAGCCCCCGATGGAATCCTTCTCTTCGAGGACGGGCACTGTGTCGACCAGAACGCCGGGGCTGTAGCACTGCTCGGATATTCAACGAAAGGTGAACTCGGAGGATGTACCCTCTCCATGCTCTTTTCCGAGCGGCAGGCTGATGGGGGACGGACAGATGCACGTCTTGCAGCGATGGTTGCCGCTGCAGAACAGGGTAGCCCCCAGACATTTGAGTGGGGGATCCGCCGGCAGGATCACAGGACCGTCGATGTCGAGGTGACACTCAGGCGGGTCATGGATGAGGGAACGCCCCTGCTGCATGTGTATCTCCATGATATCACAACGCGGGAACGGCTCGTCGATGAGGCTATGACGGCACGAAAGCGTGCCGATGCGATGATCCAGGAGAACCCTTTTCCGATCATCGTCTGGGATACAGAGATGCGGGTTCGCACGGTGAACAGAGCGTTTCTTGCCCTGTCCGGGTACGATACCGCTGCAGTTGAACAGTTGAAGGCCCATGACCTGAAGATCCTGTCCAGTACCGGCGAGGGGCTCAGGACGCTGGTGAAGGAGAAGAGGAACACCCGTGGGGATATTGTGATTGAGTACCCGAGCGGGACATTCACCCTCGAAGCCTACAATACCCCCCTCTTCGACCTGGACGGGATGGTGACCGATATCTTCAGCGTCTACAACGATGTCACCAGGCAGCGATCTGATGAGGAGCGTCTCCAGGCCAGCGCAGCAGAACTGGCGACCGGGCTGGCTGCACTTGCAGCAGGCGACCTGACCCGCGAGGTGACGGTCAGTTCCAGGGACCCGCTCGCTCAAGTCAAACTTGACCTGAACGCTGCGGTCGCCGCGATCAAGGGGATGATCACCGAGGTCTCTCAGGCCATGGAGGAACTGGCGGCCTCGGCGGAGGAGGCGAATGCCGGGGCTGAACAGGTGGCGGGCGGTTCCCAGCAGGTGGCCCTCTCCGTCTCCCGCGTCAGCGAGAACTCCGAGAAGATCAGTTCCAGCACGACGGTGGTCCTCAAGGGGATGGAGGACATGTCCGCGGCCGTCGAGGAGATCACCTCCAGCATCGAGTCGGTCTCGATCCTTGCCAAGGAGACCAATGATCTCTCCAAGGAGGGGGCACGCCTTGCACTGAGTGCGGAGAAGAGCATGGGCGGGATCAAGACCTCATCGGAGGAGAGCATTCACCTGGTCTCCCTGATCGACGGGCAGATGCACGAGATCGGAAAGATCGTCGGACTGATCCGTGATCTGGCCAACCAGACCAACCTGCTCGCCCTGAACGCGGCCATCGAAGCTGCCCGGGCAGGGGAAGCCGGCCGCGGGTTCGCCGTGGTCGCTGCAGAGGTGAAGTCCCTGGCCCAGGAGTCCAAGCACTCTGCAGAGAGTATCGAGGAGATGATCGACGGGCTTCGGACGCTCTCTGGGCAGGCGACGACCGCGATGGGCCTGGCTGGAAAGACCGTCGCCGACGGAACCACGGTGATCGGGGAGACCCTCGTATCCTTCAACCGGATCGTGCAGGCCATCGAGAAGATTGCATCGAACACCGAGGAGGTGGCCGGGGGCTCAGAGGAGCAGGCGGCTACGGTCGAGGAGATCACGATGCAGGTGCAGGAGATGGTGAACCTGGTGGTGAGCACCGAACAGGAGGCTGCCGACGCCGCCTCGGCGACCGAGGAGTCCACGGCTGCGATCGATGAGATCAGCAGGATGATCGAGAATGTCTCAAGGATTGCGATGGACTCGCTGGCGGTCAACAAAAAGTTCAGGATCGCCTGATCTGGAATTAAAAATTGATGTGCCGGGGATCCCCGGACTTCTCTTCTTCGCGGGTCTACTTCTGTCCGAGAATCTTGATCAGGTGGAACCCGAACTGGGTCTTCACCGGGCCGACGACGTCACCCTCCTTCCCCTCAAAGGCCACCTTCTCAAACTCCGGAACCATCATTCCCTTCCCGAACCAGCCCAATTCGCCGCCTTTCCTTCCGGACGGGCATTCTGAATACTTCTTCGCGAGTTCGCCGAAGTTTTCACCAGCACTGACCTTCTTCTTCAGATCCTCCGCCTGATCTCTGGTCTTCACCAGGATGTGAGCTGCCGAAACCTGTTTCACCATAGGCGGTACTATTCGGGAAAAGGAAATAAATAGGTTCTCCGGTGCTGCAGCATTCCATGTCCTTATATTCCGTCTCTGCGTTCTTTTTTGATACAGATGGAATTCTTTACGGTGCTCGACCAGATCGTGATCCTCTTTCTGCTGCTGGTCGTCGGCTACTGGGCACGGGCATCGGGGGCGCTCGATCAGCAGGGGATCCAGGGGCTCACCTCGTTCCTGGTCAGGTTCGCCCTGCCGGCGATGATCATCGGATCCCTGCAGGTACCATTCAGTGACCAGTTGCTGGCTCAGGGCAAGGAAGTGCTCCTTCTCTCGCTGATCTTCTATCTGATCGCGTTCATCGTGGCTTGGCCCCTGCCGCGCATACTCGGCGTGACCGGGCCGGGGAGCGGCACCTACCAGTTCCTGCTCGCGTTTCCGAACGTCGCGTTCATGGGCTATCCGGTCATCACGGCCATCTTCGGGAAGGGGGCCCTCTTCTACGCGTCGCTGTACATGCTTCCGTTCAACCTGCTCGCGTTCACGGTCGGGATCCTGATGCTGAAACGGACCGGAGGCGGGCTCTCTGACCTGGACCCGAAGATCCTGCTGAACCCCGGTGTCACGGCGGTCGTTGTCGGGCTGATCTTCTTCCTGACCTCGTTCACCCTGCCCGGGCCGATCGGTGGTGCCGTCACCCTCCTCGGCGACCTGACGACCCCCCTTTCGATGGTCGTGATCGGTGGTGTGCTGGCAGAGATGGCTCTGAAATCGGTCTTTTCCAACTGGCGGGTCTACGTGGTCAGCGCCATGCGGTTGCTGCTGGTGCCGCTCCTCACCTGGGCGATCCTCCGGTCCTTCATCACCGACCCGCTGATGCTCGGCGTCCCGGTGATCCTTGCGGCGATGCCGTCTGCGGCCAATGCGGTGCTGCTGGCGGAGGAGTACAAATCGGATGCCGAACTCGCTTCGCAGGGCGTCTTCATCTCAACACTCTTCTGCATTATCACGATCCCGATGATTGCGGAACTTGTCGCCTGAAGACTGGAAAAAAGTGTGACTGGTGGGTGGTGGGCCGGCTCAGATCAGCTTGATGACCCCGTTCTTGGGCTCCATCGCCTCGCCCTGTCTGAGGAAGATGTCGATCTGTTTCTTCACCTCGTCCTTGCCGAACCCCTGCTGAGCCACCAGGTCGATCACCTGCTGGATCTGGGCCCTGCCGCTGACATCTCCGTTCTCCCGGATCACATCCTTGATCATTCTGATCAGATCCCGTTTTCCCTTGGAGATCCCGGTCGCGACCTTATCGATATCAAAGGTGCCGGTCTTGGCGTCGTAGGCCACCTGACGCAGACAGGTGTCGACGATCTTCACGACCCGTTCGGCATCCGAGCTCTCGATCGTCTTGCTCAGCCTGACCCGTGCGCTGGCCTCGGCCAGCCTGACCAGCGCTTCGAGCTGCCGTGCCGTCACAGGGACCGGTTTGTTGGAGTCGGCCAGGTCACGGAGTTTCATGTAGTAAGCGATCAGGGTCTCCTTCGCTTCTGAGCTGAGGATCGGGAAGCAGGTCCGCTTTGCATAGGCGAGGTACTTCCGGAGCATGCTGGCTTCAATATCCGGGGTGACCGGGGCGAGTTGCTGGGTGATGTACTCGTCGGTCACGCCCTCGATCGGGTCCCGGCTGTGCTGGGCGATCAGTTCGCCCACACCGTGCGACCTGATGATGAAGTCTGCGATCGCCTCATCCCGTTTATGATCCGGCTTGTCGGTCAGGATGAAGATCAGATCGAACCGGGAGAGGAGTGATGGTGGCATGTTGATCTGTTCCCCGATATCGGCATACTCATCAAACCTGCCGAGCTTTGGATTGGCTGCACCGAGCAGGGCACACCGGGTCCTCAGGGTCGCGGTGATCCCGGCCTTGGCCACCGATATGGTTTGCTGTTCCATCGCCTCGTGCAGGGCCGACCGATCCTCCTTCTGCATCTTGTCCATCTCATCGACGGCGGCGATCCCCATGTCGGCGAGGACCAGCGCACCGGCTTCGAGGGTCCACCTGCCGTCCCCGAACTCGTCCTTGACTGCGGTGGCCGTCAGACCGGCAGAGGTGGAGGACTGACCGCTGGTGTAGATCCCCCGCGGGGAGAGGTTCACGACGTATCTGAGGATTTGACTCTTTGCTATACCAGGATCCCCGATCAACAGCACATGGATATCTCCACGCAGCCGGCTCCCGTCGGGCATCTCCTTGGTGATCCCGCCGAAGAGCTGCAGCGCGATCGCCTCCTTCACGTCCTCGTTCCCATAGATCGTCGGGGCTATCGAGTGGACGATCTTCCGGTAGATGGTCGGGTCCGCGGAGAGGCGGAGGATCTCCTCCTCGTCCTTCTCGGTGATGTTCACCTCCTCGAACTCCTTCTCGGCCACCTCGATCGAGTTGCACTCCAGGTAGATGTCGAAGGTGGTGCTCTTCGTCCCGTAGGTGACCCGCTGCTGGGAGCGGAGGATCCCGTTGATCACCACCCGGTCGCCGGGGGCGACGGTCCCGGTGATGTCGTCGGTGACGTCGACGTCCAGGGTCTGGGGCTGCTGCCCGCCGCGGAGCCCTTCGGGAGACTCCTGGATCCGGACCTTCTGGGCATCGATGAACCGGGAGCGTTTGGCGATCAGTTGCAGCTTCCGGAAGGTGCATCCCTCGGTTCCGCACTGCTCCGGCTCGATGAACCGCCCGTACTCCTGCATCCGTCGTGTCATATGTCCGGCAGGGCACCGGAAGATCGCCTCCACGATTCGCGGGCGGACCTCGGTGGTCTTTCTGAGGATCCCCTCGACACTGAGCATCTTGTTGATCTGTTCAGACCGGATGTCCCGGGCACAGATCTTTATCGGCAGGTTGATGAATCGGAGGTTGATCTCCTTGGGGATCTGCTCGCCCTTTTTGGTCTTGACCACATGCTGGTTCTTGATCGCTTCACGCAGGTCCTCGATCACCATGCCGGGGTTCTCGAGGATCTCATCGGCCATCTGCGTCCCCGGCTTTCCAAAGCTCTCGACCAGGTGATAATCGATCACCAGGGACCGTTTATGCGGGTACTCCCGCAGCAGTTCGGTCAGTTCCTTCTTGTACCTGGTCTTTAAGAACCGTGACCAGTCGGCGACCCGGTTGGTGATCTCTGCAGTATCCTCATCAGGCCCACTCATCGGTGGCTCTCCTGACGGGCGATGACGCTCTCCACGCACCGGGCGAGCAGCGCCTCCATCTGCAGGTCGGGCGAGGCCCCCTCACTCAACCGGAAGTCGGTCTCTCCGAGATGGCCGATCAGGGCCACCTTCAGCTCACGCTCCATGGTCTTCCCGCTCAGGGCCCGGTAGACCTGGCCCAGAAGTTCGGCCGGCGCGATTCCGCGGGTGTGCATCAGAGCCATCAGGACCGTTTCAGCCCCTTCAAAGTCTCCTTTCAGGACCATGGCGAGGAGTTCCTCGATCTCATCGGGGCGAGCGCTCGAGGTGATCGCATAGACCATCTCCTGGTCGATCGACTTCGAGACGATCGAAGCCCCCTGCAGCGCATTGATCGCCTTCCGCATGTCTCCCTGGGCGATGTACACGATCGCTTCGATCGCTCCGGGGGTGACGGTGATCCCCTCCAGCCCGGCGATCTTTCTGATCTCCTCGCTGATCGCCTCCGGCGTCAGCGGCCGGAACCGGTAGATCGCACACCGGCTCTGTATCGGGTCGATGATCTTGGAGGAATAGTTACAGGAGAGGATGAACCGGCAGCCGCGGGCGTAGGTCTCCATCGTCCGCCGGAGCGCGGCCTGTGCATCGGTGGTCAGCGCGTCGGCCTCGTCCAGGAAGAGGATCTTGAACTCGGCCCCTTCGAGCGGGGAGGTCCTGGCGAACTGTTTGATCTGGTTTCTGACCACATCGATCCCGCGCTCGTCCGAGGCGTTCATCTCCCGGAAGTTCATGTGCCAGGCCTCGCCGAAGAACTCACGGGCGAGGGCCACGGCTGCCGTGGTCTTCCCGATACCTGCAGACCCTGTGAAGAGGAGGTGGGGCAGGGACCGGCTCTTCACATAAGAGATCAGCCGCTCGGTGATCTCATCCTGACCGACGATATCTGCCAGACGGGTGGGTCTGTACCGTTCGATCCATATGGTATGATCATCAGCATCCATGCTACACACCATTTATCGTTCAAGGGTAGAAAAGGATCTGATTGTACGCACCAGACCTCCTCCGGGGGGTCCCTGACAGGAGAACCTATAACCGCAAAAGGTGAACTAGGCTAGTATCAACCAGTATCTGGTAAGCGCGCGGGGACGAGGGTCTGAATGGCGATAGAAGCGGCACAGCGGGTATTTGCGGCAGAGTATCAACGATCATCAGTCCGGTCCGCCTCTGCAGGGGATCGGGATGACGGGGTGTTGGCCCCGACCGGGCTCTGGTGCCGGACACTCTTCGTCGCCGGCGCCCTGACCGAGGTGCAGGATGACGGCAAAGGTCTCTTTGTGGGCCGCCTCTCCGACGGTACCGGGGTCTACGAACTGGCCTATTACGGACCCCATCCTGCGCTCACCGCTGCGGTGGAGCACCTCTCCCTCCCGGCCTTTGTGACGGTGATCGGGCGGGCGATGCTGCCGGCCCAGGAGGGAAGGCTGCCGTTCATCAGACCTGACGAGATCACCCCGGTCACCCGTCCAATCCGCGACCTCTGGGTGATCTGCACAGCCGAGGAGACCACAAAACGGTTGGAGGCGGTGCAGGCGGCGATCGATGCCCGGTCGAAACCCGGCGCTCAGATCCTCCCATCTGGAGCGGCCTCCTCGCTGGACCAGGCCGGGGTCCGGGAACTGGCGGCGACGATCGGGCGGGTCCTCGACCAGGTGCAGCCTCCCGACCCCGCATCCCTGGCAGATGAGGACCCCGCCGTGGTGCTGACCAGGATCCTCGAGGCAGGGGATCGGAAGGGGATGGCCGTTGCGGACCTGACCGCTGCGGCCGAGCAGGCCGGACTTTCTGCTCCGGTGATCGAGCAGGCGATCCTGGCCCTGCTCGCCGGAGGGGACTGCTATACCCCGGTGAAAGGGAAGATCCGGCTGATCTGAGATGCGTCTTTCATTCATAGAGAACGGGCCAGCCCTGCTCGTGAAGGGCCGGGAAGAGACCCTGGTGATCGCCGACCTTCACTTTGGGATCGAATCGGACCTGGCACGCCATGGCTACCATTTTCAGAGCAGATCAGGAGAACGGGCAGAGCGGGTGCTCGCGCTGGTCCGGGAACTGGAGCCCGATCGGCTGCTGCTGCTCGGGGACGTGAAACAGTCGATCCCGTTGACGACCCGGCAGGAGTACCGGGAACTCCCGGCTGTCCTCGCTCTGTTCCGATCTGCTGCTCTCCTGCAGGTCCTTCCCGGCAACCATGATGTGGGTCTCGAACGCTTTCTCAAAGAGGGCGAACTGTTCCCAGCCACCGGGGCGGTGATCGATGGGGTCGGCTACCTGCACGGACACCGGATCCCCGACCCGGCACTCGCCGGCCACCTGATCATCATCGGTCATCACCACCCGGTCGTCTCCCTGATCGACGAGGTCGGCTGCGCGGCGAGGATGCCGGCCTACCTGCGGGCTCCGCTCGATGAGCACGCACTGTGGGGCACCGGAGCTCCTGACGGCCAGACCCGGGTGCTGCTGATGCCGGCCTTCAATGAACTCTCAGGCTACGACATCACGAAGATCATCGGTGACCCCTCCAGTCCGATCTCGCGGGCGATCATCCGCGATGAGGCTGAAGTCTTTCTTGCAGACGGTACCTACCTCTCTCCGTACTGCTCGCTGGAGGAGCATGCCGGCCACTGATCAGCTCGATCCGCGGGTCCGCGCCTGCTTCTCAAAGAGGGGTTTTGAGGATCTCTCTCCTGCCCAGGAGCAGGCGATCCCGCTGCTCGTCAGAGGAAAGCACCTGCTGTTGATCGCCCCGACCGGCACCGGCAAGACCGAGAGTGCGATGCTCCCGGTCTTCAGCGGGATGCTCTCAGGCACCGGCGGAGGCTTTCAGGCCCTGTACATCACCCCGCTCCGGGCTCTGAACCGGGACATCCTCGGGCGGATGGAGTGGTGGTGCCGCGAGCTCGGGCTGACCGTCGGTGTCCGGCATGGGGACACGCCGGCGTCCGAGCGGAGAAAGCAGTCCCTCTCCCCGCCGGACCTGCTGATCACCACCCCTGAGACCCTGCAGGCGCTCTTCATGGGCAGGAATCTCCGGAAACACCTCGCCAATGTCAGGTATGTGATCATCGACGAGATTCATGAACTGGCCGGCTCCAAGCGGGGAGCCCAGCTCTCGGTGGCGCTGGAGCGGCTCGCGGTCTATGCCGGGGGCTTTCAGCGGATCGGCCTCTCGGCCACCGTCGGCAATCCCGAGGAGATCGCGGCCTTCCTCTGCGGGTCCGGCCGGCCGTCTTCGATCGTCCAGGTGCCGGTCTCGAAGTACCTGGACCTCAACGTCATCTATGCCGGGGAGAAACTCTCGGCCCAGGCACGGTGCGTGGAACGGGCGCTTGCGACCCCGGGCTCGCACCTCGTCTTCACCAACACCCGGGTGACCGCCGAGGCGCTCGGTCATCTCCTCTATGACCGGGGGGACCTCGAGGTCCACCACGGGTCCCTCTCGAAGGAGGTGCGGATCGCCGCCGAGGATCGGTTCCGGAACGGCGAGATCACCACCCTGATCTGCACCTCCTCGATGGAGCTCGGGATCGATATCGGGCATGTCGAGCAGGTGGTCCAGTTCAGTTCTCCGCGGGAGGTCTCGCGGCTGATCCAGCGGGTCGGCCGGGCCGGCCACCGGATGAATCGGGTCTCGCACGGGACGGTCCTCGCCACCGGGTTCGACGACCTGCTCGAGTCGCTGGTGATCGCCCGGCGGGCCAAGGCGAACGAGGTCGAAAATGTCCGGATTCCCCGAGGGGCAGGCGATGTATTGGCCAACCAGGTCGCTGCCATCGCGGTCGAGTACGGTGAAATCACCCGGGCTGCGATCCGGGCGATCATCGAACGGGCCAGCCCGTTTGCCGGCAGCGGTCCCCTGCTCGACCAGGTCTGCGAGCAGATGGCCGTCCACCGGCTGATCAGACTCGAAGGGGACCTGGTGATCACGACCGGTCGGGCCCGCCGGTACCTGACCGCGAACCTCTCGATGATCCAGGACGAGCGGAAGGTGCCGGTCTTCGACATGGTCTCGCGGCGGACGGTCGGGACGCTCGACGAGTCGTTCGTGGTCGGCTGGGTCACCACCGGCGCTGTCTTCATCACCAAGGGGCAGCTCTGGCGGGTGCTCGACATCGAGGACGGCCGGTTGATCGTCGAGCCGGCGACCAAGGCGAAGGGCGAGCTCCCCTCCTGGGAGGGTGAACAGATCCCGGTCCCGTTCGAGGTGGCCCGGGAGGTCGGGCAGCTCCGGGGGTCGCGGCAGGTGGAGGCCTACACCGACAGCCGGCGGTCCGCCTCCTATGTCGCAGCGTTCCTCTCGGAGATGGATAAGAACCGCTCGGTCGTCCCGACCGACCGGCTGATCACCCTTGAGAACACCGACGAGGGGGTAATCTGCAACATCTGTGCCGGCCACCGTGCCAACGAGGTGATCGGTCGGGTCCTCTCGCTCCTCCTCTCTGCCCGGTATGGCACCTCGGTCGGGATCGAGATCGACGCCTACCGGGTGCTCCTCCGCCTCCCCGGGACGATTCGGGCCGGTGAGGTGAAGGAGACGCTCCTCTCCCTGGAACCGACGTATATCCAGGGGATCCTTGAGATCGGACTGAAACGGACGGCGCTGTACAAGTGGAAACTGGTGCAGGTGGCCAAGAAGTTCGGAGCGATCGACGCCGATGCCGACTTCGAGCGGATCAGCATCCACCGTCTCTCCGAACTCTTCGATAAGACCGTGATCCAGCAGGAGGCGTACCGGGAACTCTTCTCGGTCTACATGGACGTCGAGGGGGCCGCCCGGGTGGTTGGGGATCTGAAGGCCGGCTCGATCGCGATCGCGATCGGCAGGGTCAGCATCCTCGGAGCTGCCGGCCTCTTCTCGTCCCGCGACCTGATCCCCCCGGCCTCGGTGGACATCGCGGTGCTCGGGACGATTCGGCGACGGATCGACGAACAGAATGTGATCCTCTGTTGCATGCACTGCAGGAAGTGGAAGAGCAGGACGAAGGTCAGCCGAGTCCCCGACCAGCCGGTCTGTCCGAACTGCGGGGCGAAGCTGATCGCTGCGTTGAAGCCGTGGGACGAGCCGCTCTATGCGATCGCAAATAAGAAGAATAAGAACGCAGAGGAGCGGGCAGTCGAGGTGAAATTGATCAGGACGGCAAACATCGTCCTTTCGAGCGGGAAAAAAGCGGTCGTCGCCCTCTCGGGGAGGGGGGTCGGGCCGGAACATGCGTCCCGGATCCTCGCGACCCTGACCGAAGGCGATCCGTTCTATCGTGAGATTTTAAAGGCAGAGCGTCACTATGTGCAGACTCACCAGTTCTGGTGATCACATAATCGATTCGAGTTTCTGCTCCAAAAAGTCGAGTCCGCGTTTGATATCTTCGACGGTCTTGCCGCCGGTCAGGATGATCTTCCCTGAGCTGAAGAGCAGAGCCACGATCTTCGGCTCCTTGATCCGGTAGACCAGACCCGGAAACTGTTCAGGCTCGTACTCGATGTTCTCCAGGTTCAAGGTGATCACGACCTTGTTCAGGTTGATGTACTTGCCGATATCGTATGAACAGACTATGTTGGTGACTGCGACACGCGGCACATCATAGGTGTTCACCCCTGCCTCTTTGAGCGAGGCCATGATGATCTCCAGGCCATCGTGCAGTGCCTGGTTGTTCCGAATTCCGGTCAGCACAACCTTGCCCGAAGAAAAGATCAGAGAGGCGATCTTTGGTTTCTCGATCCTGAACACTGCTCCAGGGAACCGCTTGGTATTGAGCTCACAGCTCGCAATCTTCTTTGAGACCTCGACGAGATCTATCGAGTCGGCGATCACTCCGGACGCGACGATATTCTCGATCTTGAGTGAGTCGTATCTCTTCTCTTCCATCCATCTATCTATGCTGCTTTATATAGTATAATACTAATGCAAACCTTTATTATCTCCATTTATATATACGGGTGAACTGGTCAGTGGGTGGAAGGATATAAATCCGGATGCCCAGATAGAACGATGGATCTTCTCCCGGCGGCGGGTCGTGACTGACGCTCCTCACCCGACATTCTCCTGTTTTGAACAACTACCTTTATCTGTTTGCGCGTGTAAAATAATCAGGCGCGAGGGTTGCCGAGCCAGGTCAAAGGCGCTAGGTTCAGGGCCTAGTCACGCAGGTGTTCGGGCGTTCGAATCGCCTCCCTCGCATTTGTTGTCTTCTGTTGTTCTTTTTGAAATAAGAGCGGTGCGTCTGGAACGTGCCGTTTGCGGGGAATCCAATGTCTGCTGATGTGATCGCTGTCCGGATCAGGGCCACGGAGGAGGAACTGGCCGCACTTGGGGCTTATGACGACGGTGAACTGGAGGCGATCATCCGAGAGGTCGGCTTTGCCTGCGACAACTGCGGCAGGTGCTGCACCCATGCCTTCAATGACCATGTCTTTCTGCTCGACCGCGATGTCGCAGTCGCGAGGA
Organism: Methanosphaerula subterraneus; assembly: GCF_052055875.1. Lineage (GTDB taxonomy): Archaea > Halobacteriota > Methanomicrobia > Methanomicrobiales > Methanospirillaceae > Methanosphaerula > Methanosphaerula subterraneus. The sequence continues at coordinate 2,526,481 of NZ_CP170508.1, forward strand.
CGATCGATCCCGCAGCCCTGGTGCCGGCCCCATATTATGATTTCTGCGATCAGCACGGCAGGTTCTATGTCGGCGGATATGCCCTCCGGACCCGGCCCGACGGGAACTGTGTCTTCCTCTCCAACAACCGGTGCACCATCTATGACCGGCGTTTTTCGATCTGCAGGGTCTATCCCTACATGCTTCACCGTGAGCCCGACGAGCACGGGCATGTGGACTGGCGGCAGATCAGCGGACTGAACCAGCACGGGGAGTACAACACCCCTCTCTCAGACAAGGAGTGCAGCAGGATCGCTGGCGAGACCCGCGAGTACGAGACGCTCTTCCTCGATCAGCAGCTCCGGTTCCTCGAGCTGGTCCAGGAGCGCTTCGCTGCATCCGGACTCCGGCATGTCAGAAAAGTCTATGACCAGCAGATGCGGGCCTTGAAGAGAGGTGCCCCGGTGACGGTTCTGGTCTATTACAAGGGTACGTTTGAGGAGCAGACAGTCACCCTCGAGGAATACCCCGCAGACTGAATCGGGATAACCGGTGGCATAGAGCAGCGGAGTGGGAGATCGTCCCACTCCGAAAATGCAGAACCCGTTTTTGGAGCAGACAATCCATTGCCTTCTCCTTGTGTGTTCACGTCCTCATGTATCACTCTGTTTCATCACCCTCCTCTTTCTGGTCGCAGCGAAGATCGGTCCCTTCTTATCTACATGGGTATCGTCCATCTTCTGATGGAGTCCAGGTGGATGGCATAAAGGAAGACATCTCGCTGGCAAGGGCGAACAGGCCCTTACAGATCCTCGCATGACCTCTCATGTCCATCTAGTGGGCTGGGTATGGATAATCTTTTTGGTTGGGTGCCGGGAGGATATCTTTGATAGGTCAGCGCTCCATTATCTAGTGATGGCTGATGAACCTGAGTTCAAGTACAAGCAGTGCCTGATCGTGCGTGCCGATCTGAAGATGAGCTGCGGCAAGAAGTGTGCCCAGCTGGCCCACGCGGCGGTGATGGCCGCAGAGCATGCAGATAAGGGGATCAAGAAGAGCTGGTTCCTGGAGGGGCAGAAGAAGGTGGTGCTGAAGGCTCCGAGTGAACGGGCCCTGTACGAACTGAAGGTGCATGCCGAGCAGCAGGGGATCAGCACCTCCCTGGTGCAGGATGCCGGGCTGACCGAGATCGCACCGGGGACTGTGACAGCGCTCGGCCTCGGGCCGGCGAAATCGGCCGAACTCGACCGGCTCACAGGCGGGCTGCCCCTGTTATGAAACGATCCGAATATCCCCTGGAGCAGGCGCTCGGGATGGGCTGGTACGCCAGCAGCACCGACGGGGTCGGGGGTAGACTCCGGACCACGGCCGAGGACTTCGTGGTCGAAGAGGTGCCGGACCTCCCTGGCGGGGAAGGACCGTTTCTGCTCTGCACCCTGACCAAGAGGAACTGGGAACTGCAACGGGCGGTCAAGGAGATCGCATCCTGTCTGGGGATCAGCCACAAACGTATCGGATGGGCCGGGACCAAGGATAAGCACGCGGTCACCACCCAGACGATCTCGCTGTACGGGGTCACTCCTGAAGAGATCGCCTCGGTCTCGCTTGGGGATCTGTCGCTCACGGTGATCGGTTCGGCCAATGGGGGGCTGTCGCTCGGCTCGCTCATCGAGAACCGGTTCACGGTTGTGATCCGGGACTGTGTCGAGGAGGGGCTCGCTGATAAGGTCAGTGAGGTAACGAAGGTCTGCAGTCAGGGGATCCCGAACTATTATGGAGTCCAGCGGTTCGGGGTGATCCGTCCGATCACCCATATCGCCGGCGAGTATCTGATCAGGGGAGACTACGAGGGTGCGGTCGGTGCCTATGTCGGGAAGAGTTCGCCTGACGAGGATCCGATCGTCGCTGCGGCACGGGACGAGTACCTGGAGACCCGGGACCCCCAGCTGACCCTTCACCACCTGCCGGTCCACCTCCGGTACGAACGGTCCATGCTCCACCACCTCACCAACCATCCAGGCGACTATCTGGGTGCACTGCAGGCCCTCCCGCCCAAGCTCCTCTCGATGCTGGTCAGTGCGTTCCAGTCCTACCTCTTCAACATGGTCCTCTCCGCCCGCCTTGAAGCAGGGTTCACGTTGACGGATCCCATACCTGGCGACCGGCTCCACTTCACCAACGGCAGGATCGACATCGCCACAGAGGCGAACCTTTCCACTGCGACGATGCATATCAGGCGGGGCAGGTGCAGGATCGGCCTCTTTGTGCCCGGGGCCGAACCGTTCACCCCACAGGGGAGAATGGATCAGATGATGCAGGACCTGCTCGACGAGCACCTGATCGATCGGGCAGCCTTCAAACAGGCTGAAACGGTCGTAAAAACGAAGTTCAGTGGTGCATCACGACCGATCGCCCTGACCGCCGCCGTCGACGCCGGGGTGGAGGGGAAGGACCTGACCCTCAGGTTTTCCCTTCCCCCGGGCCACTATGCGACAACGGTCTGTAGGGAGTACATGAAGAGCGACCCCCTGATGATGATCTGATCAGTCGGACCAGGTCCTGGCCAGTTCGGAAGCGGCGTCCTCGGCGTCATGTAGATTGCCGAGTTCGTCGATCAGGCCGAGATCTTTTGCCTCCTGGCCCCTGATCACCCTGCCGTCCTCGATCGCCGTCCTGTTGACTACCCGGTGGGAGAGGACATCGCTGATGAAGGACTCGAACGAGGCGTTCACCAGCTGCTGGGCATAGTCCCGCTCGTCGGCGGTCAGCGGCCGGGACGACGAGCCCATATCCTTCATCTCCCCGGACTTGACGACCTCCACCTCGTACCCCTTCTTCTTCATCCATTCGGCGTCATTGGAGAAGGTCCAGATGGTGCCGATGTTGGCGGTGAAGGTGTCGGGGTTCGCATAGATCCGGTCGGCGTGCACGCTGATCAGGTACGCGGCCGAGGTTGCGATGTCCCCCATCGAGACCACGACCGGTTTCTTCGTCTTCGCGTACTCGATATCCTCGATGATTTCCTGCGCCGCAGCCGGGGTCCCGCCCGGGCTGTTCACCCGAAGGACGATCGCATCGGTGACCGGATCGTCTGCAGCGGCCCGGAGAGCTTTTCCGATCACTTCGCTGCCGGTTGAATCTGCCGAGTCGACCTGCCCGGTCACCAGCGTCCCCTCTGCCCTGACCACGGTCACCTGGCCGGTGTGGAGACGGGCCGGTATGGCGGCCAGCGTCACCCCTGCGATCACGACAACGATCAGCAGGATCCAGAGGTACCGACGGCGCGACCGACGCGGGGGGCTGTTGATGGCTGCAACCTGGTCATCCAGATATCCCATCGTCCCCCTCTGAATAGAGCACGTCGTACTCGGTCACCAGGTTGGTGCCGCAGAGGTAATGGTCCTTTAACCGGAGTTTGATCATCTCGTCCTCTGAGTCGATATGCATCCCGCCGACCAGCGAGGGGGTATCCGCCCCCCCGACGATGAAGGGGAGATGGATCAGCCTGATCTCGTCGACCAGCTGGTGATGGAGCATGTGCCAGTTCAGCGTAGGCCCCCCCTCGATCATCAGCTTCCGGACGTTAAAGTCTCTCCAGAGCAGGTGCATCAGGATCGAAAGGTCGACATGGTCGTCCCCTGCCACCACCACCATCGCCCCTTTCGCCCTGATGGCTGCGACCTTCTCCTCAGGTGCCGATGCAGCGACGGCCACCAGGGTCCTGGCATCGGGACCGAGCACATTCGCATCGAGGGGGATGTCGGCCTGGCTGCTCGGGATCACTCGCAGCGGGCTCTCGCCCGGGACGATCCGGACCGTCAGGAACGAGTTGTCGATCCGGATCGTATTCGAACCGACCATGATCGCATCACAGGATGCCCGTGTCTGGTGGAGCAGGACCTCGGTCTCTGGGGCCATATACTTCATCAGGATCTTGCTCGATGACCCCTTCTTGAGGGTCAGCTTTCCATCGGCAGTGATCTCTGACATCAGCAGCACATGCGGTCTGGTGTAATCGTCTGGCATATGATTCCTTGAAAGGGTAACTTTGAGCCTATCGGTTATAGAGGATTCGGTGAATGGATTGCGGGGTGCAAGCTGTTAAATCGTATCGGGCGCTAACTCTATAAATATGAATATTACTGCCCTACGGCCAAGATTTAAGGATTATCTTGAGCCGGTCGCAGCAATTGCAGCAGATCTCGGGATCACCCCGAACCAGCTCTCACTCCTTTCGCTCATCTGTGGAGGGGGGGCTGCCCTTCTCTATTCCCTCCGATACTTCTTTGCCGGGACCATCCTCCTCCTCCTCTCGGGGGTCTTTGATCTCGTCGACGGATCGGTGGCCCGGCGCACCGACAACAAGACCAATTTCGGGGCCGTCTTCGACTGGATCGTCGACAAGTACGTCGATGCGATGGTACTGCTCGGTGTTGGATTCAGCGGGGTCGCGATCATCAGCCAGTTTGTCGTGGTCCCGCCGCTCGCGGACTTCTCCATCGTCGCGATTGCGATCATCGGGTCCCTGATGAACACCTTCATCAAGCCAGTGGTCTACGCCGAGGTCGGGTTCTCTGAGCGGAAGGATGGGAAGATCGATGACCCGCTGGAAGGGGTCGGTTTCTTCGGCCGGCCGGAGACGATCCTCGTCCTGTCTCTGGGCGGGCTCAGTGGGTTCATCTGGGTCTCGATCCTGGTGATCGCCGTCTGCACTAATCTCTCCGCAGTTCAGCGGATTCTGTATCTTTACCGAGAACTCGCATGACCTCGCCCCGGTAGATCCGGAAGAGGTCATCGGCCATCGTCCCGAGCGCCGGGATCAGCCTGAAGAGGGCGTAGGCGATCACGACCAGCACCCCGAGGGCCAGCAGTTCGCAGATCACATTGTGGGCCCAGAAGAAACTCTCGTACCCGTATTCCCCGTTGCTGGCGATCGCCGGCAGGTATGGGAACCACTGTTCTGTGTAGGCCATGATCACAAAGACGTTCCGAAGCAGGTTTAAGATGTAGATCACCGGCGCGATCAGCAGGAATGCGAGCCCTTTCTGGGTCCAGGTGCTCTTGACCGCCCCTGCGACCCCGAGCATGATCGCAATCGACTGGATCCCGGTGCAGGCGAGGATGATCTCGACCCGGAACCCCTGGTTGATGAAGATATTCCAGTCAAACATCGTAAACGGAAACTGCAGATAGGTCAGGATCAGGCTAACCTGGTCGACCACGCGGCCGATCAGCCAGTTGCCGACCGGGCGGATGTACTCGAAGGGTGCATAGATCACAAACGCGATCGCTGCTCCGCGGGTCAGGTGCATCACCTGCTCTCTCTCTATCCAGAGCTGGCGGGCCGTGATGGCCAGGAACGGGACCGATGCGATCGTCATCAGGGGATAGACGAAGTTGTTCTCTGCAAAGAAGTCGGGGAGCTGGGTGACGAGGAAAGCGACCATCCCCGTCCAGCCGGCAATTCCGGCGTACCGCTGATGGGGGCCGGGGACAAGAAAGAGCAGAAACGAGATCGCCGAGACGAGGACCAGATATTCGATCATTCTCATAGAATCGACGCGGAGGTCTCATATGCGTTTCTGTACAGGCACCTCCATACCGGCATCTTCCAGCCATTGACCAAGAGTTAATCTGTGGTGTGAAATATATTATTATCTATGTTCTGTCCGCAATGTAAGAGCCTGATGATCTCATCTGCTGGTCAGTTAAAATGCAAACGCTGCGGTTATATCAGAGATATCACGGGCGCTGACCAGATGAGAATTGAAGAGAAGCGGTCTGAGAAGGAGATCATCTTCTTCGATGAGGAACAGGAGGTGGCCACGAAACCGACCTTCTCCATCAAGTGCCCTGAATGCGAGCACAATCTTGCGTTCTGGTGGATGCGCCAGCTCCGTTCTGCCGATGAGAGCGAGGTCCGGTTCTTCAAGTGTGTGAAGTGCGGGTATACCTGGCGCGAGTACGACTGAGCGATCCGCACCGTCGCCCGATGCCGGCCTGACGGCACTTCTTTTTTTAAAAAATATTAAACTGTACAGAAAGAAAAAGAAAGCAATGAAGAATCCTTTTCATGTGATGATCATCCCGACGCTGGGCTGCCCCTCCCGGTGCAGGTACTGCTGGAGTTCTGACGAGACCTCTCCGGTGATGACGATCGAGACCGTCAGGAATGTCGTCGCATGGCTGAAAGATTTCCGGGACGACCGGGTGACGTTCACGTTCCATGGGGGAGAACCGCTGCTGGCCGGCGCCGACTTCTACCGGCAGGCCCTTCCCCTCCTCTCGGAGGGTCTCTCCCACCTGAACCCCGAGTTCGCCATGCAGACCAACCTCTGGCGGATGACCCCGGAGATTGCCGATATCCTGGCCGCATACCATGTTCCGATCGGTTCCAGTATCGACGGCCCTGAGGAGATCAACGACTCCCAGCGGGGCAGGGGCTACTATGAGAAGACGATGAAGGGGTACGAGATTGCAGCGGCTCACGGGCTGCTGGTCAGGTTCATCTGCACCTTCACCAACAAATCGGTTAAATCACGTGAGGAGATCTTCGATCATTTTCTGCAGCACGGGTTCACCCTGAAGCTCCACCCGGCCCTTCCATCCATCAAATCAGAAGATCCCCGTGAGTGGGCACTCGACCCGGAGGAGTACGGAGAACTGCTCGTCTACCTCCTTGATCGGGCCATCGAGAAGAAGGACGAGATCGAGGTGATGAACATCAACGATCTCTGCCGGTGTGTCTTCACCCGGCGGGGGAGTGTCTGCACGTACGTGGACTGCATGGGGAACACCTTTGCCGTCGGCCCGGATGGAAGCATCTATCCCTGTTACCGCTTTGTCGGGATGCCCGAGTACATCATGGGGAATGTCTCGGAGCACCCGACGATGGATGACCTTATCCAGTCCCCGGCAGGGAAGAGGATGTTTGAATACCGGGATTATGTCGAAATGGCATGCAGCGGGTGCGGCCATATCCAGTACTGTCGAGGGGGGTGCCCGTACAATGCGATGGCGGCCACACCTGGTGAGATCAACGGGGTCGACCCCCACTGCGTCGCATATAATCGGATCTTCACGGAGATCAGTGACCGGTTGAATAAGGAGATGTATGAGTCCCCAATGACAGGTTCTGGCCATGGGTCGAGGGCGGCGAGGAAGGCGAAGCCGGGAGTGACGACATTGATGCGCAGCATCGTATCCCGATCGCTCTGAATGGAGATCCTGCATGATCCGACGATCCCCGGATGTGCAGAGTCCACTGTTTTTTATTGCCTCCTCGCAAAGATTGATCAGATGCCTTCACTCTATCTTGGAAAGATCCAGCTCCACTGGTGTGATATCTGTCATGTCCCGGTGCTCGGGGGGCGATGCAGCTGTGGCGCAGAGACGCGTTCCGTCCCTTTGACCCCCCCTGGGGATATGCGTCCGGCGTTTGAATACGATATCGATCTGATCAACCGGATCTATACCGATCACTTCGGGGCGCCCCTGATTCCGGAGGGGCATATCGCCCTGCTGAACAAGGTTCCTGACAAGGACCGGATGGAGGAGATCGTAGTCGGGGGTGCCGTGGTCGGCCAGATCCGGTACCTGCCTGATAAAGAGGAATGGGAGCCGATTCCCCGGCCGGCCGCCGGGGTGCTGATGGTGCCGACCGAGCGGTATGTGGTGATCGATGACGGGGCGATCGCTTCGGTCCAGGACGAAGGGGCCAGTGTGCTGGCGCCCGGGCTCGCCTGGATCGCCGATTCTGTCGAGGCCGGCGATGAGGTCTTCATCATGACGAAGGATCACCGGTGTGTCGGTGTCGGGCGAGCCAGGGTCGGTGCAGCAGAGGCACGGACCATGGAACGGGGAGCCATTGTGAGGACCAGGAGGAACACCTCCGCCCCCTGCATCCCCGGGGCGGCCACCTGGGCGGATGCGGTCAGGGCCAACCGGGCGATCCTCGACAACTATGAGGCGATGGCGATGGCCTTCGTCCGCGATGTCGCTGCGGCGAACCCTCTCCCTGCGACGGTTTCGTTCTCTGGCGGGAAGGACAGCCTTGTGACGCTGCTGATCGTCCAGAAGGCGCTTGGAAAGGTGCCGATCCTCTTCTCCGATACCGGGCTGGAGTTCCCTGAGACCTATGAGAACCTCAGGGCCGTGCAGGAGAAGTATGACCTCGAGGTCGTCTCCTGTTCAGGTGAGGCAGCGTTCTGGGAGACGCTCACCGAGCAGGGGCCGCCGGCTGTCGATGCACGCTGGTGCTGCAAGGTCTGCAAGCTGACCCCGATCGGCGGGGCGATCAGGGAACGCTGGGGGGAGTGCCTCTCCTTTATCGGGCAACGGAAGTACGAATCGTTCAAACGGATGAAGAGCGGGCGGGTCTGGCGGAACCCGAATCTGCCTGTCCAGCTCTCGGCGGCCCCCATCCAGCACTGGACTGCCCTGCATGTCTGGCTGTACCTCTTCGCCGAGAACGCACCCTACAATGCGCTGTATGGGGCCGGGTTCGACCGGGTCGGCTGCTATATGTGTCCGTCCAGCGATATCTCGGTGCTGCGGAGGATAGAGCAGGACTACCCGGACCTCTGGGAACAGTGGAACAGCAGGATCGCAGCCTGGCAGAAGGATAAAGGGTTGCCGGAGGACTGGTTCAGGTCCGGGTCATGGCGGAAGAGGGAAGGTGATCCCCGTGAAGAAAGTAGCAGTTGTTGATTATGGTGTCGGAAACCTCCGGTCTGTGGTGAGGGGACTTGAACAGGCCGGGGCCGCCACCCTGATCACGGGGGATCCGGAGGAGATCCTCGCAGCCGACGGGATTGTGCTCCCTGGTGTCGGTGCATTTCACGAGGGGATGGAGCAGCTCGGCCCGCTCTGCAGGACCATTCAGGAGGCTTCGGCCACGACGCCGCTGCTCGGGATCTGTCTTGGGATGCAGATGCTGATGGAGACGAGCGAGGAGCATGGTCTCCACCAGGGGCTCGGCCTGGTCCCTGGGGAGGTCAGACGTTTTCCAGCAGTGCCCGGGATGAAGGTGCCGCATATGGGCTGGAACACTCTCCACCTGACCGGCGATGACCATCCGCTCTTCGCCAGCCTAGCGGAGCAGGAGTACGTCTACTTTGTCCATTCATATTACGTAACGACCGGACCGGAGAATACCCTGACTACGACCACGTACATCACCGATTTCGCCTCCTCGGTGGGCAGGGGGAATGTCTATGGGGTTCAGTTCCACCCGGAGAAGAGCGGCCCGGCAGGGCTCCGTATCCTCAACAACTTCATCGGTCTCCTCTGATACCCCATTTTTTGAATTTCCTGGTCTTTATCGTCAAAAACCTGACTTTTGAAAAGTACAGGTTTTCTCAACTTCCAGTTCACCAGAAGGGGGAAGCGGAGTCGTGAAGAATCTTTAAGATTCTTCGAATTTCCGGTTCACCCAGAAGAGGGAACTAAAAATCGCATCTACAGAAAAGAGCGGGGGTGGATCAGAAGAGATTGACCTTGATCCAGAGGTTGACGTTTCGGTAGGCCGCTTTGATCCGGTCCATCCCGCTGACGGACGGTGCCGGCACCGTCTCATTGAAGAGCATGAACTCGAGCTTGTTGTATCCCTGCTGGTTCACGGTGAAGGTGTAGGGCTGCTCATAGGTGGCTCCATCGGGGACATTTACCGTGAACGTATCGATCTGCTTCACCGACTTGACGGTGGTCAAATTGGTGGCCGGATTGACGGCCTCGTTGGCCAGCGCAACCTCGATCGTATAAGTGACCTGCCGCTTCTCATGGTTGGTCACCCCGAGGATCACTGAGTTGGGCTGGCCTACATTCAGGTCATACACATAATCCTCTGCGATCCCGTTCTCTCCGAGCATGTAGAACTCAGTATACGGGTCTATCTTCTCTGGCAGTGTGGTGAGGTAGCCTGCCAGGACCACGGCCCCGACCAGCACTATCAGAAGGACGAACGTCAACAACTTTTCAACAGCAGATGTGGGCACAATTGAGCTCCTTATGGGCCATCCTCTCTTGTCCGGGGCTTCTTTCCGGCCGGCCAGGTACAGTCGTATGGCGCACCTGTTTCATCATAGATGGGATCTGCTATGAAAAAAGAGTATCGACTGTGTCCTGATCCTGATGAGTGCAGGAACCAGAGATTCTTCGTCAGACCGGGAGAAAAGATGAATGGATGATGAAAACCTCCTCAGCGGTTTTTTAGACCATGAGACCTTCACCCGACGAAGGAGGGTGAATGGTCGATTGGATGCGAAGAACCTCCTCAGAGGTTCTTCAATGCTACTAGGTCCTTCACCCCGGTCAGCCGCCATACCAGCGACCGTTCCTCTCTGGCTATCACTTCAGGTGGATCGTCAGGGGAGTGGCCGAGGGCACCGAGGATGTTTCCGGAGAGGTGCTTCTCCGTGATCAGGTCGACGAAACGCTCCCGAATGAGTTTCTTCTCGATCGAATCCTCCACCTCCTCGAGCCGCCCCTGCATCGTCACGAAGGTATAGCATGAGAGATCGCTGGTGTATCGTTCAACCTCGACCGAGACATAGGGGCTCTTCCTGAAGTACTCGATCTTCTTGCCGTACTTGGTCGAGAGGAAGTACAGGAATTTACCGTCGAATACATACAGAAATGGGGCGATGTACGGGTACTTTTCTCCCTGGAAGGCGATCCTGCTGATATACCCCTCCTCGATCAGCTGGTCGTACTCCTTCTTCTCCATCCTTGGAATCTTGACGATCTCCATGGTTTCTCATCTGTTGATTGGAGAATGATGCCTAATAAACTCTTTTATTGGTTATCCGGAACGCACCATCCCTGATCCTGTGGAGATATCCCCGGGTTGGGAACTGCTGAACTGATACCGATACAATCCGTTGGTCTCTGAACATCCCTACGAATCGGAGCGAGAGGGATTCATGGCCTCTGATAACGAAGCAGGGAGACAAACGACGGGCCGTCTCATCACATAGGCACAAATAGCAGACATTCGTATGATCAGAGGATGAAGAAGCGGGAACGAAAGCGGCCCCTCCGTCCGGGGATGCCGCCAGGGTCGCTGGTCCCCCTGGATAAGGAACTGACCGATCTGGTCACCATCCAGGTGATCCGATACAATGACGAACACTGGGAGGAGGAGACCCTCGATTCGATCGCCGACCTGGCCACGCCCGACCCTGCGATGAAGGTCACCTGGATCAACGTGACCGGCCTCTCGGATATCAGCCTGATCCAGCAGATCGGCTCACGCTTCTCCATCCACCCGCTGATCCTTGAGGATATCCTGCACACCCGGCAGCGTCCCAAGTTCGAGGAGTTCGACGCCTACCTGTTCATGGTGATGAAACTGATCACCTACCAGGAGGAGGACTCTGATATAGAGGCCGAGCAGGTGAGCATGCTCTTTGGTGAAAACTACCTGATCACGTTCCTTGAATCGGCAGATTCGATCTTTGAACCGGTCAGGGATCGGATCAGAAAGGACGGCAGGATCAGGACCCGCCCCACCGACTACCTCGCCTACGCTCTGATCGATCTGATCGTCGACAACTACTACGTGGTCCTCGAGAACCTCGGTGAGAAGATCGAGTTCCTTGAGGAGGATCTGCTGACCAGCCCGAACCCGGCCACCCTCTCTGCGATCCATCTGCTCAAGAAGGACATGATCTTCATGCGCCGATCGGTCTGGCCGCTCCGCGAGTCGATCTCTTCGCTGGAGCGGTCGGACTCGCCCCTGCTCCACCAGGAGACCGTCGTCTACATCAGGGACGTCTATGACCACACCGTCCAGATGATCGATGCGATCGAGTCGTTCCGGGATATCATCGCCGGGATGATCGACATTTACCTCTCCAGCGTCAGCTTCCGATTGAACCAGATCATGAAGTTCCTGACCCTGATCGCCACCATCTTCATCCCGCTCACCTTCCTGGTCGGCGTGTACGGGATGAACTTCCAGTACATGCCTGAACTCTCCATCCCGTGGGCGTACCCGGCACTCTGGGGGGTGATGATCGTCGTCGCCTCGGGGATGCTGATCTACTTCTACCGGCGCGGCTGGATCTAGACGAATGACAAAAGGTCGGAGATTGTCTATCTCTCCTCTTTCACGCTTCGATTCGCCTCAAAAGAACGATCTCGACCGGGATCTCCCGTATGCGCTCCTTATGAAAGGCAAAGGTCTTTTTGATCGGGAAGGCCGCGGCGACGACGCTCTCGATCGTCGCCCTCCCCTCACAATAACTCTGGATAAACGGCAGGGATCCCTTGTTGAAGATCCCGTAGATCACTGTTCCCTCTCGCAGGGCGCGGTCGATGAACGGTCGGTCCGCATACTTCTGCTGGGCCCCGAACGGAGGGTTCATGATCACCGTGTCGAAGGGACCGTCGAGCGGGAGCGTCTGGTCGTTGACGTCTCCGGTGATGAAGGTGGCCGTAACGCCACAGCGGGCGGCGTTCGCCTCTGCGACCTGGATGGCCCCGGCATCGAGGTCGAGACCGGTGACCCTGGCGGCCCCCAGCAGCGCCGCCCCGCAGGCGAGGACGCCGGTGCCGCAGCCGAGGTCGAGGACCGAACGGTCCTCGATATCCCCCTGCATCAGCGCATGAAAGAGGAGCCTGGCTGCGACCGGTGCCGGCGTCTGGTACTGCTCCAGGTCCGCCCTCGGACGTTCGAAGGTATCGAGTTTTTCGAGGGCCATCTCGAGGTTCTTCAGTTTCATGGGATCTCGTCGACCAGGTAGTCGTCCCAGGTCCGCCGGCCGCAGACGATCTCAAACTCTTCGGGGGTGATCACCGGCACCGGGAACCTGACCTGATCGTCGTAGGCGATCCTCGGACAGGCCGTGTTCACGTAACAGCCGAACCCGAGGTTCACCAGCGCATCAGGGCTCACCTCCTGGAGGGTGACGATCACCGCCCGGTCATCCAGGGACGCCAGGCGCTCTGCCATGGCAGCCCGTCGCTGACCGGACTTGGTGCTGAGCAGGATCCCGAACGATTCGGCCTGTTTTGCCCGCTCGATCAGACCGAACCTGCGCCGGAGGAGGCGTGAACTGTCGACCACGTCTGCCTTCTGCATGAACGGATCGAGGGCGATCACCCGTTTATTTGTGGCCAGCTGCACGCCGATCGGGTGGAAGAGGCCGGTCCCGATGTACAGGATCTCGTTCACCCCTTCGATCCGTGCCGCCCGGTAGGTGCACCCGAGTACCTGGCCGGCAGCCGGGGTCCGCCCGGATCCGTCCCTGGTCACGGCCTCGATCCCATGGTCTGCGAGGTACCGGACCGCCGCCGGGAGCAGGTGGGCGTGCTGGACGGTGGTCACGAGCCCGATCCGCTGCTCCTGCAGCAGGGGGAGGGCCCGGTCAAGGGAGGAGAGGTCGAAGTCCTGCTCGAAGGGGAGGCAGATGACATCCGGGTGGACCTCGACCGGGGTGTGTCCGATGTGCACCAGCACGTCCGCCTCGGCCAGGGCGGAGATGGCCAGATCACAGGCCCCGTAACAGGGGTCCCCGCTCAGGATCACGGAGAAGCCGGCCTTCTTCAGGTCCAGGGCCAGCCCAGCTCCCTGCCGCTTGAGCCCCTCAGGGAGTTGCAGTGCAACGCGGTGTGCCCCACGCCGGTGCAGTTCCCTGATCAGGTCAGCAGTATCGATCGACGACATGGACCCGATCGTTCACCTCGATGCTCGTCAAGGATTTGTAGGTCCTGCCGATATCCGGTTTTCCGCGCTGGATCACGAAGCAGATGTCGACCACCTCGACACCGATCTGCCCGAGGGCGGAGAGGAGTGCCCGCGTGGTCCCGCCGGTCGAGACCACGTCGTCGATGATCACCACGCGGTCTCCTTTCGAGAGGCCGTTCAGGTACAGTTCCCCCTTTGAATACCCGGTGGTCTGGTGGACCGCCACCTCGCCAGGGAGTTTATACTCCCGCTTTCTGACGATATTCAGCGGGATATCGGTCATCAGGGAGAGGACGGTGCCGATATGGATCCCCATCGCCTCTGCGACCACGATCATATCGACCCCTTCCAGGTCCAGCATCTTCACCATCGCACACCCGATCTCCCGCAGGAGGTCCGGCTCTACGATCGGCACCCCGTCGGAGATGGGGTGGATAAAATAGTTGTATTCGCCTCGCTGCACCATCGGACAGGTCTCAAGGGACGTCACCAGTTTTTCAAGCATTCTCACATTCTCCTATGTCCATCAGGAACTGTTCGATCATATCGGCGGTCACGTGCGGCATGCAGATGATCCGCATATGCCCTCTCCTGGTCCGGGATACGACCCAGTCCTTCGGGACCGGGCGGTCTGCGATGAAGGTGGCTACATTCACGTCCGGGGTCACGGCCCTCGGGAACCCGAACGTCTCCATCCCCCGGATCAGCCGATGGGTGTTCTTCATACATCCGGCCACCACCGCCTCCATCCCGTCCCTGCCCATGTAATCGAGGACGGCAAGGGCGCCGGCCACCGAGGCGCCGGGTCTGGTTCCGGCCAGGGTGTACTCCTGCTTGACGGTCAGGTACGGCGTATCGATGTTCAGCAGCCCGAGCATCTCTGGTTCACGGACCAGCAGCGCCCCCGCCGGCAGGGTGCTCATCCCCATCTTGTGCGGGTCGACGGCGATCGAGGAGACTCCGGGGAGGGCGAAGTCGAAGGGCGGGGGATCCGGGAGGAACGGGATGACGAGCCCGCCGAAGGCCGCGTCGACATGCAGGAAGAGGTTCTCCTCCTCTGCAATCGCTGCGAGCGCACCGATGTCGTCCACCATCCCGTACTCGGTGCTCCCTGCTATTCCGACCAGGGCGATCGTATTCTTATCGATCGCTCCGCCGACCTGGTTGATGTCGGTCCGCATGCAACGATCCGCCGGCACCGTCTTCATCCGGATCCCGAGCATATCACAGGCCTTCTTGAACGAGAAGTGCGAGGTCTCCGGGATCACCACGTTCGGTTCATCGACCTTCTTCTGCGCCTTGGCGATCCGAAGCGCCTGAATATTCGATTCGGTCCCGCCCGAGGTCGCATACCCCCCGGCTTCCTGGTGGTGGAAGAGGTCGCCGAGCCGCTCGATCAGCAGCCGTTCGAGGGAGGCGGTGCCCGGGAAGAGACCCGGGTCTCCGAGGTTCGTCTCCATGAACATCAGGTGCGCCTTCACCGCAACCGGGTGCGGGACCGTACACATCGAACTTAGAATATGGGAGTGACAGAGGTCCTCCCCTCTCTTCTTTGAGAGGAAAGAGAAGAGTTCTTCCTCGGCCAGTCCTTTACAGAGCATTGTTCTTTCTCGCCGCTTCAAGGAGTATCCGCTGCTCGGTGCGTGCCACGGCATGCCGGATCTTAGAGATTGCGTCGATGTTTGCTGATATACTGCTGATGCCGTGATCGACGAGCCACTCCGCCATCACCGGGTCTGACCCTGCCTGACCGCAGATAGAGCATTCGACCCCGTACTCTCTGCAGACTCTGATCGCAGAATCGATCAGTTTCAGCACAGCCGGGTGCTTGGGCTTGTACATGTCGGTCAGGTGCTCGTTGTTCCGGTCGATCGCCAGGGTGTACTGGATCAGATCGTTGGTGCCGAACGAGGCGAACTTGATCCCGCACTTTGCAAAGTCCTCGATCAGGACGGCACTGCTCGGGATCTCGATCATGATGCCGAGCGTCACCTTCTCGACGTCGACACCCCAGCCGGCGAGCATCGCCTTTGCCTGGATGAACTCGTCCGGGTGGCCGACCAGCGGGAACATCAGGCCCATGTTGTCGTAGCCCTCGTTCCAGAGCCGCTTGAAGGCCTCGACCTGCATCTTGAACTGTTCTGGGCTCTTGAGGTCGCGCCTGATTCCGCGCCATCCGAGCATCGGGTTGTGCTCGATCGGTTCGTCCTCGCCGCCCTCCATGTTCCGGAACTCGTCGGTCGGTGCGTCGAGGGTCCTGACCCAGACCGGTTTGCCCGGGAATGCGTCCAGCACGGTCTTGATACCGTTGTAGAGTTCGAGGATGAACTCCTCTTCCTTTCCGTTCTTAATGAACCAGTTCGGCGTCTTGTTCAGCCCGAGGATCAGATGCTCGATCCTGAGCAGGCCGACCCCGTCAGCCCCGGTGGCTGCAGCCCGCTGTGCAGCCTCAGGGAGTGAGACGTTCACCTTTACACTGGTCGCGGTGATCACCGGTGCTGCGGCTGCCACCGGCTGTGCCGCAGTCGCTGCTGCAGGTGCAGCCTGGACTGCTCCCTCGTAGACGACTCCCTTCTCGCCGTCGACGGTCACCAGCTGCCCCTGTCTGAGGGTGCCGGTCCCGTTCCTGGTCCCGACCACGGCGGGTGTGCCGAGTTCCCTGCTGACGATCGCGGCGTGGCAGGTCATCCCGCCTTCGTCGGTCACGATGGCCTTCACCTTGCGCATCGCAGGGACCATGTCCGGGTTGGTCATCCTGGTGACCAGGATATCGCCCTCCTTGACGATCCCGATGTCCTTCGCGTCCATCAGGATCACGACCTTGCCGGTTGCGATCCCTGGCGAGGCCCCCTGGCCCTGGACGAGTACCTTCCCCTGGACTGCCCCGGTGGGCAGGGGTGCGTTCTTACCGTTCGCCATTCCGATCGTCGTGATCGGGCGGGACTGCAGAATATAGAGTGAACTTCCGATGATCGACCACTCCACGTCCTGCGGAACACCATAATGGTCCTCGGCGATCTTGCCGAACATCGCGAGCCTGGCCACTTCCTCGTTCGAGAGGACCTGAGCGTCCTGCCGGGAGGGTGAGACCTCGACGACCTTCGTCCCCTTTCTGCCGTCCGGGAGGATTTCGACCTTCTTGTTGGCGATCAGCTGGTCGACCACCTTCTCTGTCCGCTGGTCGAAGATGTAATTGTCAGGGGAGACCGTGCCTGAGACGACGGCCTCGCCGAGACCCCACGATCCTTCGATGATCGTCAACGGCTCTCCGGTCACAGGGTGACTGGAGAACATCACGCCGGCCTTCTCTGAGTGGACCAGCTGCTGTATGACGACAGCGATGTTCACGCTCCGGTCATCGAATCCCTGCTTTGAGCGGTAGTAGATAGCCCGGGCCCCGTAGAGTGAAGCCCAGCACTTCCTGACCGCTTCGATCAGGTCATCGACACCCTTGATATTCAGGTATGTCTCCTGCTGCCCTGCAAAACTGGCATCCGGGAGATCCTCTGCGGTCGCACTCGACCTGACCGCGACGATCATCTCCTCAGGGGACATGGTATGGTATGCTGCCTTGATATCGTCCTGGATCTTCTGTGGCATCTCTGCATCGATCACCGATGCGATTGCCTGTCCAGCTGCTGCCTCGAGAGCTTCGTTGTTCTCGACATCGAGCTGCTCCATCTTCTGGAACAGTGTATCCTCAAGTCCGGTCGCTACCAGGAACCTGCGGAATGCCTGAGCCGTTACCACAAATGCTTTCGGAACAGGAAGTCCGATGGATGCCATCTCACCGAGTGAAGCACCTTTCCCTCCTACGGAGGGTATATCCTCTTTCCTGATCTCCTCGAGCCACAGAATATTTGGCACTTCGTTCATGCATGCACCACTATAGTCTCCGGTTTTATGTTTAATTAGACTTTCGAGAAGCGGCAAATCAAGATGAATTTTTTTTGTACACGTCCAGTATTGCGCCTTTTTCCCTTAGCGGTTCGTTTCGGAGTTCCAGGAGGGCCGTATATATAATAAATAGTAGGGGGGCTTCAGAATATACCCCTTTTTCAGTGTGACCCGGATTCTGGATGAGGCAGATATGGTGAGAGTGCCCGTGCGAGTTTTGCGACGTCCATCGACTGGAGCACCACCTTGCCGGGCCCCTGCAGGGTCGTCAGAAAGAGCCCCTCCCCTCCGAAGAGGACCGTGCTGATCCCGCCGGCACGGGTGATGTCGTACCTGACCGTCGAATCAAACCCGACGACCAGCCCGGTCTGGACCTTCATCACCTGGTCCGGGGCGAGGGTCATCTCGATGATATCCCCGCAGCAGTGGAGGAAGGCCGTGCCGTGACCGCTCAGTTTCTGCATCACGAACCCTTCGCCGCCGAAGAGGCCGGCCCGGATCCGCTTGGTGAAGGCGATGTCCAGGTCGACCCCCATCTCTGCACAGAGGTAGGCGTCCTGCTGGGCGATGAACTCGTTTCCATTGAGGGAGACCGGGACGATCTTGCCGGGCACATTCCCGGCGAAGGCCACCTGTCCTCCGCTTCCGGACGGGGTGAAGTGGGAGAGGAAGAAACTCTCGCCGGTCATCATCCGTTTCAGCCCCTTGAAGAGTCCGCCGGTCACCGCACTCGCCATCTGCATATTGCCACTCATATTGACCATCGCCCCGGCTTCGGCGGCGATCTCCTCGCCCTCTGCCAGGGAGAGGGTGACCATCTGCAGGTTGTCCCCAGAAATTGAATATTGCATGCCAGTCTCTCTGCAACTGGCGTAAAAAATGTTTGGGCCCGTGTCGGCCAGACAGGAGACTCCGGGATCTTCGAATTATTTATCATCAGATTCTGTGCATAGTATCGGGTATGGCGTCTCCGGTATATTTTGCACGTGTGCGGGCCAGGTCTCCTGGCGAGAATAAGATCAGCAGGGTCCGCGCCCTCTTTGAACGGGCAGGGTTTGCCGGGCATCTCGTACCCGGTGAGACCGCGGCGATCAAGCTCCACTTCGGTGAAGCCGGCGGTGATGGGTATATCAACCCGGTCCTGGTCAGGCAGGTGGTGGATAAGGTGAAGGAGTCGGGTTCCCGGCCGTTCCTGACCGATACCAATACGCTGTACCTGGGGTCGCGGTCCGACGCGGTCGACCATATCACCACGGCCGTCAGTCACGGTTTCGACTACGCGGTGGTCAACGCCCCGGTGATCATCGCCGACGGGCTCCGGGGCGGCAATGTCACCACCGTGCCGGTGCAGGGCAAACACTTCTCTTCGGTGAAGATCGCCGGCGACATCGCGGCAGCCCGGTCGATGATCGTCCTCTCTCACTTCAAGGGGCACGAGGTGGCCGGGTTTGGAGGGGCGATCAAGAACCTGGCGATGGGATGCGCATCCCCGGCCGGCAAGCGGGAGCAGCACTCGGCCCGGCCGACGGTCGTTCGCGACCTCTGTATCGGCTGCCAGACCTGTCTGCCGGTCTGCCCGCAGGAGGCGATCGGGATGGACGAGGGGGCGGCGCTGATCAGCAAGGACCGGTGTATCGGCTGCTTCGAGTGCATGACCGTCTGCCCCGAGCATGCGATCGACGTGGACTGGGAGACCGATATCCCGACGTTCACCGAACGGATGGTCGAGTACGCGGCCGGGGCGGCGAAGACCAAGGAGGGGAGGGTCGGGTACATGAACTTCCTGCTGAACATCACCCCGGACTGTGACTGCGTGCCCTGGTCGGACCGGCAGATCGTCCCTGATATCGGGATTCTGGCCTCCAACGACCCGGTGGCGATCGATGCGGCCAGTTTCGACCTGGTGAACGAGCAGATCGGGTTCTCCGACTCCATGCTGACCGACCACTTCGCCGCCGGCGAGGACAAGTTCACCGGCCTCCGGTGTGTCACCGACGGGCGGCGGCAGGTCCAGTACGCCGAGGAGATCGGCCTCGGCACCCGGGCCTACGACCTGATCGAGATCTGATCCCGACAGGATCGTTCATTTTTTCCATTGTATCCCGGTGGGACGAGCATTTTATCGGGATCTTCCTCCCTATGCTGATCCATACGAGGAAGAGCCCATGTCTTATACAACCAGATCCACGATCTACTTCGATTCGCCGGGACCCGCAAACACGGCAGATGCTGCAGCCTGCGCGGTTGCGCGGGCAGAGGAGGCCGGGTGCAGTACCATCGTGCTGGCCAGTACCACCGGGTCGACGGCCCTTGCTTTTCTGCCGCTGGTGCAGAAGGCCGGTCTGCGGCTCGTTGTGGTCACCCATGTCTATGGATTTAGGGCGCCGGGCGTCTGGGAGTTCTCGGCCGAAGCCGCTGCGACCCTGAAGGCGGCCGGAGCGACCGTGGTGACCGGCACCCATGTCTTATCCGGGGTTGAACGGGCGTTCGCACGGTCTGCCAAGGTTGGCGGCGGTTCGAGGACCGAAGCGGTTGCCGAGGCGCTCCGCAGGACCGTCGCCGTCGGGTTGAAGGTCGGGGTCGAATGCGTGCTGATCGCAGCCGATCAGGGAGCAATCTCCATCGAGGACGAGGTGGTCGCGGTCGGGGGGACCGGGTCCGGTGCGGATACGGTCTGTGTGATCAAACCCTCGTACACGGCCTCCTTCTTCGACCTGCAGGTCCGTGAGATCGCGGCGATGCCCCGCGTGAGGTGACCGTGGTGTTCGTCGACACATTACGTCTGCTTAAGCGGATGCCGGGGCTCTTCATCCCCGGGGTGCTGATCGCCGTGCTGGACGCCATCCAGATCTGGTTCTCGCTGACCGGGGAGACGTTCATCGCTCCCCGGCTGCTGGCCCTGGAACTGGTGCTGATGCCGTTTGCATTCGCAGCAGTGTACGGTGCGATCAAGGCCGATGACGCCTCGTTCATGAGCCTGGTCCGGGAAGGCTCGCGCAACTATTTCCGGGTGCTGCTGCCGGGGCTGCTGGTGGCGTTCGGAGCGGTGGCGATCGCGCTCGTTGCGACAGGGCTGATGGCAGTCCTGGTCCAGACCGAATCGATCGGGCTGGTGGCGCTGGTGATGCTGGTGGCGATCGGGGTCTTCGCCCTGCTGACTCTCTTCTATGACACAGCCGCGGTCTTTGAGGAGCAGGGCGTCTTCAACGCGATCCGGCGGTCCGTCGCGGTGGCCATCGGGGCCCCGATGGCGGTCCTTCGGTACCTGCTCACTGCCGTCCTGGTCGGAGTGGGGATCAGTCTTCCGCTGCTGGTCATCTGGACCGCGGCCCTGTATCAGCGGTTGGTGCCGATCGCGACGATGACCCCTGTCGAGGCTGCGGCTTTCACCCAGGAGCAGCTCATCTCACTGATCGGGACGAACGGGGCCATGGTCACCACGGTCCTCTACTTTGTCGGCTTCCTGCTCTTCTTCACCCTGATGACCGCCTACAAGGCACTGCTCTTCAAGGAGGTTGCTGTCGCGGAGGCTTCAGTGGAGCCGCAGGGCGAGTACGACGAGAAGGGCCGGTACTACCGGTACTGATCTTTTTTTTTATCGGCTCGGGATACCGGATCTCCTGGTGAATGAAAGAGAAAATCGTATAACTGAGTTTGACAGATTCTGACCCATTAGTGGTGGTTCTGATTGAGGTTCTTTTCTTTTTTCTGTATCCTGCTCATCTTCTGCGGTAGTGTTCAGGTCGCGACGGCAGCGCAGTCATATATCGGGATAAATACGTGGGGGATCGCGGGCCTGCTCACCGGGCAGTTCAGTTCTCCAGATGGGGTTGCGGTGGACGCTGCCGGCAATGTCTACGTCGTCGATACGAACAATAATCGTTATCAGAAGTTCACGAAGACTGGAGTCTATAAAGAACTGAGGGGTGGGGTTGGTTCGGGGTATGGACAGTTCTTCTATCCCCGGGGCATCGCGGTGGACAGCAGTGGCACCGTCTATGTGGCTGATACGGGGAACCACCAGGTCCAGATGATCCCGTCGGAGGGTGACCCGATTAAATGGGGTATCAGAGGATCTCAGGATGGGCAGTTCCTCTCTCCCAGTGGAATTGCAGTGGACGGCATCGGCAATATCTATGTGGCCGATACAGGCAATAACCGGATCCAGAAGTTCACGTCGACCGGGAGATACCTCACGCAGTGGAACAGCACCGGATCAGAAGTCGGCACATTATCCGCACCACATAGTATTGCGGTGGACCAGTATGGCAATGTCTACGTGGCTGACACCGGCAACAATAGGATCCAGAAGTTTACATCAACAGGCACATTCATTACCAGTTGGGGAAATTTCGGTTCGGGGAATGGGCAGTTCAACGCTCTATCGGGTATTGCGGTCGACAAGGGTGGAAGTGTCTACGTGGCGGACACGGGCAACAACCGGATCCAGAAGTTCACGTCCTCGGGGGATCTTATCACCTCTTGGTATGGTTCAGATTCGAGATCTGGACTGTTAAAATCCCCACGTGGCATCGCCGTTGATATGAATGATTTGGATGGCGCCGTCTATGTGACCGACACCGGTAACAATCGGATACAGAAATTTGTTCCCTCCCCGGTCACCCTTACCTTTAACCCTGGTGCAAAAACGATGGTATGGGATGACCAGCAGTCGTTCATTCTCGACCTCTCTGATGTTGTGAATGGTCTCTCTGGATATGAGGTCACCGTGTCTGTTGATGATCCCTCAGTCCTTGAGATCGTTGATGCCCGGGCGCCTGCATGGACGCCTACCCGGTTCAATAGCACATCATCTCTTCCCTCACAGACGGTCACCATCAGTGGAGCTGACACTTATGATCTGTTCCGGGGTGATTGTACGACGGCAATTTCGCTTGGTAATCTGACGATTCATGCAAAACAGCCAGGAACCACCACGTTGAGTATCTCCATGTATCAGGTGAATGATGATTCAGGTAATCAGGTTCAGGTAAACCTCTTTCCTGCTACCATCACCGTTGACAACAAGCCGGTGAGACCACTTCAAGGGGATCTCAATCAGCCTGGAGACGTGGATCATGACGGGCTGTACGAGGATCTGGATGGCAATGGAGTATTTGAATTCGAAGATGTTGTCAAGTTCTTCAACCAGATCGACTGGATCTCTGATAACGAGCCTATCGTGGCCTTTGATTTCAATGAAAACGAACGTATCGACTTCGGGGATGTCGTGACACTCTTTAATTCATTATGAATGCCGGTACCGGGAGGGCCGGCCCCTTCCCGGACGGACACGCTCACGATGCCAGGTCCTTCACAGAACTGAATCCCTGGAATCACCTTTTCTGGATTTGCGCAGTTCATCCTCGTCCCGCTCCTTCTGACCGGACGGAATACTCATGGGCGATGATCGGGAGGGAACGGGGCCGGCGGCCATGGACCCTTCTGCATCAGTTCTGGAACCCCCGGCGGGGATCAAACTAAAGAAAAATCAGAGAGTTCAGTCCCGACCAGGGCAATCAGAAGATGAAGAAGAGGAGGGCGAAGAGCCCGCCTGAAAGGGTCGCGGTCAGGTTCGTCCCGGCGTTCCCGATCAACCCGCGGTTCTCAAAGAGGGCGCCGACGACACTGTCCACATTGGTGCCGACCAGGCCGGCGACCGTCACCACCGCGACCATCGTCGGGTCTGCCACGCCGAGGAGGTAGGCGACGAGCGCGATGCAGAACGAGGCGATCAGGGCAGCCGCCTCGCCGACCATCGTGACCCCGCCGTTGGTCCCGGCCCTGACCCGCTCGAAGGTGGTGATCAGGTACGGGGTCTTGCCGGTCACGCCGATCTCGCTGGCCACGGTATCGCCGGCCGCGGTCGCGACCGACCCCAAGAAGAGGGCGATGAACATCGGATGCCCGGTCACGCCATAGAGGACGGCGGCCGCGGCACCGACGATCCCGTTGGAGAAGACGTTCCGATATCCTCTGACCCCGCCGTGGGCCTCCTCGACCCCGATCTCGGTCTTGTATTCGAACTTGTACCGAGTGCAGGCCGAGCCGATGATGAAGAAGACGAGCATGATCAGGAACCACCTGAGATCGGCGATGATGATCAGGATGATCCCGATCAGCGCACCGCTGAAGAGCCCGCTCAGGTCGGCGGCCTTCAACCGGTACGAGAAGTACCCGAACGAGAAGGCGACGATCCCGGCCGCCAGCAGGTGGGTGGTGTCGACCATGATATTCAGGTCGTCGAAGAGGTACAGGGTCATCGCGACCCCGAGCATCTCCACGAGGAACGCGTCCTCGCGGTCCTCCATGATCGCCTTGAGGAGCACCCCGACGATCGCTGCGATCACCACGGCCAGGGCGGCGGCTCGTCCGAGGTACCCCATCACCAGCAGCCCGCTGACAAGGGCCGTGATGGTGAAGAAGATGTATCCCCTGGGGACCGCTCCATCGGCTTCTCCGTCCCGGGCCGGCCTGATCCGGCGGGCGGGCCGCTGCTGCGATAGAAGCGGTTCGCCCTCACCGAGCCGAAAGGCCAGTTCTCCGGTGATCATGATCCCGAGCGTGACCGCATAGACGAAGACCGGGATCACCCCGGTGCCGTACAGGATCGTCAGCACGACGATCGGCAGCGAGGGGTACGGCTCAGCATAGACAAGAAAGATCAGCCCGAACGCCAGGATCACCAGCAGGGAAAAGACCACCGGGGCCTGCAGGGCGGGGGCCAGTACAATACAGGCGAGGCCGAGCAGGGATGCGAGCAGAACGCCGGGCTGCATTGTCATTCTGTTATCATAGGCGCTGGAGTAAAAAGAGTTTTGTCGTCGTCAACGGAGAAGAAACGTCGACAAAAATCCGCCGGCAGGAACGCTGTCGAACAGTATATGTCATGTCAGAACAAACAGCTGCGTAGATGTCAGCATCACCTCAACTCCCAAAGCAGTACGACGCCATCGAAGTGGAAGAGCGATGGCAGCGCATCTGGCGTGATGAGACCAATTACTTCGATCCGACCTCGACAAAGCCGCAGTTCATCATCGACACCCCGCCGCCGTACCCGACCGGGAACTTCCATATCGGAAATGCGCTGAACTGGTGTTATATCGACTTTATCGCGCGGTACCGGCGTATGAACGGGTACAATGTGATGTTCCCGCAGGGCTGGGACTGTCATGGCCTTCCGACCGAGGTGAAGGTCGAGGAGACGCACGGGATCACCAAGAACGACGTACCCCGCGAGGAGTTCCGGCGGATGTGCCGGGAGCTGACCCTTGGGAACATCGAGAAGATGCGGACGACGATGCGGAGGATGGCCTTCACCACCGACTGGTCGAACGAGTACATCACGATGATGCCGGCGTACTACCGGAAGACGCAGCTCTCGTTTCTGCAGATGCTCAAGAAGGGATATATCTACCAGAGCGAACACCCGGTGAACTTCTGCACCCGGTGCGAGACCGCGATCGCCTTCGCCGAGGTGGCCTATGAAGAGCGGACCACGAAGCTGAACTTCTTCGACTTCGACGGGCTCGAGATCGCGACGAGCCGGCCGGAACTGCTGGCGGCCTGCGTGGCCGTGGCGGTTCATCCGGGGGACGAGCGCTACACCGGGATGGCCGGCAGGAAGATGAAAGTCCCGCTCTTCGGTCACGAGGTGCCGCTGATCGAGGACGAGGCCGTCGACCCTGCGTTCGGGTCCGGGGCCGTGATGATCTGTACGTTCGGGGACAAGCAGGATGTCCACTGGTGGAAGCAGCACCACCTGGACCTCCGGACTGCCATCGACTCGCATGGGAAGATGACCCCCCTGGCAGGCAAGTTCTCGGGGATGGGAACAGAGGAGTGCAGGGCTGCGGTCCTCGATGCGATGCGTGAGGGTGGGATTCTGAAACGGCAGGAGCCCCTCGAACAGCGGGTCGGCACCTGCTGGCGGTGCAAGACTCCGATCGAGATCCTCTCAGAACGGCAGTGGTTCGTGAAGATCAACCAGGACGAAATCCTCGATGCAGCCCACCAGGTCAGCTGGAACCCCGAGCATATGCTCCTCAGGATGGAGGACTGGGTCGGCAAGATGGAGTGGGACTGGTGCATCTCCAGGCAGCGGATCTTCGCGACGCCGATCCCGGTCTGGTTCTGTAAGGACTGCGGGGAACTGGTCCTGCCTGAGGAGGCCGACCTCCCGATCGACCCGACCGTCGACACCCCTGCTCATCCGTGCCCGAAGTGCGGGTCGACGAACTTTATCGGGGAGAAGGATGTGCTCGACACCTGGATGGACTCGTCCATCTCGGTGCTGAATGTGACCGGGTGGGACGGGACCGGCAAGCCGGCCCATTTCCCGGCACAGATCCGGCCGCAGGGGCATGATATCATCAGGACCTGGGCCTTCTACTCGATCCTCCGTGCGGTCGCCCTGACCGGCGGCGCCCCCTGGGAGGAGATCCTGGTCAACGGGATGGTGCTCGGCGAGGACGGGTTCAAGATGTCCAAGAGCCGCGGCAACATCATCGCTCCCGAGGAGATCATCTGCAAATACGGGGCTGACGGCCTCCGGCAGTGGGCCGCGGCCGGGGCCGCCACCGGCTCTGATATCATGTTCAACTGGAACGATGTGGTCGCCGCCTCACGATTCCAGACCAAACTCTGGAACATCACCCGGTTCGTGGTGATGCAGCTGGACCGTGCCGAGTATCGCCACCAGGAGCCGACGGTCCTCGCCGACCGCTGGCTCTCTGCGAAACTCTCGGCGACAGTCGTCGAGGTGACGGCTGCGATGGACGCCTACCAGTTCGATCGTGCGCTCCGTGCCATCCGGGAGTTCGCCTGGGAGGTGCTGGCCGACGAGTACATCGAGCTCGTGAAGGGGAGGTTGTACGGCGAGGGCGAGGGAAGGGACGGAGCCTGTTCGACGCTGGCCCTGACCCTCGATGCGCTCTGCAGGCTGCTGGCCCCGTTCATCCCGTACTTTGCCGAGGAGTGCTTCTCTGCGATCGGCGAGGGGTCGGTCCATGCACAGCCATGGGTCAGTTATGCGTATTCCGATCCGGAAGCTCTCACCGACGGGGAGTTCCTGGTCGCCCTGGTCAGTGAACTGCGCCGGTACAAGCACGATCACGGCATCGCCCTGAACGGCCCGCTCGGGAAGGTGACCGTGATGGTCCCCCATCCGATCGACGACGGCGGGGACGCGGCCAGGACTCTGAACGCGGACCTGCACTGGCATACCGGCCCGGCAGACCTCGAGCAGGTGATTAGCGATATCAAGTTCAACATGGCCGTGATCGGGAAGACCTTCAGAAAAGAGGCGAAACCGTTCATGGACGCGGTGAAGGCGCTGCCAGAAGAGGCGATCGAGCACCCGCCGGCCACGATCCAGGTGAACGGCGTCGAGGTCGCCGTCCCGGAGAACGCCTTCTCCCCGGTCTACTCGTATATGATCGAAGGAGAACAGGTGGATGTGATCACGGTCAGGGATGTGATCGTGACGATCCAGCGCTCCGCCTGACCGCTTCCCGGATGGCCTGGTCCATGAAATGATGGACCTCGGCCAGATCCAGTTCTGCATCGATCACGATGAACCGTGATGGTTCGGCCCTGGCAAGGGCCAGGTACTGCTGTTGAACGGCTTCCAGCACTGAGGCCTGCTCAAAATGCTCTTTTTTCGACCGTCCCCTGCTGATCCGGGCGAGGGCCGTGCTGACCGGCAGCACCATCAGAAAGGTCAGGTCCGGGACGATCGACCAGTGCTGGTGCACCTGGTGCAGCCAGGTGTCGGGGTCTGGGAGCACCCCCTTCAGCATCACCGACTGGTAGGCGTACCGGCTGTCGACGTACCGGTCGGAGATGATCACCCTGTTCTTTGCGAGCCCCGGCCTGATCACCCTGGCGATATGGGCTGCGTGATCTGCTGCAAAGAGGAGGGCCTCCGCCACTGGATCGATCTCCTCGGCGATTCCGCGCCTGACCGATTCACCAATCCAGGTCGACCCCGGTTCCCGGGTGAAGATCGGGTCCAGGTCGGTGAGCGAGTGCTTCAGCCGGCGGACGAGCGAACTCTTCCCTGCCCCGTCGATCCCTTCGATGGTGATCAGGACCATTGTCCCCTCCGTACCGCGTCGAGGGGGATGATCCCCCGGTGCACAGCCGTGGCCACGATCGCGCCGTCAAACCCGGCGTTCTTCAGGGCATCGAGGTCCTCCACCCCCTTCACTCCACCACCGTAGAAGAGCCGGCCGGTGCAGGCCGTCCTGTACCTGGCCAGCTGGTCCGGGTCCAGCCCCTCTTCGGTCCCGACGGCCTGGATATTCAGCAGGATGTAGCCGTCAAAGGAGTACCGGCTGGTCGCCGCCAGGAAGGATTCTGGATCCGCTCCGGTGGGGAGGACACCCCCGTCCCTGATGTCGAGGCTCAGGTAGCCGCCGTGATAACGGGAAAGGTCGGTTCCTCCGGTCTCGGTGCCGACGATGGTGCTGACCCCGAGGTACTGCAGGTAGTCCTCCGGCGTCCTGCATCCGCGGTCGAGATACATGTGCTTCACCAGGGGGGCACAGTCCTTCACCGCCCGGTCATGCTCTCCGCGCCCCTCGATCCGGTCCAGGTCGGCGATGTACAGGTAGGCGGGACGGAGGGCCCTGACGAACCCGACAGGCTCTGCCGTCGAGGCCGGCCCCCAGGTCAGCGGCGCATACTGGTCGCGTCTGCCGCTCTTCCCATGGACGACCAGCCCATCCTTCAGATCAACTGCCAGGATCAGTTCCATGGTTAAGGATTTGACCCTTTATCGAGATAACTGGTTCTATTCCAGCGGAACCACTATTAGGATGAGCGTCATTCTCTTTTTATGAAATTACTGGTCAGCCCTAGCAGTCCTGAGGAGGCTCAGCGTTCGCTCGCTGCTGATATCATTGACGTGAAGAAGCCCTCAGAGGGATCCCTGGGTGCAAACTTCCCCTGGGTGATCAGGGCTATTAAGGCGATGACCGAGAAACCGGTCAGCGCTGCAATCGGCGACTTTGACAACAAGCCGGGCGGGGCAGCGCTTGCCGCGTACGGGGCGGCCTGTTCTGGTGCCGATTATATCAAGGTCGGGCTGATGCTCAGCGATCCTGCGGCTGCGGCCGAGGTGATCAACGGCGTCGTCCGGGCAGTCAAGGACGAGTTCCCTGAGAAATATGTCGTGATCGCCGCCTACTCCGATTATGAACGGCTCGGGACGATCTCTCCGTTCGACATGTCTCCGCTGGC
This sequence comes from Methanosphaerula subterraneus, assembly GCF_052055875.1. Classification (GTDB taxonomy): domain Archaea; phylum Halobacteriota; class Methanomicrobia; order Methanomicrobiales; family Methanospirillaceae; genus Methanosphaerula; species Methanosphaerula subterraneus. The sequence goes on from NZ_CP170508.1 coordinate 2,555,291, forward strand.
AGCAGCGGCGGGTGCGGACTTCGCGATGATCGACACAGGAAAGAAGGACCGGCGGTCCACCTTCGAGTTCATGGACGAGGAGGCGCTGACCCGGTTCACCGTGATGAACCGGGACGCCGGCCTCGGAACGGCCCTGGCCGGCTCGCTGGTCTTTGAGGATCTCCCGGTCCTGAAACGGATCGACCCGGAGATCATCGGCGTCCGCGGCATGGTCTGCGGCGGCGATCGGAACGCAACGATCCGCGAAGATCTGGTTGCAAAGGCGCTCGCGGGGGTGCGATGATGAGATACACAGAAAAGCTACAGATTCCAACAGCCCTGACCTTTGACGATGTGCTGCTCAAGCCGGCGGCATCGTATGTGGAGCCGTCGGAGACCGATGTCCGGTCGAGGTTCTCGAAGAAGATCGCCCTGAACATTCCCCTCGTCTCGGCTGCGATGGATACGGTGACCGAGTCGACGATGGCCATCGCGATCGCCCGTGAGGGGGGGATCGGGGTGCTCCACCGGAACATGTCCGTCGAAGAGCAGCTCCGGCAGATCACCTTCGTCAAGCAGGCAGAGGAACTGATCGAGCGGGATGTCCAGTCGGTCACCCCCGAGACGACGGTCGCCGATGTCGAGCGGCTGATGAATATCCATGGGATCGGCGGCGTGCCGGTGCTCGACGATGACGAGCGGATCATCGGGATCGTTTCCAGGCGGGACGTCCGTGCGATCGTCTCCAAACGGGGTGCGGAGAGCATCCGGATGATCATGACCAGGCAACCGATCACCGCCGACGAGAACATCAACATCGACGATGCCCTGGAGGTGATGTACGCCAACAAGGTCGAACGGCTGCCGGTGGTGAACAGCGAGAAGCGGTTGCTCGGGATCATCACGATGCAGGACATCCTTGAGAAGCGGCAGTACCCGCGTGCGATCCGCGACGAACAGGGAAACCTCCGGGTCGCCGCAGCAGTCGGTCCGTTCGATTTTGAACGGGCGATGGCTCTCGACGGCGCCAATGCCGATGCCCTGATCGTGGACTGCGCCCACGGTCACAACATGAAGGTGGTCCAGGCGGTCCGCGACATCAAGGCCAGTGCAACAGGAGAGGTGATCGCAGGGAACATTGCGACCGCCGAGGCAGCTGCCGCCCTCGTCGACACGGTCGACGGGCTGAAGGTCGGGATCGGGCCGGGCTCGATCTGCACGACCAGGATCGTTGCCGGTGTCGGCGTCCCGCAGATCACTGCGATCGCAGAGGTCGCCGGGGTGGCCTCCGAGGCGGGCGTGACTGTGATCGCCGATGGTGGTGTCCGGTACAGCGGCGACGTGGCCAAGGCGATCGCAGCCGGGGCTGACAGCGTGATGATGGGTTCGCTCTTCGCCGGGACCGATGAGGCCCCGGGGCGTGTGATCGCTATCAAGGGCAGACGGTACAAGCAGTACCGCGGTATGGGTTCGATGGGTGTGATGAGCAGCGGGGTCTCCAGCGACCGTTACTTCCAGAAGAAGGAGATCGGGAAGACCAAGTTCGTCCCGGAGGGTGTCGAAGGGGCGACCCCGTATGTGGGTCGCGTCTCTGATGTGATCTACCAGCTCGTCGGCGGGCTGCGCTCCTCGATGGGCTACACCGGCTCGGCCACGATCCCGGACCTGCAGAAGAACGGGGCATTCGTCCGTATCACCGCTGCAGGGATGGGGGAGAGTCACCCGCACAACATCATGATCACTGACGAAGCACCCAACTATCGGATGTTTGAGTGATCAACTCACTATTTTATATACTGTAAAACCTAACATAAAGTAAACCATGCTCGACCAAGAGGAAATCTCGCGCCTCCTCGATATCCTCGGAAACCGGAACAGAAGGCGGATAATCGACCTTCTCCGGCAGAAGCCCTGCTTCGTCACCGAGATATCGGATCGGCTCGTGCTCAGTCCGAAGGTGGTGATCGAACACCTGGCCATGATGGAGCGGGAGCAGATCATCACATTCAATCAGGATGAGCGGAGGCGAAAGTACTACTTCCTCTACAATGACATCAAGCTCAGCGTCGGCCTTGAGAGGCGCGATGACCTGATCTCTCTGCCTGAGCGGAGTCAGCAGGCGATGCTCCGGAACGGGCTGGTGATGCTCCGGCGGCTGATCAGTGCACGCGAGAACCTGATTTTGAACCTGGAACAGATTGACCGCGATATCGATCTTAAAATACATGATATGCTCAAGTATGGTAAGGATATACTGCAGAACGAAGGGGACCTCGATCTCCTGCTCGCCCTCTCTCACTATGATCTCACCTTTGAGAGTCTCGAGGAGTTGACCGGTATGTCCTCCTCTGAACTGAATAGCACGCTCGCCCGGCTGAAGAAGAACGGGCTGGTGGAGTACCAGGGAACAACCTACAACCTGAGTGGTATACATGCCGAATAATCCAAATGACGATATCTATCAGAATATTGCTCGCATCATGGAGCAGCTGCTCAGAAATCTGCCCGATTCAGAGCACGGGCCGATCATCGGCGTCACGATCATCGCCGGCGGCCGGCAGCAGGGGACGGAGCCTCAGGATGGGGAACGGGTCCCCTACGAACTGGTCGAATCGGGGGAGAAGGTCTATATCACGGCCACGATCCCGACAGAGACCCGGTCGGCCCCCTATGTGGACATCCAGCCCGCACAGGTCAGACTGGTGATGGACGAGCAGGTGACTGCCGTCGACCTGCCGGTGCCGATCGATGTCCAGCACAGCTTCTACCAGGTCCGGCACGGCGTCATCGACGTGATCTGCCACAAGAAGCCGGTGGACAGTGCCCCCGCAGTGATCTGAACGATCAAACAGCACCTCTCTTTTTTCGCCGGCTTTGCTGGAGACTCGACTGAAGCGTAGATCCGTACCTATTCGTCCCTAACCGGCCGGCAGTGATTCACTGGTGCATCTCTATATCAGAAGAGGATATCGAACCGGAGTCCTCCTCAGATGACGACGACGGTTGAATTGTTCAGGAGGTCGTGCTGTTGTTATGTCTCAATGGGGGTCATGTGGTTTTTCCCGGCTCAGTTTTTCGTCATACCGGCAGGGTCGGATCGAATTTTTTCGCGTTTTCAAAACAGATCTCTGATTCATTGAACCGCTTCATATTCTGGAGCGTAATCCCTTTAGAATACCAGCAGTATCCATAGGTGGGATCTAGATCAAGTCCCTGGTCATAACACTGCAGGGCTTTTTCGTACTGGTTGAAGACATTGTTGTAATAATTTCCCTGTATGCACCATGCGGTTGCATTCAATGGATCTTCCGTGACCACCAGGTCGTAATAGCTCTGGCTTGCATGGATCTCCTCTGCAAATTGTGACTGATTTTTCACCGCTATCGCAGGGTTTGGGGAGATGCATCCTGAGAGGAAGAGAAAGATGAATAGCACAAACATACTGGTAAAAAAATAATTCATATGGTTTTTTTCTCTCGCCGCTTCCGTACATAAGCATTCCGTTACCGTTTTCTCATGCCAAACGTCAGGGATGACGCGTCCCTTTACCGAACTGGATGATATCGTTGTCGTCCCATCGACGTTTAGGAATAATCTCCACCAATTTCTTCCTCATACAATTCACTCTGTCACTTGCTCTCATACCGTCATCCTCCGGAAGACCTGCATGCAGAGGGCGATGACAACGATACAGAGCGCGGCCAGCAGCACGACCTGCATCAGCGGGACCTGGCCGGCCTCCACCGCACGGATCGCGTCGATGGCGAAGCTGAGGGGGTTGACCGATGCGATCGTCCGCAGCCAGGCAGGCATCACACTGTAGGGCATCAGGGCGCTGGAGGTGAAGAAGAGGGGCATGGAGATCATCGTATTGACCGCACCATACGAATCGTGATCCTCCACATACAGGGCCAGCGTCGTCGCCAGCCCTGAGAAGAGGATCCCGAAGAGGACCAGGATCAGGTAGACCATGCCGTACTGGAACGGCGACAGGATTGTCGCCCCGATGAGGATCGACACCAGAAAGATCACCGTCGACTGGATGAGCCCGCGGAGGGTGATGAAGAGGATCTTCCCGAAGAGGATACTCTCGCGGGGCGTCGGGAGGGCGAGGAACTTGTTCAGGAATCCGAGGATCCGATCGAACATCAGCAGCGCCCCGCCCTGCAGGGATGAGGCGAGAATGGTCATGACCAGGATGCCGGGGGTGATGAAGTCGAGATAATTGCCGGTGAAGGTGACCGGCAGGGCGAGCCCGACGAAGATCAGCCACGCGGCCGGCATCACCAGCAGCGATACGACGGCGATCCTCCCGCGCAACCACTTGATCATATCCCGTTCCATGTAATACCAGATGCCGCTCATCTCCGCCTCCGCAGCATCGTCCGGAACTGGCGGTCATCGAAGTGATGGGGCTCCTCCTGGACCCCCACCGCATGAAGGAAGACATCATCGAGGGTCGGCTCCCGAAGCGACAGCGACGTGACGGTTATGCCGTTCGCTGCGAGGGCCTGGGCGATCAGCGGGAGCGCCTCCTTCCCGTTCTCCACCGTGAAGGAGACCTCGTCCTCCACCTGCCCGACGACCCGGACTCCCTCGATCTCGGGAGGGATGAAGTTCCCTGCGATCGTCGCGGTGATGATGTCCTCCATCAGCCGGGACTTGAGGTCAGCCGGGGATCCGAGGGCCATGATCTTTCCATTACTGATGATCCCGACCCGGTCGCAGTACTGATCGGCCTCATCCAGGTAGTGCGTGGTGACGAAGATCGTCATTCCTCTCTTCCGGAGTTCCCTGATATGTTCCCAGATCTTCTTCCTCGCCGCGACGTCGAGCCCGATGGTCGGTTCGTCCAGGAAGAGCACGGCGGGTTCGTGCACCAGCGCCTGGGCCAGTTCGAGCCGGCGGCGCATCCCCCCTGAATAGGTTTTGACGAGATCGTCGGCCCGTTCAGATAGGTCCATAACCGCGAGCGCTTCATCGGCCCGGCCTTTCGGGTCCGACACCCCATAGAGCCTGGCGAAGAAGAGGACGTTCTCCCGCCCGGTCATCTTGATGTCGACGGCCATCTCCTGCGGGACATAACTGAGTCTCTTCCTCACCAGATTCCCTTCTGTCACAATATCGTGACCACAGACCAGCCCTTCACCTTCTGTCGGGTGCAGCAGCGTGGTGAGCATCAGCACGGTGGTGGTCTTGCCGGATCCGTTGGGGCCCAGCAGGCCGAAGATCTCGTTGTCGACCGAGAGGGTGAGATGGTCGACAGCACACAACGAGTCATAATATTTCGTAAGACCCCGGGTCTCTATCGCATTCATCGCAGTCCCCTAGAATGATCGGTGGTCATCGTTATCATCTTCTGTGCTGTGCATGCACGTTCGCCCGCCATGATCTCCCTGTTCGGCGGGATGGAACCTGTGATTCTGGGGCGCGGCGAACCGACAACCGATCAGGACCGGGTCCACACCAGAGATGCTGACCTGTCCGGAAACTCCCTGCAGTTCGGCAGCGGCGAGCGCCATCACGCATCCTCCGCTGATACGGATGAAGATAGATAAAAAAAGTATCAGAGGAGCCCGAAGGACTTCAGGGTGACCTCTGGGTTCACTGCGCCGACGTGGTAGACCACGCCTTCGGTCAGCTCGTTGATGACGACCTCTGCCGGGGAGAAGAGCGACGTGTCGATCTTGTAGAAGTCGAATTCGGCCTCCTTGAAGATCTCATAGAACGGCTTGCCGTATCCCTTGGACTTGTTGGATGGAATCTTGTCCAGGTAATCCTTGATCTCGGGCGCCTTCATCGTCAGCATGATCCTGCCGTGGTAGATGGTCGCGTCGTTGGTGCAGCCCATCGCCCGGGTCGCGTCCTTCTTCACCGGTGGAATCGGTGCGGTCCCGATCGCCGAGATGATCTTGGTGGTGTCGAAGCCGAGCTCGTTCAGCTTGTAGATGGCCGTCTCGACACAGCGGCCTGATACCTGGATCGAACCGACCGGCGATGCCGTCGGTGCGACGACCGCGCAGACATTGCCGACGTCCACGTGGCACTCTGCTGCGATCTTCTCCATCACCTCGCCGTTGGGCAGGTGGTCGCTCTCAAGGGCGATCACGGCCGAGTCGAAGTCGTCCTCGTACCCGATCACCTCAAAGGTGTGCTTCGGCTTGAGGGCGAGGGCCCGTGCCGGTCCGCTTCCCATCGCAAAGTAGTTGCCCACCTTGACCGTCCAGCCGGCCTTCTGTGCCCCGAGGCATGAGATCGAGGGGAAATCGGTGTTCACGTCGATGAACGGCATCGGGATGCCGCTGATATCTCCCATCCGGAAGTTGATCTCGCCGAGACCGCCCATACAGATCTCGGTGAAGGCACGCCCTGCGGAATATCCTCCGCGTGTGCTTACACCACAGTCGACAATACGTGCGCCGTTGCCAAGTTCATGGTAGGCGGCATTAAATTCCTCTGCAAATTCCGCTAAATTCTCAAATATCTCTAATGCAAGTTCATTCACGCTGAGCACAGGTAAACCCCCTTATGCCAATAAGGACGGTTGCAGAATAGATAAGATTTTTCAAACCGATCTCCAGGATCGGTCACTTCAGGGCGTCGAGCACCTGGGCGGGGTCATACCTGAGCGTCAGCAGGCGCGAACGCCCACGACCTCCCCGGTACCTGATATCGATCAGATGCATCGCCTCGAACTTGTTGATCATCTCGTAGATTCGGGTGTATCCGTAGGGCAGGTGATCCCCGACCGAGCGGGAGAACTCCCCTATTGAGATCTCACCCTCCTGCAGGGACTGCTCTGCGAGCAGCCGGAGGAGCACCTTCTCCTCCTCTTTGAAGGTCCGGATCGTGGCGAGCAGGTGGAGGGACGTGGAGACCTCGTAGGCCTTGCAGACGTCGGCCTCCTCGATCACGCGCCGCGCAGCGGACTCTGCGTTCAGCCCGGCCCGCTTCAAGAGGTCTATCCCGACCCGGAGGTCGCCGGCATTCATCGTTCTGTCGACGACGAGGTCCAGCACCGCTTCAGGGAGTACGTTCGGGTAGAAACCCTGCCCTGCCCGCTCGGAGAGGATCTGTTTAGCCTCCACGCAGGTATAGGGTGGAAAGTAGATCTCGTTCGGCCGGAAGACCGACTGGACCCGCTGGTCGATCCTGCTCATAAGGTCCACCGTGAGGTCGCTGATGATCGTGATCACCCCGATCCTGGTATCTGGATAGACCTCGTGGGACCGGAGGAGCGTGTAGAGTACCCTGTTGATCTCGTTCTCATACAGCAGATAGTTCGCATCATCGAGGGCGACCACCAGCACTGTTCCATCCCGTTCCAGGATCTTTCCGATAGAATCGAAGACTCTCTTGGCTGAGAGGCCGGTGGAGCGCGGGAGGTGGCCTGAAAGCCGGTAATAGATCTGGGAGAAGATCCCGAACTGGGTGTTGTCGATCTGGCAGTTCACATAGACCGGGACCAGTTTTCTGGTGCTCTCCTCGATCTCAGCGAAGACCTTCTTGATGCTGGTCGTCTTCCCGGTGCCCGGGACCCCTTTGACGAGCGTATTCAGCGGCCGCGAGCCGGTCATCCCAGGTCTGAGCTGGTAGACGAGCTCGCGCATCTGCTCCTCGCGAAAGTGGATCTCGTCGGGGACGAAGTCGATCTCAAAGACCTCAGGGTCCTTAAAGAGCGTCTCGTCCCACATCAACGGCTTGATAGTCATACCCCTCTCTTCGGTGCTGCACACCCCATCTTATGCCTTCTTCATACAGGTCTTGCAGAGCGTCCTGCTCATGAAGAGCTGCGACATCTTCTGCTCGGAGGAGCTGACCGCGCAGCCGCAGATCTCGCAGCTGGCCCCGGACGGTGCCGCCTGTGGCGGAGCCGCGGGCGCCGCAACCGGTGCCGCAACAGGCGCCGGCGTTGGGGGAGCCTGGGGTGGGGCCGGAGTAACCGGTGCGGGTTCCGGCTGGATCACAGGTTCCGGTTGTTTCTCCTGTTTCTTCGGTTTTTCTGATTTCTGCGATGGGACGGCCTTTGTTTCGGTTCTTTCGCTCGTTGGTGCCGCCGGCTCTTCGGCCGGAACCGGGGCCGCCTCTGCGGGCGGCGTCAGGGGCTGCTGTGATGGGGCGGGGGTCTCCATATCAGGCCACTCCGGCTCCGGTCGAGGATGGGTCGTGGCCGGCCCTGGTGCAGAGCCCGTGCCGTCGCCCGAGGAGAGAACCCTGGCCCGGTACTTCTCGATAAGCGCAATGGTGGCAGGGTTTCCTCTTCCAAAGGTGGTGAGCGTCTGGTCGAGAAATCCCACCAGTTCCTGCACCTCCTGCTGGCTGGTCACCTCGCCGGTCACCTCGAGGCGCAGGTTCTCGTAATTCTCCAGATTGACCGTTATCCCGATCGTGAGGCTCTTCTTCCCTGGCATAGTATCAATAATGATAGGATTCTTATTTATCTCTGACTATGGGGATGAAACCCCATAATCCTGACCAGAACCGGGCAGATGATGAGAGTTACCCCCTCTGATTCTGGTGATGAGGCTGGGGTCTGATGCCGTTCTGATCAGGAGAAGAGTTCCGTCAGGAACAGATCCCCCCGGATCATCCCGAGCGACCCGTTCGCCGCCGCTTCTTCTGAGAATACTTCTGTCTTATCCTTTCCCTTTCCGAGCACTGCGCAGGGGACCGGCCCAGCCGTATGCGTCTTCAGCCGGATCGGGGTGGCATGGTCAGGCAGCACGGCGATCACGCCGTTGAATTCGGCCATGATGGTGCCGATCATCTGGTCGACCCTCTCGATCGCCTTCACCTTCTCAGAGACCGAACCGAGATGCCCTGCTTCGTCAGGGGCCTCGACATGCAGGTACAGAAAGTCGAGATCCTTGAGGGCCTCGATCGCGTACCGGGCCTTGGCCTGGTAGTCGGTGTCCAGGTACCCGGTCGCCCCGGGGACCGTGATCACCTTCATGCCGGCATACCGGGCGATCCCGTTCAGCAGGTCGACCGCCGAGATCATCCCGCCCCGCTTCCCGTACTTCTCCTGGAATGGGGTCAGGGCAGGTCGCTTTCCACCGCTCCAGGGCCAGATCATCGTCGCAGCCGGCAATCCCCTGGCCAGGCGGTCCCGGTTCACCGGATGATCGGCGAAGACCTCGATGCTCTTCTCGATGCAGGCCTTCAGCAGTGATGCGTCCCCTCCGTGCGGGAGGTACTGCTCGATCTCCTCGCCGACGATGTCATGGGGAGCCGTGCCTTCTGCCCCCTTCCCCTCGTCGACGACCAGCAGGTTCCGGTAACTGACCCCTGAGACAAGTCTCACCCCTGGCACCTGCTCCTGCAGCGACCGGAAGAGCGCCGCCCCCTCAGCGGAGGTGATATGCCCTGCGCTGAAGTCCTGCATCACGCCGTCTTTGATGGTGACCAGGTTGCACCGGTAGGCGATCTGGTCGTCGGTCAGGTCGACCCCCATGTTCACGGCCTCAAGCGGGCCGCGGCCGGTGTAGAACCTGGCCGGGTGGTACCCGAGGATCGAGAGGTTGGCAACATCGCTGCCTGGCTCAAAACCGTCCGGGACCGTCTGCACCTGCCCGGACCTCCCCTCGCGTGCGATCCGGTCCATGTTCGGGGTGTTCGCATAGGCGAGCGGAGTCCTGTTCCCCAGCTCCGGGATCGGTTCGTCGGCCATTCCGTCTCCGAGGACGAGCAGGTACTTCACGCCTGGTCCTCCAGCATCGCCTGCATCGCGACCTCCATACTCTCCCGTGAGTTGATCGTCGGCGTCCAGCCGAGCGCCTTCAGCCGGTCGACGGCGAGCTGCATCTTCGGGACATCTCCAACCCATCCCCGTTTGCCCCCGGTGTAGTGGTAGGCGACTCCGGTGAGTCCCATCGCTCCAACGACCAGGTCGGCGATCCCGGTCACATCGATCCAGTCCTCTGATCCGATGTTGTAGGTGTTGACCGTCTGGTCTGCGTGAGCGAGGACGTACAGGATCGCATCCACACAGGCGTGCACCTCGATGTACGACTTGGTCTGGGTCCCGTCCCCGAGGATCTCGAGCTCTGTCGGGTTCTGCTTCAGCTTGTGCATGAAGTCCCAGAGGATCCCGTGGTTGGAGCGGGCACCGATGACGTTCGCAAACCGGAAGACCCAGGCCTTCATCTGAAACGAGTGGCAGTAGGCCGAGATGATCGCTTCCGAGGCGAGCTTTCCGGCCCCATAGACCGAGATCGGCTCCATTGGGGTGTACGACTCCTGGGTCGGGATCACGGTCGCCTCGCCGTAGACCGTCGAGGTGGAGGTGAAGATCAGGTTGCTGACATGCTGCTCCCGCATCGCCTCGAGGACCCGCTCGGTCATCACGACACTGCACCGGAACATCGCGTCAGGCGAGGCTGCGCCGCCCCGGACATCGGGGTCTGCGGCGATATGGAAGACCCGGTCGGCCCCGGCGATCGCCTGCTGCCATCCGTCCGTGAGCAGGTCGGCTGCCAGGAACTCGACCCGTCCGGACCGCTCTGCTGCGGCCAGGTTTGCCCGGTCTCCTGTACTCAGATCATCGATCACCAGCACGCGGTCGCCCTGCGCTACCAGTGTATCCACAATATGGGACCCGATAAAGCCTGCCCCACCTGTCACCACACTGAACATCATAGGATATTATGTTTCCACCTCTATAGGAGTACTGCTATGTTCATTGGGATTGACCATGGGACGACGGCGATGCGGTTTGCCGGCGACGGCGCATCGTTCAAGATCTCCCGTGAAGAGGCGCGCACATTCGATCTCTCCGCACTGGAGAGACTCTGCCCACTCGATGAGATTGAAGGGATCGCCGTCTGCTATTCGATGGGCGACGGGATCAGCGCGATCACCCCTATCGGGAAGGTGAGCGACCGGGGTGTCGTCAGCAGGGAAGGGGCCGGCGAGCATATCGGCGGCGGGACCCGGGTCTATGATGCGATCCGGGAGAGCGGTCTTCCGGCCCTGGTGATCCCCGGGCTGCACCGGAACTCTCCGACCGATCCGCGGTTCAAGGCCTATTCACACCAGACCAGCCCGGAGAAGATCGGGATCGCATACCTGGCCTTTCTCGACCAGGGGCCGGACCTGGTGGTCTCTGACATCTCGTCCAACACGGTGACCCTGCTGGTCACCGGGGGTACGATCATCGGCGCCTTCGACGCCTGCATCTTCGCCCCCGGCACCCGGCACGGTGCGCTGGACGTCGACGCGATCCGCCGTATCGACAACGGCGAGTCGACTGCCAACGAGGCGTTCCTCTCTGCCGGCGTCGGATGCACGATGCCCGAGGAACAGCAGGTCAGGACTGTCGCAATGTTTGCCGCGATGGAGTGTGCCGCCATGCTGCTGCTCAATCGGTCTGCGAAGGTTGTGCTCGCGGGCTCCCTGGCTCCGAAGGTGGCCCCGGAGGTCGCCGAACTGCTGCAGAAACAGCCGGTTGTCTATGATGAATGGGCCGCTGCCGAGGGTCTCGCCATGATTGCACGCGATGTTTTTCAGGGGAAGAAGGAGATTCTCGGGCTTGCGGTCGATCTGTAGATTTATATTGATTTATCATGTAAGATTATGGGAGGATCTATGCAAGAGCTTCGTATTCATGGGAGAGGCGGGCAGGGCTCGGTCACTGCCGCTGAACTCATTGCGGTCGCCGCATTTGAGGGGGGGATGTACGCCCAGGCATTTCCTGCGTTCGGGGTGGAACGGCGCGGTGCACCGGTTCAGGCCTTTGTCCGTTTCAGTGACAGCATCATTCGGCTGCGGAGCCAGGTCTATGAACCTGACTTTGTGATCGTTCAGGACAGCACGCTGATCAAGGACGTCGATGTCTTCAAAGGGCTCAAGAAGGGCGGCATTGCGATCATCAACACCGAGAAGGCGCAGCAGTTCGATGTCCCGGAAGGGGTCAAACTGATCACGATCGACGCCACCTCGATCGCGCTGGAGGTGCTCGGGTTGCCGATCACCAACACCGCGCTGATGGGAGCGTTCGCCGCGGCCACCGGGATCATCGCGTTTGAGACCCTGACCAAGGCCCTGAACGGCCGCTTCAAGGGGCCGCTCGCAGAGAAGAACATTGAAACCGCTCGTCGCGCATACGAGCAGGTCCGGGGTGAGCTGTAATGGGGCTTAATGTCGGATGTGTAGCACCCCCCGGGGCTGCGAGAGATAACAAGACCGGTTCATGGCGGGTCTTCTCGCCACGGTTCAAGCATGAGAAGTGCACGAAATGCGGGCTCTGCCAGTTGATCTGCCCTGAAGGGTGCATCAAGCAGGAAGGGGACAAATTTGTCCCGGACTACGAGTTCTGCAAAGGCTGCGGGCTCTGCGCAGAGGAGTGCCCGGTCAATGATATCGAGATGGTGCAGGAGGAGAAGTAGATGTTAGAGATTTTGGAAGGGTCGATTGCTGTTGCAGAGGCGGTCAAGCAGTGCAGACCGCAGGTGATCGCCGCCTATCCGATCACCCCGCAGACACATATCGTCGAGGCGCTGGCAGATATCGTCGCGAACGGAGAACTCGACTGCGAATACATCACGGTTGAGAGCGAGTTCTCGGCCCTCTCGGCCTGCCTCGGTGCAAGCGCGGCCGGCTCCCGGGCCTACTCTGCGACCACCTCGCAGGGGCTGGCCCTGATGTTCGAGGTCTGCTTCAATGTGGCCGGCCTCCGCCTCCCGATCGTGATGACGATCGCGAACCGTGCGCTCGGCGCACCGCTCTCGATCTGGAACGATCAGCAGGACTCGATCTCCCTGCGCGACTCCGGCTGGCTCCAGTTCTATGCAGAGGACAACCAGGAAGCGACGGATCTCCATTATATTGCGTACCGTGTCGCCGAGCACCATGATGTGCTCCTCCCGGCGTTCGTCTGCTTTGACGGATTCATCCTCTCCCATACCTACGAGCCGGTCGATGTGCTCTCCCAGGAGGACGCCGACCGGTTCATGAAGCCCTTCGATCCGCTGTACCGGCTCGACGCTGCCGCCCCGGTCAGTATGGGGATGTACGCGACGCCTGAATACTATCTTGAGTTCAGGTACGAGCATGACAGGGCCCTGCATGGGGCGAAGAAAGTGATCGCAGAGGTCGGGCGCGAGTTCGGCGAGCTCTTCGGCAGGGACTACAGTGCCCTGGTCGAAGGGTACCGGCTCGAGGACGCCGAGGTGGCGCTGGTTGCGATGGGTTCGCTTTGCGGGACCACCAAGGACGCGATCGACGAGATGCGGGCAGCCGGCAAGAAGGTCGGGCTGTTGAAGATCCGCACGTTCCGACCGTTCCCGAGCGAGGACGTCGCAGCAGCGCTGAAGCATGTCCAGACCGTCGCGGTTCTCGACAAGAACATCTCGCTCGGGGCCAAGGGTGCGGTCGCACTCGAGGTGAAGGACGCGCTCTACAACTCGGGGGTCAGGGTCTTTGACTACATCCTCGGGCTTGGTGGACGGGATGTTCGCAAGAAGGACATCGCTGCAATCGTCGAACTTGCCGAATCCGGAAAAGGGGACATGTTCTATGGTCTCCGGACGGAGGTGCTCTGAAATGGTGGACAAGACCTGTGAACTCTTTGACTGCGGCCATCGGGCCTGCGGTGGATGCGGGGCTGCGCTTGCAGGACGCCTGCTGATGAAAGGGGCCGGAGAGAATACGATCGTCGTCGCATCGACCGGGTGTATGGAGGTCTTCTCGACCCCGTACCCGGAGACGGCCTGGAAGGTTCCGTGGATCCATTCGCTCTTTGAGAACGCCTCTGCGGTCGCATCCGGGATCGAGGCCTCGCTGAAGCGGCAGGGGCGGACCGAGAAGGTCGTGGTCGTCGCCGGTGACGGTGCGACCCTCGATATCGGGGTGCTCTGCATCAGCGGCGCCTTTGAGCGCGGTCACGACTTCACCTACATCTGCTACGACAACGAGGCATACATGAACACCGGGATCCAGCGGTCGGGGGCGACTCCGTTCGATGCCTCGACCACGACCTCCCCGGCCGGCAAGTGCTCGTTCGGGAACATCTCGTCCAACACGGTGACCCTGCTGGTCACCGGGGGTACGATCATCGGCGCCTTCGACGCCTGCATCTTCGCCCCCGGCACCCGGCACGGTGCGCTGGACGTCGACGCGATCCGCCGTATCGACAACGGCGAGTCGACTGCCAACGAGGCGTTCCTCTCTGCCGGCGTCGGATGCACGATGCCCGAGGAACAGCAGGTCAGGACTGTCGCAATGTTTGCCGCGATGGAGTGTGCCGCCATGCTGCTGCTCAATCGGTCTGCGAAGGTTGTGCTCGCGGGCTCCCTGGCTCCGAAGGTGGCCCCGGAGGTCGCCGAACTGCTGCAGAAACAGCCGGTTGTCTATGATGAATGGGCCGCTGCCGAGGGTCTCGCCATGATTGCACGCGATGTTTTTCAGGGGAAGAAGGAGATTCTCGGGCTTGCGGTCGATCTGTAGATTTATATTGATTTATCATGTAAGATTATGGGAGGATCTATGCAAGAGCTTCGTATTCATGGGAGAGGCGGGCAGGGCTCGGTCACTGCCGCTGAACTCATTGCGGTCGCCGCATTTGAGGGGGGGATGTACGCCCAGGCATTTCCTGCGTTCGGGGTGGAACGGCGCGGTGCACCGGTTCAGGCCTTTGTCCGTTTCAGTGACAGCATCATTCGGCTGCGGAGCCAGGTCTATGAACCTGACTTTGTGATCGTTCAGGACAGCACGCTGATCAAGGACGTCGATGTCTTCAAAGGGCTCAAGAAGGGCGGCATTGCGATCATCAACACCGAGAAGGCGCAGCAGTTCGATGTCCCGGAAGGGGTCAAACTGATCACGATCGACGCCACCTCGATCGCGCTGGAGGTGCTCGGGTTGCCGATCACCAACACCGCGCTGATGGGAGCGTTCGCCGCGGCCACCGGGATCATCGCGTTTGAGACCCTGACCAAGGCCCTGAACGGCCGCTTCAAGGGGCCGCTCGCAGAGAAGAACATTGAAACCGCTCGTCGCGCATACGAGCAGGTCCGGGGTGAGCTGTAATGGGGCTTAATGTCGGATGTGTAGCACCCCCCGGGGCTGCGAGAGATAACAAGACCGGTTCATGGCGGGTCTTCTCGCCACGGTTCAAGCATGAGAAGTGCACGAAATGCGGGCTCTGCCAGTTGATCTGCCCTGAAGGGTGCATCAAGCAGGAAGGGGACAAATTTGTCCCGGACTACGAGTTCTGCAAAGGCTGCGGGCTCTGCGCAGAGGAGTGCCCGGTCAATGATATCGAGATGGTGCAGGAGGAGAAGTAGATGTTAGAGATTTTGGAAGGGTCGATTGCTGTTGCAGAGGCGGTCAAGCAGTGCAGACCGCAGGTGATCGCCGCCTATCCGATCACCCCGCAGACACATATCGTCGAGGCGCTGGCAGATATCGTCGCGAACGGAGAACTCGACTGCGAATACATCACGGTTGAGAGCGAGTTCTCGGCCCTCTCGGCCTGCCTCGGTGCAAGCGCGGCCGGCTCCCGGGCCTACTCTGCGACCACCTCGCAGGGGCTGGCCCTGATGTTCGAGGTCTGCTTCAATGTGGCCGGCCTCCGCCTCCCGATCGTGATGACGATCGCGAACCGTGCGCTCGGCGCACCGCTCTCGATCTGGAACGATCAGCAGGACTCGATCTCCCTGCGCGACTCCGGCTGGCTCCAGTTCTATGCAGAGGACAACCAGGAAGCGACGGATCTCCATTATATTGCGTACCGTGTCGCCGAGCACCATGATGTGCTCCTCCCGGCGTTCGTCTGCTTTGACGGATTCATCCTCTCCCATACCTACGAGCCGGTCGATGTGCTCTCCCAGGAGGACGCCGACCGGTTCATGAAGCCCTTCGATCCGCTGTACCGGCTCGACGCTGCCGCCCCGGTCAGTATGGGGATGTACGCGACGCCTGAATACTATCTTGAGTTCAGGTACGAGCATGACAGGGCCCTGCATGGGGCGAAGAAAGTGATCGCAGAGGTCGGGCGCGAGTTCGGCGAGCTCTTCGGCAGGGACTACAGTGCCCTGGTCGAAGGGTACCGGCTCGAGGACGCCGAGGTGGCGCTGGTTGCGATGGGTTCGCTTTGCGGGACCACCAAGGACGCGATCGACGAGATGCGGGCAGCCGGCAAGAAGGTCGGGCTGTTGAAGATCCGCACGTTCCGACCGTTCCCGAGCGAGGACGTCGCAGCAGCGCTGAAGCATGTCCAGACCGTCGCGGTTCTCGACAAGAACATCTCGCTCGGGGCCAAGGGTGCGGTCGCACTCGAGGTGAAGGACGCGCTCTACAACTCGGGGGTCAGGGTCTTTGACTACATCCTCGGGCTTGGTGGACGGGATGTTCGCAAGAAGGACATCGCTGCAATCGTCGAACTTGCCGAATCCGGAAAAGGGGACATGTTCTATGGTCTCCGGACGGAGGTGCTCTGAAATGGTGGACAAGACCTGTGAACTCTTTGACTGCGGCCATCGGGCCTGCGGTGGATGCGGGGCTGCGCTTGCAGGACGCCTGCTGATGAAAGGGGCCGGAGAGAATACGATCGTCGTCGCATCGACCGGGTGTATGGAGGTCTTCTCGACCCCGTACCCGGAGACGGCCTGGAAGGTTCCGTGGATCCATTCGCTCTTTGAGAACGCCTCTGCGGTCGCATCCGGGATCGAGGCCTCGCTGAAGCGGCAGGGGCGGACCGAGAAGGTCGTGGTCGTCGCCGGTGACGGTGCGACCCTCGATATCGGGGTGCTCTGCATCAGCGGCGCCTTTGAGCGCGGTCACGACTTCACCTACATCTGCTACGACAACGAGGCATACATGAACACCGGGATCCAGCGGTCGGGGGCGACTCCGTTCGATGCCTCGACCACGACCTCCCCGGCCGGCAAGTGCTCGTTCGGGAACATCTCGTCCAACACGGTGACCCTGCTGGTCACCGGGGGTACGATCATCGGCGCCTTCGACGCCTGCATCTTCGCCCCCGGCACCCGGCACGGTGCGCTGGACGTCGACGCGATCCGCCGTATCGACAACGGCGAGTCGACTGCCAACGAGGCGTTCCTCTCTGCCGGCGTCGGATGCACGATGCCCGAGGAACAGCAGGTCAGGACTGTCGCAATGTTTGCCGCGATGGAGTGTGCCGCCATGCTGCTGCTCAATCGGTCTGCGAAGGTTGTGCTCGCGGGCTCCCTGGCTCCGAAGGTGGCCCCGGAGGTCGCCGAACTGCTGCAGAAACAGCCGGTTGTCTATGATGAATGGGCCGCTGCCGAGGGTCTCGCCATGATTGCACGCGATGTTTTTCAGGGGAAGAAGGAGATTCTCGGGCTTGCGGTCGATCTGTAGATTTATATTGATTTATCATGTAAGATTATGGGAGGATCTATGCAAGAGCTTCGTATTCATGGGAGAGGCGGGCAGGGCTCGGTCACTGCCGCTGAACTCATTGCGGTCGCCGCATTTGAGGGGGGGATGTACGCCCAGGCATTTCCTGCGTTCGGGGTGGAACGGCGCGGTGCACCGGTTCAGGCCTTTGTCCGTTTCAGTGACAGCATCATTCGGCTGCGGAGCCAGGTCTATGAACCTGACTTTGTGATCGTTCAGGACAGCACGCTGATCAAGGACGTCGATGTCTTCAAAGGGCTCAAGAAGGGCGGCATTGCGATCATCAACACCGAGAAGGCGCAGCAGTTCGATGTCCCGGAAGGGGTCAAACTGATCACGATCGACGCCACCTCGATCGCGCTGGAGGTGCTCGGGTTGCCGATCACCAACACCGCGCTGATGGGAGCGTTCGCCGCGGCCACCGGGATCATCGCGTTTGAGACCCTGACCAAGGCCCTGAACGGCCGCTTCAAGGGGCCGCTCGCAGAGAAGAACATTGAAACCGCTCGTCGCGCATACGAGCAGGTCCGGGGTGAGCTGTAATGGGGCTTAATGTCGGATGTGTAGCACCCCCCGGGGCTGCGAGAGATAACAAGACCGGTTCATGGCGGGTCTTCTCGCCACGGTTCAAGCATGAGAAGTGCACGAAATGCGGGCTCTGCCAGTTGATCTGCCCTGAAGGGTGCATCAAGCAGGAAGGGGACAAATTTGTCCCGGACTACGAGTTCTGCAAAGGCTGCGGGCTCTGCGCAGAGGAGTGCCCGGTCAATGATATCGAGATGGTGCAGGAGGAGAAGTAGATGTTAGAGATTTTGGAAGGGTCGATTGCTGTTGCAGAGGCGGTCAAGCAGTGCAGACCGCAGGTGATCGCCGCCTATCCGATCACCCCGCAGACACATATCGTCGAGGCGCTGGCAGATATCGTCGCGAACGGAGAACTCGACTGCGAATACATCACGGTTGAGAGCGAGTTCTCGGCCCTCTCGGCCTGCCTCGGTGCAAGCGCGGCCGGCTCCCGGGCCTACTCTGCGACCACCTCGCAGGGGCTGGCCCTGATGTTCGAGGTCTGCTTCAATGTGGCCGGCCTCCGCCTCCCGATCGTGATGACGATCGCGAACCGTGCGCTCGGCGCACCGCTCTCGATCTGGAACGATCAGCAGGACTCGATCTCCCTGCGCGACTCCGGCTGGCTCCAGTTCTATGCAGAGGACAACCAGGAAGCGACGGATCTCCATTATATTGCGTACCGTGTCGCCGAGCACCATGATGTGCTCCTCCCGGCGTTCGTCTGCTTTGACGGATTCATCCTCTCCCATACCTACGAGCCGGTCGATGTGCTCTCCCAGGAGGACGCCGACCGGTTCATGAAGCCCTTCGATCCGCTGTACCGGCTCGACGCTGCCGCCCCGGTCAGTATGGGGATGTACGCGACGCCTGAATACTATCTTGAGTTCAGGTACGAGCATGACAGGGCCCTGCATGGGGCGAAGAAAGTGATCGCAGAGGTCGGGCGCGAGTTCGGCGAGCTCTTCGGCAGGGACTACAGTGCCCTGGTCGAAGGGTACCGGCTCGAGGACGCCGAGGTGGCGCTGGTTGCGATGGGTTCGCTTTGCGGGACCACCAAGGACGCGATCGACGAGATGCGGGCAGCCGGCAAGAAGGTCGGGCTGTTGAAGATCCGCACGTTCCGACCGTTCCCGAGCGAGGACGTCGCAGCAGCGCTGAAGCATGTCCAGACCGTCGCGGTTCTCGACAAGAACATCTCGCTCGGGGCCAAGGGTGCGGTCGCACTCGAGGTGAAGGACGCGCTCTACAACTCGGGGGTCAGGGTCTTTGACTACATCCTCGGGCTTGGTGGACGGGATGTTCGCAAGAAGGACATCGCTGCAATCGTCGAACTTGCCGAATCCGGAAAAGGGGACATGTTCTATGGTCTCCGGACGGAGGTGCTCTGAAATGGTGGACAAGACCTGTGAACTCTTTGACTGCGGCCATCGGGCCTGCGGTGGATGCGGGGCTGCGCTTGCAGGACGCCTGCTGATGAAAGGGGCCGGAGAGAATACGATCGTCGTCGCATCGACCGGGTGTATGGAGGTCTTCTCGACCCCGTACCCGGAGACGGCCTGGAAGGTTCCGTGGATCCATTCGCTCTTTGAGAACGCCTCTGCGGTCGCATCCGGGATCGAGGCCTCGCTGAAGCGGCAGGGGCGGACCGAGAAGGTCGTGGTCGTCGCCGGTGACGGTGCGACCCTCGATATCGGGGTGCTCTGCATCAGCGGCGCCTTTGAGCGCGGTCACGACTTCACCTACATCTGCTACGACAACGAGGCATACATGAACACCGGGATCCAGCGGTCGGGGGCGACTCCGTTCGATGCCTCGACCACGACCTCCCCGGCCGGCAAGTGCTCGTTCGGGAACAACCGCCCGAAGAAGGACTTCCCGCGGATCCTTGCGGCGCACGGTTCCCCGTATGTCGCCACCGCCTCGATCGCCTACCCTGCGGACTTCATGCAGAAGGTCGAGAAGGCCATCGCGACCAAGGGGCCGACCTATATCCAGGTGCACGCGCCCTGCTGCACCGGCTGGGGCTTTGACGGTTCCAAGACCATTGCCATAGGAAAGCTCGCCATCGAGACCGGTCTCTGGGTGAACTACGAGATGGTCGACGGCGAGGTGACCAAGGTGAAGAAGGTGGTCCGAAAGCCGGTCGAGGAGTACCTGAAAGAGCAGAAGCGGTTCCGCCACCTCTTCAAGCCGGTTCGCCAGGAAGCGGAGATCGCCAAGATCCAGGCGATCGCCGATGCGAACGCCGCAAAGTTCGGCATCGATATCAAGCTCAAGAAGCAGGACGCCTGAAGGCGGCCGGCTTCTCATCCTCTATTTTTTCGCAGGTTTGATCTGCTCTGGATCTGCTATACCTATATTCTTCTGACCTGAATCTGTACAGGTGAGAGACGAGGATCTGGACTGGTGCCTGTTTGCGCTGCTTGAACAGGCCGGCGATCTGCCGGTCGCCACGCTGATCAGCAGGAGTGGCCTCGCTGCAGAGCAGGTCATTCCATCGATAGAACGGCTTACAAACCTCCATCTGGTCGAGCACGTGGACGGGGTCGTACACCTGATTCCGGTCGGCCGGATGCGGCTCGAGAACTTCTGCAGGTACAGCAACGACCTGCCGGTCACGATCGAGAACGGCGTGATCAGGGTGAAAGACGAGCGGCGGTGAGATGATGGGACGGATCGTAATTCTTCGGATCGGGCACCGGCCTGAACGCGATCAGCGCGTGACCACCCATGTCGGACTGACGGCGCGGGCGCTCGGTGCGCAGGGGATGTACCTGGCCGCCGATGATAAGGGCGTTGTTCAGTCGATCACCGACGTGGTGAGTCGGTGGGGGGGCTCCTTCTTCATCGAAGACAAGGTCTCCTGGAAGCGGTGTATCACTGACTGGAAGGCGGCCGGGGGAAAGGTCGTCCACCTGACCATGTACGGCATCAACCTCCCCGACGCGATCGGTGGGATCCGGGAGGCTGAGGGTGACCTGCTGGTAATCGTCGGTGCCGAGAAGGTTCCCGGCGAGATCTACGGGCTTGCTGACTTCAATGTGGCCGTGACCAACCAGCCCCATTCGGAGATCTCCAGCCTGGCCATCTTCCTCGACCAGTACGCTGAAGGGCGCGAACTGAATCTCGAATTCAAGGACGCTCATATCATCGTCCATCCCTGCACCCTTGGAAAGAGGACTGAGGAGCGGTGAAGGGAAGCGTCCTTGTCACAGGATTTGCGACACGCCATGTCGCACAGTCTGCGGCCGCGGCCGGGTACCGGGTCACCGCCGTCGACCACTTCTGCGACCAGGATCTGAGCTGGTACACGGACGAGCAGGTCCGGTTCGACGACCTCGAGGATCTCTCTGATGCGGTCGAGGGGATCTGTCAGCGGCGTCAGTTCGACTTTATGGTCGTCACCTCAGGGGCGGAGACCCTCGACTGTCCGGTCCCGTTGATGGGCACGCCGGCAGCGAATATCCGACCGTTCCTCGACAAGGGGATGATGCAGGAGTTCTTCGAAGGGCTGGGGATGCCGGTCCCGCCGCGGGCGGCACCGGGCACCTACCCGGTCTTCCTCAAGCCCCTGAGCGGAGCCGGGGGCTGGCGGAACGCGATTGTCGCAAGCGTCGAAGAGGAGCGGGCGTGGGAGGAGGACTATCCAGAAGCCCCGTACCTGGCCCAGGAGATCGTCGACGGGGTGCCGGCGAGCGTCTCCTGCATCAGCGATGGGTCGAGGGCGGTGGCGATTGCGGTGAACAGGCAGGTGCTGCGCGGCGGGGAGGCGGCGGCGTTCGGCTTCTCGGGATCGCTGACTCCGTTCGATTCCCCGGCGACTGCGGAGATGATCCGGGTTGCCGAGCAGGTGGTCGGCGCCAGCGGGTGCGTCGGGTCGGTCGGGGTCGACTTCATGGTCGGGGAGGAACTCCATCTGATCGAGATCAACCCGCGGTTCCAGGGGACCGTCGACACCGTTGAGGCGGCCACCGGGTGCAACCTCTTCAATCTCCATGTCGCCGGGTGCGAAGGGCATCTCCCTGTCCCCCCGTCCCGGGTGCCGGAACGGTACGCGACCCGCTCGATTCTGTTTGCAGAAGAGGAGCTGACCGTTCGAGGAGACCTCTCCGGTCTGGCCCCGATCGTCGCGGATATCCCCTGGCCGGGGACCGTGATCGAGGAAGGCGGTGCGATCGTCAGCGTGTACGGGCAGGGACCGAATGAGGCCCAGGCCCTCGCCTCGCTGGAAAACAATATTATCACCGTGCGTTCATATATGAGCCAATGGTAGCCACCGCTGAATTGCTGAACGATCCTGCGATCAGGTCATATCTGCTCCGCCTGATCAAAGAAGAGGGGATTGCACTCATTGAGAGATTTCCCGGCGAAGGTGAGCACAGCGACGAGGAGCTCGCCGAGGTCACCCATATCAACCTGAATACGGTTCGGCATACCCTCTATACGCTCTATGAGAAGCGTCTCGCAGAGTACCGGCGGATCAAGAACAATGAGACCGGCTGGCTGACCTACCTCTGGCAGCTCCGCCTCGACATGATCTATACCTCGATATTCGAGGATATGGAGTTGATCCAGGAGAAACTCCGCAAAAAGGAGCGGTACGAGGAGGAGAACGACTTCTTCCGGTGCACCCAGTGCGGGCTTCTGCTGACCTTCAACCTTGCGATGGACCATGACTTCACCTGCCCTGAGTGCGGGGGAACGATGGGCCACTTCGACAACGAGGTCCTGCTCGCGGCGCTGAAACGACGCAGGGTTGCGATCGGAGAGTCCCTCGGGCATGAGTGATGAGCGATCGGTATATCGGTCTGCTCCGGGCGGCAGGGTGCAGTCATTCGGTGATCCGGCATTGCTCGGTCGTCGCAGCCACTGCAGCGTCTCTCTCCGAAAAGAACCCTTTTTTTGATCACGATCTGGTGGAGGCCGGGTCGCTCCTTCATGACATCGGCCGTTCGGTCACCCACAGTATCGGGCATGCCCAGGCCGGCGCCGACCTCTGCAGGTCTCTCGGACTCGGCGAGGACCTGGCGCGTATCGTCGAATGTCACACCGGGGCCGGCCTGACGGCAGACGAATGCATCCAGCTCGGTCTCCTGCCGATCGACTGTATGCCCCAAACCCCTGAGAGCGCGCTTGTGGCCTGTGCAGACAACCTGGTCCGGGGCGATCAGGTGATCACCATAGAAGAGCGGCTGGGACAGGCGTACGCGCTGAGCAGGAAGGTCCGGATGAGGATGTTCCGGCAGCACCAGTACCTGCAGATGCTCAGATGATCAGGTGCCTGGTCTCGGGCAGGGCCCGCAGTTCCTCGATCGTTCCGGGCGGAAGTGTCCCTTCGATGATGATCACGAGCCTGGGCGCCTCGACAAAGTAGGGATCGGTCACAAAGATCTGGCGGATCGTCAGGTCATGGTCGGTCAGCACCTTCACTGCAGCGCCCACAATCCCCTTTCTGCTCGCATCGACAGGGATCACCGTGATCACGGTCAGGCCCAGGCATCCGGCCACCTTGGAGAGGTCTGGCGTGGCCTGCATGGAGAGGAAGATCTGACCAAGGGTCGGGTGTGCAAGGATCCGGTGGACGGTGGCGTCGACAACCCGCCGATCTGAGGAGGTGGCTGCCGCAATCTGGGTGGCAGGGATCGGGATCCCATTGCAGACCACCTTCCCCGATTCGTTGACTCCAAACCCGTTCTCAAGCATGAACTTCACGATCCTGGCCTGGGATGGTGAATCTGAGAACTCTTCCATGATCTCTGCCCACATGAGTACAGATTACTCATGGCCGCTATAAAAACACCGTGCCCCGGCGCTTCGGACCGTTCTGCTCCAAAAGATCCGTGGATGGGTGCCTGAGATCGGGAATTGATGGAAAACCTATTTTAGCAAGTACATCCTTTTTGTTATAGCACAAAGGCGCGAGGGTTGCCGAGCTAGGTCAAAGGCGCTAGGTTGAGGGCCTAGTCACGAAGGTGTTCGGGCGTTCGAATCGCCTCCCTCGCATTGTTCGTTTTTCATTCATCGCTAAATTTGGAGCGAAGGGCGTCGTTCTGATCCATTCTGCGCTTCTCCGATCGGGCTGTTTTGATGTGACCTGTGGTAAGGACCGGACGCTCCGGTATCAGGTGCTGGGCTGTATAACTCGCAGATGTCCACATCTCAAAGAATCGAATTCGCGGCGTCTTCATCACCCTCCTGGATCAAAGAATAAGCAATCGATCAGAGCATCATCGATAGAAGGAATATTTCGCAAAGTACCTAGGAAATTTTGGGGGTACAATCTCCTTCTGGCACTGACTGCGGACAGGTAAGACCCGGATAGAGCAGGGTGAATGTCATGGAGGGGTGATGCAACACCCGAAACATACCTTATACCTGATATACCTTATAAAAGCAATATAGATGGATGGAAGAGAAGAAATATGACTCACTCAAGATCGAGAATATCGTCGCATCAGGCGCGATCGCCGATTCAATAGATCTCGTCGAGGTCTCATCGAAGATACCGGGCTGTGAACTCAATACCAAGCGTTTCCCTGGAGCAGTGTTCAGGATCGAAAAACCAAAGATCGCCTCACTGATCTTTTCTTCGGGTAAGATTGTGCTGACCGGGGGTCGGAACAACCAGGCACTGGTCGATGGTCTGGACATCATCGTGGCCAAACTCAAAGAGGCAGGGGTGGATACCTATGATGTGCCGCGTGTTGCAGTCACGAACGTTGTCTGTTCATACAATCTTGAGAAGTACATCAACCTGAACCGGGTCGTGATCACCTTGAACTTGGAGAACATCGAGTACGAGCCTGAACAGTTCCCGGGTCTGGTCTACCGGATCCACGATCCGAAGATCGTGGCCCTGCTCTTCAGTTCAGGGAAGATCATCCTGACCGGCGGCACGAATCTCACGGACATCAAGCGCGGAGTCGACTTTTTGGAGCAGAAACTCGAATCGATTACGTGATCATCAGAACTGGTGAGTCTGAATATCGTGACGCTCTGCCATGGATAACCAGGATTATTGTCGAAGACCTGACTTCTGATACATGCCCGGTTTTCTCGATTCCGCTTCCCCCTTCGGGTGAACCGGAATTTGAGAGGAATCCCTCGGGATTCTCCGAGGTGGTCCGGTATGATCTGAGGTTCGAACCATACGGTCTGGATCAGGTGGAATTCTAGAGCCAGTTATTGGGAATGATCTGGTCTTGGCCGGCCTTTGATGAATTAAAAAAAGGAATTTAGAGTGGAACGTTGGTCAGGACGATCTCGATGCTGGAGACATTGGTCTTGCCGCTGTCGGTCTCGATCTCCTCGGTGGAGGTGATGATCTCCTTCTTCCGAACCCCTTCAAGGAATCGGTTCAGGGCGATCTCCCCGGTGTCGACGGCCCGCGATATTGCTTTTCCCCTGGCTTTGATGATGACCTCGGTGGCTCCATTGCTGAACTGCGTCACCACTGCCAGAACATAGTTCATCACTGGCTTGTTTCCCACGAATACTGTGTTGTCCTTGTTCATAACTCACCTTTCTAGAGATACTTCTTCGTCGCGATCAGTTCAGCGTTCAGCACCGAAGCGCCGGCTGCGCCGCGTATGGTGTTATGCCCGAGTGCAATGAAGCGGAGCCCCTCTCTGATCCTGCCGACCGAGACGGTCATGCCGTTGCCCCTGTTCCGGTCGAGCCGGGGCTGGGGCCGGTCCTGCTGCTCATGGAGCAGCACGGACTTCTGGGGCTGGGTCGGCAGGCCGCTGATCGGAGGGATATAGTCCCGGTACGCCTGCTTGACCGCCTCCACCGATGCATCGATGTCGGCCCAGACCGCCATGGTATGTCCGTCGATCACCGGGACGCGGTGGCAGCTGGCACTGACCGTGAAGGGTGCTGGGACCACCTCTGCCCCGTTGAAGGTTCCCATGATCTTCAATGTCTCGGATTCCATCTTCTCCTCCTCAGACCCGATGTACGGGACCACGTTGTCATAGATCGACATCGCGGCCACGCCCTGGAAACCTCCCCCGGAGATGGCCTGCATCGTGGCGACGCGAAGATCGCTGAATGTGAACGAGCGGAGCGGTGCGAGCGCCATCGTGAACATGATCGTCGAGCAGTTCGGATTCGTGACAATGAACCCGTCGGTCCCGTGATCATGCTGGAGATCGATCATCGCGAGGTGATCAGGGTTCACCTCGGGTATCACCAGCGGGACATCGTTGTCCATCCGGTGTGAACTCGCATTGCTGCAGACACCGACCCCTGCCTTCGCGATTGCCGACTCAAGGTCTGTTGCGAGGTCCGCAGGGATCGCAGAGAAGACCAGGTCGAGGTCGCGGCAGCTGGCTGGGGCGGCAGCTGACACTTCTATATCTCCGGCAGATTCCGGGAACGGTACATCAAGCCGCCAGTTCACCACATCTGCATATGGCTTGCCGGCACTCCGTTCTGATGCCATCAGTGTGGTCAGGTTGAACCAGGGATGATCCGCTAGGAGCTGCACAAAGCGCTGCCCTACTGCGCCTGTTGCCCCGAGCACTCCGACATTGATCATAGATAAATGTAATAATGGCTCTTTTAGTATTAAATGGTTTGATTTCTTTTGACATCTCTCGAATCCGGCGTCATCATGATTTAAAAATCAAATCAAACAGATATTTGGAGTTTTCTGACCCTCTGCGTGGAGATCTCTGCAGAAAGGATATTAATGCGTGATTAAAAACAGATATAGCAAGGTCATTCTTTACGAGAATGAGAGATGCTGCATTAACGGTACCTGGTCTGACGGTGCGGATTCGTCAGTGAACACCGGTCACCTGCTCTGCCAGATGCAGCAGCGGTTGATCAGTTCCCTATGGTACCTGCTGCAGATCGGACAAAGCCATGGATGTGATTTCATACCAGTAGGGTGTTTTAGACCCGGGTCGGAGAGGATATGAGGATATTGCGTGTTGCCAGTGATCTCTACCCTGTCACAGTGGGGGGGTATGGGATCCATGTGCATGAGATGTCAAAGATGCAGGCAACACTCGGCCATGATGTGACGGTCGTCACCTCCAATCCCAATGGCCTGCCAGAGGAGGAGTACGTCGATGGTTACCGGGTGCTCAGGTTCAACCATGCGATCAAGATGGTCGGGAACACGATCAGCCCGACGATGATGTTCCGACTCCTTGAGATGAGGAATGACTATGATATCATCCACGCCCATTCGCACCTGTTCTTTCCGACCAATGTCTGTGCCCTGGTGAAACGGTACGGTTCATCCCCGCTGGTGATCACCAATCATGGGATTCTGTCGGCCAGCGCCCCGCAGTGGTTGAACATCTCCTATATGTCGACGATCGGGAAGTGGACCCTGAACTCTGCCGACCGTGTGATCTGTTACACCGACATCGAACGGAGACGACTGATCGAGGAGTTCGGGATCGACAAGCCTGAAGTGGTCGTGATCCCGAACGGGGTCAACACCGAGGTCTTTCACCCGGACGACAGCAAGGTGGACGAACGCTACTTCACCCTGCTCTGGGTGGGCAGGATCGTCAAGGGGAAAGGGGTCGAGTTTCTGATCCATGCCGCACACCAGGTGCTCGGGAAGATCCCGAACCTGCGGATCGTATTGATCGGTGAAGGGCCGGAACGGGATGAGATCTGGAGGCTGGTCAACGAGTACCATTTGACCGAGGTCGTTACGATCCTGCCGTTCATGAGTTATGACGCGATCCCCCTGCTGTACCAGCGCTCCGACGTGCTGGTGCTGCCGAGCCTGCAGGAGGGGGTGCCCCGGACGATGCTGGAGGCGATGGCCTCGGGGAAACCGGTGATCATATCAGAGTTCGACCATCTGAAGGATCTCGCTGAAGGGGCTGCCCTGATGTTTCCCAAAGGCGACGTGAACGCCCTTGCAGAGCGGATCCTGCTGCTCGAACAGGACCGTGATCGTGCACACCGGATGGGAGCATGCGGCAGGGAGCGGATCTTAACGAAGAACTCCTGGAAGAACACGGTCCTCCGGACGATCACCCTGTACCAGGAACTGCTCTCTCAGGACCAGTCGCCGGTGGTGCGCCACTGACCGGTGTGACCATTTCAGGAATATTCCTGCACGATTTGGAGTAACGTCGATGATTCTGCAGTCTTATGCCGGGTATGGGCTCAATCCCGGTCCCGTTGTTCAATCCACCCAGTGAGAATATGAAGATCCTTGTATGCGTCTCTGAGTATTATCCATTCGGGACTGGAATAGCCAACGTTGCCTACAACATCGTTGAGGACCTCAAAAGGATGGGCCACCAGTGCGTGGTCTGTTCCCCGACCGGCCCGGATATCAAACTCGGCAGTGCCCCGCTGATCGACCGCTGGGCGATCGGAGGTCTGCTCCAGTACTGGGACCTTGTGGCCACCTGCCTGAACGGGGACGACTATGATGTGGTCTGGCTTCACAACCCAATGTTCATCCGTGCGAACCCGTTCCGGCGTTCGATAGCCACCGTTCATTCGACGTACTATGACAAGTATCAGCAGCGGATCGCCCCGGTCCCGTACTATGCGGTCACCGCGGCGCTTGAGAAGTATTGCCTGAAGAAGACGGCAGAGCGGGCCGTCTTCACCGGTGTCAGCCCAATGCTCTGCAGTGATCTTGAGACGATCGGGATAAATCGGGAAAATATCATCTTTATTCCAAATGGAGTGAATACCGTGGCTTTTGTCCCACCCAGCAATGATGACGAGAAGCAGTCCCTTCGAAATAAGTATGCCATACCCCCCACGCACCAGGTGCTGCTCAGCCTTGGACGGGTCTCGGATGCCAAGCGTCCCCAGACGATGCTCGAGGTCTTCGACCAGGTCCGGGCGGCTGTCCCGGACCTGACCCTGATCGTGGCCGGCGGCGGGGAGATGCTCGAGGAGACGAAGGCGCTGGCCGCGGAGAAGCACCTTGACACGGTCATCTTCCTCGGCCCTGTCGACTATGATACGGTTGTGCCGGAGCTGTACAAATGTGCGGACTACTACCTGATGACCTCCAAGAGCGAGGGGTCACCCCTGACCCTGCTCGAAGCGATGTCGTCAGGCCTCCCCTCGATCGTCTCGAACCTCCCCCCGCTCCTCTTTATCGGGGAGGAGGACTGCGGGATCGTCGTCGACTTTGGTGATGAAAAGAAGGCTGCGGCCGCGATCATCGGTTATCTCCGCCAGGACAACAGTGTCCAGGCAGCGAAGGCCCGGACCTATGCCGCCGACCACCTGGACTGGCATGTGATCACCGCCCAGTATCTCGAACAGTTCGAGCGGCTGGCCTGAGCGAAGGTTGTGAAGATGAAGATCCTGATCCTGACCCATAATATCGGAGGAGGTATGATCCATTACACCTCTCAGCTGGCGAATACGCTGGCCGAAGAGCACGATGTGGTGGTGATCGCTCCGAGGGGCGTGGCACGCGAGACCTTTAAACCGCAGGTCCGCCTGATCGAGCTCGATCTCGGAAATATCGTGAAGAACTTCATCAAGAACTCGCTGATCTTCACCCGGGTCCTCCGGTTCATCAGGACTGTCCGGGACGAGGATCCCGACATCATCCATGTGAACGGTTACTCCCTCTGGTTCTCGCTCCTCCTTCCGTTCCTGCACCGGTACCCGATCATCACAACGATCCATGACGTGAATCCCCATGCCGGTTCACGCCAGTTCGACCAGGTGATCGCACGACACCTCTTCTTCCGGTACTCGGACGCCCTGATCGTCCATGGTGAATGGGCAAAGAAGCAGCTCTCGACCGGCACCCCCATCTTTGTAATCCCGCATGGTGACTACTCGTTCTTCACGGCACGAGAGCCTGAGGGGGTCTCTGAAGAGGAGGGAACGATCCTCTTCTTCGGGAGGATCGAGGATTATAAGGGTCTTCAATACCTGCTGATGGCGATGCCCGAGGTGGTCAGCGGGTACCCTGGCGCGCGTCTGGTCATCGCCGGCAGCGGGGATATGGGCCGGTACATGCTTCTCTTGCCAGACGAGGGTCACTGTACCCTGATCAACCGGTTCATCGAGGACGATGAAATCCCTTCCCTCTTTATGAAAGCCTCAATGGTGGTGCTGCCCTATATTGAAGGGACCCAGACCGGGGTTGTCCCGATCGCCTACGCGTTCCACAAGCCGGTGATCGTGACCGATGTCGGTTCCATCCCCGAGGTGGTCGAGCAGGAGAAGACCGGTCTGATCGTGCCATCCCATGACAGCGCCGCCCTCGCTGACGGAATATTAATGTTATTACGGAATGAACCACTGAGGAGAGAGATGGGTGAGGCTGCCCATCGAAAGATGAAGCGCGATCTCTCGTGGGAGACGGTCAGGGGGAAGACAGTGGCCGCATATAAATCAGTGATTGAGGACAGACAATGCAGATAAAGAACTTCTTTACGATCAACGACTGGCCGATCTTCCAGTTCCTGGGAACGGTACTCGGTGTGCAGTGCCTGTTATGGCTGATGCTCTTACTCGATGCGAATGGTACGACGATACCTCTGCTCCGGCAGATCGTCGGCGTCGTCTACCTGCTCTTCGTGCCAGGGCTGCTCCTGATGCGGGTGCTGAAGATGCACCGGCTCGGAAGTGTTGAAACCCTGCTCTTCACCATCGGTCTGAGTCTGGTTACATCGATGTTCCTCGGGTTCGTGATGAACACGATCTTCCCGGTGCTCGATGTGCTGAACCCGATTGCAGAGATGCCGCTGATGATCTCACTGACCATCTTTGTGCTGATAGCCTCGGTGCTGGCCTACCTGCAGGACCGCGATTACGCGGATCCGTCGACCCTGGATACCGATGAGATCTTCAGCCTCCCGACGGTTCTCCTCTCCCTGCTCCCGTTCATCTCGATCTTCGGGACCTTCCTGATGAACAACGAGCATATCAACCTTCTGCTGGTTGCGCTGCTGCTGGTTCTCGCCCTGATCCCGGTGATCGTCGGGTTCAAATCGTTCATCCCCGAGACTCATTACCCGTATGCGATCTTCATGGTGGCCCTTGCGCTGCTCCTCCATACCTCGCTGATCTCGATGCACGTCTGGGGATGGGACATCAACCAGGAGCTGTACATCTCCAACCTGGTCATCCAGAACTCTGCCTGGGATTTCTCGATCTACTCGAACATCAATGCGATGCTCTCGATCGTGATGCTGGTGCCGATCTTCTCGATCATCGCCGAGACCAGCGCAGTCTGGGTCTTCAAGATCATCTATCCGCTGATCTTCTCCCTGGTCGGGCTCGGGATCTATGCGATCGCAAAGAAGCAGTCCTATAACAAGATTGCATTCTATGCGTCGTTCTTCTTCATCTCCCTCTTTGTCTACTATACCGAGATGCTGCAGGTCTCCAGGCAGGAGATCGCGGAGTTCTTCCTGGTGCTGATCATGCTGCTGATCATCAACAAGGACCTCTTCAAGATCAAGAAGTACGTGCTGCTGATCGTCTTCAGCTTCGCGCTGGCCACCTCCCATTACGGCCTCTCGTACATGTTCATGCTGATGCTCTTCTTTGCGCTGCTGATCCTGGTGATCTCGGAGGTCGGCAGCCTTGGAAACCTGCGGCATGCGATTCGGAAACAGTTCGACTGGGAGAAGCGGGGGTATGCCCCGAACTTTGCCCCGCGGCATGCCGGCGAACGGACCGTCACGATCGATTACGTGATGGTCTTTGCCATCTTTGCGCTCGGGTGGTACCTGTTCATCTCCAGTTCATCGGCCCTCAACTCCATCACCGATCTCTTCATCCAGTTCTCCAACAACCTGGTGACCGGGTTCATGAACTCCGAGGCCACCCAGGGGCTGAGCATCGTCGTGACCCAGGCCACGACCCCGCTCCACTCGATTGGGAAGTACATCCAGTTCGTCTCCCAGTTCTTCATCATGTTCGGGATCTTCTCCCTGCTCTTCCGGCCCCAGAAGATGGAACTCGGGGGGGAGTATGTCGCTGTCGACCGTGAATACTTCTCGTTTGCACTGGTGAACCTGGTGCTGGCCGTGGGTGGCGTCGTGCTCCCGTACTTCTCGAGCGCCCTGAACACCACCCGGCTGTATCAGATCACCCTGATCTGCCTGGCCCCGTTCTTTGTCTTCGGGGTCATTGAGATGTTCGGCGTCTTCGACCGGTTTGTCCGGGTCTCCTGGTACAGATTCAACAGTGAGAATGCGATCAAGGCACTCGGCGCCTTCCTCTGTATCTTCCTCCTCTTCAACTCCGGGGTCATCTACACGATAACCCAGGACTCCCCGACTTCGATCGCCCTGACCGACAGTGTCGATTACCCGCGGTTCAGTCCCCTGGAGATCGCTGGTGCCAACTGGCTCCAGCAGGTCGGGAACCGGACGATCTATGCGGATATTCCCCGGGCCACGATGCTCGAAGGGTTCTCCGGGACCCTCGCACGAAAGATGCCTGATCAACCGAATCTGCTCAGAAAGAGTTCATATATCTTCTTTGGAGAGACCAATGTCCGGACCACCGCCCTCACGCTGGTGAATGCGGTTACCGCGGAGTCGGTGAGCGCCTCTGCCCTGCCCTATATTGCAAATCGGGGGATCATCTATGACAATGGCAAGACCAGGGTCTACACCTGATCTCTCCTGATTTTTCCAGGAGATGAACGCCCCGATAGCGTTCATATCCCGGGTCGGCCCTTTGTCGGGGGGTCTCGCAACGATGGATAAAAAAGATATTTTTTTCAGCAGATCGGGATCCGCAAATCCAACAGCGTCTCGGTCGGAACCCCGGCCAGCGCAACGGCTGCCAGCGCCCCGATCACCCCATCTCCGCCATAAAGACTGATGGCGTGGGCTGCGGCTGTCTCTTCTGCAACGCTTCGGGAGAGGTACCCGGTCCGGGCATGCTCTCCATATGCCCTGAGTGCAGGATCGATCCGGAACCCCTCTTTCACGGCGATCCCCCACTCCGGAGACCGGCTCTCGTCACCGACGAACTTCCGGCATCGATCAGTCACTTCGGCCACCAGCCCCGGTTCAACGGCCAGTTCGATGTAACTGCATGCGTTCCCCACGGTTCTCTGTTCAATATTCGGGTTCAGCATGGCGACCCGGTGCCCGATCGGGATCACACCCGCGACCCCTCCCAGGTGCTGGAGAAGGGCCGCGGCCAGGGCGAAGGTAGCTCCCCCTTCCGGGCCGTCGGTGTCGTCGACCCCGATGATCAGGTGGATGAGATCCCGGGTGATCACCTCCCCCAGGACGAGCGATCCTTCCCGCCGGATCCTGACCTCGCAGACCCCTTCCGCATGGCCGATCATCTCGGTCAGGGAGTACGCCGGCCCTCCGATCGAGGTGATCTCCTGGAGGATATTCGCTCCATCCCGTCGGATCGCACCTACTCCGACCGCTGGGGCCGGATAGAGCCCGATCCCGAGTGTCGCCTCGCCGATCCGTCCATGTTCCCGGAGCAGGGGTCCGTCCCGTTCGATGGCGGTGATCACTCCGCCGGACTGTGCATGGTGAAACCCACAGAACGCTGCGCAGGCACCGGAGATACACTCATGAAAGATCTCCACCTCGTCGCCGTCGGTGGTGGTGAAGATCCGCCTGCAGGTGCTGGCAGGCACCGCACTGACCGCTGCATAGTGGCCGCCATGCCGCCCGTGCGGACTCTCCCTGACGATCAGGCATCCCTCCTCGATCAGCCGCTTGACCCAGTCCTGGGCAGTTGAGCGGGGGACCTGCAGGGCCTCCGCGATATCCGTGATCTGAAAATAGCCTCGTTCAAGCGTGTACTGACGCATCAAATTCAGGAACTGTCGCCGCCGCTCAAGCACCCTTGACATAGCGCTCCGCAATGTAGGTCAGGTCCCCGACGATCGCGCTCGCCGTCTCGATAGAGCCGGCACCTTTCCCGATCAGCGTGATCTCGCCGGCCATATCGGTCCGAAGGGTCACTGCATTCAAAGTTCCTTCGATCACCAGGGGATGGTTCGCCGGGATCATCCGCGGGGCCACCCGGAGGATCCTCGGCTCCGGCACCACCTCGCCGATCAGACGTATCGTGCAGTCCTGTGTCGCTGCCAGGCGGAGTGCATCGGCGGTCAGCATGTCGATCCCGGTCACCTCGACATCGTCGAGGGTGGCCTGCATGCCCCAGATCGTGTCCGCCAGGATCACCAGCTTGATCGCCGCATCGATCCCTTTCACATCATAGGTCGGATCGGCCTCGGCATAGCCGAGTTCCCGGGCCTCGGAGAGGGCCTGGTCGTAGGTGAGCCCCTCCTCTGACATCCTGGTCAGGATATAGTTGCAGGTCCCGTTCAGGATCCCATACAGCCCCAGGATTGTATTGCCGCCGAGCCCGTGCTCAAGGGTATGGAGGATCGGGATCGCACCGCCGACGGTGGCCTCGTACCGGAACTCGACCCCGGCCGCCTGTGCCAGTTCTTTGAGTTCACAGAATGCCAGGGCGACCGGCCCTTTGTTGGAGGTGACCACATGCCGTCCCCGTCCAAGCGCGGTCCGGATATGGGTCAGCGCCGGCTCCCCGGAGAGCGCATTGGTCGGTGTCACCTCGACGAGCACGTCGTACTCGCCCCGGTTCACCACGTCCTCTGCGGTCAGCGACCGGTCCCCGCAGAGACCGGTGTCCCGCTTTCTTGCCAGCATCGCCTGGATATCGATCCCGTTCGGGTCCATCACAGCACTTTTGGAGTCTGCCATCCCGGTGATCGTAACATCGAGTCCCTTCTCCAGGATCACCGTCGCAACGCCCCGTCCGACCGATCCACAGCCCAGTACTGCGATTCTCATGCTGCCTCTTCCAGTGGTTCAATGATCTGCAGGTGCTTCTCTCTTCCGACATCGCGCAGGATCGAGAGTGCCCGTTCCATGTCCTCCTGGTTCCCCGACTTCAGGGTGATCAGGGCGGTCGACCGTTCGGCGATCGCTGGCATTACCACGTTCAGCTCTGCCACCTCGGCAAAGCCGGTGCTGTCGATCCGGTCGACCGTGTCTCCGAGATCGGTATGGAGGAGGTGACCGATGATGATCACGGACTGCCTGTACTGCAACCGTTCCTCGCCGAGCATCAGGATATTCACACCCTGGTCACGGATCGCCCTGACCAGGTCGTCAACCCGGCCCTCCGGCACCTCGAGCACAATCTGGACGCTCAGGGTTCCCTTCTCCGAGGTGTCCCGCTGATGGATCACGGCGATGATATTTCCGCCGACCACCGAGATCGGCTGCAGTGCAGCGACCAGCTGTCCTGGCCGATCGGTCATCTCCAGTTTCATTGCAATCTGCACCATTACCACCGTATCCAGTACTTTGCACCCGACAAATGATAAGCCTTCTACACCGGGGTCTCCGGGGTGTGATCCCTGCAGATCTGTGTCAGCCTATCCATCTGCAGATGCGCCTCGAAATGGTCGGCGAGCAGGTCGTACGGGTCCTCCTCTGCCCGGTCGTCTATCCCTTTGAAGGTGAGGCCTTTCTGTGCGTACAGGTAGGAGAGGAGCGCCTCTGCCGCCGCCGGCACCATGAAGAGGCCGTGCAGGTAGGTGCCGAAGACCAGCCCGTCATCCGATACCGCTCCCTCCCCGGAGAAGGCCGTTCTCCCGCTGTTCAGCGTGGTCGTGCCCATGTGGATCTCATAGCCGGATACCTCCCCTATCGCATCCAGGATAGGGGGCACCGGGGCAGCAGTTCTCTGAACCTGGACGGTCGTCTTTTCATATCCCTCAAAGGCGGTGACCAGGTCGAGCAGTCCAAGCCCTTCGTAGGTCCCCTTGCAGGCCTCCGACCCGTCGTCGATCACGGTCTTTCCCAGCATCTGGTATCCGCCGCAGATCCCGATCACCGGCACTCCCCGCCCGCGGGCAGCCCTGATGGCCGCCGCCGTGCCGCTCGCCTGGAGCACCTGCAGGTCGTTCACCGTGTTCTTGGTCCCTGGGATGATGATACCGTCGTATCCGTCCAGCGATTCTCCGGGCTGCAGGTAGTCGACGGCCGCATGCCGTTCGAGCAGTTCAAAGTCGGTGAAGTTTGCGATCTGCGGGAGCCTGATCACCGCGATCCGGACCTGACCATCCCGCCGCTCTTTGTCCTGCAGGGAGAGGGAATCCTCGCTCGGCAGATCGAGCCGGGTATAGGGGATGACGCCGAGCACCGGCACCCCGGTCAGGTCCTCGAGGATCTTCACCCCGCTCTCGAAGAGTGTCGGGTCGCCCCGGAACTTGTTGATGATGATCCCCTTCACCAGGGGGCGGATCTGTTCTGGGAGCAGGGCGATCGTGCCGTAGACCTGGGCAAAGACCCCGCCCCGTTCGATATCCGCGACGAGGACGATGGGGAGCCGGAGTTGCTCGGCAAGCCGGATGTTGGCGATGTCCCGGTCGTACAGGTTCACCTCTGCAGCACCGCCGGCCCCTTCGATGATCACCTCCCCATACTCTCTGACCAGTTGATGATAGGCGTCGACTGCGATCCCGAGGAGGTGATCGGTCTCCTGGTAATAGTCCCTGATCTGCACGTCCTTGTACGGATGGCCGAGCAGCACCACCTGTGAGGTGCTGTCTCCTTTGGGTTTCAGCAGTATCGGGTTCATCAGTGCTGATGGAAGGACCTTTGCGGCGAAGGCCTGCATCGCCTGTGCAATGCCAATCTCGGCACCATCCCCGGTCACGTACGAGTTCAGGCTCATATTCTGTGATTTAAACGGGGCAACCCTGATCCCCCGCCGGACCAGGGCCCGGCAGATCGCAGCCACCGTCACACTCTTGCCGACATGTGACGAGGTTCCGAGGACCATCAGTGACATATACCCTATGGTTCGAGGTCTCCGCAGATAAATCACCGCATCGGGCAGGGGGCTGCAATGATACTCCACACCTGAACCGGGATGCGCCCTGTTCTGTCCGTTTTTTTTGAATGTTGCAGGTTCTGCCTGATGGGTCTGATCGGGAATTCGGTAAATTCATCTCAATCTGAGAATCCGGTGCATATTATCACGTGTCTGGTGCCCGGCCAGTCGGTCCCTGGCAGTGGTCCCTTCCTGACCACATTTCAGACCATCTCCATCCCGGCCTCCAGATCAGGGGGAATATCCGGCTCATACGGGACTTGTTATGCCAACAAATATATAAGCAGAACTTGAAGTAAGATGTAATGAATGGTGGGATATGCCCAACCTGTGGGCTACCTAAAGAACTGTGCATCTGTGAGGAGGTTGCAAAGGAACAGCAGCGGATCAATGTCAATGTTAATAGACGAAGATACGGAAAAGAGGTCACGGTCATTGATGGACTAGACCCTTCGGATATTGATCTCCAGGAACTCACCAAGTTTCTGAAGAGTAAACTTGCCTGCGGTGGTACGGTGAAAGGCAGTTCAATAGAGCTGCAGGGAGATCACCGTGACCGGGTCAAGGAACTGCTCACGAAGAAAGGGTACAGTCTGGATAATATCAATTGAATCGAGTGCAGCCCGGATAGATGGCTGTTCTATTTTTTTATCGTATTGAACGCTCTCGTCAATGTCAATCGCAGATCTGCATGGGGAGCATCTGTGTTCGTATCGGTTGCGTCTGACATCCCGTGATTTTCTCTCCTCTCCTTCCCCAGAATGGATGACGATAGCCATCGTGTTGTCTTGGGTCGGCCGGTACAGGCCGTAACTATTATCCCTTCCTTCTTCCGATGCTACTCTGCGAGACGAAGACTTGCAGGGGAACTATGCTCGACCAGTACGATCTCTCCAGGAAAGCGGATCAGAAGGAGTACAATAAGACAGTCCCGGCACTGCAGGAGCGGTTCGGGGAACTGCAGAGGGATCTGAGGGCGGCGGGGATCCCTCTGGTTCTGGTTATCGAGGGATGGAACGCTTCAGGGATCTCAAACACGGTCAGCGAGCTGATCCATGCCCTGGACCCGCGTGGATTCAATTTTTATGCAACCGGGAGTCCCACGGACGATGAGAAGGCACATACCTTCCTCTGGCGGTTCTGGGTAAATACCCCTGCAAAGGGGAGGATTGCCATCTTTGCACGGAGTTGGTACAGCCGGCTGCTCGCCGAACGGTTGGGGGGGATCGACTGGAAGGAGAAGAAGAAGCACTCCCTTCAGATGATCCGGACCTTTGAGCAGCAACTGGCCGATGATGGGGCGATTGTGCTGAAGTTCTTCCTGCACATCAGCAAGGAGGAGCAGAAGCGGAGGCTTGAGGAGCGCGAAAAGGATCTCCTGACCTCCTGGATGATCACCCGGGGCGACTGGGACTTTCATAACCAGTACGACCAGTACCTGCCTCTTATCGAGGATATCATCAGGGAGACCGATAGCAAAGACGCTCCCTGGACGATCGTTGAGGCGACGGATCCCCGGTATACGGCCATCAGGGTCTACACGGTGCTGATCAGGGTGCTTGAGGCGAGGCTCTCTGCAGAGAAGAAGGGGCAAGACCAGGCCGGCCACAAAAAAGATGATAAGAAACGATCCGACTCAGTCCTCGCTCCTGTGGATCACTCCCTCTCCCTCTCCAAAACAGACTATGTTGAACAGCTGGAGGTCGTTCAGAGGCAGATCCGCGTGCGGCAGTATCAGATCTACAAACGCGGGATTCCTATGATGATCGTGTACGAAGGCTGGGATGCGGCCGGCAAGGGTGGGAACATCCTCCGCCTGACGCAGAATCTGAACCCCCGCGGGTATTCGGTGGTGCCGGTATCGGTGCCGAACGATATCGAGAAGGCGCACCATTATCTCTGGCGTTTCTACACCAACTTCCCGCCGGCCGGTTCGATCCGGATCTTTGATCGGTCCTGGTACGGCAGGGTGCTGGTCGAACGGGTCGAACAGCTCTGTACTGAAGAGGAATGGAGGCGGGCATACGGCGAGATCAACCAGATGGAGGAGGCATTCGTGGCCAGCGGCGGCGGGCTGGTCAAGTTCTGGCTTGAGATCGACAAGGACGAACAACTCCGTCGTTTCGAGCAGCGTCAGAAAGACCCTGCAAAACAGTGGAAGATCACCGAAGATGACTGGCGCAACCGTGAAAAATGGGACCAGTACACCATCGCCGTCGACGAGATGCTTGCAAAGACCAGCACCCCGCAGGCACCCTGGACGATCATCGAGTCCGATGACAAATATTATGCACGGATCAAGGCACTCAAAACGGTCGTCTCCTATATCGATACGCTCCTCTGATCAGGGGAGGTTCCCCTCCCCCATGCATTCGTGCTGACGCTCCTCGCTCATCTCGATCAGGATCTCGACGATCTTTCGGACGCTCGAAGGATCGATCTTCTCTTCGACCGCTCGATTGAAGGCCCGGTCGAGCACCTCCCGCCGCCGGCCCTCGTCCCTGATCGGTGCCCCCTGTGAATACTTGAAGCGTGCGATCTGGGCGGCGATCTGCTGTCTGGTTCCGATGAGGCGGATGATCTGATCGTCGATGCTGGTGATCTCCTCGCGAAGGGCTGTGATATCCATGTCCCTATATCGGTGTTGTGATGGACATAAAGATGGCGGTACCGGTCATCTCCGGAAGAGAGTAGATTTAGGTGTAGAGCCACCCAGTACTGATGAGATACAATGTTTGAACGGATTCCCCCCCACGAACGGCGCGACCTGCTGATCGCATGGCTAGCGATCTCGACCGCATTCACGCTGATCTTTGTTCGGAACAGGGTCGACCTGTCGGTTGCGCTGCTCTACTTCGTGATCTCGCTGCTGACGGTCGGTATCGGATTTGTGCTCCACGAGATGGCGCACAAGTTCGTGGCCATGCACTTCGGTTACTGGGCAGAGTTCCAGCGGGACGATCAGATGCTGCTGGTGGCCGTGGTCCTCGCGGCCCTGGTGGGCGTGGTCTTTGCGGCGCCGGGGGCCACGGTGGTCTACGGCTCCTCGGTCAGCAAGAGGGAGAATGGGATCATCTCGGCTGCCGGCCCTGTCTCAAGTCTGCTGATCTGCATCCCGTTCGCCCTGCTGGCGTTCTTTGGCGGGCAGTGGGGCCTGGTCGGTGTGATCGGTTACCTGGGGCTGAAGGTGAACGCCATGATCGCGGCCTTCAATATGCTCCCGGTCTCGGTGCTGGACGGAAAGAAGGTGCTGGCCTGGAACCCCGCGGCCTTTGTGGTGCTGATTGTGGCGGCATTCGGGCTGCTGTACCTGACCTACCTGATCTGAACGCCATCAAAAAATAGTTTTTTTATTTTTATTTCATCGCTGTGCTGTCCAGGTCGGCCGCCTTTTTGTAGGCTGCGTCCGCTTCGCCGGTCCTGCCGAGCCGCTCGAGTGCGTCGCCCCTGTTCATCCATGACGGCGCAGAGGTCGGGTCGACCTCGGTCGCCCGGGTGAAGGCCGCAAGCGCCTCTTCATCGCGTCCCAGGGCGCGGAGGGTTGCCCCTTTCCCGTTCAATGCTTCCACATTGTTGGGATCGATCTGCAGCCCCTGC
Source organism: Methanosphaerula subterraneus (assembly GCF_052055875.1). Classification (GTDB taxonomy): domain Archaea; phylum Halobacteriota; class Methanomicrobia; order Methanomicrobiales; family Methanospirillaceae; genus Methanosphaerula; species Methanosphaerula subterraneus. Next base: position 2,595,650 of record NZ_CP170508.1, read on the forward strand.
TCGTAGGTGGCCAGGGCCTGCTGGTAGTTCCCCTGCTCGCCGAGGGTGCCGGCCCGGGTGAAGAGCGTTGCTGCATCTTTGCCGGCAGCGCTGGTATTGTTTGTACTCTCCTGAGCTGTGCACCCTGCAAGTGCAACACCTCCGACGAGCATCAAGATCAGCAGCACCCGTATCCCTGTATCTCTCATCTCTATGAATGGTGGATCCTGGTCCCTTCTTAATCTTCCTCTTCTGATAGCCTGTCAGTCCGGCTCTCCTCACTGCGACTGCGGACTGCCACAATCCCTATATAGGGATGATGATGAGTTTGTAAGGCTGAGACGAACGCAGACCCCGTGGCCTGTGTCGAAACGGTACTCACAGCACAGCATACAACCATGGAGTTTGATACCAATGACCAATGAGACTGGCAAGAAAGCCCTTCTGCATACCACGATGGGCGATGTCACCATCCTGCTGGATGCCGATATGCCCGTGACCGCAGGAAATTTCGAGTCACTCGTGCAGAAAGGATACTACAACAACGTGACCTTCCACCGCGTGATCGACGGGTTCATGATCCAGGGCGGCGACCCGAAGGGTGACGGCACCGGCGGGCCGGGCTATGTGATCCCAGACGAGTTCACAGCCCACAACAAAAACGACCGCGGCACCATCTCGATGGCCAACGCCGGCCCCAACACCGGTGGCAGCCAGTTCTTCATCAACCTGGTGAACAACAACTTCCTGGACCAGAAGCACCCGGTCTTTGGAAAGGTCGTCAGCGGGATGGAGGTCATCGATGCGATTGCAAAGGTCAGGACCGACCGGAGCGACCGCCCGCAGACCCCGGTGACGATCGTCACGGCAGAGATCATCTGATCACAACCATCCGGGGCCCATCCCTCTGCTTTTTTTTTGGAACCTGCTGCTGCCACAATCATCATATAGGGCTGATGGTGATTTTCTAAGGATGAGACGAGCACATATTCTGCTCTGCGTCGGGCTGATACTTGCAGCATCCCTCTTCATCGCAGGATGCACAAGTGCCCCCCAGAGCCAGCAACCGACCTCAACGGTCTCTGGTCAGGTGACCACCGCCGTCACAACAGCAGCCGCAACGGCAGCATCAACGCAGAATACCACTGGAACGAGTACGGCGGCCAATCTGACCGGTAAGAAGGCCGTCCTGCATACCTCGATGGGCGATATCACGATCCAGCTGTATGGAGACATGCCGATCACGACCGGAAACTTCGAGAAACTCGTGCAGAAGGGGTTCTACAACAACCTGACCTTCCATCGTGTGGTCGCCGGGTTCATGATCCAGGGCGGCGACCCGAAGGGTGACGGCACCGGCGGACCGGGCTACGTGATCCCCGACGAGTTCACCGACCACAACAGAAACGATCGCGGGACCATCGCGATGGCCAACGCCGGCCCGAACACCGGGGGCAGCCAGTTCTTCATCAACCTGGTGAACAACAACTACCTGGACAAGAAGCACCCTGCCTTTGGAAAGGTCGTCAGCGGGATGGATGTCGTCGACGCGATCGGCAAGGTCCAGATCGGTACGAACAGCCGCCCGGTGCAGACGGTCACGATCGTCTCTGCTGAGATCGTCTGAACCTGGTCGCCAGGTTGAAATCCATCCATTCTCTTTTTTGGTCCCCCTATCGGGGCGTATCCCTCTCCTGTTTCAGGAGAAGAAGCCGGCGGACGACCCGAAGATCCAGGGTTAACGATCTCATGGAGATCCTTATCGCGTAAACACGTTCGTATATACGAATTTCGCATCATTTAAAGTCAGATGGCGATCAAATTTCGGTATATATTTAACCTGGGATACCGATGAGAGGACTATACTGTTTGGAGGTTCGTATGACACTTATTCACAAGAAACAAGCAACACGTACTGCCCTCGTACTGGCCCTGCTGATCATCGGCATGGTGCTGGTCTCCGGGTGTACCTCGTCGACCACCGTCTCGCCGACCACGACGGCGGTCACGACCACGGCGACATCGCAGTCGACATCCGCAGCCGGGACAACAGCCTCGGCGACCGCTACCACATCGTCATCAGGTACCGGGGCAGCAGTCCAGGCCGTGGACTTCAACAAGATGGTGGCCCTGATCCCCGTGGCCCCGACAGGCTGGGAGGCCGATGGGAGTCCGAGCGGGCTCACCATGAAGGACTCGGACGGCCACCCCTGGACGATGGCGACAGGGAGCTACACGAGCACCACGAACAAGGATACCACGGCCAGTGTCACCTACCAGGACACTGCCAATCAAAATGTCGGATTCAAGAGCAGCTGGAGTGGGTTCCAGTCGATGGAGAGCACCGACGGGTACTTCAAGAGCACCCAGGTGAAGGGGAACCCGGCATGGGAGGTATATACGAAGCCCGATACCTATGGAGCATGGATCTCGGTGAACGACCGGTTCATGGTCTATGTCTCCGTCGACAAGGGGACGAAGGCTGATTATGACACCATCGTCAATGCGATCGACTTCGCCGGCATCGCCGCCCTGAAGTGATCAGATCTCTCCTTTTTTTGAATATCTCTACCCTTTAGACGATCTCGTTCCCGTCATATGATGAGGCTGAATGGGGTGATAAAAACGATCGATACGTTGAATTCGGAGAATTTAAATGGGAATTCATCATAGGTTCAATAATTATCTCAATTACGTTTTTCCACTGCACCAATGAGGTTTGAATCATGACATGTCTCTTCAAAAGAACGATCTTGCTGCTGATCGTGCTGATCAGCGCCTCCTGCCTGCTGATGATTGCACCGGTGGCAGCGACTCCGCCGATGACCCTGACAGGTACCCTTGTCGATGGTTACACCCATCAACCGGTGGCGGATATTAGTATCAGAACATCAGAACAATTTGGATCTGTTCATACCAATGCCATGGGGAGATTCTCAATCCTTCTGGATACTCCCACGGTCGACGATCCTTTTACCCTGACGATCGCTCCTCTCGATTATCGTGAAAGAACGATAAACTACTCATACAATTCTGCCGATCTTCAGCAAGGCACAAAAGACCTCGGGCAGTTCGAACTCACCAGAATTGTATCCGGGTACGTAACCGATTCTGTCACCGGTCAGCCATTGTCCGATGCGATCATCTCCTCCTCCCTCCTAGGTTCTTCAACCACCTCGGACAGCAACGGATATTATAATTTTCACATAGAATACGCTGGCCTCGGTCAGAACGGCATCTCCTTCAGGGGTATGGACCCGAATCAGTATAACCTGACGGCGACCAGGGCCGGGTATCTGACCTCGTCCATACCGTTTGACTGGTATCGTGAGGACGAAACCCATCTCTATAACATCCAGCTCACCCGGGCCTTCGCGGCGAACTTCTATGCCTTCGGCCATGTCGGCCAGGCCCCGTACTCGGTGCGGTTCCAGGACCGATCGACCGATTCAGCGACCGCCTGGCACTGGGACTTCGGGGACAACACCACATCGATCGAGCAAAACCCGACCCATATCTACAACCAGACCGGCGCCTACAACGTGGCCCTGACCGCCTCGAACGATCAGATGGGCGACACCTGTACCCAGTACCGGTGCATCATCGTGAACACCGTGCCTGAGGCGAACTTCACGGCCAACGCGACCGTCGGCAGGACGCCGTTCACCGTGCAGTTCACCGACCAGTCGACCAGTGCGACCGAATTCCAGTGGCAGTTCGGCGACGGGGCGACCTCGACCGAGCAGAACCCGATCCACACCTACACCCAGGTGGGTACCTATTCCGTGACCCTGATCGCTTCAAGTCCGGATTATGGTAGCGTCTACACGCAGAGGCCGGGGTACATCACGGTCACCGACCCGCCGACCGTCGGGTTCTCCACGAATGTTTCAGCCGGCCTCGTCCCTCTCGCCGTACAGTTCACCGAGTCGACGAACGGCTCGGTCCAGTATTATTACTGGCAGTTCGGCGACGGGGCGACCTCCTTCGAACAGAACCCGGTCCATGTCTACGACACCGCCGGGAAGTACACCGTCTCCCTCTATGCGATCGGTTCGAACGGCACAGAGGTGAAGACGATCGATGACTGCATCAACGTCACCGCCCCGGTCGCGCCGACCCCGGTACCGACCGAGCAGTACCCGCCGGCTGCCAATTTCACGGTCACCTCCCAGGGCGGCCCGGGTTCGATGGGCATCCTGGTCACCGACACCTCGGTGAATGCGACCTCGGTGCGGTACGACCTCGGCGACGGCACGAGCACCGCCTATCGGAATTTCCAGTACACCTACTCGCAGGCCGGCACCTACACAATTAAACAGACCGCGACCGGTGCAACAGGATCATCGGTGAAGACGGTCGAGGTGACCGTGCCGGCGGCCACTCCGACGCCGACGATCACCTTCCCGCCGATCGGCGGGGATCAGGGATGGTATACGATCCACTGTAATGTTGACGGGGCGACGGTCACCTTCGATGAGACCCCCATGGGGACCATCGCGGACGGGATCCTGAAGATCCGGGTCTATGTCACCGGCACTCCCTTCAGGACCTACACCGTCCAGAAGGACGGATACTCCACCGTCTCCGGGGCCATCACCACCTACCCCGGCAAGGACCAGAACGTCGACATATTTGTGACCCTGACCCCCGGCTATACCGCGACCCCATACAACGGTCCGCACACCATCCCCGGGACACTGCAGGCCGAGGACTACGACCTCGGCGGTGAGGGCGTCGCCTACCACGACACCACCGCCGGCAACGAAGGCGGGGTCTACCGGCAGGACGATGTCGACATCGAGACGCTCGACACCGACGGCTCCCCGAACATCGGCTGGATCCGTGCTGGCGAGTGGCTCACCTACACTGTGGACGTCAGCACTGCCGGCACCTATGACGCCGGGTTCCGGGTCGCCTCCTCGCACAGCGGATCGACCGTCCGGGTGTACGTCGACGACGACACGACCCCGGTCGCGACCGTGAGCATCCCGAACACCGGCGACTGGCCGGTCTTCCAGACCGTCTCCGTGCCGGTGACCCTGCCGGCCGGGCAGCACCGGCTGAGCCTTCTGTTCCCGACCGATTACGTCAACATCAACTGGATCAGCTTCGCCCCGAGGGGCTGAACCGTTCTCCTTTTTTCCGACTCCCGGACCTGTCCTGTTAGGCGATCCCAGCTTCGCCGATGGTGCATCCAATACTCGTGCAGCCGATGAGGGCAGCAGCGGAGTCTGGGAACGAGTCTGGCGTCGAAGTATCATCCAGAACCTGATCGATTCAGACGATCGGACCGTCCGAAGCCGGTTGAGCAAAAAAAGATTAGAAGTTGAAGTGCTTGGCCACGATCTTTACGGCACAGTAGTCGCCGCACATCGTGCAGGCGTCGGTGTCCGCCGGCATCCTGCTGTCCCGGATCTCCTTCGCCCGCTTTGGATTGAGTGCGACCGCGTACTGCCGGTCCCAGTCGAGGGCTTTTCTGGCGTGTCCCATCTCCAGGTCATCGTCGCGCTTGTTCAGCTTGACCATGTCCCCGATGTGGGCTGCGATACGCGAGGAGATGACCCCCTCGTAGACCTCTTCCGGTGTCGGGAGGGCCAGGTGCTCAGCCGGCGTCACATAGCAGATGAAGTCCGCCCCGTACGACGAGGAGAGGGCTGCGCCGACCATGGCGACCCGGTCGTCATACCCTGGTGCGATGTCGGTGACCAGCGGGCCGAGCATGTAGAACGGCTTCCTGTTGGTGACCCGCTTCTGCAGGATCACGTTGGCCTGGATCTCGTCGATCGGGACATGCCCGGGCCCCTCGACGATCGTCTGGACCCCTTCGTTGAAGGCCTTGTCTGCCAGCTCTGCATTGATCAGCAGTTCCTGGATGGCTGCACGGTCGGTGGAGTCATGGACTGCGCCGGCCCGCATGCCGTTCCCCATCGAGAGGGTCACTTCATGCTCTTTCATGATCTCAAGGAGGTAATCATACTCTGCGTAGAGCGGGTTCTCCTTCTCGTTGTGGAGCATCCATGCGGTCATGAACGCACCGCCGCGGGAGACGAGCCCGGCATGCCTCCCCTGGTTCTCGAGCCGCTTCATCGTCTCGTAGTTGATCCCGGTGTGGATCGCCATGAAGTTGGTGCCGGCCTTCGCCTGCTCGGCGGTGATCCGGAAGAGGTCGTCCGCCTCCATATCGACGACTGCGCCTTTCTTCTGGGCTGCCTCGATGAACGCCTGATACAGGGGCACGGAACCGACCGAGAGGGAGGTGGCCGCGACGACCTGGCGCCTGATATCGGCCAGGTCCCCGCCGGTGGAGAGCTCCATCAGCGTGTCGGCACCTGCAAGTTCTGCCTGCCTGACCTTCTCGATCTCCACCGAAACGTCGCTGATATCGGAGGATGTTCCGATCGAGGCGTTCACCTTGGTCCTGAGCCCCTCGCCGATCCCGCAGATCTTAACCTTGCGGTAGGGGGACACCGGGATGACGATATGCCCTCCAGCGACCCCTTTTCTGACGAACTCCTCGGTTACGCCCTCCTGTGCAGCGACCAGCTTCATCTCCTCGGTGACGAGGCCGCGCTGTGCATCCTTGATCAGACTCATACCTGATCATGTGAAGAACAACCAGATAAAGGCTTCTTTTCCGATTTCTGGACTAAGTCCTGCTTGTTTTCATAACAAGTAAATTTGTTTACGTTAACGCAGGTGCACTTTACCTGGTCCTGGTCAATAGATTCAATAAAACTGCTTCCCAATAGGTGAAGAACGGTGATGCTCTGAAGGTCAACTTTGGTGGGTTCGTCCCGATCAGCACCGTCGACTGGCCCGGGCGGGCCGTCTGCACGGTCTTCTTTCGCGGCTGTCCGGTCAGGTGCCCCTACTGTCAGAACCGTGCGATCCTTGGAGGCACCGACCTTCGCGAGGTGAACGAGGTCAGATCCATGATCAGGTCCTCCGGGTTTCTGATCAGCGGGGTGATCTTCTCAGGTGGAGAGGCGACGGCGCAGCTGGAGCCTCTGGCCGCCCTGGCAGCGGCCGCTCATGATCTCGGCCTCGCCACCGGGGTACAGACCAATGGCGTCTATCCTGCCACCCTGTCCCACCTGATCGAGAACGGACTGATCGATCGGGTCGCGCTGGATATCAAGGCCCGGTGGGAGCGGTACCCTAACCTCTTCGGCGTCGACCTTGTCACCGAGGTGCAGCGTTCGCTCGCCCTCTGCAGATCCGCGTTCCTTGAGGGCAGGCTGAAGGAGTTCGAGGTGGTGGTCACCCTCTTCCGCGGGTGTGAGAGCGACGTGCAGTACATCGCAAAAGCTGCTGGAGAGGTGGACCTCGTGCTGCAGCAGGGAGTGCAGGGAAAACTGCCCCCGCTCACCGACCACGATCTGCAGCGAGTGGCCGATCAGGTCGGACACAGGGTCCGGATCCGGACACGGACCGGGGGAGAATACTGGTATGAAGGTAATAGGGATCGTTGGATTGCCGGCGAGCGGTAAAGGGGAGTTCTCCCGGATAGCAGAAGCGATGGGGATCCCGGTTGTGGTGATGGGGGACGTGATCAGAGCGGCGGTGAAGGAGGCCGGGCTGCCGGAGACCGACCAGAGTCTCGGCCAGGTGGCGCAGCAGCTGCGCGACCGGCACGGAATGGGAGCGATCGCGGTCAGTTCGATCTCCTTCATCAGGGCGACCGGAGCACCGGTGGCGCTGGTCGACGGGATCCGGGGGGATGCCGAGGTGGCGATCTTCCGCCAGGAGTTCCCGGACTTTCATCTGATCGGGATCCGTTCCGAGTTTCCCGTCCGCCTTGCACGGCTCAGCCAGCGCGGACGGGTTGACGATACGCTCTCGGCCGAGGAACTGCACCGGCGCGACGAACGCGAGATCCGGTGGGGGCTCGACCGTGCCCTCGCCGAGGCCGATCGGACGCTGACCAACGATGGGACGATCGCAGAGTACTCGGCCCGGGTTCACGCCCTGCTCGCAGAACTGCAGGGGGCGACCTGATGCAGCAGCTCTTCTTCTCCTCCTCGTCCAGGGTGATGGAGACTCCGGAATGGGTCTACTCGCTGGAGGAGGCCGGGTACGACGGCTGGGAGATCATGGCCGACGGGCCGTACCGGCTCGACGATCCCGAAGCCCTGACACGGGTGCAGGGGGTGCTGGAGACGACCGGCCTGGCGGCCTCGGTCCACGCCCCGTACAGCGACCTGAACCTGGCCTCGCTGAACTATCCGATCTGGAGGGAGTCGATCCGGCAGATCACGGCCTGCATCACCCATGCGGCCGGCCTGACCGACCGGGTCACGATCCATCCGGGGTATATCTCCCCGATCGGAGCGCTCGACCCGCACCGGACCTGGGCCTTGCAGAAGGAGGCGCTGGTGGAGATCGGGAAAGTGGCGGTGGAGCACGGGGTGCTGGCCTGCCTTGAGAACATGATCGGGGTCAAGGAGTTCCTCTGCCGGTTTCCGCTGGAGATCATCGGGATGACCGAGGGGATCGAAGGGGTGGGGATCACCTGCGACCTCGGCCATGCCAACACGGCCGGGCAGGTGGGTCCGTTCCTCGAGCATATCGAGCAGTTCAACCATCTGCACCTGCACGACAACCACGGCCTCTCCGACGAGCACCTTGCCCTCGGGGACGGTTCGATCGACTGGGCCGCCATCGGCCCGCAGGTCAAACGCCGGTACACCGGGATCGCCGTCGTCGAGGGGCGGTCCCTGGAAGAGGCACGGAAGTCTGCCGCTGCATTCAGGCGGTGGTTCGTATGAGCGGCGAGACGATGCAGGTCTATTTTCTTGGAACCGCCGGGGCCCTGCCGGCTCCCCTGAAGAACCCGGCCTGCCTGATGATCAGGCGGGGGTCGGATACCCTCCTCTTCGACTGCGGGGAGGGCGCCCAGCAGCAGATGATGCGGGCACGGACCGGGTTCACGGTCGACGCGATCTTCATCACCCACTGGCATGCAGACCATTTCCTCGGGGTCTTCGGGCTGGTCCAGACCCTCTCGTTCATGGGGAGGACCGAACCGCTGACGATCTACGGCCCTGAATGGGTGCACGAGTTCGCCGAGGACGTCCGGCACATGGGCAAGACCCAGATGCGGTTCGTGCTGAAGTCGGAGGAGGTGCTGCCCGGGATGGTGGTCCCGTTCGACGGCTACACGGTCCGGGCCTTCAAGACCAGGCATGGGATCGCCTCGGTCGGGTACGTCCTCGAGGAGGATCCCCGCCCGGGACGGTTCGACCGTGAGGAGGCGATCCGGCTCGGGGTCAAACCGGGCCCCCTCTTCGGTCGGCTGCAGCGCGGAGAAGAGGTCCTGGCGACGGTCGACGGCAAGGAGCAGATCGTCCGCCCAGATCAGGTGGTCGGTGTGGAGCGTCCTGGGAGAAAAGTGATCTACACCGGGGATACCCGGCCGGTGACCGATGCGGTGCGGGAGATCGGTATGGACGCGGATCTGCTTGTCCATGATGCGACCTACAGTGATGCCGACCAGGCCCGGGCAAAAGAGGTCTTCCACGCCACCGCAGGGGAGGCCGCCGACGTGGCCAGGGCTATCAGGGCCAGAACCCTCGCCCTGATCCATATCTCGTCCCGGTATACCGCCTCGGCCGATCACCTTGCCGATGCAAAGCAACGGTTCGATGGCGAGGTGATCGCCCCGGTCGACCTGACGATGATCGAGATCCCGTTCAGGGACGCCTGAACCCGGTCATCGTTCCCGGGCGGCGATCCGGGATCAGACATTTCGGGCCCGATCCGATCAGGTCCTCTCTCTTTGCCAGCACCAGCCCTTCCCTGACCAGCGTCTCGTTCGCAGGATCCCGGTACCGGAGAAGAGCCCGCTGCACCTGTTTTTCCCGCCCCACCGGGACATGCACCGGCTCCATCGTGAACGGGTCCAGCCCGGTCGCATACATGCAGGTCGAGACCGACATCGGGGTCGGGGTGAAGTCCTGCACCTGTTCGGTGTAGAGGTGGTGATCCTCGATATACCGGGCCAGCTCCACCATGTCCCGGAGCGTACACCCCGGATGACCGGACATCAGGTACGGAAGCAGGTACTGCCGGACGCCGGCCTCTCTGACGGTCTTATCGTAGGCGTGCTGGAACCTCTCAAAGACCGCCCGTCCCGGTTTATGCATCCGGGCGGTCACGCTGTCGACGAAGTGCTCGGGTGCGATCTTCAGGTGGCCTGATACATGGTGTTCGACCAGGTCCTGGAGGTAGGTTGAATGGTCGGCGAGGACCAGGTCGTACCTGACCCCTGAACTGATGAAAGCCTTTCTGACCCCCGGTACCGCCCTGACGGCGCCGAGCATCTCGACCTGCTGCTGGTGGCTGACCATGAGGGAGGGGCAGTCCGGGGAACAGGTCTTATCGGCACAGGGGCCGAGGGTCTGCCACCGGGGACAGGAGAGTCCGTACATGTTGGCGCTCGGCCCGCCGACGTCCTGGACAATTCCTTTCCAGCCCTTCATTCCGGTCATCCTCGTCACCTCGTCGACGATCGATCCCACCGACCTGCTCTGGATGATCCGGCCCTGGTGATGGGTCAGGGCACAGAATGAGCAGGACCCGAAGCAGCCCCGGTGACTGGTGACCGAGAATTTGACCGGCTCGAGGGCCGGGATCTTCGCCGTGTATCGGGGGTGGGCCTTCCGGGTGAAGGGGAGGGCGTAGATCCGATCGAGCGCCCCGGTCGACAGGGGGAGGGCCGGCGGGTTCTGGATGATCACTGTCTTTGGGTGCGGCTGGACGACCCGCCGGCCGGCGATCGGGTTCTGTTCGAGCGCATGGAGCCGAAACGCTTCGGCATAGGCGCGTTTGTCTGCGGCCGCCTCGGTGTACGACGGGATCACGACCGCATCCCCGGGGTCGACGGCCCGCCAGGTTTTCGGCGCCATCTTCACAGCGGTCCCGGCGACGTCCATGATCTCTCCGATCGATTCGCCGGCGTTCAGCCGGTCGGCGATCGCGACGATCTGCTGTTCGCCCATCCCGTAGACGACCAGGTCGGCAGGGGCGTCGGCGAGGATCGACTGCCTGACCGAGTCCGACCAGTAATCGTAGTGGGCGAACCGCCGCAGGCTCGCCTCGATCCCTCCGAGCAGCAGGGGGGTCTCTGGGAAGAGTGCGTGCACCTGTTGGGCGTAGACGATCGTCGCCCGGTCGGGCCGGTTGGGCCTCCCGCCCGGGGAGTAGACATCCTCTGAACGCCGCTTTTTGTTCGGGGTGTAATGGTTCACCATCGAATCGACGCTCCCTGAGGAGATCGAGAAGAAGAGCCGCGGTCGTCCGAGGGCGAGCAGATCATCCGGAGAATGCCAGTCCGGCTGGGCGATCACCCCGACGGTGTACCCGGCATCCCAGAGCACCCGCCCGATCAGGGCCGTCCCGAAGGAGGGATGGTCCACGTAGGCGTCTCCGCTGACCAGAATTATATCAAACTGCGTGATACCGAGTTTTTTCGCCTCCCGCATCGACATCGGCAGGAACTCTGGTTGCGGTCTGCCGGCATTACTGCTCTTCTCTCCTTTCTCTTCGGCCTGACCCATAGCAGGTACTCATGGGCGGTCTGATCGCATAATCCCAAGCTATATTACCCATGTTGTAGCATCCTCACCAAACCCCGCCGGATCATCGGCGTGGGAGGATGTGAGATGACCGTCAAACGATATAAGTGCAAGGTCTGCGGGTACATCTACTCGCCGCTACGGGGCGAACCCGCCCATGGAATCCCGGAAGGCACCGCCTTTGAGGATCTTCCTGATGACTATGTCTGTCCGCTCTGCGGGGTGCAGGGGAAGGGCAAGGTCGGGACCTGGGGTTTTGAACCCTGGACCCCGACCAAATACATCTGCCCGGTCTGCGGGTACATCTATGATGAAAAGCGCGGGGAGCCCCATAACGGGATCCCGGCCGGGACCAGGTTCGAGGATCTCCCTGATGACTATATCTGTCCGGTCTGTCAGATGGACGATAAGATCAGAAAGGATTACGGCAAGATCAGAAAAGAGGGCTTCAAGCCGCTCGACACCGATTGAAACGGGTCGGCAGGACCCTCGCTCACTCTTTTACCTCTGGACCACGGGCTGGACCAGGGCTCCGTTCCGCTCGGTCCGGACATACTGCCTGACGGTGATGAACCCCTCCTTCGTCTCGGTGTCGGTGCCGTACTGGTTGGAGACCTGCAGGCTCACCGGGTAGGTGCCCTCGTTTTTGAAGGAATGGGACGGGTTCTGGAGGGTGTCGGTGGAACCGTCATTGAAGGTCCAGAGCCAGTGGTCCGGATGTCCGATCGAAGTGTCGGTGAACTGGACACTCATCGGGGCCGTCCCGTCCGTCCCGGAGGCGATGAAGTTTGCGACCGGTTTCATCGCCTGGTCTGTGGTGACGGTGATCACCTTCCGCTGGATCTGGCTGGTCGAGCCGACGGCGTTGGAGGCGGTCAGTTTGACGGTGAAGATCCCTGCCCAGGAGTACATGTGCGTCGGGTTCTGCTCGGTGGAGGTGCTGCCGTCCCCGAAGTCCCAGAGCCACCAGTCAGGGTTTCCGATCGAGGTGTCGGTGAACCGGATCTGTACCGGGGCAGGACCGCCGGCCCGGTCGACGGTGAACGAGGTCGTCGGGACCACCGGGGACTGGACGAGCGCGTAGGCAGTGAGCGGGAGTTGATCGATGTTCTCCGGCCCGATGGTCAGCGGCTGGTCGCCCAGGCCGTCATGGTTGTCGTCGACGGCCACATCCGAGAAGCCCTTTCCACCGGGGGTGCCCCAGAAGTTGCCGCCCAGGTTCGGCCCGCCTGCGATGTTCGTGCCGGCGGACTGCGGGTTGTTCCAGGCATTCATCCCGGGGGTGCCGGCCAGGAGTGCGTTCTTCTGGTTGGAGAAGAGGTTGTCGGCGATGACGTTCTTCCCCGAATCGGCGACGACGATCCCGTTCTGGTTCTCCCTGACCGTGTTGTGGAAGATCGTGTTCCCGTTGCTGGTCAGGGAGAGCGAGATCCCGGCGTACCCGTTCGTGGTGATCAGGTTCTCGATCAGCGAGTTGTCCGAGGATCCCTCTGCCCGGAATCCCACGTTGTTCCCGGTGAGGGTGTTCTGTCCGATCCTGTTCCTGCTGGACCCGGTCAGCAGGAGCCCCGAGACGCCGTTCTGTGTGGCGCTGTTCTCGGTGATCAACGCGGCAGTCGCTCCGTTCAGCAGTATCCCGTTGTTGGTGTTGTTGATCGCCCGGTTGGCGTGAACCACGACATCGCCCGTGTTCTGCAGTGCGATCCCGTTGATGTTGTGGTCTGCCAGGTTGCTGTTCAGCACCGAGCCTGCGGAAGAGGTGACGGCGATCCCACTTCCCTCTGTGCAGTTCGATGCGGTCACATTCGCTACGGTGGTGTTGCCCGCGTTCTCGATGACAATGCCCCTGCCGTTTTTACTGAACGAGCCGGCTTCGACCCGGTTCTGCAGACTCTGATCGAGCAGACTCAGCCCGACCGTATTGCTCTCTGCCGTGATGTTCTGGAAGGTGTTGTTGCTGGAGGTCTGGAACTGAATCCCCTGCTGGTTGTTGCTGGCCATGCAATTCTCAAAGGAGTTCACGGACGAGCCCGAGGACCAGATCCCGTACATGCTGCTGTCTGCGGTGATGTCGACGAACCGCGAGCCGGTCACCGAGGAGATCGAGAGGCCGTCGTAGGTGTTGGCGGATACGTCGGTATGGTTCAGGAGCATCCGTTCCCCGAGGGCCATCACGATACCGTAATCGTTTCCGATGGCGGTCAGGTTGTCGGTCCTGCTATCCCTGGTGTTCAGGTAGTTCGCGCCGATGAACCAGCTCCCGAAGGAGAGGTTGGAGACGGTGACGTTCGAGAGCTGGACTGATTCGTTGTAGACCGAGAGGCCGTTGGAGTTGAACTTCTTCGCGCCGGTGATGGCGTGGCCGAGCCCGTCGATGATCACATCCGAGGACCTGACATCGATGCCGACCTGGGCGTCCAAAGCCGCAAAGTCCTGCATCACCAGGTATCGTCCCGGCCTCGTGATGACGGTCGGCCCGGTGATCGGGTAGTAGAGGCCGAGGGGGGAGACATTCCGGAGCGGGTACTGGTCGACATTCGTCGCGGTCAGGTGGTACGGCTGGTCGCAGATCCCGTCGTTATCGTCGTCAGGGGTGATATCCGAGAAGCCGGTGGCGTTGGGGCCGCCCCAGTAGTTGCCGCCGTAGAAGGGGCCGCCCGCGATGTTGTTCCCTGGTGTCACGGGCATGTTCCAGTAGTTTGAGCCGAGCTGGTCCTCAAAGTCGGTGTTGTTCGTGTTGGTGAAGTAGTTGTTGACGATCGTGTTGCCGTTGGCGGCGATCAGGCTCAGCCCTGACATGTTGTTGTTGGCGATCCGGTTGTTGAGGAGGAGGCTGTCGCTCGCCGAGGAGAGGAAGACCCCCCAGCGGTTGCTCTCGGCGGTGCAGTTGTACAGGGTGTTGGCGGTGCTCTCCGCGAGGAAGAGGATCCCGCCCTGGAGGTTGGACCTGGCCACCAGGTCCTGGAGCATGGTGGTACTCGAGGTGGTGAGGACGACTCCGTAGATATCGTCGGTCAGGGTGCAGTGCTCGATCGTCCCCTGCTGCGTGTTCATGTACGAGATCCCGTACCCCCATCTGCTGGCGGTCAGGTTCTTCACGGTCACCCGCTCGAGCTGCCGTGATTCATTGTACACCGAGACCCCGTAGGTGTTGAAGGTGCCCTGGCCGCTGATGGTGTGGCCGTTTCCGTCGAAGGTCACGTCCGAGGACCGGATGTCGATACAGATCGGGACCTCGCTTCCGGTGATATCATTCTGAAGGACATAGGTCCCCGGTTCTGTGATCACGGTCGAGTTGTTGACCGGGATCGCGGCGAACGGGTTCCTGCCGGTGCTGTGAAGCGGATTCTGGTCCACGTTGCCGGTACCCACGGTATAGGGCTGGTCGCAGATGCCGTTCACGTCCGCGTCGGCCGCGGTCTCCGAGTACCCGGTCCCGCCCGGCGAAGCCCAGTAGTTACCGCCGAAGAGGACGCCGCCGATGATGTTGGTGCCGAGCGAGAGGTTGACCGACCAGTTGTTCGGAAGGACGGTGCTCTGGAACTGGGCGTTCTGGGTGTTGTTGAGGAAGTTGTTGACGACCGTGTTGTTGCCGGCGCTGTACAGGCCGATCCCGTTCTCCCGGTTGGCGGTGGCGAAGTTGGAGAGGACGGTGTTCTTCTGCGCCGCCGAGAGGTAGAACCCCCAGGTATTGGTCTCGGCCAGGTTCTTGAAGACCATGTTCCGATCGCTGCCGGCGAGGAGGAGGATCCCTCCCTGGCTGTTCCCCTGGGCGGTGTTGCTGTCGACCAGGTTCCCGGTCGAGGTCTGGAGGATGATGCCGTACTGGTCCCTGGTGGCCGTGACCGCGTTGATCCTTCCGTCGTGGGTGTCCCAGAACGAGACCCCGTAGAACCAGTCGGCGGTCGCCAGGTTGGTGATCGTCACCCGTTCCAGCCTGGTCGACGGTTGGTACACCGAGACCCCGTAGGTGTTGAAGACATTTCTGCCGCTGATGGTGTGGCCGTTCCCGTTGAAGGTCACGTCCGAGCACCTGATATCGATACAGACCACCTCGTCGGTGTGCTGGATGTCGTTCATCAGCAGGTAGTAGCCGGGTTTTGTGATCACGATCGGGCCGGTCACCGGGATCGCGTCTGCCGGCGGCGGGGGAACCGCGGTGACCGTCGGGACGATCGTCTCCGGCAGCAGCGGGGTGACGGTTGGGGTGACGTTTCCACCTGAGGTGGTTGGGGGGTATGTGCTGACCACATTGCCTGCACTGTCGATCAGGGTTGCCGTGTCGCCATTGTTGTTCCAGACTTCTTCATTGAGGTTCCAATAGAAATCTGTGGATGAATTATCCAACTTGAGTGGATTCAATGTATGGACAGTGACCGTTTCACCGGGTAAGAGAGAGAATCCTTCAAAGGTAAAGGTGTGGATGTTCTTGTTTAGTTCTGTGGTGTCCCGGATCTTCCAGTTATCAAGCGAGACCGGGAGCGCCCCGTTGTTCGTGATCTTCACCCACTCTTCTTCAAGGTTGAGACCGCTGATGACGACGGCAGAACCCTGAGGGGGGGTGATGGGGGCTGTCGTCCCCGGAACCCCAGTCGTTACCTGGGGAAGCGTGGTGGCTGTCCCGCCGGGGGACTGGGTGCTTGAGGTCTGCTGGGTCCAGGTCGGGATCGGCACGGTGGTGGTGGTCCCGATGGGGGTCTGGGTGCTCGCCGTCGTCACCGGGGTCTGGGTGGGCTGACCGTTCCCGACATTCTTCGTCAGCGGGAACTGGTCCACGTTCTGGGAGGCGACCTGGTAGGGTGCACTGCAGATCCCGTCTCCATTGGTGTCCGCGTTCAGATCGGAGAATCCTTTTCCATCAGGGCTCCCCCAGTAGTTGCCGCCCTGGTTCGGCCCTCCGATGACGTTCATCCCTGCCGTCACCGGGGTGTTCCAGGTGTTGGCCTTCGGCTCAACATCATAGTTCGCGACGTTTTTATTATTGTTGAAGTAATTGTTGCTGACCTGGTTGGACTGGGCTGCGGCCATACCGAGGCCGAATCCCTGGTTGCCGGTGATGCGGCAGCCGGTGACCCGGCTCCCCTGGACATTGTTCAGGATGACGCCATACTGGTACCCGGTGACGGTCAGGTCGGTGAGCGCCACATTGGAGAGGGTCGCATCCTGGTTCGTGACGACCACACCCCAGGTCTCTCCGACGTTCCCGCCATTGATCGTGTGACCGTTCCCATGCAGCGTCACATCGCTTGAGGTGATGTTGATCGTCGCCTGGCCCGGGGTGGAAGTGGCGATGTCCTGGGTCAGTCCGTAGACCCCCGGGGACGAGATGACGGTCGGCCCGGTGACCGGGATCTCGTTCCCTGCCGGCGGTGCCGTGGTCGTCGGTGCCGTCGTCGTCGACGTCGTCACGGCTGTGGTGGGGGAAGGGGATACTGATGGCGACGGGGTGACGGTCTGGGAGGCCGTGGTGGTGACGGTGGTTGATGTCGGGGCGGTGGAGGATGCCAGGGGGGACTGGTCGATGTTACCGGGTGCCAGCGTCAGGGGCTGGTCAGCGATCCCGTCGCCGTTGGCGTCAGCCGTCTTCTGTGAGAACCCGTTCCCATCCGGGCTCCCCCAGAAGTTTCCCCCCATGCTCGATCCGCCGATGATGTTACTCCCGGCGGCGACCTGGGTGTTCCAGGTGTTGCTCAGCACCGATCCCTTGAAGTCGGCGTTCCTGATATTGTTGAAGTTGTTGTTGAAGACCGTGTTCCCACTGGTCGAGTAGAGGTAGATCCCGGCGGCACTGTTCCCGGTCACCGTGTTGTCGCTGACACTGTTGGCACTCGACGAGGTGATCGCCAGCCCGTGGGTGTTGCCGGTGACGGTGTTGCCGGTGATGGTGTTCCCGTTCGCGTCCTGGTTGCAGCCGATCCCGAAGGCGTTCCCGCTGACCGTGCATCCCTCGACCCTTCCGTCCTGGACGCCGACAAAATAGATCCCGTACTGGTGATCGCTGACCTTCAGGTTCCTGACGATCACGTTCGAGAGGAGCCCCCCGGAACTGTAGACATAGACCCCGGCCGTGCCGGCATCGGGGCCGGCCCCTCCGATCGAATGTCCGTTCCCGTCCAGCACCACATCCGAGGAGGTGATGGCGATCGAGGCGTCGCCGCTGGTCAGGTCCTGGGTCAGCTGGTAGGTGCCGGGCTCTGATATGGTCATCGGGCCGGTCACGTCCACACCCGATACCGGGGAGACAACGACGCAGAACAGCACGAGCAGGAAGAAGAGCACGGCTCCTTCCGTCATACAATGCCCACCTGTGCAGCCCATCAGTCGAAGGTCTGCGGAATGATCAGGAAACACAGTGCCCAAAGCCCCGGTATGATGACCGGGCGCTCTTTGGCCCGGCTCTTTAACTATTATGTGCGCAGTCCGGGTATATGATGGTTCTTCTTTTGTATCTCTCTTGAAAAACCAATAAATCCAAAAAGGAGGAGTAATTGTCGGGGGATCTGCACCTGAACCGGTGCTCCAACAGCCGGCTTACCTGCACCGCTGCCAGATGACCCGTCCCATGACCCTGAACGTGAAGTCCAGCTCCTCGAAGGAGGGGATCTGGTGTTCGCGCAGGATATCCCGGCCACGGATCATCGAGTCCCCGCCGAGCAGGGTCCCGATGATGATCTTGTCGGTCTTGCCTGAGAACTTTATCATCTCGTTGGCCAACTGATCGGACGAGAGGACCAGGTTCGGGAACCCGACAACAAAGGCGATGTCCCAGATGTGCTGGTACTTGACGAGCATGTCGAAGACCCGCCCGAACCGCTTGTCGGTGGCGTCACCGAGGAGATCGATCGGGTTGCCCTTGTTCCAGAATTCTGGCAGGAACTCGTTCATCTCCTCGACCATCTCGGCCGGCAGGTCGATCAGATCGATGCCGTACCGCTCTGCATAGTCTGAGGAGAGGACAGCGAAACCACCCGCATTGGTGATGACGACGGCCCGCTTGCCCTGGGGATAGCCCTTGGGTGAGGCGAGCATCTCTGCGACCTGGAAGGCCCCGGTCAGGGTGTGGACCGGGATCACGCCGGCCTGCCTGAACGCCTCCATGTAGACCTCGTAGGAGCCGGAGAGCGAGCCGGTGTGGGACGAGGCCGCCTTCTGCCCTCTCTGTGAGGATCCCGACTTGATCGCGACCACCGGTTTGTACTTGGTGACCTCGCTGACCACCTTCATGAAGGCCTTGCCGTCGGTGATCTCCTCGATGTACAGGATCACGGCCTTGGTCTTGGGGTCGTGCTGCACGAACTTCAGGTAGTCGAGGAAGTTCAGGTCGGCCTGGTTGCCGACTGATATGACCGCCGAGAAACCAATATCATGAGAGAGGGACCAGTCGACGACCGTGTTGATGATTGCACCGCTCTGGGAGATGAACGCGACCGTTCCCGGGTTCGGGGACTCGTGCACGTAGGTGGTGTCGAGGCCGCGGGGCGGGACGATCAGGCCGAGACAGTTCGGGCCGATGATCCGGATCCCGTACCGCTTTGCGATCTCGACAACCCGTGCCTCGAGGGCCTTGCCCATATCGCCCATCTCCTTGAATCCGGCGGTGATGATCACTGCCATCGGGACGCCCTTCTGTCCGCACTCCTCGATCACCATCGGCACATGGTTGGCCGGCACGGTGATCACGGCCATGTCGACAGGGTTCGGGATGGCCGTGATGGTCGGGTAGGCCTTCAGCCCCTGGATCTCACTCCGCTTGTTGTTGACCGGATAGAGCTGCCCCGGGAAGTGGAGCAGGTTGTGCATCACCGCGTACCCCATCTTGGAGGTGTCCTGCGATGCCCCGATCACGGCAACTGAACGCGGTGCGAAGTATTCGAGCGGGACTACTGGCCGTTCCTCGATCTTCTCCTCGACCACCTCGTCATCGGTGATGACTCTGGCATCGACGGCACATCCGCCGGTCTCGTAGAGTCTGAACGGGTTGATATCGAACTCCACGACATTCAGGTTCTCGCCAAAGAACCGTGCGACGTCTGAAATCACTTTTACAAGGGCCTGTTCGTCACGTGGTCGCGATCCCCGGTAACCGCTGATCAGCGGGTAGGCCTCGATCTCGCGGATCATGCACCTGATCTCATCATCGCTGATGGGGAGGATCCGGAGGGTGATGTCCTTCATCAGTTCGACGAGCGTCCCGCCCATCCCGAAGGTCAACACCTTGCCGAATGCGGCGTCTGTCTTGCCACCGATGATCAGTTCCAGTCCGGGGGCTGCCTGTTCCTCGACGATGATGCCGGTGATCGTCGCGTCGGGGTTGTAGGCCTTCGCCCCGGCATGGATCTTATCAAACGCGGCCTCTGCCTGCTCTTTGGATCCAATCCCGGTGATGACACCGCCCGCATCGCTCTTATGGGTGATCTCGGGCGAGATTACTTTCATCACAACAGGGAATCCGATCTCTGCTGCAGCCTTCCCTGCTTCTTTTGCACTGGTGACGATCTGAAAACCGGGTACTGGTACATCGTACTGTCTGAGGAGGGCGTATCCCTCTGCCTCGCTTAACATGGTTCGTGTCATGGTATCCTCATCTTTAATCATGATCAATTTCGTCAATTATAGTTTATTGTTTCGTCGATACACTAATAATTCCTTTGATGGACCCGGATTCTTCCTCCCTTCAGAAAGAGGTCTGGCATCATCGCCTTTGATAAAGATACTGAATCGTATCTTAAAAAGTTACGCTCGTGATGCAGCCAGCCTTCGGACGGCCTGGATATTGGCAGCGTTGTCACGTACGGCGTCTTCCGGGGTTTCGCAGATGAACGGGAGGGCCATGAGTCCGGGGTGGGTGAGGATCCCTGCACAACCCTCTTCACCGATCATCCCGAGCCCGATGTGGGTGTGCCGGTCCAGGTGGGAGCCGGCCTCTGCTTTTGCATCGTTGAGGTGGATCACGCAGAGGTGTTCCCTGCCGATCCCGTCCTCGAAGGCATCGAGGGTACGCCGCAGTCCCTCCTCGTTCCGAAGGTCGTATCCTGCTGCAAAGGCATGGCAGGTGTCCAGGCAGACGCCGATACGGCCCGGGTCGCTGCATGACTCTCGGATCCTTCCGATCTCTTCAAACCGGGATCCGACACTGTTCTTCTCACCTGCCGTGTTCTCCAGCAGCAGCATCACGCTGTCGCCGGTGCCGGGGTCGCTCATGCTGAATGCGGTATCGATGGCCTGCTGCACCCGCTCTTCCCCGGCCCTGGTTCCCTCGCCCATGTGGTGGCCGAGGTGGGTGACCAGGTACGGGACACCCAGCATACTGCACCTGTGCAGTTCCTCTGCCAGGGCATCCACCGACTTTGTCCGGATCTCCTCCTTTGGGGAGGCGAGGTTCGGGAGGTAGGGCATGTGCACCACTGCCGGCCCGATCCCGGATGCAGCAAGGGCCTCTCGAAAGAGGGTCGCGTCCTCTTCAGTCAGCTGCTTGAAGGTCCATCCGCGGGGGTTGCGCGAGAAGATCTGGAAGGTGTCGCAGTCGATCG
The DNA here is from genome assembly GCF_052055875.1 of Methanosphaerula subterraneus. Classification (GTDB taxonomy): domain Archaea; phylum Halobacteriota; class Methanomicrobia; order Methanomicrobiales; family Methanospirillaceae; genus Methanosphaerula; species Methanosphaerula subterraneus. The sequence goes on from NZ_CP170508.1 coordinate 2,616,738, forward strand.
CTGCCGCCCGCTCGACGGCCCGGGCGATCGATCCCGCAATCGAAACGTGTACGCCGACTTTTACCATGATTCCACTCTTCTCCTGACAGATCGTGAATCCCGGATCATCAGAGAGATCTGGTCTCAGGTGCACATGAACCTTGCTCCCTCCCCGGGTGTTTCTGGTTTCTGGAGCAGAACGGATACCAATTCTTTTAACTGATGGAATGCAATGCTATAGGGTATCACCTGGGCCGATAGATCAGGGGTAGATCGCTACCTTGGCATGGTAGAGGCCGCGGGTTCAATTCCCGCTCGGTCCATTAGGATGCCGGCAATGCCGGCTCTCATATTTTTCGCAGAATCAGATTCTTTCGTGGTGTACCGTGGATCTCAGACAATGGCTAATTCCGCAGGATAAAGAATTCTTTGACCTGTTTGAGGAGATGGCGGGGACGGTTGTTGAAGCGGCCGATGCCCTGGTCGAGTTGATGAACGACTATACTGATCTTGGCACAAAGAGTCAGCATATGAAGGAACTCGAGCATGAGGGTGACCGGATCACGCATGCGATCTATGAGGGGCTGAACCGGACGTTCATCACCCCGCTCGAACCCGAGGAGATCTCCCGCCTGGCGACGGCGATGGATGATGTGATCGACTGTATTGAAGGGACGGTGCAGCAGCTCCACAGTTACGGGATCACGGCGACCGACTCTCCGATGCGCCAGTTCTCAAAACTGATCCAGCTCAGCGCCACAGAGATTCAGACGGCCGTGAAGGGGATCCGTTCGATGAAGGATGTGCCGTCGATCGAAGCCCGGTGCATCGAGTTGAACAGGCTTGAGAACGTCGCCGACGAGGTGCTCGGGCATGCACTGACCGAACTCTTCCGGGGCAATGATCCGCTCGCCATCATCAAATTGAAGGATGTCTATGAGAACCTGGAGCAGGCTACGGATCGATGTGAGGACGTGGCCAATATACTCTCTGATATTGTGATCAGGCACTCGTGATGGTATGGACTCCTTTATTATTGCGGGTATCTTCTTTGCCCTTCTCCTGAATTTTGTCAACGGGATGAACGATGCCGCCAATGCGATCTCCACGGTGATCGCAACCCGGGTCCTCACTCCGTTGCAGGCCGTTACGATGGCCGCGTTCTTCAACCTTGTCGGCCCCCTGCTCTTCACCACGGCGGTCGCAAAGACGGTCGGTAAAGGACTGATCGAGCCCGGTCTGATCTCGACGATGCTGATCATCGCAGCGATGGTCAGTGCCGTCTCCTGGGTCTTCTTCACCACCCACTATGGTATCCCGATCTCGAGCACCCATGCGATGGTCGGCGGCCTGATAGGGGCTGCCCTGGCCAAGGAAGGTTTCGATTCCGTGATCTGGCCGAGCCTTTCAACGCTCCAGTCTCTCTTCTTTTCCGTTGCGATCGGGGCCGTTGCGGGGGCGATATTCTTTGGGATTGTCGGAAAATTGCTGGGGAACAGTCCTTTTTCATACCTGAAGATCGGTGCGTTCTTCGGGTTTGTGATCACCATCCCGCTGCTGGTGGCGGCCGGGATGCTGAAACTCTCCGGGCTCCTGGCTATCGTGGTCTTCATGGTCATCGCCCCGTCCCTGGGGTTCCTGGTCACATTCTGTTTTGGTGCGGTCCTTATCCGGCTCTTCCAGAAGAGGAACGCGGTTAAGATGAACAACACCTTCAAGAAACTGCAGGTCGTCTCCTCTGCCTTCTACTCGATGAACCATGGGTCCAATGATGCTCAGCATGCGATGGGCGTGATCACGGCCCTGCTGGTCGCCAACGGGATTCTCACCGAGTTTACGGTGCCGGTCTGGGTGATCCTCATCTCCTCTGCCGCAATCTCGCTCGGCACCTTCCTCGGGGGCCGGCGGGTGATCGAGACGATGGGGCATAAGATCACCAAACTGCTTCCCTACCAGGGGTTCTGTGCCGAGACCGGCGGGGGTATCGTCCTGTTCTTTGTGACCCTGTTCGGAATTCCTGTCTCGTCGACCCATTCGATCACCGGATCGATCATGGGGATAGGAGCCACCCGCGGCTATTCTGCGGTGAAGTGGGGGGTGGTCAGGGAGATCGTGGCGACATGGATCATCACGATCCCAGCATCGGCGACCGTCGCGTTCTGCTTCTACCATCTGCTGATGATAGTCTTCGGCTGATCTCAGCCGGTATTTTTCATATTTTTATCTCAAAAAAAATTCAATTTTCTTCAATTTTCCTGCGCGTCGTTCATCGCGTCTGCTGATAGAACGGACAGACCATACTGACCGGGCAGATTTCACACCGGGGGCTTTTGGCGGTGCAGCACCGTCGTCCGTGCGCAATCATGATATCGGTCAGGTCTCCCCACCGTTCCTGTGGAAACAGGTCCATCAGGTCCTGCTCGATCTGATCCTGGTCGGTCCGGGTGCTGAGGCCCAGCCGGCCGGCGAGCCGTTTCACATGAGTGTCGACGGCGATCCCGGCGTTGATGCCGAGGGCGTGGAAGAGGAGAATGTTCGCGGTCTTCCTGCCGACCCCGGGCAGCAGCAGCAGTTCCTCCATCGTGGTGGGGATCTTCCCTCCGAACCGGCCGACCAGCATGGTCGCAGTGCTGATGATGTGCCGGGCCTTGACCCGGTAGAATCCGGTGCTGTGGATGATCTCCTCGACCTCGTGAATGTCGGCGCCGGCCAGGGCTTCCGGGGTCGGGTACCGGGCGAAGAGGGCCGGCCTGATCTTATCCACGGCCTGGTCGGTGGTCTGGGCGGAGAGGATCGTCAGGATCAGTACCTGGAAAGGACTGTGAAAGAACGGGAGCGGCGTACACGCGTCAGGATAGTGTTCGGCGAGTGTATCATAGATCCAGGCTGCGGAGGCGCGGTCCATACAGTATCCAGGTCTGATTTCAACACAAAAGAAGATCTCGATGGGATAGGGCAGATTCGAACTGCCGTCAAAGCGTCCCAAACGCTCTAGGATGGACCAGGCTACCCTACTATCCCGCCTGTCTTACATATGTCAACTGTTCAGTACAAAAACCTGCCGCTCTGTTCTGATATACGAAATGCTCGCATCTATCGTTTGAAAATCTGGAAAAATGGATGAATCTTTGAGTTTTTGTGAATTATTCAGAGCGGCAGCGGTCTGCAGGCGGTCTCGCTGACGATAGTCCCGGTGAAGGAACCCTGAAAGAGCGCATGGAGGAGATTCTCCGGGCTCTTCCCATCGATCACCAGCATCGGGATGCTGCACCGCTCGATAACCTTGGCGGCCACGATGTCGATGATCGAGTTCGAGCCGGCATTGAGCCGGTCGTTCTGGATGATCCCGAGGAGCTGCTGCGGGGTCAGTTCATCGTACCTGACCGCTGCAGGGTCCTTCTTCGGGTCTGCCGAGTATATCCCTGGCACCGAGGTGACGTTCACGAGCAGATCGGCCTGCACCCGCTCGGCGAGTACCGCCGACACCGCATCGGTGGTCTGTCCTGGCGTGATCCCGCCCATCACCACGATCTTCTTCGATTCCGCAAAGACCTTCGCCTCGGTATGGCTCTCCGCCACCTCCGGATAGGCCGCATCGCCGAGCGCGGCGATCAGCAGCGTCGCGTTCAGCCTGGTCACCAGGATCCCGAGTTCATCGGAGGTGGCCTCGTCGATACCGAGAGCCCGGGCCACACCGATATATCGGCGGGCCTCTCCTCCGCCCCCGACAACAACGAAGACCTGATGCTCGGACCCGATTTTCTTTAAAACCGATACGTACGCAGCGATATTGTTGGACTCGAGGGACGGGACCAGCACCGACCCCCCGAGGGCCATCACGAGCTTCTTCATGCCAGTTTATTAGTGGTGAGGTATCCAGATATACCTGTTGAAACGCTTTGTGTGCCCTGTCTGCGGCTCTCCCGATATCTATCAGGTTGCAGGCGGATATATCGGGCAGATCTACATCTGCAAGCAATGCAAGTACCGGGGATCGCTGGTCGTCGAGGTGGATGAGGACGAACAGGACTGAAGTATAAATACCCGACTCACCAATCAGGTGCTTGATACCATGCATCAGGCTCTGATGTTCTCCAGGGGCGAGGAGCGGACCGTCGACTGCTCGCTCTGCAGTCACCGCTGTCATATCGGCCCTGCCCGGCAGGGGATCTGCGGGGTCCGGATCAATGCAGGGGGGACGCTCTATGCGGCCAGTTACGGCAAGGTCAGCTCCGAGGCGATCGATCCGATCGAGAAGAAGCCGCTCTTCCACTTTCTTCCAGGGACTCTGTCGTACTCGCTCGGTTCGATCGGGTGTAATTTCCACTGCCAGCACTGCCAGAACTGGGAGATCTCGCGGGCTTCGCTCAAAAGCCCCCTCCTCCGGGACCTCGCCCCCGAGGTCGGTGTCGAACGGGCGCTCGGGGCTGCCTGCAGTTCGATCTCCTGGACCTACACCGAGCCGACGATGTGGTACGAGTACACGCTCGACATGGGGAAGATCGCCCATACTCGTGGTCTGGGGACGGTGTACGTGACCAACGGCTACATCACCGAGGAGGCGCTCCGGGAACTGGCGCCGACCCTCGATGCGTTCCGGGTCGACATCAAGGCGTTCTCCGACCAGTTCTATCGGACCATCTGCGGCGCCAGGCTGCAGCCGGTGCTGGATGCTGCGGCCCTCGCCCGGGAACTCGGCCTCCATGTCGAGACGGTCACCCTGGTGATCCCTGACGCGAACGACAGCATGGAAGAGATGGATGGGCTGATCACCTGGGTGATCGAGCATCTGGGGGCCGACACCCCGATGCACTTCACCCGGTTCCACCCGGACTACCGGATGCGGGACCGGGGGCCGACGCCGGTGGAGACGCTGGAGCGGATCTACGAGCGGGCGAAAGCGCTCGGTCTGCAGTACCCGTACCTCGGGAACGTGGGGGATCATCCGTATCAGAACACCTACTGCCCGAAATGCCATGGGCTGCTGATCGAGCGAACCGGGTACCTGAGCAGGGTCCGGGGACTCGACGGGCACCGGTGCGCCACCTGCGGCGAGGCGATCGCGTACGTCAGCGAGATCAAGCGCCCGTGATTTCGGGCCGGGACGGCGGAGGGTCCTGGTCGACCGGATGCTCGGGACGCTGACCCGGTATCTCCGGTGCATGGGCTATGACACCCTCAGTGCGAACTCGTTTCCGGCAGGAAATCCCCGGGAGGATACGTTCCTCCTCTCGCTCGTAGGAGAGGAGGGGCGGGTGCTGCTGACCCGCGACCATGAACTGGCCCGGCGGGGGCAGGGTGGGGCCGTGCTGATCCGTTCTGACGATGTGCTCGACCAGGTCTGGCAGTTGACCGCCCTCGGGCTGGTGGCTCCGGAGGTCGTCACCTCCCGGTGCCCGCTCTGTAATGGTCTCCTCTCCCCGGCCACCGCCGAGCAGGTCGCCTCCGCCGCCTCCTATGCCCCGGCCGACCAGCATGGGATCCCCTTCTTCTGGTGCCACCACTGCGGCCGGCTGTACTGGGAGGGGTCGCATGGCAACGACCTGCAGCAGCGGCTCTCTACGATTCGGTGTGAGGGGGCCTGCCATTCAGATTGGTGATTCGAGACCGGGATGTCGACTGTTCGATTGTACTACTGTTTGCATTACCGGAAACTCAGGAAATTGAAAAAAATCCGATTATCCCGACGACTCCTGACAATGCGTGGGTTCCGGGGCCGGCTCCTTCGGCTGGCAGAAGGATAGTTCTCGAATGATGGATCACGTGTTCGAGTTCTCGTATTTTTTATTATTGGTATCTATGCTCTTTGAGACGATTTTCACCCGGATATCCATGAATGGTGGATCTGAGTGGGTTCAATTCGAAATAGACGGCCCATATGCTGCATTTCGATGAAAATATATGGTTGTTCGTCATTGATCCAGATATCTTATCCAACCCTTCTTTCACCATAGATACAACAAGGAATGAACCATGACAGATCTACTCAAAAGAATGACCTGGCCGCTGATTCTGCTGGCCTTTGTCTCATGCCTGCTGATGTTCGCGCCGGCGGCGGCGACTCCCCTGCCCGCGATCATCGACTGCACCCCGGACCATGCGATGGCTAACGATACCTGGGTTTCCTTCACCCTCAACAGCACCGGTTTCTCTGAGACGCCGACGGTCTGGCTTGCGATGGCCGGCCAGACGAACATCTCCGCCACTGGTGAAGAACTGGACGGGACCACCATCACCGGATACTTCAACCTTGTACATGCAGTCCCTGGGAACTGGGAGGTATGGGCTTCGAACGGAGCAGATCCTGGGGTCAGATGGGCTGGCACGTTCACGATCGATCCGATGCCGACGGTAAACCTGACCGGTAAGGTTGTCGATCACTTCACCGGCCTTCCCCTGTCGAATGCGGAGATCTATAACGGGGAATACGGCCCCACGACTGTCTCCCAGGCAGATGGGACCTTCATCCTCCGTGACGCCTGGGTTATCAACGGTGACGCGGACCTGGACGCCGTGGTGCCTGGGCTCTATCGGGATAATTATACTGAAGTCTCTGTAACCAACGATGATCGGCAGCGTGGTTCGAAGGATATCGGGACGATCGAACTCTACCCCATCTTTGCCGGTTTCGTAACCGACAAAATCACGGGCAAGCCTCTCTCTGACGTGCACGTCTCCCTCGTCGTGAGTCCATCGGAACCGATCTTTATCTCAGGGACATCGAACAGTCAGGGATATTATCTGATTCAAATCAGACCCCAGTATTTCGGTATAAATAACGAACTGCGTAACACCGGTGTTAACTCTCTACGTCCAGCTCTGTACCTGACTGCAGAGAAGGATAGATATGAGCCCTACTCTTCTGAGATCTCTCTCTATAGTCTGGGTGGAGAAGACCTCTATAACATCCAGCTCACCCCGATCTTCACTGCAGACTTCCTGGCCTCCGGCCATGTCGGCCAGGCCCCGTACTCGGTCCAGTTCCTGGATCAGTCGACCGGTTCTCCGACTATCTGGAGATGGGACTTCGGTGACGGAACCACCTCGACCGAGCAGAACCCGACCCATGTCTACACCCAGACCGGTGTGTACACCGTCTTCCTGATCACGGCAAACGATTGGGCGACCGACATCTGTACCAGGTCCCGATGTATTGTCGTGAACACCGTGCCGGTGGCGAACTTCACGGCCAATGCGACGTCCGGGTCTATACCCTTCACGGTGCAGTTCACTGACCAGTCGACCGGTGCGAACGGCTACCAGTGGCAGTTTGGTGATGGCACCACGTCGACTGAGCAGAACCCCATCCACACCTACACACAGCCGGGCGCCTACACCGTGACCCTGGTCGTCTCCCGTGCCGACTACGGCAGCGTCTACACGCAGAAGCCGGGGTATATCACGGTCACCGACCCTCTGATCGTTGGGTTCTCCACGAATGTTTCGGCCGGCCTCGCGCCGCTCGCGGTGCAGTTCACCGAGTCGGTGAACGGGTCTGTCCAGTATTACTACTGGCAGTTCGGGGACGGAGCGACCTCGTTCGACCGGAACCCGGTGCATGTCTACGACACGGCCGGCAGGTACCCCGTATCCCTCTATGCGATCGGTTCGAATGGATATCAGGTGAAGACGGTCGAGGACTGCATCAATGTCACCGATTTGGTCATCCCCACCGTGACCCCAAAACCAACCGAGCAGTACCAGCCGGTGGCCAACTTCACCGTCACATCCCAGGGCGGTGCCGGCTCGATGGGGATTGAGGTCACCGACACCTCGGTGAACGCGACCTCGGTGCAGTACGACCTCGGCGACGGCACGACCACGGCGTATCGAACATTCCTGTACACCTACTGGCAGGCCGGCACGTATACGATCAGACAGACCGCGACCGGTCCGGCGGGATCATCGGTGAAGACGGTCGAGGTGATCGTGCCGGTGACCGCCCCCACGCCGACGATCACCTTCCCGCCGATCGGCGGGGATCAGGGGTGGTACACGATCCACTGTAATGTGGACGGGGCGACGGTCACCTTTGATGAGACCCCCATGGGGACTATCGCAGGCGGGATCCTGAAGGTCCAGGTCTACACCACCGGCTCTCCCTACAGAACCTACACCGTCCAGAAGGACGGGTACTCCACCGTCTCCGGGGCCATCACCACCTACCCCGGCAAGGACCAGAACGTGGATATCACCGTGACCCTGACCCCCGGCTTTACCGCGAACCCATACAACGGTCCGCACACCATCCCTGGTACGCTGCAGGCCGAGGACTATGACCTCGGCGGTGAGGGCGTCGCCTACCACGACACCACCGCCGGCAACGAGGGTGGAGCTTACCGGCAGGACGACGTCGATATCGAGACACTCGACACCGACGGCTCGCCGAACGTCGGCTGGATCCGTGCCGGCGAGTGGCTCTTCTACACCGTGAACATCACCACAGCCGGCACCTATGACGCCGGGTTCCGGGTCGCCTCATCCCATGCCGGCTCATCGGTTCGGGTCTATCTGGACGACGGAACGACGCCGATCGCGACCGTGAACGTCCCGAACACCGGCACCTTCGGGGCCTTCCAGACCGTTTCGGTACCGGTGACCCTGCCGGCCGGAGAGCACCGACTGAGCCTTCTCTTCCCGACCGACTATGTCAACATCAACTGGATCAGCTTCGCCCCGAGGGGCTGAACTGATCTTCCTTTTTTTCTGAGCTTTGACATCCTGGAGGTGTTCATCATCGCCGGCGTGATCATACGCTTGAAGGTCCGGGGATGAACCCTGATGGGCGGACTGTCAAAGAGGTATTGTATTATGGCAGAAAACCAGAGTATGGGAGTATTCAGGAGATCTGATCGATGCGTATGTTTATTCTTGATTCATTCTTTCCGGTCGTGAAGCACCATCCCCGGACTACCGTGTTCATCGCACTGCTGATGCTGATGCTCTGTATCGCCCCGGCGATGGGTGAGAAGGTCACGCCGAATACCGATCTGACGCTGAATGAATCTGAACTAAAACTCTCCACCGATCTGCTTTCGCTGACGAATTCTTCGATTTTTCAGACTGGAACATCTCAAACCGGTCTCGTCAGCGATCTTCAGATAAAGCCGGCGTCCCAATCGGTCAAACAGCGAGGGTTCAACGCCGGCGTTCAGGCGACTTCGGCGATCGTCTCTGTTTATGTGACGCTGGATCAGCAGACTCCTCTGTCGACGGTCGATCCGTTCGCATGGGAGATCAGTAATCGTGACGAGTCATCGAAGACCGTCGTTGCCTGGGTCGAGGTGTCCCGTCTCCTCGAGCTCGCCTCCGTGCCGGGCGTGAGGCAGGTTCGTCCGGTCCTGCCTCCTGTGGTGAACACGGGATCGGTGATGGCCGAAGGAGATCGGATCCATCTCGCCGACCAGGTCCGGGCCACGTATGGCCTGACCGGCGCAGGGGTCAGGATCGGTATCATTTCCGGTGGTGTCGACCACTGGAACACTGCAGCCGCGACCGGCGATCTCCCGACGAATCTCCATGTGCTCAGGAATGAGCAGGGTGGAGACGAGGGCACCGCGCTGCTCGAGATCGTCCACGATATCGCCCCCGACGCCGAGCTCTACTTCTGCGACCATGGGAATAACACGCTCGATTTTGCCGACGGCATCGATGCCCTCGCTGATGCCGGCTGCACGGTCATCTGTGATGATATCAGCTGGATCACCGATCCGTTCTTCGAGGATGGTGCGCTCGCAGCGCACATCCAGTCACTCACGTCGACCCGGAACATTCTCTACTTCAGTTCGGCCGGCAATTCCGCCCAGAGGCATTACCAGGGGAGGTACCTGAAGGACGGGGCGACGAACTGGAACGACTTCTCTGGCGGGACCGGACAGGCAGATAAATCCCTGTATGTCAGCATTCCGCCTGGCGGATACCTTCGGACCGTGCTCGAGTGGGACGACCCCTGGACCAGTTCCACCAATGATTATGACCTGTATCTTTTGACCCGGGGCGGCGAGTATCTGCTCGCCGGATCCACGGTTGTACAGAACGGCGACGATGCACCATTGGAGTTGATCTCGGTGATGAACACTGGCTCCTCCACGGTTGAGACAGAGATCGATGTTCTCAACAAAAATGGTGCCGCGGCCGACCGGACCCTTGAGATCTTCGTGTATCCCGGGGGTGGCACAAGGATCTCCGGCGACAACATCGTGGGTGCCGATTCCGTCTTCGGTCATGCGGCGGCACCGAACGTGGTGGCGGTCGGGGCCATCAGTGCATCGGACCCGGGTGTGGACACCATCGAGTATTTCTCGAGCCTCGGTCCGGCCACCATTCGCTACCCAGGTACCGTTCAGCGGAGTAAACCGGATATCACCGGGATCGACGGGGTCAGTATAACGGGATCCGGAGGGTTCCCCAGTCCCCTCTATGGGACGAGTGCGTCGGCACCTGACGTCGCAGCGGTGACGGCGCTCGTCTGGAGCGGTGCCCGGACCAGGACCGCGTCGGAGGTGCGGACCGCACTGCTCACCTCCTCCGATGATCTCGGATCAGCAGGACCGGACACCACCTTCGGCTACGGGCGTGCGAATGCCGTCGCCTTCACGCAGGCTCTCGGTATTGCGCCGGCGATCACCGCCGGCTTCTACGCCTTCGGCCATGTCGGCCAGGCCCCGTACTCGGTCAGGTTCCTGGACCAGTCGACCGGCTCGCCGACTGCCTGGCACTGGGACTTCGGGGACGGCACGACGTCGGACGAACAGAACCCGACCCATATCTACAACCGGACGGGCGCCTACAACGTGGCCCTGACCGCCTCGAACGATCAGAGGAGCGACACGGCGATCCAGTACCGGTGCATCATCGTCAACACCGTGCCGGCAGCCAACTTCACCGCGAACGCGACGGCCGGGAAGGCGCCGTTCACGGTGCAGTTCACCGACCAGTCGACCGGGGCGAACGGCTACCAGTGGCAGTTCGGCGACGGGCAGACGTCGACCGAGCAGAACCCGGTTCACACCTACACGCAGCCGGGCGCCTACACCGTGACGCTGGTCGTCTCCCGTGCCGACTACGGCAGTGTCTTCGCCCAGAAGCCAGGATACATCACGGTCACCGACCCGCCGATCGTCGGGTTCTCCACGAATGTTTCGGCCGGCCTCGCGCCGCTCGCGGTGCAGTTCACCGAGTCGGTGAACGGCTCGGTCCAGTACTATTACTGGCAGTTTGGCGACGGAGCGACCTCCTTCGAGCAGAACCCGGTCCATGTTTACGACACCGCCGGGAAGTACACCGTCTCCCTCTATGCAATCGGCTCGAAGGGGACTCAGGTGAAGACGGTCGAGGACTGCATCAACGTCACCGCCCCGGTCATCCCCCCCGTGACCCCAAAACCGACCGAGCAGTACCTGCCAGCGGCCAACTTCACGGTCGCCTTCCCAGGCGGTCCGGGTTCGATGGGTATCCTGGTCACGGACACCTCGGTGAATGCGACCTCGGTGCGGTATGACCTCGGCGACGGCACGACCACCGCCTATCGAACATTTCGGTACACCTACTGGCAGGCCGGCACCTATACAATCAAACAGACTGCGACCGGTCCGGCGGGATCCACCAGTACGACCAGGTCGGTGACCGTGCCGGCGGTGTAGAGGCCGGCGTATACTCTTTTTTTTCTCCTTCCGGTCCAACGCACCATGCAACCTTCAATCCCGGAATCCGAATCCTATATAACCCCCGATGCCTCTATAGAGTAACTATTGACGATAGAACGCCGGCAATGGACGATATCATGATTACACCATCTCAACAGCAGTCAGCAGCAGAGTTCGGGTCTGAAGGGAGTGACGAGGAACGGGCCCTCTTCTTCAACCGGGAACTGAGCTGGATCGCCTTCAACCGGCGGGTGCTCGAAGAAGCGTTCGACCAGACCCATCCGCTCCTCGAACGGGTGAAGTTCCTGGCCATCTTCGCCAACAACCTCGACGAGTTCTTCATGATCCGGGTCGCCGGCCTGCAGCGGCAGCTGTATGAACGGGTCGTCGAACGCCCTCCTGACGGGATGACCGCCTTCTCCCAGCTCAACGAGATCAGGGCGGCCCTCCTCCCCCTGCTCAAGGAGCAGATGGACTGCTGGCATCAGCAGGTGATGCCGCAGCTGGTCGAATCAGGGATCCATATCCACCCCCATGCGTCCCTCTCGGCCGACCAGCAGGGAGCCCTGCGGATCAGGTTCGAGCAGGAGATCTTTCCGGTGCTGACGCCGCTCGCCTTCGACACTTCCCACCCGTTCCCGTTCATCTCCAACCTCTCGCTGAGCCTGGCGATCATGGTGGAGGACCCCGAGGAGGGGGAATGCTTTGCACGGCTGAAGATCCCGGTCGGCCTCTTCCCGCGACTGATCGAGTTTGTCCCGCAGCAGAGCACCAAGAACCTGCAGAACGGGGGGGAGCATCACTATGTGCTGCTCGAGGACCTGATCGCAGCCAACCTGGACCTGCTCTTCCCCGGCCTCCGGGTCGTCGCTGCCTACCCGTTCCGGGTGACCAGGAACGCGGACCTCGAGATCGAGGAGGACGACGCCTCAGACCTGATGACCGCCATCGAGGAGAGCATGGAGATGCGGAGGGTCGGATCCCCGGTCAGGATCGAGATGGACCGGAGGATGCCGGAGGCGATCTGTTCGATGGTCGTCCGCCACCTCGGGATCAGCCCGGACATGATCTACCGCCTCGACGAACCGATCGGGATGGCGGACCTGATGATGCTGGCGGGCCTGAACCGTCCGGACCTGCAGGACCCGCCGTTCCACCCCTCGATCCCGCCCTCCCTCTCCCATGACCAGCCGATCTTTCCCGTGATCCAGCGGGGGGATCTCATGCTCTATCACCCGTACGACAGTTTCGGTCCGGTGATCACGTTCTTAAAGCAGGCGGCCACCGACCCGGCCGTGCTGGCCATCAAGATGACCCTGTACCGGGTCGGCGCCAACTCCCCGATCGTCGACGCCCTGATGGAGGCTCGTGAGAACGGGAAACAGGTGACCGCCCTGATCGAACTGAAAGCCCGGTTCGATGAAGAGAACAACATCGGCTGGGCACGGGCCCTTGAACGGGCCGGGGTGCACGTGGTCTACGGCCTGGTCGGGATCAAGGTCCATGCCAAGGTCTGCCTGGTGGTCAGGCGTGAGAAACGCGGGATCGCCCGGTATATCCACCTCGGGACAGGCAACTACAATGCCGGCACCAGCAGGGTGTACACCGATATCGGACTCATGACCGCCCGGAACAAGATTGGCGCCGATATCTCCGATCTCTTCAACTTCCTGACCGGGTATGCCCGGATCACCTCGTACAGAAAACTGCTGGTCGCCCCTGTCACGATCAGGGACGGAATCCTGCGGCGGATCGAGCGGGAGATCGCCCGCCACCAGGAGCACGGCGACGGGTATATCGCGTTCAAACTGAACGCACTGGTCGACCGGGCCTGTATCCTGGCCCTGTACCGCGCCTCACAGGCCGGGGTCAGGATCGATCTGCAGGTCAGGGGCATCTGCTGTCTGCGGCCGGGTCTCCCCGGGATCAGCGAGACGATCACCGTCACCTCGATCGTCGGCAGGTTCCTCGAGCATGCCCGCATCTATTACTTCAGAAATGGAGGCGACGAAGAGGTGCTGGTCGGGTCTGCGGACCTGATGCCCAGGAACCTCGACCGGAGGGTCGAGATACTCTTCCCGATCCAGGACCCGCGGCTCCTGGCGGCGATCGTCGGGGAGATCCTGAAGGTACACCTCCGGGACACCGCCAAGGCCCGGAAGCTCCTTCCTGACGGCACCTATTGCCGGGTGCTCCCTGAGGACGGGGACGCACCGTTCGATACGCAGCAATGGATGATCGATCACCGCGGAGCGTGGTATCCCCCGATGGAGAGGGACGAGGTACTGCAGAACTTCTCGCCGCTCTCTGGGCCGCCGCCGGCAGGAGCGGGCTCGGTCCGGACAAAGAGGAAGGGGAAACGATGAAAGACGAAGACGTGGGAGAGGCGCCAGTCAGCACCGAGACGCTCCCTGATACAGACCAGCCCCCGGGACTCGACGACCCCTCCCTGTACATCAACCGGGAGACGAGCTGGCTCGCCCTGAACCGGCGGATCCTTGAAGAGGCTGATGACGCCGCCCAGCCCCTGCTCGAACGGGTGAAGTTCCTCGCCATCTGCGGTTCGAACCTGGACGAGTTCTGCATGGTCCGGGTCTCCGGGCTGGAGCGGCAGCTCGACCGGGGCGCACTCGCAGCTCCGCCCGACCGGATGAGCCCCGGGGAGCAGCTCGACGCGATCAGGGTCGAGATCCGCCGGCTGCTGGAGGCCTATTCCCGGTGCTGGCAGGACCTGCTGCCTGCCCTGCACCATGCCGGCATCCGGATCCACCGGATCGCCGACCTCGCCGCATCCGACCAGGAAGCGCTCAGGGCCTATTTCCGGGAGACGATCGCCCCGGTGCTGACCCCGCTCGCCGTGGACGTCTGCCATCCGTTCCCGTTCATCTCCAACATCTGTCTGAACCTGGCCGTGGTGGTGCGGGACCGTGCCGGGATACACCACTGCGCCCGGGTGAAGCTCCCGGGCGCCGGCATCCACCGCTTTGTCGAGGTGCCCGAGCAGAAGAGAGACCTGCAGCAGATCGCCCCGCAGAAGGCTATCGACCTGGTGATGCTGGAGGACCTGGTCGCCACCAACCTGGACCTGCTCTTTCCCGGGTACACGGTGGTGGCATCGTACCTGTTCCGGGTGACCCGCGATGCAGAGATCCAGATCGTGATGGACGAGGCTCCCGACCTGCTGACAGCCGTCGAGGAGAGCGTCGAGACCAGGCGGGCCGGCTCGCCGGTGATCCTCGAGGTGGATTCGTCGATGCCCGACAGCGTCAGGGAGATGCTGGCCCGGCAGCTCGACCTCGATCCTCATCACATCTACGGCTGGGACGGACCGCTGGCCCTCGTCGACCTCTGGCAGCTGGCCGGTCTGCCCCGGCCGGACCTGCACGACCGTCCCTTCCTGCCGGTGATCCCTCCCTCTCTTGCAGAGGACAAGGACCTCCTCGCATCCCTCCAGCACCAGAACGTCCTCCTCTACCACCCGTACGACAGTTTCGCCCCGGTGATCGACCTGCTGTACCAGGCGGCCCGGTCCCCGGATGTGATCGCCATCAAGATGACCCTGTACCGGATCGATCAGGGCTCCCCGATCATCGACGCCCTGCTCGAAGCCCGGCAGAACGGAAAACAGGTGGCGGTGCTGGTCGAACTGAAGGCCAAGTTCGATGAGAAGAACAACATCATCTGGGCCCGCAAACTCGAACAGGAGGGGGTGCATGTCGTCTACGGGCTGGTCGGCCTGAAGGTGCACGCCAAGCTCTGCATGATCGTGAAGCGTGAACGGGACGGGATCGTCACCTACTGCCACCTCAGCTCAGGCAACTACAACGCCGTCACTACCAGGATCTACGGGGACCTCGGGTACTTCACCTGCGACCGGGTCATCGCCGCGGATATGGCCGCCCTCTTCAATGCGCTGACCGGGTACGCGGACATGGACCATTTCCAGAAACTGCTGGTCGCCCCGCGGGGACTGCGCCGGGAGATCCTGGCCAGGATAGAACGGGAACGGGAGCGGCACCTGCAGCACGGGGACGGCTATATCGCATTCAAACTGAACGGCCTGCTGGACGAGGAGGTGGTCAGAGCGCTGTACCGTGCCTCGCAGGCCGGGGTGAAGATCGACCTGAACGTCCGCGGTCTCTGCTCGCTCCGCCCCGGGATCCCGGGGATCAGCGAGACGATCCGCGTCACCTCGATCATCAGCCGGTTCCTCGAACACGCCCGCATCTATTACTTCAAGAACGGCGACAACCCCGAGGTCTACATGGGCTCGGCGGACATGATGCCCAGGAACCTGAACCGGCGCGTGGAGACGCTCTTCCCGGTTGAGGATCCCGAGGTGAAGCGGGTGATCGTCGACCTGATCCTGCCGGTCCATCTGAAGGACAACGTCAAGGCCAGGGAACTGCAGGCCGACGGCAGGTACCGGCGGGTCGTTCCGAATCCAGGAGAGGAACGGATCGACTCGCAGGCGTGGCTGATCGCACACCGGGGGTGCTGGCACCATGCCACATAAACGCCGCCAGCCCCGGAACCCGAAACGCCGGACGGTTTCCCCCAGGGCGGATTCGGGGTACTGTGTCTTCGGGGCCACCGTGCTGACCGACCTGATCGCGGCCTTCACCGCAGAGGCCGGCGGGGTCAGGGAGGGGGCCGACATCGAGTACATCCACCGGATGCGGGTGGCCACCCGCCGTCTCCGGGCGGCGCTGCCCCTCTTTCGGGACTGTTATACCAGGGCCGAGTACCGCCGCTGGCTCTCGTCCGTCAAAGCGATCACCCAGGCCCTCGGTGAGGCACGGGACGCCGACGTCCAGATCGCGTTCCTCGACAAGTACCTGCTGGGGATCCCCGGACCGGCCTCCGGGACGTCTGTCAGCATGATCCGGCCGTTCAACCATCAGCGGCCCCTGGAAGATCCCGTGAAACCGGAGCCCCCGGCCCCGCCGGCCCTGCCGGCTCCAGTTCTCAGGCCCGGTTTGATCGGGGCGATCCTGCAGGTCCTCCGGCGGGTCTCGACGGCGATCACCGTCATCGGGCCACCTGCCCAGTCAGATGTCCCGCAGTTGCCGCCCCCGGTAGAGGAGCAACCGGTCACTGCCGGCCAGCAGGGGATCGAGTGCCTCCTTCTCAGGCTTCAGCAGCGGCGGGCGGCCCTGCAGCCGCATGTGGTCGACGCCCTCGCCCGGCTCGAAGAGAGCGGGGAGGTGAAGGAGATGCAGCGGCGGTTCAGGACGATCGCCGTCACCGGGAGACGGGACCTGGTGGATATTCACACCGCCGATGTCTATCAGCGGGCGTACAACGCGATCCAGCTCCGGGTCATGGAGGTCTTCGACCATGAACCCTCGGTGGCCCGCCCTGACCAGATCACCGAGCATCATGAGATGCGGAAGGCTGCCAAGCACCTGCGGTACACGATGGAGGTCTTCGCCCCGCTCTATCCGGGCGGCCTGAAGGCGGAGCTCAAGACCTTCAAGCAGTTGCAGGAGCTGCTCGGCGACATGCACGACTGCGATGTCTGGGTCGACTCCCTGCCCCGCTTCCTTGTCGAGGAGAAGGAGCGGACCGAGGCCTACTTCGGCCATACCGAGTTCTTCTCCCTCATCGAGCCGGGCATCGATCGTCTCCGCGAGGAGCGGCACGAGAAGCGGAATCGGGTGTATACCGACTTCGCGGCCTACTGGAACGAACTGAAGAAGGAGATGTTCTGGGACAGGCTCCGGGATACCCTGGGGACTGCGCTTGAGAGTGTCCAGTCCCCCCCGGCTCCCCTGGCCCGCTCGGCCGAGCGGGAAGGGCCGGTCAGGATCGCGCTGATCGCCGATGTCCATGCCAACCTCCCGGCGCTGGAGGCGGTCCTCGCCGATGCAGCCCAGCGGGGGGCCTCGGTGGTGATCAATGCCGGCGACCTGGTCGGAGGCGGCCCGTTCCCCGACGAGGTGGTCAGCCGGCTTCGGAGGGCCGAATCGATCGATATCAGGGGGAATGCCGAGCGGAAGGTGTTCTCGGTCCAGAACGGAAAGCATCAGAAGGGGGGAAAGGATCGGACGATGGCCCTCTGGACGTGGGAGGCTCTCTCTCCGGAGAACCGTGCCTACCTCGCCGATATCCCGGACGAACGCCGGTTCATGGTCAGGTCCACCCGTCTGCTGGTGACGCATGCCTCCCCGCTCGACCCCAAGGAACTGTTGACTGCGTCGACACCGGCGACACGGTTCAGCGAGCTCGGACGGGAAGCCGGGGCCGATATCGTGATCGTCGGCCATTCCCACCAGCAGTTCTCGACGATCGCCGACGGGGTCCGGTTCATCAATCCCGGGAGTGTCGGAACGCCGGCCGGAGACGACACCCGGGCCTGCTATGCGCTCCTGCAGCTCGAACCGTACGACCTCTGCCACTTCCAGATCGCCTATGACCGCGATCCCGTCGTCAGGGCCGGCACCGAACGCGGTCTGCCCGGACGGATGCCCTCAGAGCATCCCGATCTCCAGTCGGGCCGGGACATGGTGATCCCGGCAGGGACCGGGGAGCCCTCCGGGGAGGGTACCGACCCATGAGTGTATGCTCGGGCGATGCCGGCGTCCTCTCTTTTGCTGCGGCTCATCACCGGGGGAGTCCCCACGACATCCAGGTGGCCGCTGTCGCCACCGCCCTCTTCGACGAACTGCGGCCCCTCCACCACTATGAGAAACCGGAACGGGACCTGCTCTGGGCAGCCTGCATCCTCCATGACATCGG
The DNA here is from genome assembly GCF_052055875.1 of Methanosphaerula subterraneus. GTDB lineage: Archaea > Halobacteriota > Methanomicrobia > Methanomicrobiales > Methanospirillaceae > Methanosphaerula > Methanosphaerula subterraneus. The sequence continues at coordinate 2,635,103 of NZ_CP170508.1, forward strand.
CTGGTCGGCAGGGAGGAAGGGGCACCACAAGCTGAGCTGCGACCTGATCCTCCGCGACCGGACGCTTCCGTTCGACGAGGACCAGCGTCTGCTCGTCGCCCTGATCGCCCGGTACCACCGGCGTGCACTGCCGGACCCGGAGAGGCACCCGCTCTATGGCGGACTTCCCCGGGAGGGTCGGGCGAAGGTGCGCTGGCTCGCCGCCCTGATCCGGGTGGCCGATGAGCTGGACACCGCCCATGCCTCGCTGGTCAGGGCGGTCCGGTGCCGGGTCACCAGGGACCGGATCGCCATCACCTGTACCGGCCCGGTGGCCGATCAGCGGGTGACGGCCTCGCGGATGCACAAGCTCGACCTGCTGGCCGGGGTCGCCGGACGGCCGTGCACCGTCACCTGGGAGGTGCCGTGATGGCCGCCGGGCCGGAGAAGGTCGTTGCATTCGTCGATATCGGGACCAACTCGATCCGCCTGCTGGTGGTCAGGATGAGCGCCGGTGGCGGCTACACGGTGCTGAGCGAGCAGAAGGAGGTGGTCAGGCTCGGGGAGGGGGAGTTCCCCTCCGATATGCTCAGCGAGGCCGCCATGGACCGTGCGGTGCTGGTCTGCCGCACCTTCGTCGACCTCGCCCGTTCGTTTCATGCGACCGAGTTCGAGGCGGTCGCCACCTCGGCCACCCGGGAGGCACGCAACCAGCAGGTCCTGCTGAACCGGCTCGCGACCGAGGCCAGTCTCCCGGTCAGGGTGATCGCAGGGCGGGAGGAGGCCCGCCTGATCTACCTCGGGATACGGTCCGGCGTGGATATCGGCGACCAGTCAGCCCTCTTCATCGATATCGGGGGCGGTTCGACCGAGCTCTCGATCGGCACCAGGTCCGGGTACGAGGCCCTGTACTCCCTCACCCTCGGCTCGATCCGCCTCTCCTCCCTCTTCCCTCCGAAGGACAGGCGGGGAACGGTCACGCAGAAGGAGTACGGAAGGATCAGGGAGCACATCCTCACAGAAGGGGCACGGGTGATCCAGGAGTTGAAGGAGTACCCGATCACCCGGGTCTACGGGAGTTCCGGCACCCTGCAGAACCTGGCCGACATCGCCGCCCGGATGCTCCATCAGCAGGAGCAGAACGCTTCCCAGGTCCTCCTGTACCAGGACCTCTCCCGGGTGACGGCACGGCTCTGCGCCCTCTCCCTCGAGGAGCGGCGGAAGGTCCCCGGGATCAACCCCGACCGGGCCGACATCATCGTCCCGGGTGCTGCCATCATCGAGACCCTGATGCAGGCGCTCGGGCTTTCGGCGGTCACCATCACCAACCGGGGGCTGCGGGACGGGCTGCTGGTCGACTACCTGGAGCAGCAGACCCCGGACGGGCACCCGGTGCGGCTTCAGAGCATCACCTCCCTGGGCGGCGCCTGCCGGATCAACCAGGTCCATGCCGTCCATATCAGGGACCTCGCCGACGAGCTCTTCCGCTCGTCCAGGGAGGCCGGGGTGCACACCTTCGGCCCCTGGGAGGAGGAACTGCTCGGGTATGCCGCCTATCTGCATGACATCGGTTCGTTCGTCTCGTTCACGAACCACCAGGTCCATACCCAGTACCTGATCGCCAACGCCGACCTGCTCGGGTTCGATCAGCAGGAGATCCTGGTCATCGCCTCGATCGCCGGCCTTCACCGCAAGAAGGCGCAGATCACCGGGGGGCGGCTCCCGTCAGGGCTCGAACCGCAGCACCTCCGGATGGTGCAGGTGCTCGGGGCGCTCCTCCGGCTCGCCGAGAGCCTGGACCGGACCCATATCGGGCTGGTCAGGAGTGCCCGGTTCATCAGGACCGGGGAGAAGAAGGGGCTGACCCTTCGGATCGTCTGCAGGGGCGACTGTCACCTGGAGATCTGGGGGGCTGAACGCGAGAAGCGGACGGTCCAGAAGATGCTGGGAGAACGGCTGCAGATCGAGGTGGTCCAGGAGGAGAACGCCGCCAGAGATTGACCCTTCCATAAGACCTATCTCCCAACAGCCCCTTCTTGTATAGTTATGGCGATCGTTACAGAGGTCCAGTCCCCTGACATGGATAGGATCTCCGCTGACCATGAAAAACAGAGGATTGCATGGCTCTCGGTCATCTCGAACACCTTTCTGGTGCTGATGAAGATCGTCGTTGGCACTGCGATCGGTTCGGTCAGTATCATCTCCGAAGCGATCCACTCCGGGATCGACCTGGTAGCCGCGGTGATCGCCTTCTTTGCGGTCAGAAAATCGAGCGAACCCCCGGACAGCCTCCACCAGTTCGGCCACGGCAAGATCGAGGACCTCTCCGGGTTCATCGAGGCGATCCTGATCTTCGTCGCCGCCGCGATGATCATCCGCGAGGCCGTTCTGAAGCTGATGGGCGGCGGGGAGACGCTGCTGGTCGAGGGGCTCGGCGCCGGCGTGCTGGTGATGCTCATCTCCGGGCTTGTCAACTATTACGTCTCGAACCGTCTGATGAAGGTGGCGAAGAGGACCGATTCCATCGCCCTGGCCAGCGACGCCTGGCACCTGCGGACCGACGTCTACACCTCGCTCGGTGTCTTCGCCGGGCTGATCCTGATCAAACTGACCGGGATCCTGATCCTCGACTCGGTGGTCGCGATCGTGGTGGCCTGCTTCATCCTGAAAGCCGCCTACGACCTGACCATACGGTCGCTCTCCGACCTCGTCGACCACCGGCTCTCCGACGAGGAGGAGGAGCAGATCCGGGCGATCATCTCCAGCCATTGCACCCAGTACGCCGATTTCCATGCCCTGCGGACCCGGAGGTCGGGCCCTGACCGGTTCATCGACCTCCACCTCTGCGTCTCAAAGAACCTGACCGTCGAGGAGGGGCATGACCTGGCCGATCACGTGGAGAAGGACCTCCGGAACGCCCTGCCCAGGTCGAATGTCTCGATCCATGTCGAGCCCTGCGACGGGGAGTGCGTGCACTGCGACTCCCTCTGCAGCGACCGGACGACGGGCTACTGTTCGCAGACCCCCGAAGAAGAGTAATAGGAGAAGACGCTCTGAGCGGCCTCGTGGGAGATCCGTTCTCCCACCAGGGTGATCAGGGTCTCGACGTCCTCCTCCTGGACGCACCCGAGGCTCTCGGAGCCGTCGAGGATATGATCGACCAGGTACTGCAGGTCCTCGGTGCTCAGCCGCCTGAGCCGTTCCTCAAAGTCCCGTTCATCGGCTGCAAAATGGTTCGAGACCGGGGGGAGGATCGACTGGAAGGCATGGCCCGAGCCGGCACAGGTCGGTGATTCGTACTCAGGTGCCAGCACTTTCAAGATCTCCCAGTCCCTACTGTTCATTTCCCGTGGCATGATATTCTCCTTTTGTACTACTCTGACGATCCCTGATAAGTACATGTCGGCATCGTTTCCCGGTGCCTTATTAACGATCGCCTCCCATTTCAGTAGCAGATGCAGCGAACAGAAGCCGCCTCTCTCTCCCTGTATGCCGCGGTCACCGAGGCCACCGTGACAGCCTGCAGAGAGGCCGTGATCCACCTGCCGGCCGATGTGAGGCGGGTACTCGAAGAGGCCCATGCCCGGGAGTCCAACCCTGTGGCGCAGGGGGAACTGGCCAACATCCTGGCCGACCTCGCCTGTGCAGAGGAGCACCTGGTCCCGCTCTGCCAGGACACCGGGGTGCCGGTGATCTACCTGACGATCCCCCCGACCGTCCCGCTGACCGAAGAGCTCTACGACGCAATCCGGGCAGGAGTCAGGCGGGCCACCGCCGAGGTACCCCTTCGGCCCAACGTCGTCGACCCGCTCACCAGGGCGAACTCAGGGGACAACACCGGGGAGGGGATGCCGGCGATCCATGTCCGGCCCGGGGATTCTCTCTCGATCACCGTCCTCCCGAAAGGGGCCGGCGCCGAGAACACCTCGCAGATCGCGATGCTCCTCCCCTCGCAGAAGGATAAGATCGAGGAGTTCGTCGTGAAGACGGTGCTGGCAGCCGGGAGCCGCCCCTGCCCGCCGCTGGTGATCGGGATCGGGATCGGTGGGACCTTCGACGGGGCCGCCGCCCTTGCGAAGGAGGCGCTGCTGCAGCCGATCGACCGGATGGACCCGTTCGAGCAGCACCTCTGCGATAGCCTGAACACGCTCGGGATCGGACCGATGGGGCTCGGCGGCGATACCTCCGTCCTCGCGGTGAAGGTGAAGAAGGGGGCCTGCCACACGGCCTCGCTGCCGGTGGCGGTGAACGTCCAGTGCTGGGCGAACCGGCGGGCGACCGTCGTGGTGGAGGCGGACTGATGGTCGACCTCACGACACCGCTCGGGGACGAGGTCCTCTCCCTCGTCGCCGGCGACCGGGTCACCCTCACGGGGATGGTCTATACGGCCCGCGACGAGGCGCACCTCCGGATGATGGAGGAGGGGATCCCCTTCGACCCGGTCGGGGCCGCGGTCTACCACTGCGGGCCGGTGATCAGCCAGGATCGGGTGATCGCCGCAGGGCCGACCACATCGGCACGGATGAACGATCTCTCCGGTTTTCTCCTCGACAGGGGGGTCAGGGCCCTGATCGGCAAGGGGGGCATGGGGCCGCAGGTGGTCGAACAGCTCCGGGGACGGGGCGTGTACCTCGCGTTCACCGGGGGCTGTGCCGCCCTGGCCGCCACCCGGATGCACCTCAAAGGAGTCTTCTACCCAGACCTCGGGATGGCCGAGGCGATCTGGGCGATCGAACTCGATCACCTCCCGCTGGTGGTCGGGATCGACGCGGCCGGCGGCGACCTCTTCGCAGCGGTGGCAACCGGGGCTGCCGGCAGGGCGGCCGCCCTGATCGAGGGTTTCCATGGCAGAAAGAGCGATGGAAGTATCTGAACATTTTTTCATATACGCGATGCAATAATGAGCAGGGAACCTGATCCATGAAACTGGTGATCGATCAAAACCGCTGCAAGGGATGCAATCTCTGTACGATGGTCTGTCCATACCGGATCTTTACCTCTGGGAAGAAGGCCAACCGGCGGGGGATTCTGGTGCCAGATCTCGATCGGCCGGAACGGTGCACCAACTGCCGGCTGCAGAAGATGTACGGGCGGACCCTCTGCGGCATGTGCCAGATGACCTGTCCTGACCAGGCAATCTCCTGGGTCGACGAGAAGCCGAGCGAACCGCATAAGGTGGAGGTCGAGTTTTGACGAAGATTGATTTTATGCAGGGAAACATCGCCTGTGCAGAGGGGGCGCTGGCAGCAGGGTGCCGCTTCTTCGGCGGGTACCCGATCACGCCCTCCACCGAGGTCGCTGAACATATGGCCCGGAAACTCCCGAAGATGGGGGGTGTCTTTATCCAGATGGAGGACGAGCTCGGCTCGATGGCCTCGATCATCGGGGCCTCCTGGACCGGGGCGAAGGCGATGACCGCGACCAGCGGCCCGGGCTTTTCGCTGATGATGGAGAACATCGGCTACGCCGTGATGACCGAGACCCCGTGCGTGGTCGTGAACATCCAGCGCGGCGGCCCGTCCACCGGCCAGCCGACGATGACCGGGCAGGGGGACATGATGCAGGTCAGGTTCGGCTCGCATGGGGACTACAGCATCATCGCCCTCTCCCCGGCGAGCGTGCAGGAGATGTACGACCTGACGGTCCTGGCCTTCAACCTCTCTGAGGAGTTCCGGGTTCCGGTCTTCCTGATGGCCGACGAGGTGATCGGGCATATGCGGGAACGGATCGAGATCCCTGATGCGGTCACGACCGTGACCAGGGTCCAGCTTGCGGCGGACGCCCTCCCCTTCCATGCCGGCGAGAATATGGTCCCCGGCTTCCCCACGTTCGGGGAAGGGCACGGGGCCCACGTGACCGGCCTCACCCATGACGAGCGGGGATATCCGAAGACGACCGATCCCGCCACCCATGCGGCGCTGGTCACCCGGCTCTGTCAGAAGGTGGAGTCGCAGCGTCACCGGATCGCCGAGTACGAGGTGATCAACCCCGATGCCGAGGTGGTCTTCGTCTGTTACGGCTCCCCGGCACGGGCCGTGCAGCAGGTGGTCCACGACCATCCGGAGGAGACGATCGGCGTCCTCCGGCTGAAGATGGTCTGGCCGTTCCCGGACCAGGCCTTCGCCGAGTTCCCGAGGGCCAGGATCTTCCTGGTTCCCGAGCTGAACCTCGGCCAGATCGCCCGCGAGGTCGAGCGGCATGTCTGCCAGCCGGTCAGGACGATCGGCAAGATCGGCGGGGAACTGCATACGCCCGCTGAACTGGAAGCGGCCTATCAGGCAGCGAAGGAGGCACTATGACCTTTATGGACTGGTACCGGCAGGACCGGCTCCCGCACATCTACTGTGCCGGCTGCGGCAACGGCACGATCATCAACTGCACCCTCGGGGCCGTCGAGGAGATGGGCTGGAAGAAGGAGGATACGGTCTTCGTATCAGGGATCGGCTGCTCGTCCCGGGCGCCGGGATACATCCAGACCGACTCCCTCCACACCACCCACGGCCGGGCGCTCGCGTTCGCCACCGGGGTGAAACTGGCCGCACCACGGCTGCATGTGATCGTCTTCACCGGTGACGGCGACCTGGCCGCCATCGGCGGAAACCACTTCATCCATGCCTGCCGGCGGAACGTCGACATGACGGTGGTCTGCATGAACAACCAGATCTACGGGATGACCGGCGGGCAGGGCTCGCCGACCACGCCCTGCGGGGCGCTCACCTCGACGACGCCGTACGGCGCCTGCGAGCCGGCCTTCGACCTGACTGAACTGGCCGTGGCCGCCGGGGCGAACTATGTCGCCCGCTGGACCACCTACCATGTCAAGGAGCTGACCCGGGCCATCAAAGTCGGGCTCGAGACGCCGGGCTTCTCGTTCATCGAGGTGCGTGCCCAGTGTCCGACCAACTTCGGCCGGAAGAACAAACTGAGAGATGTGTCAGCGATGATCGACCAGATGAAGTCCCAGGCCCTGCTGAAGCAGAAGTACGACCGCATGGTGGCCGAAGAGGTTCCGATCCCGCCGGACAGTTTCGTGGTCGGCGAGATCGTCCATCGGCAGCGGACCGTCACCGGGGTGCACTGATGCGCTACGAAGTGAGGTTCTCGGGCTTCGGGGGCCAGGGGATCATCCTCTCGGCGGTGATCGTCGGACGGGCCGCGGTGATGTACGACCACACCTTCGCCGTCCAGACGCAGGTCTACGGCCCGGAGGCGCGGGGCGGGGCCTCGATGAGTGCGGTCGTCATCGACGACCAGCAGATCCTGTACCCCAAGGTCGCGAACCCGGACCTCTATGTGATCATGTCGCAGGAAGGGTTCGAGAAGTACGGTGCTGCCGCCCCCGAGGGGGCGACGATGCTGCTGGACTCGGGGCTCGTCCACAGCCGGCCGGCCTGCCGGTACATCGAGGTGCCGGCGACCGAGGCCGCACGAACGGTCCTCGGGAAGACGATCTTCGCCAACATCGTGATGCTCGGCGCCCTGGTGGCCGCCACCGGCGTCGTCAGCAGGGACGCGATCGAAAAGGCGGTGCTGGACAGCGTTCCGAAAGGGACCGAGGAGTTGAATCTCCGTGCACTGAGGCTGGGATTTGACTATGGAACAGGGGATACATCAGAGGAACAGGCATGAAACTGCGTGAGTATGAAGCAAAGAGAGTATTTGGTGCAGCAGGGATCCCGGTTCCACGCGGGGTTGTGATCAGTTCTCCTGAAGAGATCGCCAGTGTCGCGATGCCTGCCGATCAGGTGGTGCTGAAGGCGCAGGTGGATGTCGGCGGCCGGGGGAAGGCCGGCGGAGTGCTGCTCTGTTCTGCAGCCGATGCGGCTGCGACGGCGGTCGACCTCTTCGCACGGACGATCAAGGGGGTGCCGGTGGACCAGGTGCTGGTCGAGGAGCAGCTCCCGATCACCCACGAGTACTTCCTCTCGATCGCCATCGACCGGTCGACGAAGCAGCCGATCCTCCTCTTCGCCGATGCCGGCGGGGTCGAGATCGAGGCGACGGCGGCGGCCTCCTCAGACGCGATCCGGAAGGTCCGGGTGCCGCGGCTGATGACCGACCTGCCGGCGTTCGCGATCCGCGACCTGCTCGGGTCCGCCCCCAAGGAACTGGGCACGGTCATCAACACTCTCTGGCATGTCTTCAACAACAAGGACGCCCTGCTCGCAGAGATCAACCCGCTGGTCACGACCCCGCGGGGGGTCTATGCGGCCGATGCGAAGCTGATCATCGACGACAACGCCCTCTGGCGGCAGGGGATCACCCAGAACCGCGACCTGACGCCGCGGGAGCGCGAGGCTGAGCAGCACGGCTTCTCGTACGTCGAGCTGGACGGCTCGATCGGCGTGGTCGGGAACGGAGCCGGGCTGACGATGGCCACGCTGGACCTGATCGAGTTCTACCAGGGGAAGGCCGCAAACTTCCTCGACGTCGGCGGGGGGGCCGACCAGGACCGGGTCAGGTTCGCGGTCCGGCTCCTCGCCGGCGCACCCCAGGTGCAGGTGATCATCGTGAACCTGCTCGGGGGGATCACCCGGTGCGACGAGGTGGCACGGGGGATCATCAGTGCCGGGGTCGCCCAGCGGGTGATCGTCCGGATGGCCGGGACCAACGAGGCAGAGGGGAAGGCGTTGCTTGCAGCACATGGATACCAGATGTATGAGAGTATGGACGAGGCGGTCGCTGCCGCCGTGGAGGCGACACGATGATCTATGGAGATAAGTCCCTCGGCGTGATCGTGCAGGGGGCGACCGGCAAACAGGGTGCGTTCCATATCAACCTGATGAACGAGTATGCCCGCTCGGTCGGCGGCCGGGGGGTCGTGGCCGGGGTCACGCCCGGCAAGGGCGGCCAGGAGATCCACGGGGTGCCGGTGTACAACAGCGTCCGCGAGGCGCTCGCCGAGCACGATGCCACGGCCAGCGTCCTCTTCGTCCCTGGAAAGGCGGCAGGCGACTCGATCATGGAGGCGGCCTCGGCCGGCCTCGAACTGGTCGTCGCGATCACCGAGCATATCCCGGTCCATGACACGATGAAGGCGGTCGCCTATGCACGGCTGCACGACTGCGCCGTCATCGGCCCGAACTGTCCGGGCCTCCTCTCGCCCGGCGAGGTGAAGCTCGGGATCATGCCGGCCCACCTCTTCTCGCGGGGGAATGTCGGCGTGATCTCCCGGAGCGGGACGCTCACCTACGAGATCGTCGACGAACTGACCCGGGCCGGGATCGGCCAGAGCACCGTCGTCGGGATCGGAGGCGACCCGGTGATCGGGCAGACCTTCGTCGACCTGCTCGAACGGTTCGAGGAGGACCCCGAGACGAAGGCCGTCGTCCTGGTGGGCGAGGTCGGCGGGGCGCTCGAACAGGAGGGGGCGGCATCCACCGACCTGCCGATCGTCGCCTACATCGCCGGGGTATCGGCCCCGCCGGACAAGCGGATGGGGCATGCCGGCGCCATCGTCGAGGGTGGCGAAGGGGATGCCAGGTCCAAGATCCGGCACCTGCACGAGCAGGGGGTGACCGTTGCCCAGAGGCCATCAGAGATTCCTGGCCTCATCCGGGGCATGCTATGAAGACGGAGCTGATGCTCCGGAAGGGAATCGAACTGGCTGAAGCGATCCATGCGGTGGGGGTGATCGCCTTTCTGCCGCGGACCCCGTACTCCGCGACGGTCGAGGTCTTCTGGGCGGACGAGGGCTACCTGGACATCTGGAAGGACCTGACGATGCACCAGGCCCTGGAGTCGGTTCAGCAGCATATCCGCGATGCCGCGATCCAGGTCTCGCTGGAGAAGGATCTCTCTGAAGGGACGCTGGTCGGGGTCTTTCCCCACGCGATCCTGGTATATTCGATCGAGGATGCGGCCGGCATGATCGACCTGGAGTCGTTCGGTCAGATCGTGCCGATGCCGGTGATGAAGGCTGCGCTCACGCTCGCGATGGAGATCGGGGCTGAGGGGCGGGAAGGGAGGGCCGTCGGCACCGCCTTCATCATCGGTGACGGCGACCTGATCCTGGCCAACTCGCACCAGCTGATCCTGAACCCCTACTGGGGGCATCCGCGGGAGATCACCTCTATTCTGAACCGGGAGAACTGGGAGTCGGTGAAGGAGTTCGCCCAGCTGGACGGGATCTTTGTGATCGACCGGGACGGGTCCGTGCTCGCGGCAGGGCGGTACATGGACGTGGACCTGCGTTCGGTCACGCTCCCGGGGGGACTCGGGGGCCGGCACCGGGCGGTGGCGGCGATCACCAAGTTGATCCCGGTCGCAGGCATTATTATATCAGAGAGTGGGGGGATAGTGAGACTCTACCGAGACGGGGTCTGCCGGCTCACGCTCCGTTCAGACGTGTCGATGCATCCCTGATCCAGGAGTTCCTATGAACCCCTTCACCGTCTCCCTGACTCCCTGCCGGTCCTATGACCTCGATGAAGTCAGGGCCGCCCTTCGGGCGGTCCTCGAACCGCTCGGCGGACTCGCCGCCTTTGTCCGCCCGGGCGACCGCGTGCTGATTAAGCTGAACCTCCTCTCCTCGAACGACCCTTCCGCTGCAGTCACCACCAACCCGGCTCTGGTCAGGGTCGTGGTCGAGGAGGTGCAGCGGCTCGGAGCCGTGCCGGTGGTCGGGGACTCGCCCGGGGGGCGGAACACCCCGGCATCGTACCGGTCACTGCTGAACCGGACCGGGATTGCGCAGGTGATCGAGGAGACCGGCTGCGAGTCGGTCTTCTTCGACGATCAGACGATCGAACGATCCTCAGACCAGACGAAGACGTTCCGGCGGTTCACGGTGGCCGCCGTGTTTGAGCAGGTCGACGTGGTGATCACCCTCCCGAAACTGAAGACCCACCAGCTGACGCTGATGACCGGCGCCGTGAAGGTGCTCTTCGGGTTCATCCCGGGGGTGAAGAAGGCGGCCTATCATCTCAGCACCGGCAACGATATCGCCCGGTTCGCCGATCTCCTCCTCGACCTCCACCAGGTCGTGCCCCCGACGCTGGTGATCATGGACGCCGTGGTGGGGATGGAGGGGAACGGCCCGTCGCACGGCACCCCGAGGGCGATCGGCCTGCTCCTAGCAGGGACGAGTTCGACGGCCATCGACTTCGTGGCCGGATCGGTGATCGGGTTCGACCCGCTCTGCCTTCCGACGGTCAGGGAGGCGGCAGAGCGGGGGATCGGGCCTTCCTCGTTCGATCAGATCACCATCGCCGGCCCGGACCCCGCTGCGTTCACCATCCCTGACTTCAAAAAGCCGTCCTCGATGAGCCTCGGGAGGATCCCGCCGTTCGTCCTCTCCTGTGCACAGAGAGTCCTCGGCACCAGGCCGGTGGTCGACCGGGCACGGTGCACCCGGTGCGGGACCTGCCGCGACAACTGCCCGCCCGAGGCGATCACGATGACCGGGGGGGCCTATCCTGCGATCGACCAGGGGGGATGCATCTCCTGTTTCTGCTGCCAGGAACTCTGTCCTGCCGGCGCCATCGAGGTGAAGAAGCCGCTGCTCCGGCGGCTGATCGACAGGGGTTGAACCGGGGCGATAGCGGGCAGATCGGCACGCTCTTCTCTTCGACCCGGGATACATCCAATTATGTGGGGAACAGAGTGATCTGGGATCATGAAGGCGATCTATGCATGTGCACTGCTGCTGGTTCTGCTCTTCCTTTCGGCAGGGTGCACCAGTCAGGGGACCAGTGGCAATCAGGCTGGTAATCAGTCAGCGACGACGATCATCGGTTCATGGGTACAGTCAGGGGACTCTCCGAACATCCTGATCCAGTTTCAGGAGAACGGGACGGCGCTGATGCGGTTCCGCTCCACTGCAGGTTCGACCAACGATACGTTCGTCGACCGCACCGGGCACTGGGAGAAGACCGGGTCCGAGGGGCAGGTCAATCTCTCGTACCTGGGTCCGACCAGCAACGAGTCCAGGACCCTGACCATGGCCGTCCTGAATAATGGGACCGCCCAGGTGAAGCGGGTATTCAATGGCACCCAGGAGACCACCAGTGCGAGCGGTCCTGACCTCAGTTTCAGGCAGGCAGAGTGGCCGTCACTGGACGTTGGGTACAGCCTCGACAATCCCCTCAAATCGTAACTTTTTTTCCCGGCCGCTGGTGAAGACATAAATCCCAGGTCACCCATACAGAGCATTCAAGGTGCCAGAATGGGCGACGGGGATCCGATGAACGCCGGCGGGCAGAAGGACCTGCTGGTCAGGGTGGACGATCAGACCTTTTCTGATATGATCGAGACGCGTGACGGGCCGGCGTTCGTCATGTTCCAGAGTGCCGGCTGTCCGCATTGCAGGACGATCACCCCGTATATCAGGGAGTACGCAGACGAGTTCGCCGGCCGGGTCCTCTTCGCGACCCTCGAGGTCGGGCAGAACCCCCGGGTCGTGGAGCGGTTCGGGATCCGATCGACGCCGACCTTCAAGTTCTTCTGCAAGGGCAAGCCGGTGCAGGAGCTGGTCGGGGCCGTCTACCCTGCGATCATAAAACGGCAGATCGAGGAGTTTCTCCTCTATGGGAATGAATGCGCAGCGAACTCAACAGAGATCGATTATGAGGTATCCGGGTATGCGTGAGTCGCAGCCGGGAGATCTCGACTGATAACGGCAGGTGTCGGAATGAAACATACCGGACTTTTTTCAGTGATCCTGGTCGTCTCCCTGATAGCCAACATCTCCCTGGCAGCCATGCTCTTCACCGCAGGGCAGGGTGGAGACGGCCGGGTCCAGGAGAGGCTGACCGCACTCGAAACGTCGAACGCCGATCTGCAGGCCCGGCTCGACCAGAGCAACCAGAGTGCCGAGCAGGCCGCTTCACAGCTGGCCTTCTACCGCTCGCAGCTGCAGACCGCCTCCACGCCCCTGGTGACCGGCGGTGGGGCCGGCGCCGCCCGCTTCTCGGGGACGGCGTCATTGCAGGCCCCTGCCGTGATGCAGCGGGCCGTCCTGAACCAGAGCGGCCGGTTCATCACCCGGGAGATCATCACAGAAGGGTCGATGATCAACATCTCTGTCGAGGTGACGCCGGGACGGGGGCGGGTGCTGGTCCAGACCTCGCCGCTGATGGGGGAGGTCTTCCAGGACGCTGCGAACACGGCCGTCGCTGTGGCAGAGGCCCGCACCGGGGTCAACCTCTCTGAGAGCGACGCGATCATCTCGATCGTGGCCGACGACCAGGTGCCGTCGGTGAACGGTCCGAGCGCCGGCGCCCTGATGACCCTCCTGCTCATATCAGTCCTCCAGCAGCGGCCGGTCCGCCCGGATGTGACGGTGACGGGCACCATCGATGAGAACGGACAGATCGGTGCGATCGGCGGGGTCGTGGAGAAGGCGACGGCGGCAAAGGCCAGCGGCAAGACGCTCCTCCTGCTTTCGCGCGAGAACAGCAAACTCACCCAGTACAGGGATGAAACACGGGATTATTACGGGTTCCAGGTTGTATCGCAGGTTCCGTACCAGGTCGACACCAAGCAGTATATCGAGTCGAATGTCGGCATCCAGGTCGAGTACGTGGACACCATCGACGACCTGGTCAGGCTGGCCACCTGACCGTTCTGGCTTTCCGGGGATGAATCATGAAACAGGACCAGATCTCTGATGCACAGAAATGGCAGATCGCCGCCGAACTCGCCGCCACTCTGCCGGCGATCTACGACCGCCTCTTCCGCCAGGCAGTCGGCGATGCCTACGATCGGATGGAGATGTCTGTCTGGCTCGTCGTGGCCGAGAGGGCGACCGATGTGGCCTCGACCTTCTCCCTGAAGAGGTCCACGGCTGCCGAGGTCGCCGAGACCCTGATGACGATCGTCACGGTCTTCTTCGGCCCCCGTATCCGGTACGAACACCTGACCAGCCGCGAGGACCTGGCCGTGATCCTGATTCGGGAGTGCTCGCTCCTCGAATGTGCCGAGGAGGTCTGCGCCAGTCCTGCCCTCTGTTCGGCCCGCTGCCTTGCTTTCATGATCCCGGCCGTCCAGAGACTCAACCCGGCCTTCACCCTCCGGTTTGTGCGGGCCCGGTGCCTGGGTGACCGCGGATGCGAGGTGAAGGTGATCCCTGTCTCCTCGGTGGAGGAGGAGTGACCTTAAAATCCGGTCCCCCTGCAGGGGGAAGCGGCTCTCATCCACGGATGGTGCGTTTTTCACTAAAGTCAAAGCAACACCTTTCAATACCTGCAGGGCGCACTTAAGGATCAGGGTCGTGTTCTCCTGTTCTGGCATCGTACTGCACAGTATCTGCATCCTGCCGATCGTCTGAGCGGAGTGGCCGGCGCCCTGCCGGGGGATGACCATGCAGGAGCTTGACCTCGTCCTGACCCTCGTCGAAGGGATGTCGGTCCTGGTCGTGATCACCTACCTGCTGACCCGGTCCCAGCTCTACGCTGCGATCATCGACCAGCGGTTCACCCTGAAGAACCGCATCATGATCCTGCTGATCGGCGGGGTCTTCTCGGTCTACGGCACCCTGGCCGGCATGCACTATCATGACGCGATCCTCAGCGTCAGGGATATCGGACCCGGGTTCGCCGGGCTGGTGGCCGGCCCCTGGGTCGGGCTCGGGGCCGGGATCATCGGCGGACTGTTCCGGTATTCGCAGGGAGGGTTCATGGCGCTCGGGGGGACCCTCGGGCCGATGGCGGCCGGGCTGATCTGGGGGGCGGTCTGGCTCCGCCGGCGTGGCAGGCACGTCAGCCCGCTCGAGGCCGTGCTGCTGGCCGTGCTGGTCGAGGCGGTCAGGGCCTGTTTCGACCTCTACTTCGCCGACCCGCTCGACCAGACGGTGCATGTCCTCGCGGTCTCGGTGATCCCGATCATGATCGCCAATGCAGCCGGGATGGCGATCTTCGTGCTGATGCTTCAGAACGTGCAGCATGAACGGGCCGTGCTCGCGGCCCAGGGGCGCCTCGAAGGTGAGCTCTCGGTGGCCAGGCGGATTCAGCGTTCCGGCCTTCCGGCAGGTTCCCTGTCATGGCCCGAGATGCAGGTCGCCGGGAGACTGCTGCCGGCGCTCGAGGTCGGCGGTGACTTCTACGACTTCTTTCCGGTCGGAGACGATCGGGTCTTTGTGACGGTCGGGGACGTCTCCGGGAAAGGGGTGCCGGCCGCCCTCTTCATGGCGATGACCGCCTCGCTGATCAGGTCTGAGGCCGTGCCGGCAGCATCGCCTGCGCAGGTGCTCGCCGAGGTGAACCGGCACCTCTGCAGAAACAATGAAGCGATGATGTTCGTCACCGTCTTCTGCGGGGTGGTGACGATCAGCACCGGCCGGATCACCTACGCCTCGGCAGGGCATCTCCCGCCGTGCCTGCTGGACCGGACCGGGACGGTCGCCCCCCTCGCCTGTTCAAGGGCTCCGCCCCTCGGGATCCGGGAGACAACGGTCTATCTCGACCAGGAAGCGCTGCTGCCGGCGGGGAGCACCCTGCTGGTGTACACCGACGGCGTCACCGAGGCCGAGCGTGCCGATGGGGAATTTTTCTCCCTGCAGCAGCTCTGCACGGTCCTCTCGGCACTGACGGGCCGGACTGCAGAGGAGGTGGTGTCGACAGTATTTGAGACGGTGGCGACCTACCAGGGCGGTCTCCCCCAGAGCGACGATATTACCCTGTGCGCAATCAGCCGGCCTGTGGCCGCTCAATGAGATGATTATGATGAAGATAACTGAAGAGAACCAGAACGGATGCAAGGTGATCCGGGTCGAAGGACGGCTCGATACGCTGACTGCTCCGGAGTTTGATGCAGCAGGCGACCGATGGACCGGAGGCGGGCGGCAGGTCATCGACCTCTCGGCCCTCGTCTATATCAGCAGTGCCGGGCTGCGCAGCCTTTTGCTGGCCCAGCGCCGGCACCAGTCGCAGGGGGGGACCCTGGTGCTGGCCGGCCCGTCCGGGCTGGTGGAGGAGGTGCTCTCGGTGGCCGGGTTCGACACGCTCTTTGACATCTACAAAACCGTGGAAGAGGCCTGCAGGGGGACGCCCTGAATGGGTGCCTCTGAGGCGAAGACCTTCGTCGGCGACCCGTCGATCGTTCCGGCGGTCCTCGATTTCGTCACCCAGGCGGCGGCGGCTGCCGGCCTCCACCCGGCACGGCTGATGCACCTGCAGCTGGCCGTCGAGGAGGTGGTGGTGAACATCTGCACCTACGCCTACCAGGTCCCGCCGGCGACGGTGACGGTCGGCACCTCGGTGAGCGACGGCCGGTTCTCGGTCGAGATCACGGATCAGGGCGTCCCCTTCGATCCCTGCACCGCTCCGGAACCCGATTGTGCCGCAGACCTGGCCCATCGACCGGTCGGCGGCCTCGGGATCCTGCTGGTCCGGCGGATGATGGACGAGGTCCATTACCGGCGGGACCGCGATCAGAACGTCCTGACGATGGCGATCGCGCTCAACGGGGTCTGATCGGGTGTTCATCTCCAGCAACCATCCGCTCGTCCTCTTCCGGGACTTCCGCCACCTCTTCGCAGGCAGGCTGATCTCCTCCATCGGGGACAAATTCTTCACCATCGCCCTGGCCTGGTGGGTGATCTCCCAGGGAGATGCCGACAGCAGGATCAACCTCGGGATCCTGATGGCCTTAAACCTCCTCCCGATCGTCCTCTTCGGACCGTTCATGGGTACGCTGGTCGACCGGTTCGACCGGAGGAAGTGCATGCTCCTGGCCGATCTCTGCAGGGGGAGCCTGGCGGCCCTGCTCTTTCTGCTGATTGCGACGGGAACGCTGACATTGCCGGTGCTGTACCTGATCACCTTCTTCATCGCGGTCTTCGTCCCGCTCTTCGAGGCCTCGGTCAGCTCGTCGCTGCAGCAGCTGGTCGACGAGGAGCACCTCGCTGCAGCCGTGGCCGTCGACTCCAGCGTCGTCTACCTCTCCAGCATCCTCGGGGCCCTGCTCGGGGGCGTGCTGATGGCCATCTACGGGGTCGCCGGCGCGTTCCTCTTCAACGCTCTCTCGTTCTGCGCCTCGTTCCTCTTCATCCTCTCGATCCGGGTCAATCTGCCGGCCGTGGTTTCGGCGGTCCCGTACTTCGAGCAGCTCCGGGAAGGGTTCACCTTCCTCACCTCTCACCGCCCTCTCCTCTACCTGATGGCCCTCTTCGGGGTCTTCAACTTCTTCTCGGCCCCGCTCCTCCTCTTCATCCCGATGATCGTCAACGACCTGATGCAGGCGTCGGTCACCTGGGTGGCCGTCTTCGAGGCCTGCCTGGCCGCAGGATCCGGGCTGACCGCCCTGTACTTCAGCTTCTCCCGCCGCACCCCCACGCACACCTACCCGCTGATCTTTGCCGGGATGCTGCTGCTCGGGCTGATGGAGGCCGCGATCGGTCTCTCGGCCGACCGGTACATCTATGCCCTCGAACTGATCGGCGCCGGCGTGGCGGTCGCTGTCGTCAACACGATGGCCCTCTCCCTCTTCCAGGCTGTCGTCCCCCCGGCGATGAAGGGACGGTTCTTTGCCGTGCTGTCGATGGTCTGTGTGGCCGTCGTCCCGCTGACCTACCTGCTCAACGGATTCCTGACCGGGATCGGCCCGATCAACGGCGTCATCCTTTTGAACAGCGGTGCCGCGATCGTCGTTTCGCTGGCTGTTCTCGTCATCCCGAAAGTCTCTCAACCCCCTGCTACTTCACAGGAGAATCTTGTATGAACACGCAACGAACAGAACCTCTGATGGTGCCAGACCCCCAAGCGCTGGCGTCTGTACAGCTCCTCTGCAACAGCAGAGACCCCTATCGAACCGGCCCCGAGCAGGACGACCTCTTCCTCCGGGCGATGCAGGAGATTTTGCTCTGGCACCAGCAGCGCTCGCCGTTCTTTGCGGCTCTTCTCACGTCGAAGCAGATCGATCCGGCCGCGATCAAACGGGTCAGAGATCTGGCCAGGATCCCGGCGGTCCATGCCAACTTCTTCAAGACGCACGAACTGCTCTCTGTCGACCGGTCGACCCTCACCTCCTCGCTCACCTCCTCGGGGACCACCGGGCAGAAGAGCCAGATGTTCTACGATCCCTTCACCCTCCTCTCCGGGCAGGGGATGGTGGCCGCCATCTTCTCGTATTACGAGTGGATAAAACCCAACCAGCAGACCAACTACCTGCTCTATGCCTATGAACCGGTGCCGGCCTCCCGCCTCGGCACCTCGCATACCAACACCTTCCTCTGCAGGTTCGCCCCGGCCTCCCGGGTCAGCTACGCGCTCCGGGCCACCGGCACCGGCTCACACGAGTTCGACCTCTTCGGGGCGATCCGGACCCTGCAGGAGTATGCAGACGAGGGACTGCCGGTGCGGATCTTCGGGTTCCCCTCGTTCCTGTACTTCACGCTGGTGCGGATGCGCGACCTCGGCATCTCGGTCACCCTCCCGCCCGACTCGCTGGTCTTCCTCGGCGGCGGCTGGAAGGGGGCGGCCGGCAAACAGATCCCAAAAGAAGAACTGTACGCCCTGATCACCGACCGGCTCGGCATCCCCGACGACCGCTGCCGCGAGGGCTACGGCTCGGTCGAGCACTCGGTCCCGTACGTGGAGTGCGCCCACCACCACCTCCACCAGCCGGTCTGGTCGCGGGTGCTGATCCGGGATGTCACCACCCTCCAGCCCCTCGACGACGGGGAGCCCGGCTTCCTCCACTTCATCACCCCGCACACCACCTCGGTGCCGGCCGTCAGCGTGCTGATGGGCGACCTCGCGGTGATGCACCGCGACTGCCCCTGCGGCCTCGAGACCCCGTACTTCGAGGTGCTCGGCAGGGCCGGCGTCTCCAGGAACCGGAGCTGCGCCGTGGCTGCTGCAGAACTGCTGAAGAGGGAGGCGCTATGACGGCCGCACCGGTGCTCTGGCGCGGCGAGATCCGGGACGCCGCGAAACTCCCCGAGCTGCTCGCATCCCTGCCGGCCCTCCTGGCCGACGACCTCGCCCTCCGCCTGGACCCCATGGTCCTGCTGGCTGCCGCCGACCGGCTCGGTGCGGCGATCCTGGCCGGCACGATCCCGGACCTGCAGCAGGCCCTGACCGAGACCGGCCAGTCGTCGGCCGAGGCTGACCAGACCCTGGCGACGATCGGCCGGTTCCTCGCACAGGAGAACCTCGAACAGAAACTGCGCCGCGAGCTGGGCAGCGTCGACCCGTTCGCCATCAGGCGGGTGACCTACACCGACCCGGTCTTCGAGGGCTGGGCGCCCCTGGGGGTGCTGGTCCACCTGGCTCCGGCGAACGTCCCGACCGTCGGCCCGCTCAGCGTCATCGAGGGGCTGCTCTCAGGTAATATCAACCTGCTCAAGACCAGCAGGAAGAGCGGCCGGTTCCCGCAGCTGCTGCTGCAGGCGCTCGTCGACGCCGACCTGACCGGCTCGCTGGCCCCGTTCGTCTACGTCCTCCCGCTCTCCTCTGCCGAGCAGGGACCCCTCCACGCCCTCTTCGCCCTGGCCGACGGGATCGCGGTCTGGGGCGGGGAGGAGACCGTCGACGCGGTCGAGCAGGAGGCCCCCCGCGGCACCGAGGTGATCGTCTGGGGGCACCGGATCTCGGTCTCGTACCTGACGGCAGCGGCCCGGGAGGACCCGGCCGTCCTCCGCGGTGTCGCCGAGGAGGTCTGCATCCTCGAGCAGCAGGCCTGTTCAAGCCCCCAGTGCCTGTACCTGGAGACGAGCGACCCTGTCGAGCTGCAGGCGTTTGCCGAACGGCTCGGATCGGTGCTGGCCACGGTCGCCCCGACCTTCCCCCGGACCCTCCCCGACCGGGCCGAGGCCGCCGAGGTGACCACCGTCACCGAGCTGGTCAGGCTGGAGGGCTGCCTGGACCGCGGGGCCGTGGTCGAGCCGGCCGACCGGAGCTGGCGGCTGCTGGTCGACCCCGAACCCGGGCTCCGCCCGTCGCCGCTCTTCCGGACCCTCTGGATCAAACCATTGACCAGGGACCGGATCGTCGGCACGCTCCGTCCGATGCGTTCATACCTCCAGACCGTCACCCTCGGGTGCACCCGCGACGAGGTGGCCGAGGTCTCCTCCCTGCTCATCGCCGCCGGAGTCGACCGGGTCAGGCAGCCGGGGATGGCCTTCTCCTCGTACCCCGGCGAGCCGCACGACGGGGTCTACGCCCTGCAGCGGTACTCCCGGCGGGTCTCGGTCGACCCGGGCTCGCTCGGCGACGGGGTGGCCTCGCTCGCCGAGTTCGTCGCCCCGACCGCTCCGTTCCTGCCTGAAGGGACGCCGGTGATGACCAAGGACGACTTCCACCACGTCGTGGTCGACCCGAAGACCGAACACCTCTCCTTCAAGAGCGGGGGGAGTTCCGGGGCGCCGAAGCTCTCGGTCTTCTCGTACCAGGACTACCGGGACCAGATGGCGGCGGCGGCCGACGGCCTCTTCGCGGCAGGGCTCGACCCGGCCACCGACCGGTGCATCAACCTCTTCAACGCCGGCCACCTGTACGGCGGGTTCATCAGTTTCTTCACCATCCTCGAGGACCTCGGGGCGGTCCAGTTCCCGATGACGGCCGTCCCCGAGACCCGGGAGGTCGCCGAGGCGATCGTCAAGTACCGGGTGAACACCCTGCTTGGGATCCCGGTCTACCTGAACGCCCTCTTCGAGGAGCACGGGGACCTCCTCAAAGAGTACGGAGGGGTGAAGAAGATCTTCTATGGCGGCGAGCACTTCACCGCCGCCCAGGTCGCCCATCTCCGCGAGGAGTTCGGGATCGAGATGATCAGGTCGGCGGTCTACGGCTCCAACGACGCCGGCCCGCTGGCCTTCGCCTGCCCGCACTGCGAGGGCGGGGTCCACCACCTGATGACCGCGAACCAGTGGCTGGAGATCCTGAAGCTCGAATCGGACGAACCGGTCGTCGGCGACGAGGTCGGACGGCTGATCCTCACCTCCCGGCAGCGGCACGGCCAGCAGATCCAGAGGTACGAGATCGGCGACACCGGCCGGTGGGTGGAGGGCCCGTGCCCGTGCGGCCGGAAGAGCCCGCGGTTCGAACTGATGGGCCGGCACGGGGATGTCTTCCGGTCGGGCGGTCCGTTCCTGAACTACCGGAAGTTCGTGAACCTGCTGACCGAGCACCTCGCCTATGCCGGCGAGGTCCAGCTCATCCTCGACCTGAAGGGCGGGCAGGAGCAGGTCACGGTCAGGATCGATGCGGGCAGCGGCCTCGACGCCGGGACGGTCCGCCAGATGCTGATCGATCAGTACCCTGAATTGTTCCTCTCGGTCGTCGAGTTCAAAACCACCGACCTCTTCATCGAGCAGGTCGCGTCCTCGGCCTTCGAGCGGATCCCGAACAGCGGGAAACTCAAAACGATCATCGACCGGCGGGGGGTGCAGGCATGACCGTCCACTCCCTCGAGCAGGTGGTCGGGTACGCCCGCGAACACTCCCCCTTCTACCGGGACCTGTACAGCGACGTCCCCACTGAAGGCTGGAAGATTGCCGACCTGCCGGTGATAGACCAGACGGCGTACTGGGATGCCCACGGGCAGTCGACGAGCAGGGTGATGACCTCGCCGCTCGGGGCCGAAGGTGGATACCTCTACAAGAGCGGCGGGACCACCGGCCAGCCGAAGTTCACGGTCTATACGAAGGAGGAGTGGACAGAATTCACCCGGGTCTTCGGCTCCGGCCTGGCGAAGAACTCCCTTGCGGACGGGGACCGGATCGCGAACCTCTTCTATGCCGGGGAACTGTACACCAGTTTCATCTTCCTGAACGACTCGCTGCAGAACTCGGATGCGAACGTGCTGACCCTCCCGATCGGCGGGGCCGCACCCTTCGAGTTCATCGTCCACACCCTGCAGGACTACAGGGTCAACGTGCTGCTCGGGGTGCCGACCACGCTGCTCCACCTGGCCGAGTACGTCCGCGACCAGGGGATCTCCCTCTCGATCGACCGGTGCTACTATGGCGGCGAGGCGATGTATCCCGACCAGCGGGACCTCCTCGCCCAGGTCTTTCCCGGGATCTCGGTGCTGACCGTCGGCTACGCCAGCGTCGACGCCGGGCATATCGGGTACGGCGATCCGTCCTGCGGGTTCAATGAACACCGGACCTTCGGCGACTCCAGCATCATCGAGATCGTCGACGACAGCACCGGCCTCCCGATCGAGGAGGTCGGACGGGAGGGGCGGGTGGTGGTCACCAACCTGACCCGTCTGCTGATGCCGGTGATCCGGTACCCAGCCGGCGACCGCGGGGTCTGGGTGGACGAACCCGGCACCCCGGACCGGCGGTTCCGGCTGCTCGGCCGGTCAGAGGAGGGTGCCCGTGTCGGGCCGATGACCCTGAACTACGACGACATCCATGCGATCCTGGTCGACCTCCACCAGGCGGTCGAGGTGACCGGGTTCCAGCTGGTCGTGACCCACCAGGACCGGCGCGACCTGCTGACCCTCCGGATCGCCACCCGGCAGGGTGCGGCGGTGCCGGCATCGGTCACCGAGACCGTCCGGGCCGCGGTCTACCGGGGGCGGCCGATGTTCACCGATCTCCTCTCTGACGGGCTGGTCCATCCCCTGGCGGTCGAGTGGATCGAGTCCGACGATCTGATCGTCAACCCGAGGACCGGGAAACTGCGGCGGATCGTCGACAACCGGCTGGCGAGGGACCGGTGATGAAGGCCGAGGACCGGGACCGCTGCCGGCTGGAGGTGCCGGCAGAGCGGCAGTACCTGCCGATGGCCCTCCACCTGGTCGGCGACATCGCCGAACTCGCCGGTTTCGACCAGCGCGACCGGCAGCGGATCGAGGTGGCCGTCGAGGAGGCCGTCTCCAATGTGATCACCCACGCCTACCCGGACGGGGGCGGGGTCTGCGGGCTGACCGGGGTCGTGACCCCGACTGGCCTCGAGATCAGGATCCACGACACCGGCCTCCCGTTCGACCCGGCACAGATCCCGGACTACCGCCCGGACCTGGACGGGAAGGCGGCCTCCTCGGGGCTGGGCAGTCACCTGATCCGGCACCTGATGGACGAGATGGAGTTCTGCAACCTGGGGACCGGGGGGAAGGAGACCCGGTTCGTCAGGTACCTGCCGCATCCCTCCATCTTCGAAGGGGCGGCGGCGCACCCGGTGCAGACCGGCGATTACGTCGTCACCGACCCCGGCGAGATCGCGATCCGGCTGATGGACCCGGCCGAGGCGGTCGAGGTGGCCCGGTGCGTCTACGATGCCTACGGCTACTCGTACGTGTACGAGCACATCTATTACCCTGACCGGCTCCGGGCGATGAACCGTGAGGGTTCGCTCGTCTCGGCGGTGGCGGTGACCGGTGCCGGCGACGTGGCCGGGCACGTGGCGCTGGTCTTCGACCCGCTCGACCCGGGGTCGGCCGAGGTGGCGATCGCGGCGACCAAGTGCCGGTACCGGGGTCACGCGGTCGTCCCCCGCCTGGTCACGTTCCTCGAAGAGGTGGGCCGGGAGCGGGGGCTGACCTGCCTCTTCACCCAGCCGGTCACGGCTCACACGATCTCGCAGCATGTCTTTCACAAGCTCGGGTACCGCACCGCCGGGTTTCTGCTCGCCCATGCGCCGGCCACCCTCTCGTTCCACCGGATCGCCGAGGACCTGGCGCAGCGCGAATCGGTGATCATCGCCTGCAAGCACCTGGTCCCGCCGGCCCCGGTCACCCTCTATCCGCCGCCGGTCCATGCCGGGATGGTCGCTGCGATCTGTGCCGAGATCGGTCTCCCGGCGACGATCGCACCGGGTCAATTCCTCGATGAGACCGTCAGAACAGAACTGCAGAGCGGGGTCAAGACCGGGATGCTCGTGGCCTCGATCCACTTCACCCGGTTCGGTGCCGACCTCTCCCCGGCGGTCAGGCACGAGGTGATCAGGCTGAAGCGGGAGGGGGTGCAGGTGATCGAGGCGGGCCTGGACCTGCTGGACCCGGCCACGGCCGCGGCCGCCGATCTCCTCGAGGACCTCGGGTTCATCTTCACCGGCATCATCCCGACCGGCGCCGGCGGCGCCCAGCTGCTGATGCAGTACCTGAACGGGATCGTCATCGACTACCAGGCCCTCCGGCTCGAGTCCGACTTCTCGAAGGAACTGCTCGAGTACATCCGGTTGCACGATCCACAGGCCGGATAGCGAACCCTTTTTTCCTCAAGAATCGATAGATCTTTTCACGCATGGAGACTGTCGCCGTCCCGGTCCCCCATGGCCGGCTAACACCCTCAGATCAGCAGGAGTTCGATGCGATCGCAGAGACCTGTGCACGCCTCGCAGGTGCCGGCACCAGCGGGGAGCTCGGGGTCCTGATCGCCGAGGTCACCCTCTCGTACTCGGTCTTTGAACTGCAGGTGATCGGCGGTCACCTGCGCCGGGAGGTGGCCGCCCTCCCGTCCCCGTACAGGGAGGCGATCGGTCCGCATTTCACGGCCCAGATCTTCGGGGCCCACCATCACCTGCTGATGATGCACCGGTCCGGTGAGTTTCAGCGCATGCAGACCCCGCTCGCCGACCCGGTCCTCTTCGCCGGCTACCTGGCGATGATCCCGGCCAGCTGCCTCCGTTCGAACGACGAACGGCCCGGGGTCTCCGGCCACCTCCGGACCCCCCGTCATCGGCTCTTCTACTACTTGATGACCGGGTTCATGATGTTCGTCCTCGGCCGGCCCGGCCATCCGGTCGGGATGCCGTTTCCCGGCGGGTTCTTCGTCAAAGAGGAGGGGCGACGGTTCCTCTGCCCGATCCGGGAGAAGGAGAAGGACCTGCCCTCCTCGATCTGCAACTTCTGCCCGGCTGAGCAGATCGAGGGGATGTAGACCGCGCCGGCGGGACTTCGACGGACCGGGTGTGCCGTACACCCGGCATCCGTCCCGGTATCGCCCGTCCCGGTGGAGGATGGACCGTTCGCCACAGGATCAGTCGCCGGGAGATTCTGATCGTTTTTCTCTCGAAATTTATTTTTATATAATTCGGTCTCATGGGAATCCGGAATTTTCGTGCAGGCATCTGATGACATCGAGTATTTTCACGATCAGAGGATAATTTTTTTTTAAACGGATGATTCGTCGAAAATCGGATTCTATTTATCCCGCGAACCCCTTTTCCCTCTATTTACGTTCAACCCCGCTCGACTGCAGGGCCAACGAGGAACAGAGATGACATTCATTTTTGATATGATGAGACAGGAGCTGCTGAGCGTGCTGGTCACGGTCTCCTGTTCCTTTCAAGGCGCAGCGGGGATTCCCCTGACTATTTTGAAGGCCGGCCACGCCCTGCCATCCGGTCCTGGCGTCTGCGTCGGAGGTTCTTCGTCCCGGGCTCTGCCGCTGCCTTCCCTGGAGGTGAGGTGATGTCCGGGTCGGGTCGCCAGCCATTCCGCCTCTTCTTCGCCCTGCTGGCAGCGGCCTGTCTCCTGCTGCCGGTCTCTCCGGCGGCTGCGATCGATGTGACCGGGCCGATGACCATCTCCGAGCCCGGCACCTATGTGCTCGTGCAGGATATCACGAGCACCCTTGGCAGGGGTATCGGGATCACTGCATCTGACGTCGTCTTTGACGGTCAGGGTCATCTGATCGATGGGAATCAAATGGACGGGCCGGGTATCTGGATCCCGAACGGCTCCACCCCGGTCACCAATGTCACCATCAGGAATGTACGCCTGAGCAACTGGGCAAACTGGTCATACGGGCTCTCCTTAAGAGGAGTAACACACAGTGCAATCCAGGGAGTCACCACGACCGGGAACGAAATAGGGATCCAGCTCGGCCCAGGTTGTACAGAAAACACCGTCACCAACTGTACCGTCAGTGACTGCGAGGGTGGTATCTTCCTTGCCTCCTGTGACTTAAACACGGTCAGTGACAATACCCTCGCCGGCAATACCATGGGTATCTACCTCTTTCGGTCCAGCGAGAACACGATCCGCAGGAACACGGTAACCGGAAATACCAGTCCTGCTGATTTCTCTACCGGTCTCTACCTCCAGTCGTACACCACCATGAATACGATCCGCGAAAACACGATCACTGGAAATACGTGGGGGATCCTCTTCCCTTCCGGTCCGATCAGCGGGAACACGATCAGCGAGAACACGGTAACTGGAAATGATCACGGGCTCGACTTCGGTACCGGGCGGCCCGCTCTGATCAGCGGAAACACGATCGTCAACAACAACTTCAACAACCCCCAGAATACCTACTTCAATAGTCCCATCGGTGTCAACGCCTGGAACACGACTCCGGCCGCCGGCACCAACATCGTGGGCGGTTCCTCCCTCGGTGGAAACTTCTGGGGCAGCCCTGACGGAACCGGCTACTCCCAGACCCACCCGGATGGCAACAATGACGGGTTCTGTGATGCACCGTATATCATTGAAACAAACAATACCGATCATTCCCCGCTTCATGTCGCGACTCCACCGTCCATCACCGCCGGCTTCTACGCCTTCGGCCATGTCGGCCAGGCTCCCTATCCGGTCAGGTTCCTGGACCGGTCGACCGGCTCGCCAACAGCATGGACGTGGGACTTCGGGGACGGGAGCACCTCGACCGAGCAGAGCCCGACCCATATCTACAACCAGACCGGCGCCTACACCGTGGCGCTGACCACCTCGAACGACCTGGCGAGTGATACCAGCATCCAGTACCGGTGCATCATCGTCAACACGGTGCCGGCGGCGAACTTTACGGCCAACGCGACCTCAGGATCGACTCCGTTCTCCGTGCAGTTCACCGACCAGTCCTCTGATGCGAACGGGTACCAGTGGCAGTTCGGGGACGGCACGACCTCGACCGAGCAGAACCCGGTTCACACCTACACGACTCCGGGCTCCTACACTGTGACGCTGGTCGCCTCTGGTGCGGACTACGGCAGCGTCTTCATGCAGTAGCCCGGATACATCATCGTCACCGACCCGCCGACGGTCGGGTTCTCGGCGAATACCACTGCCGGCCTCTCCCCGCTCGCCGTCCAGTTCAACGAGTCGACGACCGGTTCGGTCCAGTATTATTACTGGCAGTTCGGGGACGGAGCGACCTCCTTCGACCAAAACCCGGTGCATGTCTACGACACCGCCGGGAAGTACGCCGTCTCCCTCCATGCGATCGGCTCGAACGGCACGCAGGTGAAGACGGTCGATGACTGCATCACCGTCACCGCCCCGGTGACGCCGACCCCGACAACGCCGGCACCGGAGAACACCACCGTGATCCCGACGGTCACGACGGTCGTACCGACCACCACGACCAGTTCGGCGTTCAACGAGCCGCACAACCTCCCCGGCACTCTGCAGGCCGAGGATTACGATGTCGGCGGCGAGGGTGTCGCCTACCATGACACCACCACCGGCAACGCAGGCGGGGCTTACCGGCAGGACGATGTGGACCTTGAAGTCCTCGATACCGACAACAGCCCGAACATCGGCTGGATCCGGTCCGGCGAGTGGCTCGCGTACACGGTGAACGTCAGCACCGCCGGCACCTATGACGCCGGGTTCCGGGTCGCCTCCTCCTACACCGGCTCATCGGTCCAGGTCTATCTGGACGACGGAACGACGCCGATTGCGACCGTGACCGTCCCGAACACCGGCGACTGGCCGGTCTTCCGGACCGTCCCGGTGCCGGTCACCCTGCCGGCCGGCCAGCACCGGCTGAGGCTTGCGTTCCCGAGCGATTATGTCAACATCAACTGGATCAGCTTCGCCCGGACCGGCGAAGTTTAATCTCCCATTCTTTCTGTATCTCTTTTTTGCGTAGGTAGACGAGCATCTCTTATTTTTTCAGGGGGATGGAATCCTCATCCATTTAGAATGAGTTATATGCTGACTTGGCCATTTTTGTAGTATCTTGTACGATCCGGTTGATCACAGGTATAGAGAGGTTGAAGTATGATGTTAAAAGTTCGAGAGACGAATCGGGCGCTGCTGATCCTGCTGGCAGCGGCCTGTCTTCTGCTGTTGATCGTTCCAACTGGGGCGAGCACTCCTGTGTATGGTCCGGGTCCGGTGTTCATCAACGAGTCCGGCACCTATGAACTCATGAATGATGTCACCGGCGGTTCCGGGGAACCACTGATTGTGATCAATGCATCCGATGTCGTCTTTGACGGCCAGGACCATACGATCCATGGGATGCAAAATCTGAGTCCCGGTATCTTTGTCAATCCGGAAGGTGATAACCAGACCGTCCCGATCTCCAACGTCACCATCAAGAATATGCACCTGGACAACTGGACCTATGGGATCCTCTTCAAGCATTCCCGGGATAGTGCGGTACAGGATGTCGTCATGACCGGCAATGAAGGCGATATTTTCCTTTTCAATAACTGTACGGAGAACACCATCTCGGGCAACACCTTCAGCGAAGGAATAGGTATCTTCACTATCGATTTCTGTACGTCAAACACGATCAGTGACAACACCTTCACCGGTAGCCTGCTTGGTATCTACATGATCGGAGACTGTGACCGAAATACTATCAGTGGGAACACCTTCACCGACAACATATATGGTCTCGCCCTTCTCTCAAATTCGAACAACAATATTGTGAAAGGGAATTCCATCACCAGCAGTACGATATGTGGGCTGCTCACTGAAAGCGGATCAGGAAATACCATCTATAACAACTGCTTCAACAGCCTCCAGAATGTTTTCGTAGCGGGTCCCGGCGCCAACCTCTGGAACCTCGACCGGGCTGCCGGGCCAAACATCATGGGCGGTCCGTCGATCGGTGGAAACTTCTGGGGTACGCCGGATGGGACCGGGTTCTCCCAGACTGATCCTGATATCAACAACGACGGCTTCTGCGACGATCCGTATACCCTCGGAACAGGCAATATCGATCGCTACCCGCTTCGTGTCTGGCCCCCGACGGTCACGGCCGGCTTCTACGCCTTCGGTCATGTCGGCCAGGCCCCCTATTCGGTCCGGTTCCTGGACCAGTCGATCGGCTCTCCGACCGCCTGGACGTGGGACTTCGGGGACGGTTCCACCTCGACCGAGCAGAACCCGACCCACACCTACAACCAGACCGGCGCCTACAACGTGGCCCTGACGGCGTCGAGCGGTTGGGGGAGCGATACGGCGATCCAGTACCGGTGCATCATCGTCAACACGGTGCCGGCTGCCAACTTCACGGCCAACGCGACCTCAGGGTCGACTCCGTTCTCCGTGCAGTTCACCGACCAGTCCTCTGATGCGAGCGGGTACGAGTGGCAGTTCGGGGACGGGGCGACCTCGACCGAGCAGAACCCGGTCCACACCTACACGATCCCGGGCGCCTACACCGTGACGCTGGTCGCCTCCGGTGCCGACTACGGCAGCGTCTACACGCAGAAGCCGGGGTACATCACCGTCACCGACCCGCCGACGGTCGGGTTCTCCTCGAACGTGACGGCCGGCCGCTCGCCGCTCGCCGTCCAGTTCAACGAGTCGGTGAACGGGTCGGTCCAGTATTATTACTGGCAGTTCGGGGACGGAGCGACCTCGTTCGACCAGAACCCGGTGCATGTCTACGACACCGCCGGAAAGTACACTGTCTCCCTCTATGCGATCGGCCCGAACGGCACGCAGGTGAAGACGGTCGATGACTGCATCAACGTCACCGACCCGGTCATCCCCACCGTGACCCCGGCACCGACCGAGCAGCACCTGCCGGCTGCCAACTTCACGGTCACCTTCCCAGACGGTCCGGGTTCGATGGGGATCCAGGTCGCCGACACCTCGGTGAACGCGACCTCGGTCCGGTACGACCTCGGCGACGGCACGACCACGGCGTATCGAACATTCCAGTACACCTACTGGCAGGCCGGCACCTACACCATTAAACAGACCGCGACCGGTGCAGCCGGATCCACCAGCACGACCAGGTCGGTGACCGTGCCGGCGGGGGGATCGCTCGGGGTAATCCGGTAAGCGTCACCCTCCAGCAACGGGCAGGCAGTCCGTCGATCCATCCCTTCGATGCCGGTCACCTGGTTTCACCGGGCACACGGCGGTACCATCCCTTCGGCACCATCATCTCGAACCGTGCACCCTTTCCCGGTTCACCGGTCTCGCGGATGGTGATGCCGGTGATATCCAGGATCTCTCTCGACAGGGCCAGCCCGAGCCCGGTGTTCTTCCCGAACCCCCGCTCGAAGATCTTCTCCTTCTCCTCTGCAGCGACACCCTCGCCGTCGTCTTCGCAGACGACTTCGAGATGATCACCATATTCCTCAGCAGAGAACCGGATGGTCGTGATCGTCCCGCCGTACCGCACCGCATTATCCATCAGGTTGTAAAAGACCCTGGCAACCAGCGGATCGGCGAAGACTTCCATGCCGGCAGGGAGATCGTTCTTCAGCACGACCGGTCCGAGCGAGACCTGCCCAGCCGCAGTGCCGACGAGTGTGCGGGCGTCCTGCCAGACCGGGGGCTTGACAGCGATCGCCTCGTATTCTCTGGTGAACTGGATCATGGCCGAGATCCGCTGTGCTGCGGTCAAAACCTTCTGGAAATAATCATGCAGTCCCGGGCCGGCCTGCATCATCTCAAGGATGGAGAGGTGTCCCATCAGAAGCGTGAGCTGGTTGGTGATGTCGTGCCTGGTGAGACTGGAGAGAAGGGAGAGTTTCCTGTTCGCCTGCTTCAGCGCCTCCTCCGCCCGCCTGCGCTCGGTGATGTCCCCGAAGATGCCAAGCACCCCTGCGACTCTGCCATCCTTATCTCTCACCGGGGTCTTGATGATGTGGATCCAGGTCTCCCTTTCATCATGGAGAAGGTATCGCTCTTCAAACTCTTCTGTCTGCCCGGTCTCTATGACCCTGACGTCATCTGCGTGGTACTCTGCAGCGAGGTCGGGCGGGAAGAAGTCGACGTCCGCTTTGCCTGCGATCTCTTCGGGTCGAATGCCGAGGTCACGGGCGAACAGTTCATTGCTCGAGAGATACCGGCCATTCAGGTCTTTCATGAAGATCTTCTGGGGAATGTTCTCTACGAGCGTTCTGAATGTGTCTTCGCTCTCCTGCAGCGATGCGAGGAGGGTATCCCGTTCTATCACCGTCCGGGCAAGTGTGAGATTACTGTAACTGAGCCGTGATATGAGCTCTGCAAATTTCCCCAGATAGCCCATCAGGTCTTGTACGTTCTCCCGGCTGTACCGGGGAACACGGCGATACGCTGCCAGATACTCGTCCCGGTCGAAACCGTACTTCTCGGCCTGTTCGATGAAGACCGATTCGTCGACGACCTCGTCGTCATAGAAGAACTGGCCGGTGAAGATGCTGCCCATATGCCGATCCCCGATAGAGATGGGCGTTACAGCATCCCAGAGATTGTTTCTGCATTTATAGGCCACGTATTCGCCCTTTTTGATATGGTCGGAGAGCTGGAGATCGCTCTCGGTGCAGAACCCGGCAGTGACCGGGTTGACCCGGTGGAACCTGGTGCAGATCTCCTGCCACCCTGAAGCCACCAGCACCTTTCCTTTCGTGTCGAGGATCGCCGTCAGCATGCCGGTCAGCCTGGTAAAATCATCCATGAGCACCTGGAGCGCCTGCGTATCGATGAGGTCCCCCAGGTCCAGGGACTCGATATCGCCCTCAGGGGCGAGGAGACTCTCCAGTTTCTGCCTGACACGCCCCTCGCTCTCCTGCAGCGCCTGTTCCTGCCTGGTCAGTTCATCCAGGTTGGCACGGAGTTCCTCTTCTGTCGCCGCCAGTTCCTCATAGGCTGCATAGAGTTCTTCGGTATTTTGGATCAGTGCTTCGTCCGCCTTCTTCCGCTCGTCAATGAACCGGGTGGTCGTCACGATCCCGTCGACGCCAGGGACTCCGATGAGGTTCTTCCCGCGGGATTCCACGTAGGTATACGACCCGTCCGCTCTTCTGATCCGGAACTCGGTCGGGGTTCCGGGGTTGGTGCCGGCATAGACCTCGGCGAGATCCCGCTTCACCTTCTCGAGATCATCGGGGTGGATAAACTCCATCGGGCTTTTGCCGATGGTGAATCCCGGAGGATAGCCGAGCTGGTGCTCGGAGGCTGTCGTGTCAAAGACGATCCGGCCGTCCCGGTCGATGATCCGGATGATGTCGGATGCGTTCTCAATGAGGGCCCGGAACCGGGTCTCGCTCTCTTTGAGTGCCTGCGCCGTGGCGCGCCGCTCCACTGCCATGCGGATCTTGTGCGCGAGTTCCGCGAACTGTGATATCGGATCCCCGCCTTTCTGGAGGTAGAAGTCGGCACCGTTGTTGATGGCCTGGATGACCACCTCCTCCCGTCCTCTGCCGGTTAAGAGGATGAACGGAATCGATCCGAAGCGTCTCCGCACCTCGACAAGAAACCTGATGCCGTCCATCCCCGGCATCTGATAATCGGAGATGATGGCGTCGAACCGCTCCTGTTCGAGCAACTGGATCGCTTCGAGTGCGCTCAGGGCGGTGGCTACCCTGAAGTCCTCGAATTCTTCAAGGAAAATTCTGCCTAGATCGAGAAGGGCGGGTTCGTCATCGACATAGAGGACATGGTATCTGGCGATCATCGTATGCTGGTTTTGCAATGATCGACCGTGGAGCTATATTAATGTTCTTCGATTCTTACCCTCTCATGCGCATTCCGACTCTCGGTCGGGTCAGGACCCCCGGTCCGGCCTCTTCGAGCCGGCACCCGGGGCCGGCACCCGGGGGTGAGGGGCTCGCCCCTCTCCATTCTCCTGACCGGTCCCTCCGGGCGGTTCAGGCCGGGCACTCCCTGAAGGTGCCGGCGCAGACCACGTAGTCCCTGTCGTCGCTCCCGTGGGCCAGCCGGTAGTAGGTCGTCTTGGTGAAGAGGTTGAAGTCGGTCGGGTTCGTGTAGACGTAGTCGACCCATCCGGTGGTGTTCTTCAGCGCCCCGGCCACGATCCGGTCGCGGAACGGGTCGCCGGTGACGTCGGTCCTGTTGTGGTAGTTCTGCCCGATCATGGTCGGGTTGTCTGCATGGGCGACCATCGTCACGTTCGTGTCGTAGACGAAGACATAGAGATCCTTCTGGGCCGGGTCGCGGTACGGGGCTTCGCCGTCATTGATCCGCTGCAGGGTCCTGGCCGCGTCACCGGCGAGATCGGTGCCGGTCCGGTCGACGAGGGCGGTCACCTGCCCCTCGCTCACTGCCGAGGGTGCACACCTGACCGCTACATACCGGTACATGATCCGCTCGTAGTCCGAGACCCCGCTCGTATCCTTATGGGTTCTCACATCGTCGAGCCCGTGCTGGAAGGCCCTGACCAGCGCCGGCGAGACATTCCGGTTGAAGGCGTAGTAGAGGTCGCTCCCCCCGACGGTGTATACCTCCTGGAACCGTTCAGGGTTCGTGACCGTGCTGTTCAGCACGATATGGCCGGGCTGCACGGCATAGGCGAAGAGGTCGATATCGCCGACGGCGAGCCGTTTGACTCCTGTCGTTGCGCTGGTGTCGAGCACCAGCCGGTCCTTCGACACCCCGTGACCGGCCAGGTACTGGACCGCGGCGTCGTCGGTGACGGCACCGATCCGGTACCGGGCGAGGTCGGCGTCGGTCGCGATCGAGAGGTTCCGGGTCCTGTCTGCAAAGAGGACATAGTCGTTCCGTCCGATCGGGCCGGCCCACTGGAAGAGGTTCTCCCGTTCAGGGGTCCGCGAGGTCGAGAGGAGGACCGTGCTGCTGTTGTTCTGTGCGCTCGCATACCCTTCCGTCCAGGGGACGATCCCGACGGATGCGGCGTTCGTCGGCACATCGAGCCGGGAGAGGGTTGCGTTGAGGAGATCGACCGCGATCCCCTGCACCGTTCCGTTCGCCTCGTAGTTGTACGGCCGGGCCTCCTCGGCCAGGTAGGTGAGCCGGGCGAGACCCCGCTCTGGCAGGTAGGTGGCGAGCACCCGGTCGAGGTCCTTCTGGGTGGACCGGTTGAGTGCCTGCGAAAAGGCCAGGACGGTCTGGTCCGAGGTGTTCCGGTTGAACGCATAATAGACCGGGTCCTCCCCGATGGTGGCGACCGTCGTGAAGAGGCCGGGCCTGGTCCCTGACTGGGCGATCCAGAAGTGGCCGGCCCCCTCGCCGTAGGCGAAGAGGTCGGTGGTGCCGTTCTGGACCTGCCTGATCATCGTCTGGGGATCGGCGGCGGCGACGATCTGCCCGTCCGGGACCCCGAGGGCACGGAGCTTCCCGATGGCCGCGTCATCTGCCTCCACCCCGATCCGGTAGCGCTTCAGATCGGCGGTGCTGTTCACCGCGACCGGCCGTTCGCGGTACGAGAAGACGACCGCCTTCTCGGTCAGGACCGGGCCGGCCCACGTGAAGAGCGATTCGCGGTCTGAGGTGCGCGAGGTCGCAAAGAGGACCGTGTTCGGCGTGGAGAGAACGGTCTGGTAGGCGCTGGTCCAGCAGGCGACCCGGATCTCGGCCGGCCCCCTGCCCATCTCTGTCATCGTCGAATTCAGCATGTCGACCATGATCCCGGTCGGCGTGCCGTTCTCCAGGTAGTTGTACGGCGGGTACTGCTCGGTGTAGAAGACCAGGTTATCCCCGGTTTCGTTCTTTACGGTTGTGCAGCCCGCTCCGATCATCAGAACGATGAGCAGGGCGCCTGCAACCATATACCATCCATGCTTCATCATGTACTTCGATCGAGGATATTGGCGATTGAGGCACATAGATGTAGCGAAATTGTTTCAGAGCGTCTCCTGCCCTGTTGACGATCCGGTCGCCGTCACCTGGCCGCGGTATACCAGTCGAGGATCCGGTCATAGTCCGAGACCCCGCTCGTATCCTTCTGGCTCTTCACAGCGTCGAGCCCGTGCTGGAAGGATCTGACCAGCGCCGGCGAGACATTCCGGTTGAAGGCATAGTAGAGGTCGCTCCCCCCGATCGTATACACCTCCTGGAACCTCCCGGGATCCGAGACCGTCCTGTTCAGCACCAGCCGGCCAGATTGGAGGGCATAGGCGAAGAGATCGGTTTCTCCGGCCGCGAGCCGCCTGATCCCTGCCGCTGCGCTGGTGTCGAGCACCTGCCGGTCCTTCGGTACACCATGGTCGGCCAGGCACTGGGCAGCGGCGTCGTCCGTGACGGCTCCGATCCGGTACCGGGCGAGGTCGGTATCGTTTGCGATCGAGATGTTCCTGGTCCTGTCAGCAAAGAGCACATAATCGTGCGAAACGATCGGGCCGGCCCACTGGAAGAGGTTCTCCCGGTCTGGGGTCCTCGCGGTTGAAAAGAGGACCGTGTCGCTGGTGTTCAGGGCCTCTGCATATCCTTCGGTCCAGGGGACGACCCTGACGGATGTGGCATTCGCCGGCACATCGAGCCGGGCGAGGGTTGCGTTGAGGAGATCGACCGCGATCCCCTGCACCGTTCCGTTCGCCACGAAGTTGTTGGGCCTTGACTCTTCGGTCAGATAATTGAGCCGGGCAAGGCCCCGCTCGGGCAGATAGGTGGCGAGCACCCGGTCGAGGTCCTTCTGGGCGGACCGGTTGAGGGCCGCTGAAAAGGCCTGGACGGTCTGGTCGGAGGTGTTCCGGTTGAACGCATAATAGACCGGCTCCTCTCCGATGGTGGCGACGTTCGAGAAGAGGCCGGGCCTGGTCCCGGACTGGGCGATCCAGAAGTGGCCGGCCCCCTCGCCGTAGGCGAAGAGGTCGGTGGTGCCGTTCTGGACCTGCCTGATCATCGTTTGGGGATCGGCGGCGACGACGATCTGCCCGTCCGGGACCCCGAGGGCCCGGAGCTTCCCGATGGCCGCGTCATCTGCCACCACCCCGATCCGGTAGCGCTTCAGATCGGCGGTGCTGTTCACCGCGACCGGCCGTTCGCGGTACGAGAAGACGACCGCCTTCTCGGTCAGAACCGGGCCGGCCCACGTGAAGAGCGATTCGCGGTCGGAGGTGCGCGAGGTCGCAAAGAGGACCGTGTTCGGCGTGGAGAGAACGGTCTGGTAGGCGCTGGTCCAGCAGGCGACACGGATCTCGGCCGGCCCCCTGCCCATCTCTGTCATCGTCGCGTTCAGCATATCGACCATGATCCCGGTCGGCGTGCCGTTCTCCAGGTAGTTGTACGGGGGATACTGCTCGGTGTAGAAGACCAGCGTGTCCCCGGTTCCGCTCTGTACTTCGCTCTGCACTGTCGTGCAGCCCGCTCCGATCATCAGAACTGCGAGCAGGGCGCCTGCAACCACATACCATCCACGCTTCATCATGTTCTGTAATGGAATGGTGCGGGGGTTTCTAAAAGTAGCGAAATTGTTTTCAGAGCGCTTCGAGCACCTTCGAGAGATAATCCTTCAGCCGTCTGCGGTAGGCGGCCCGGCCGATCGCCGTCGCCTGGTGACCGTCCAGCACCAGGATCCGGTCGGCCTGGGCGACCAGGATGTCGAGGGTCCCGGCCGTGAAGACGAGCGATGTCGCCCCGAGGCGTTCCCGCTCCTCGGCGAGCAGGGTCGAGAGGACCCGGACCTCCGGCCCCGAGAGGCAGCCCGGCACCAGCAAATTGGCCGCCGACCGGTCCTCGTCGAAGACGAGCAGATCCTCCTCCCCGGCGATCGCCTGCTGGATCTGCGAGGCCATCCCCATCGACCCGCTCCCCTGGCCGAACGCGGCCTCGGGGCTCCCGCTCATCCCCGGGGGTAGAGCCCGGAAGAAGAGGCTCAGGTCGGTGCCCCGCAGCTCGGTCGACCCTGCCTCGGCGATGGCCGGCTCAGACCTCGTGATCACATGCTCCCGACCGTCACCGATCTGGTGATCGTCGACCCCGGCGATCACGGCCTGGAGCATGGTGGACTTTCCCTGTCCGTTGGACCCGATGATCGCCAGCACCTCCCGCTCCCTGACCCCGAGGCCGGCGATCACCTGGTGGCTGGCCGGCAGTTCCACCTCGATCGGTTCCAGTTCAGGCGGGCAGGCGAACGGGACGTGGACCCCGGCCTTGATCCCGGCGACCCGGAAGAAGCAGCGGGCGTCGGTGCACTGGCGGGCCGGCCTGGTCCCGTCGCCGATGAACGAGACCAGCCCGAGCGCCGGGAGGCGGTCCCGAAGCAGCCGCTGGTCGAGGGCGTTGATCCATTCCCGTTCGAGGAGGCGGAGCGACACCCGGTCGACGGCCCCGGCGACCGCCCGGACCAGGGCCGCGAGCTCCTCGACGACCCGCCGCTGTTCGCCGGGCTCCTCTGACAGCCCGTACCGAAGAGCCCCGGTCAGGGTCAGGTGGACGCCGTCGGCGTCGGCATAGTTCTGGCCGCCCGCCTTCCAGAGCCCCTCCCCGATGAGGGCCGGGGAGGAGATCAGCGAATACGGTTCGGTGATCGCCTGGTACCGGTGCGGGAACCGGGTCCCCCTGCCGGTCAGCGGGTCGAGGGCGGGATCAGCCCGTTCCCGTGCCTTCGTTTTGCACTGCTCGATCAGACAGGCGACCGCCCCGTCCACGCCCCGGGGATCGAGCGGCAGCTCATCGAAGAGTCTCCGCGGGACGAGGATCGGGAGCGAGAACTGGAGGGCCGAGCGGTCGAAGGCCGGCACCAGGTAGGCGGTGGTCCCCCAGGTCACCCGTCGCCGGTCGACCGCCGCCCCCTCCGGGTCCAGACGTTCGAGCAGGGCCGGCAGGATCTGCTGCCACCCGGTCATCGCCGCTCTTCAGCGGCAGCCAGGAACCGGCGGACCGCGGCGAGGAACAGCTCCGGCGCTTCCAGGTGGTGCTGGTGCGAAGCGCCGGCGAAGACGATCATCTCAGCACCGGGGGTTAGCTCCAGGTAGAACCGGGTGGTGGCCGGCGTCGCCTCATCGAACTCGCCGCAGGTGTAGAGGACCGGCATCGTCAGCGAGGGCAGGCGGTCGGTCAGGTCCGTGTTCTGCAGCGTCCCGGTCACGGTGAACTCGCTCGGCCCCCACATCTGTTCATAGATCGCCGTCCCGCAGCCGTCCATACTCCGCTGCAGACAGGCCGGCCAGGTCTCGAGCCGGCAGAGGTGCTCGCGGTAGATGGCCGTCATCGCCTCCTGGTAGGCCGGCGCTGCATAGTCGCCCGAGGCCTCGTGGACCCTGACCGCCTCCTGCACCGACTCGGGCATCGCGGCCAGGTAGGCCCGCTGGTCGGCGATCCAGCGCTGCGTGCTGATATAGGGAGCAGAGAGGACGGTGCTGACGACCCCGGCCGTCCCCTCCCTGCTCAGGTAGGCCACCGCCAGCATCGTCCCCCACGACTGCCCGAGCAGGTGGACCGTCTTCAGCCCGAGCCCCTCCCTGACCGCCGCCACCTCGTCGACATACCGTTCGAGTGTCCAGAGGGACGGGTCGTCCGGCCGGTCCGACCGGCCGCAGCCGAGCTGGTCGTAGAAGATCACCGGCCGCTCGTCTGCCAGGGCTTCGAGCGGCTCCTGGTAGTCGTGCGGAAATCCCGGGCCGCCGTGCAGGACCAGCAGCGGTATCCCGGCGGATCCCGCACCGGCGATCCGGTACCAGACCTTTCCATCCCGGGTCTGGATGAACCCTTCCTCGTCACGCTGCTCGCTGTTCGTTCCCGTCTCCGGCCCGGTGTGCATACCTCAAAATTGTGTTCGCGGATGAATAACCGTTCTGGTAGAACCATTCTGGTAGAACCGGGCCGGCCTGCCCGGTCCGGTCCCGGGATCACCCGTTGTAGTTGCGGAAGTAATGGTCGATGTAGGCCTGCTTCCGGTGCTCGCTCGCCCCCCGCGAGATGTACCCGCCCTCGGGCGTCTGCAGGGCCGGGCAGAACCGGCAGAACCCTGCATCGATCTCGCTGGACTTCTCCCTGACCGGGCAGTAGTAGACCCCGTCTTCGCATTCGACGGTGTCGCCGCCCGGGAAGGGGGTGCCGACCGGGTGGGCGGGTTCATCGAGGACGAAGATGCAGAAGCCGGCGAGCAGGTAGTTGAGGAACGCCAGCCGCGGGTCCTTCTCCTCTGCCCGGGCGCTGCATGCGGCCGAGACCATCGCCCAGTACCGGCCGTTCTCCGGGCTGACGGGGGTCTCCATCCGCGAGAACGCCCCCTGCTGGGAGAGGAGCCGGATCTGCTGGTAGGTGCCGAGGAGGTGCTCGGTCACCTTCAGATAGAGCGGTTCCCGGTAATCCTCGTCGATATCCCTGATCTTCGTCTTGAAGTTCCTCTGCATCTGCCTGATGTCGGCGGGGGTGTACAGCAGCACAATCGCGGCCATGGCGGCGCCGAGGTCGCCCCGCGTGGTCGAGCCGGCGAAGAGGTCGCACTCCTCCCGGATCATCCCGGCCGCTGCGGCATTCTTTCTGGTCTTGTTCAGGAACGGAAATCGATGGATGGTCATACCTCTCACTCTCTCAGGTGAAGATCTCTCGGCGACGATGGGTATAAAGGAATTCTTCGGGGACACGCCTCTCACCCTGCTCCCGACCACCTGCGTGCAGGAAAGGTATAACCGTCTCTGCGTACCTGATAGCCCTGATGAAACGGCTGCTTGGTGAGGATCAGGGATATGCGCTGCTCGGCAGGGCCGGGGTGCCGGTCCCGAAATACCGGCGTGTTACGAGTTCCCTGGCAGCGGAGGAGGCGGCAGCGGCGATCGGGTTCCCGGTGGTCCTGAAGGTCGTCTCGGCAGAGGTGGTCCACAAGACCGATGCCGGCGGGGTGGCGATGAACCTCGCCGACCGGGCGGCGGTGGCGGCGGCCTACCTGCAGATCTCCGTATCGGTGGCCGCCGCCGTCCCCGGGGCGGTCATCGAGGGGTTCCTCGTCGAAGAGCAGGTGCCCCCGGGGCTCGAACTGTTCATCGGGGGCAGGACCGACCCGGCCTTCGGAAAGGCGATCACCTTCGGCCTCGGCGGCGTCCTGGTCGAACTGATCCATGACGTCACCATCCGGGTGCTCCCGTTCGACCGGGACGACGTGGCCGGGATGGTCAGGGGCATCAAGGGGTACCCGCTGATCAGGGGCTACCGGTCCAGCCCTCCCCTCGATGAAGCCCTGCTGGTCGATCTGATCCTCGGGATCGCCGCCTGGTTCGATGCCGAGCCGGCCATCACCGAGTTCGACATCAACCCGCTCCGCCTGTACCAGGACCGGGCGGTCGCCGTCGACGCACGGTTC
Source organism: Methanosphaerula subterraneus (assembly GCF_052055875.1). Taxonomy (GTDB): domain Archaea; phylum Halobacteriota; class Methanomicrobia; order Methanomicrobiales; family Methanospirillaceae; genus Methanosphaerula; species Methanosphaerula subterraneus. The sequence continues at coordinate 2,675,097 of NZ_CP170508.1, forward strand.
TACGAAGACCCCGAGGGGGTCTATCCCGCCTGCAGAGAGAACGAACTGGTGGACCCGTCCCTCTTCCTCCCCTCAGCGATCGCGGTCGTCGGGGCGACCGCCGACCCGGCCAAGATCGGGTACGCCGTCCTCCGGAACCTGCTCCCGTTCCCAGGACAGCTGTACCCGGTGAACCCGCACTACCCGGAGATCCTCGGCAGGAAGGCCTACCCCTCCCTGCTGGCCATCCCCGGGCCGGTGGGGATGGTGGTCGTGACCGTCCCTGCCGCCGCCGTGCCGGGGGTGATCCGGGAGGCCGCCGAAAAACAGGCCCGGATCGTCGTGATCATATCGGCCGGGTTCCGGGAGACCGGAGAGGCCGGCCGGCTCCTCGAGGAGGAGGTGCTCGCCCTGGCCGCTGCCAGTAACATCCGGGTCGTCGGCCCGAACTCGCTCGGGATGATGCTCCCCGGGGCCAGGATCAACACCACCTTCGACCCGGTGACCCCGAAGAGCGGGGACCTGGCGTTCATCTCCCAGAGCGGGGCGGTGATCACCATGATCGTCGACTGGTCGATTCCGGTCGGGATCGGCTTCTCCCTGGTGGCCAGCGTCGGGAACCAGGCCGACCTCGGGTTCCAGGACTACCTGAAACTGGCCGAGCACGACCCGTCCACCAGGGCGGTGATCCTCTACATCGAGGAGCTGCGGGACGGGTGCGGGTTTATGAAGGTGGCCAGGCGGGTCACCGCCACCAAGCCGGTGATCGCCGTCAAGGCCGGCTCCTCGGTGATCGGGAAGCACTCGGCCTCCTCCCACACCGGGTCCCTGGCCGGTGACGACCCGGTCTACCGGGCCGCGCTCACCCAGGCCGGCGTCGTGATGGCCCGGTCGCTCACCGAGGCGTTCCTCGCCGGCCGGCTCCTCGTCTCAGAGGGGTACCCGGCCGGCCGGCGGACGGTCGTCATCACCAGTGCCGGGGGATTCGCCGTGCTGGCCTCCGACTACGCGGCCCTGTACGGGATCGACCTGGTCCCCCTGCCGGACGAGGTGCTGGCCGCCCTGAACCAGTTCCTCCCGGATAAGTGGAACCACCAGAACCCGATGGACATCGTCGGGGACGCCAGCACCGAACGGTTTGCCCGGGTCTTCGACCTGCTGATCGAACGGCGGGAACTCTGGGATATCGCCGTGGTGATCTCGGTCCCGACGGCGGTCGTCGACCTGGCCGACCTGGCCCTGGAGGTGGTCAGGTTCTCGAAGGGCACCGACCGGATGGTCGTCGGGTGTCTCCTCGGCGGCGACAGCGTCACCGCCGGGGTTCAGATCCTCCGCGATCACCGGGTCGAGAACTTCACCGACCTCGAGGTGGCCTTCCGGGTGGTCGGCGCCATCCTGGCCTCGCGGGAGGACATACACAACCCATTAATCCTCAGCTGACTGATCCTCTAGTAATGGGTCAGTTGACTGTGGATATCGGCGGACGCCCGGGCGCTGACTGCCGCGGGTTCTGTGAGTACTGTTACTTCAAGCATGTTCGGGATCCCGCCCCGCTCGGATGCCGGCACTGCCTTCCGTTCAGTGTCGGGTGCCAGTACTGCACCGGGATGGTCAGGGAGGAGTACGACGGGTTCCGGTCGTTCCGCGATGTGACCGATTCGGCCCTGGCAGACCTGCAGCTGACCGACGGCGACCTGACCAGGATCACCATCAGCGGCGGCGGCGACCCGAGCTGTTACCCGCACTTCGGAGACCTCGTCGACGTCCTCGGTGCGATGGAGGCCCCGCTCCATATCGGGTATACCAGCGGGAAAGGGTTCGACGACCCGGCCATCGCCGGCCGGATGATCGATGCCGGCCTCTCCGAGGTCTCGTTCACGGTCTTCGCCGCCGACGCCGGTCTTCGGAAGAAGTACATGCACGACCCGACACCGGAGGTCTCGCTGGACGTGGTCGAGAAACTCGCCGGGGAGATCGAGCTCTATGCGGCGGCCGTGATCATGCCCGGGATCAACGACGGGTACACGCTGTACAAGACCTGCGAATGGCTCGAGGACCGCGGGGCGAAGGGGCTGATCCTGATGCGGTTCGCGAACTCGGCCGACCAGGGTCTGATCCTCGGGAACGCACCGGTGATCGAGGGTGCGAGGACGCAGACTGTCGACTCGTTCAGGCAGCTGGTCAATGACATCAGCGACGCGTTCTCGATGAAGATCAATGGCACGCCCCTCTACGACCCCGAGTTCGGCTCCCCGTTCGCGCTCCTGGCAGAGCCCGACCTGATCGCCAAGCTGCCGCGGATCACCGGGACGGCCTCGGTGATCACCGGCGCCGTGGCGGCCCCGTTCCTGAAGAAGGTGCTCGAACAGCGCGGTGACCGGGCCACCGTGGTCCCGGTCGCCCAGGAGATCGGGTGCCTGATCACGATCCGGGACCTCGAGGCACTCGACCTCTCGGACCTGGAGGAGACGGTGGTGATCCCGGGACGGGCCTTCGTGCATGACACAGAGGCGGCCCGGGTGCTCTCGGCCGACGGGGTGCAGCGGACGGTCGTCCGGGGTCCTGAGATGCTGACGGCCGACGGCGAGACCTCGATGGGGATGTCCCGGACCGGGGTGCTCCAGATCGAGCTCGACGGGTTCCGGGAACTGATCTGCACCATCAACCAGTACGGAAACCGCGACTGAAACCGGCTCGGCCGTTCACGCGACCGGGGCCAGATAGACGAAGGCCAGGATCAGCAGGGAGAAGAGGAGCGCGAGCGGCAGGACCACGGCCAGCACCGCCCGCGGGGTCGAGAGGGCCTGGACCTCCCGAATCCCGATGACAAAGAGGGCGAGCGACCAGATGTCGGCGATGAACGACCCGGCCAGCGGGATCCACCCGGTCACCATCAGGGGGGTGAACGAGAGGAGGCAGGCGGTCATGGTCTCGCTCGCCGTGCCGGAGCCGCCGAGGGCCCGGGCCGCGAGGTGGACGCCGATCCCGAGGAAGAGCGCCCAGGCGCACGACCCGAGGAGCAGTCCGAAGAAGTAGATCACCACGGCGAAGGGGGGGTTCTGCCCCGTCCCGGACGAGAAAAGGATGGTGCCGGTCAGCATTCCGGCGAGGGCCGTCAGGAAGGCGTAGATCATCACCACCTGCAGGTAGTAGACGAGCGCCTCCGCTATCGGCAGCCGGCCGTGGTCGCGGTATGCGCCGACCGGCGAGACGAGTATCTCTTTTACGATGCTGATGAACGGCGAGGTCGTGTTGTGGCCTCTCAGGTGGGCACCGTCGTGAAGGTGGCTGAACTGATCGTCAGGTAGGAGACGGCCAGGGCCGCCAGGATGATCAGGACGATAACCGGGAGCAGGACCGCGATCGCGGCTCTTCCTGTGGAGAGGTGGTGGTACTCCCGGATCCCCACGACCATCAGCACCAGCGACCAGAGGTCGGCGATGAGCGATCCCACGATTGGAATCCAGCCGATCACCGCGATCGGCGTCGACGAGAAGACGACGGCACGCAGGGTGTCTGTCCATTCCCCGTCCCCTCCTACGACCCGTGCGCAGAGGTGGAAGATCAGCACCATGATGACGAGGGCGATGATCATGCCGACGATCAGTCCCACCAGGTAGATGAGGAGGGAGGCCGGCGCCAGCAGGTCCACGGTGGTTGCGAATCCTGCTGATTGCAGCAGTGCGGTCACGATGGTGCTGAGCAGGGCGAAGGCCAGGATGATCTCGAGATAGTAGATCAGGGTGTCCTGAACCGTGCTCTCTTCCTGCTGGTGCATGGTCTGGACCGGTGCGACGATCATTCCTCTGATGGTATCAATAATAGGTATCGACATGATAACTCCTGTGATAAGGTGATTATCGCCGGCTATGTTAAATAAAGAGTATTATTCGTCTCTCCTCCGATCGATCACGTTTCGAGACGTATGGATCGCAATGCACTTATCCTCCCAGGAGAATTGTAGATTATCATTCACGTGATCGTGGGTATGAGTGGACCTGATGGCGGAGATCTGCTGTAAAGACTGTCAATATTATCATGCAGGAGCATATCCGTCGACCTCGGGGGAGTGCCGGCGTCGATCCCCGATCTTCTCGCTGCGCCGGACCTGCGCCTTTCCGCGGGTGCAGGAGGACTGCTGGTGCGGAGAGTATGTCGGGGAGCCCCCGCGCTACCATGAACCGGTGCGCCCGGTCCTGAACAGGACCCGGCCGGTCGCCGATTCGTTCCCGGTGGACGAGAACGCCGGCGAGTTCGGGGATATCTGGCTGCCGTGACCTGGTTTATCCGGGGATCATCTCGGGGCCTGTCGTTGAACCGACCCGGTCGCCGGGGAGACGCTCAGTCTTCGGTTGTCTCGTACCGTTCGAGATAACAACCGCCGTACCCTTTCTTTTCACCGGGTTTGAGGGCGAGAAGGAGGGGGTCGGCATGGTCCTCGCAGACATACGCGAAACTGCTCTCAAATGACTGGAATCCGATGGCATCCTTCTGACAGAATTCGCATGTTGTTTTCGTAACCATGATTACTTGATTTTGTTTTTTTAATTAATACATCTTTTTGATTTTCCGGACATCGCCGCAATCCCGCCGGATTCCGCGCCAGGTCTCCGGCATACGCGTCGACGAGAGGACGCCGGCGAGGCGGCTGTGACGGCAGGGGGGCGGGTCTCGCCTCCGTCCCTACAGCTCGTTGAAGAGGATGACGATATCGTTGAAGTCGATCTGGCCGTTCTTGTTGAAGTCGAACGCACTGACCGGCTCGTTCTCGGCGATCCAGTCCATCTGGTTGAAGTAGAGGACCACGTCGTTGAAGTCGAGGAGACCGTTGCCGTTCACGTCCTCGTAGAGGCCGTCATGGTTGAGGTCGTGCGGGACGGCGGACCCGCCGGGGACGAGTCCCGGCCCGGTGACGGGTGCGGTGACAGTGAAGCCGTTTTTCAGGGACGACCGTCTGCCGTCGGGATGAAATACGGTCACGTCCCAGAGCCCCGTCGACGCCGTCGATGGCAGCGGGAATACACAGGTGATCTGCGTATCCGAGACCCGGACAACGTTCGTTCCCGTAATGGCGGCCACCGGTTTGGGATTCCCGGGTAGGTAATCCTGAAGGGCGACCGTCACTCCGGGCGGGAACCCGATGCCGTTCAGGGTGGTTGCGACGGTCGTGCCCGAAACGCCGGCGTTCGGCGTGGCCGAGGTGAGGGTGAAGGGCTCGGAGATGGTGAACCCGTCGGAGGTGAGCCACGCCGTATTCTGACCGTGTGGTAAAACCTCCACTTTCCAGGGAGCGGCCATGGGATCAGCAGAAGGAAAATACCCGTCCGGATGCAGGGGCAGGTCGAACCCGCAGGTGAGCGTTGTCGGCGAAACAATCGTGACGTTCGTGGCAAATATTATTTTACAGTCCCCAAGCGGTTGGATGAGGTAGACCATACAATCCGAATCAGGCCGGAAGTTGTTCCCGGTCAGGGTCATCAGGAACGACGTGCCCAGGACACCGCTGTTCGGCGTCATGCCCGTGACCTGAGCCGGACTGTACCTGCCGCCGTACATCAGAAAGCCATTCTGCCACCAGTAGCTGATCCGCAGGTTGTCGGCGCCGTCCAGTGCAAGGGAGCAGAACCGCCCGGTTTTGTCCACCCCGTCTTCGATATATTCACGCCCCGTGGTCGTGCCGTCGGAATACCACATATCGGTTGACGTGGTGAACAAAATATGGGGATGGCCGGCACTGTCCAGCGCCAGGGATGAGGGCCCCTGGGCAACCAGATAATTGGATATGGGTGTGATCCTCGTCGTCAGATAATCCGGATGGGAGGCATACTTCACGACCCCGGTTGTCGCATCGAAGTAACTGATATGGAGCTCGCCCCCCCGTTCTGCAAGGGATGTGTATCTCCCGACATCCCCCGCCGAATCCAGGATAGAGCAGGACCAGTAATCATCGTCCCATTCGGCAAGGTCCAGGTCGCCGGCCGTTGCATCGTAGTAACTGATCCGCGGGTTGCCGGCACTGTCCAGCGCCAGGGATGAATACCTGCCGACGTCCCCCACCGAATCCACCGTTTCCGTGTGCCAGCCCGAGCCGTCGTGCCATGCATACTTCAGGTTGCCGATTGTCCGATCGTAGTAACTGATCCGGGGATTGCCGGCACTGTCCAGCGCCAGGGATGCATACATCCCGACGTCCCCCACCGAATCGACGGTCTCGGCGTACCATCGCAGACCGACCATTTCGGCATACTTCAGGTCGCCGTTGGTCGCATCATAGTAACTGATCCGGGGATTGCCGGCACTGTCCAGCGCCAGGGACGAGGATCCCCCGACATTCCCTGCCGAGTCCACGGTCTGATTATGCCATGCCCAGTTGTAATACGCGGCATACTTCAGGTTGCCAGTTGCCGCATCATAGTAACTGATCCGGGGGTCGTCGGCACTGTCCAGCACGAGGGATGACGTACCGAGATCCGACGTGTCCGAACCCGTTAACCTGTCCACGACCTGATTCTCCGTGAACAGGCCGTACCCGTCCACAGTCCCGAGTCCGAGCAGTACGAGCAGCAGCACTGCGAAAAGGGTGGCTGATAAGCGCCCCCTCCCTCTCCTTCTGTATCGATCATCGAACATCTCTGACCCTCGCATGTGATGCCGATCTCGGGAGAAGCGTTGACGGTGAATGGAGATCGCACCATGACCTGCTCCTCGTGTCATGAGTTGCCGGGCATCATGGTACCAGCGATACCGTGAGAGAGAGAAAGAGCAGAGTCAATGAGTATTGGTAACCCGGTATTTATGCTATTGCCTTACGACCAGGACGCATGGCAGGGGGGGATGCGGCATCCCTCTTCGAGATTCTGAAAGAATCGGGGATGGTGAGAAGAGGGGCTCGGATGCTGACGCAGGGCCGGTCGACCCGGTTCCTCCGTATCAGTCCATTTGTTTGTTATCCCCGTCTGCCGGTCAGGTCAGATTCTCTGCAAACGCTTTTGCATTCTTCAGGTCGTCGGCATTGGGCCGGCCCCGGTTCAACCCCCCGAAGTACTTCAGAAAACTGTTCGTATTCCACCCGGCACACCCGAACTCGCCGGAGACCGTGTACCCTTTCGCCTCCAGTTTTTCCCGGAGCTGCGCGTGGTTATTTTTTACAAATTTCTCGTCCGCAAAGACGGCCGGGGCCCCGTAGGTCGAGAAGATGAATGCTTTTCTGCCCGTGACCGGCGGCAGTCTATCGGCGAGGTCGAGGAGGGATTGGTGGTGTCGTGCACTGTAGATCCCCGAACCGAAGCCGACCAGATCATACGCCCCGATCTCTTCAGGGTCGACCTGGTGGGGGGTTTTTATCTGTGCATCGAGGACTTTTGCGAAGACGCCGGCGATCTTCTCGGTATTGTTGTGATGATAGGAGAACAGAACGACGAGAGATTTCATGGGCACCGGATCCTTGAGTTCACTTTCTTTTCCATCCCCCTGTGTCATCCCCTCCAGATAAAGGTATTCAGGGACGGATGGCAGCCGGTGCGGTACTGCCAGGGTTCCGCATCCGTCCCTACAGCTCGTTGAAGAGGATGACGATATCGTTGAAGTCGATCTGGCCGTTCTTGTTGAAGTCGAACGCACTGACCGGCTCGTTCTCGGCGATCCAGTCCAGCTGGTTGAAGAAGAGGACCACGTCGTTGAAGTCCAGGGAACCATTGCCGTTCACGTCCTCGTAGAGTCCGTCGCCGTTGAGGTCCCGGGGAGCGTCGACCGACGAGGGGAGTGGCAGGGGGGTGGGCGCCGTCGTGGGTGATGTTGTGGTGGGGGTCGTGGTGGCGGTTGTTGCCGGCAGCGTCGGGCTGTCGGTCGGCGAGACTGTGGTGCCGGTCGGCACCGGGGTGGGGGTCCCGATCGGGTCCGGCAGTCCGGCCGCGAACTTCAGGTAGTTCAGGTTGAAGGACCCGCTGAAGGCGAGCGTCAGGGTGTGATTGCCGCCGGGCAGGTAGGCCGGCCGCCGGACCGTGGTGTAGAGACCGGAGGAGCCGGTGTCGGGCACCTGGACCGTCATCACCTCGGACCCGTCGACCTCCAGGTCGATGGCGGCCCCGGGGTCAGGGGAGGCGACCCTGAAGTCGATGGTGTAGATCCCGCCCGAGGCGACGTTCACCTCATAGGTGAGCCACTCGCCTGACCTGATATCCCTGACCACGAACTGCTGCTCTGCCGACGAGTACTCGATATCCACGTCGTCCTGTCGGTAGGCCCCGCCGGCGTTTCCGGCGGTGGTGTCGTGGTAGGCGACGCCCTCGCCGCCCGGCGCGTAGTCGCAGGCCTGGATCGAGCCGGGGACCTGCTGCGGGGCGTCCCACGGTGCCGGTGTCGGTTCGGGGGTCACCGTGCTGTTGTTGAGCAGCGGCGCCAGGGCGGCGTACCAGCGGTCGGCGAGCTTCTTCTCCCCCGAGGTCTGCGGGTGGATCCCGTCGTACTGGTTGTCGGCGAACCCGTCATAGCCGGTGTACATGTCGACGACGATCACCGGCGACTGCGTGGTGTTCTTCCC